>JBEKSC010000023.1:0-44914 GCA_049517415.1 Bathyarchaeia archaeon
CCCCTTGACGAAGTCAGGTTGGACTATCCGGCCCGTGGGATTGTCCGGGCTCAGGAGGACAACAGCCTTCGTACGTTTGGTCACCAACGATTTGAGTAACTCAAGGTTGGGTTGGTACCCGTCTTCTACGCTCACAGGCAGTTTTATCATGCGTGCCCCTGCCAGTTGAGCCGATTCTAAGTACCCGAGGTAAGTTGGGTCTGTTAATATGAGCTCGTCGTTCTTGTTGAAAATCGATAGGTAGGCGCTGAATATGGCTTCAGTGGCACCATCGGCTAGAATGACCTCCTTTTCCGGAGTATATTTTGTCCCTTGGTGTTTTTCCCAATCAATAGCTATGAGTTTCCTCAAGTCTAAGTATCCGCGGGTTCCGCTGTAAGCCGAAGTGCCCTGTGGATCCTCTGTGATTCTCTTCACAATTTCCTCAGAAACTTCTTTTGGCGGCGGTAGGCTGGGCCCTCCGCCTCCAAAGGAGACGAGTTCTTTTCTCTCGCTTGCTTCGGCCAGAAGAGCTGTTACGCGGCGGATGGGTGAGATGTGAAGTGCGCTAACACGGTCAGAAAGCACTACCATCACGCTATGCCTGCTTTCCCGTGCGCGGTTTGACCTAGGGCTCGCTATAAGCTTTCCAACGTAATGTAATTACACTAAATGCCAAAAATAATAGGATGAAGAGCAACAGGAAAACACGAGGAAAGAAGAAGCGTTGTGCCTAAACTTTGTTGAAGGCGGCGTCTGTCACCTGACTGGCGGAAAATGCCTCCTCGGACTGAGCGGAGCTTCAGCGGAGAATCACAATAGTGACTGTGAGTTCCACGGCAATTTTGATGTCTGGATTACACAGAAGAACCAACTTCTCATAACAGATATGGGGTTTCCATCTGAGGAACCAAAGCAATGTTTAGCGCTCGGCATCAACGAAACCCTAGCAAGAAGAATCGCGTCGGACAAAGTGGATAAGCTCCGAACATGCATCCTCACGACTGAACGCAGATGTTTGAAATGCAAGAGCCAGTTTTGGATAACTCAACATGTATCTAAGCCTGGCCTCCTCGAAACTGGAAAAGGCTACTTCTGCCCCGACTGCATTGACGAAAGTATCGAGGAGAGGCTGGGTGTTCTACGTTATTGGTGCGGTTAATCTGGTCTATTGGGCTGCCCACGTCGGGACACAGTGGAACGGCGATTTGGCTTTGAATTCTGTTGTTGGGTTGGTACGAACGAATTCTCTACCCTTCGTCAATGCTAGGTAATTCAATGACATTAGGGTTTCTTTCTTGCCAGCGAGAAAGTGTTTCAAAGATTCCTTAATGCGATCATCAGTGACCTGTGGGTGGCACAGTTCGATAAATGCGCCGAACATTACTGCATTGGCGAACATTTTCGTATCTTGCGTCTCGGTTGGAAAATCATTCTTCAATTCATCTGCTATCTGGGTTGCCGGAATCCCGAATGCTTTAACATCATCACGGTCAATTTCGGTCCCGATCAGCGTCGTATTGTAGAGGACTACTCCGTCGGGGCGAAGGTAGTTGAGGAAGTCCAATGAGGGTTGATTCATTATTATTTCAATGTCGGGTTCTTCCGCTATTGGGTTGTCAACTTCTTCGTCTGATATCACGACGTAGCACTTTGCTTTGCCACCCCGCGTCTCCGGGCCGTACGATGGTGTGTACGCAACATGTTTGCCTTCTAGCAATGCAGTGTAGGCTATGTAATCACTGAGGAGCAAGACCCCTTGGCCACCGTGCCCAGCTATCAGTATCTTAGTCTTTGTCATTTCTTCTCAACTCCGAAGGTATCTTTGTAGACGCCTAGCGGGAACTTCTTCGCCATGTGCTCGTACACGAAGCGTTTGGCATCTAGGATAGGCATCTTCCAGTTAATCGAGCAGGTGCTTAGCAGTTCTACGAAGGCGAAACCGCCCAGGGCCTGGACTTTGAACGCGTTCTCCACCGATTTCTTCGCGTCAAGCAAATTCTTGATCGTGTACACCTTGCCCCTCTGGCCTGAGAGTTCTTGAATTGCCAAGCTTGCACGTTTCACGTAGGCTGCTCCGTCTATTTGTGAGATGAGTTTTGAAACATCGAGCTCAGTCCCTGTCATTGCTGCGTCTCTTCCGAAAGGCGTGGTACTAGTTACCTGACCTTCGAGTGTGGTTGGCGCCATTTGGCCGCCGGTCATACCGTAGATTGCGTTGTTCACGAGGAAGACTGTGATCGGGGTGCTTCTCTTCGCTGCGTACACCAATTCTGAGAGCCCGATGGAGGCGGCGTCTCCGTCGCCCTGAACTGTGAAGACGGTGAGTTCAGGTTTAACCCTCTTCAGGCCTGCGGCAACCGCAGGAGCTCTTCCGTGAGGCGCCACGATGTGGTCGCAGTTGAAGTAATTGTAAGCCAGGACACTGCAGCCTACTGAGTCAATCATAACCGTTTTTTCACGAATTCGTAGTTCATCCATTGCGGCGGCGATCAACCGCGTGAGTGTGCCATGTTCGCATCCTGCGCAGTAGTGCGTTGGGTTATCGGTCAAAGATTCCAGTTTGCCTACCTTTACTTTGAGAGAAAGTTGACTCATGCCGCTAACACCTCCAGATGTCGCAGCTTACTTTCTATTTCAGCTTCGGTCGGGACGATTCCGCCCCATTTGCCTAGAAAGTCGACGGTTACACCCTCGCCGACGGCGAGCTTCACATCTTCACACATTTGACCGGTGTTCAACTCGACATCCAAGAACTGCTTTCCTTGCGAAGCGAGTTTTCTCAGCGCGAGTTTCGGAAAAGGCCAAAGCGTAATTGGCCTGAAGAGGCCGACCTTGACCCCGTTCGAACGAAGTTTGTTAATGGCGCCCTTTGCGATTCGTGACACAATACCGAAGGCAACGATCACTTTCTCAGCATCTTCAGTTAAGTAAGACTCAAACCTAACCTCGTTCGCTTCTGCCAGCTTGTATTTCTCAAAGATTCTACCCACGTGCTTGTACTGCTTCTGGTAGTCGAGTTCTAACGAGTTGAGTATGTGTGGCCCGCGACCCTTAGCCCCTGTTGCAGCCCAGGTGGACACATCATACTTTGGTGGCGTGAACTCCGGGAACTCCACGTCCTCCTTCAATTGGCCTGTGAAAGCATCTCCCAAAATCAGCGTTGGGTTCCTGTACTTGAATGCCAGGTCAAATCCAATCCTCGGGAAGACAGCCATTTCTTGTACTGAGGCCGGAGCCAAGACGAATAACCGATAGTCGCCATGTCCGCCCCCTTTGGTCGCCTGGAAGTAATCGCTCTGTTCCGGTCCAAGGTTGCCTAGGCCTGGCCCCGCTCGGCAAATATCAACCACTAGGAATGGAAGTTCCATTCCAGCCGCATATGACAACCCCTCCTGTTTCAGGCTGAAACCTGGGCTAGAGGTGGCAGTCATCGCGCGTACACCGCCGGATGCGGCTCCAAGGACCATGTTGATGGCTTCTAGTTCGCTCGCGGCTTGCAAGAAGTATTTGTATTCTGGGTATTTCTTGTTGCCAAACTCTTTTGCTAGGGTTTCTGGGATTTCGCTTGATGGGGTTATTGGATATGCGAAGTACGCGTTGAGGCCTGCTTCGAGCGCGCCGTATGCCAGGGCCTCGTTACCCTTTAGGTAAACTCGTTGTTTCGACATCTATGCTTTCACCTGGATCTCGCTTATGGCGAAATCTGGGCAGACCCAGTAACAGATGGCGCATCCCGTGCAGTCTCCTTTCGTTCCTCGATACGTGAATTCCGCTGGGTGGAAGCCAGCATGATTTAGTTTCGTGGAGAGCTTGAGGTTGCCCTGTGGGCAAACGACGACGCACAGTTCACAGGCTTTGCACTGCTCATCCAAGATCTTAACTGAAGCCCTAGGTTGAGGGATCGTTATAGTTTCGGTCAAGCCTTTACGGCCTCCTTTCTATCAACAAAATTCTCCAATACGTAGCGCAGCATCGCGTAATGCTGTTCTTCGTCCAATGCGAGCATCGTGAGCAGGGTCTTTAGGTGCGGGTCTCTGACCTGTTCCGTTGCTGAAGTAAAAAGGCGGAGGGCATTCTCTTCCATATCCATAAGTCTCAGCAATTCTTCCCGGCTCTCGTTGACCGGTGCAAGTAGTTCCCACTGGTTCGTGGCGAGGTAATTGATTGCGCAGTTGATTACATCGGCATGTTGCATCGTGTCCCGCATGAGTTTGGCGTAGAGAATCTTAACGACGCTATGCTTGGTTTCTCTGACCTTCTTGGCATACACTTCGGTTTCATGTTCCTCGTGGTCTAGCTGATCCCGTAGTAATGCCAAAAGCTGCCGATTTAGCATACGCCTCTCGCGTGAAAAAGCCAGGTAATTACTCTTAGCGGTTCTGTTGATATTCTATGTATTTTATCGACCCGTAGGTCGGAATCAGTCTGCTCGTTGCGGCTTGATTGGGATGACAGCCGAAACCGCCCCAAACTACGCCGCCGCACTCCCGGCCACAAGCGCAAAGGAGAAACTCTTCGTAACCTCTAGGATGTACCCAGTCAAAACGGCGACGACGATTGATAAGGAAACCAGCAATCACCTTCATAACCCGAGGAACCACAGCCCGATTTAGGTGCGTTCCACTTGACTAGGCCCCCAGAAGTCATAACGTCTGCCGAGGGCGAGGTATTCGACGTGGAACTTGAGATTGACATACTGAGAGAGAACCAACGCCTCGCCGACGAGAATAAGAAAAAGCTAGATGCCAACAAGATCCACGCAATCGATGTCATGGGTTCGGTTGGATCGGGCAAAACCTCGCTCATCAAGGCTATCGTTTCTAGACTGAAGAACAAACACCGAATCGCAGTAATTGAGGGAGACGTAACTACAACGATTGATTCTGAGCTCATAGCCTCTGAGGGAGTCCCGACCGTTCAAGTCAACACAGGCAAAGAATGCCACCTGGACGCGAACCTCATCAGAAAAGCCTTGGACCGTATGCCATTGGATCGACTTGACCTGATCTTCATTGAGAACGTAGGAAACCTGATTTGCCCAGCCGAGTTTCCGCTTGGGTCCGATAGACGATTGGTCGTGATCAGCGTAACGGAGGGCCCCTACATGGTTCTCAAGCACCCGATGATGTTTCTCGACGCCAACGTCGTGGCCGTAAACAAGGTAGACTTGGCTAAGGCGATGGATGTTGAACCCGAGAAACTAAGCGCCGATGTTGCTAAACTGAACCCAAGGGCGGTTACTGTTCCCACAAGTTGCAAGAACGGAAAAGGCATCGAAGAAGTCATCAAAGCACTCGGGTTGAGTTAGTGATTTAGAATATGCATGAGTTCTCTTTTGCCACATCAATTGTAGAATCGCTTCTCGACCTCGCAAATAAGCAGGGGGCGAGTAAGGTGTTGGCGGTTCACATGAGAATTGGAAAACTCAGAGCCCTATCGACCGAGCAGTTGAGCTTCTCGTATGGCATACTTGCCAAGGGCACTATTCTCGAAGGCTCCAAGTTGACGGTAGAGGAGTCGGCCGGAAGCCTAAGGTGTACTCACTGCGAGTATCATGGTGAATTTGACCCCGAGGGCGATTTGTCCTTTCACTTTGGAATACCGCCCCTCATCTGCCCGCGATGTGGTAGCGCTCTGAGTATCGAGGGCGGTGACGAATGCACGATAACAAGCGTCCGGATGGTTCTACCGACAACCGTGAATGAAAGCGAACCCGTAGCCGAGGCCTAGAATTGAGGGAACTGGCCGTCAGGTGATGCCTATTCTCTATATAGAAAAGCGGCGGAATATATAACTGGCTTCTCCAGCTCAAAGTAGTTTCGATTTCCGCATCAGATCAGAGTAATGACTAGAGTGAAGCAGTATTGGAGATAAGAAAGGTCCAGAGAGTCGGACATTCGACATTAACCGTATCCCTTCCCAGAGATTGGGTTAGACAAGTTGGACTAAAGCAGGGCGGTGTAGTCACACTTCGACTTTCCGAATTCGGCGAACTCATCGTGACACCCGGCAGCGAGATGGAATCTGAAGAGATGACGGTCTGCAAAATAAACGCCGACGCCTGCAAGGACCGAGAGTTCCTCTCAAGAATGATTACGGGCAACTACATCTTAGGCCGCGACACCATCGTAGTATCATCAACTACAGAACTAAAAGCGGAACAACTGGCTGAAATCCGGGACTCGACAAGAAGACTGAGCGGTCTTGGCATCGTCGAGCAAACACCAAAGGAGACCATGATCCAATGCTTTCTTGACCCTTCCAAATTCACGGTCACAGGCCTACTCACACGCCTACACAAAGTAGCTGTCTCGATGCTCGAGACGGCCATGCAGGCCTTAATGGACAGAAAATTTTCCCTAGCCTTAGACGTGCTAGAACTTGAGAACGAAGCCGACCGTCTATACTGGCTGATCCTGCGACAAATATTCAGGGCAATATCGAAGATACCACTGTCGCGGCATGTCGGAATAGAATCGGCAACTCACGCTGTAGGCTATCGGGCTGTGTCAAAATACCTCGAAGAGATGGCTGACTGTAGCGAATCGATCGCCAATCTAGTTCTCTCCATGGCCGATGAGAACTGCCTTGAATACTCCTCAGTAATCGACGAAGTGTGCAAGTTTGGAGCTGAAACCATCGCCATATCGAAAAATGGAATGGATTCACTTAGCATGTTGGATGTCGTGATGGCAAACGAAATTATGGCTCGCTCAAAACAGGCTGAAGAAATGGAAAAAGAGGTCATAGAACTCGTCGTGGCATCGGTTCAAGAGCCTAAACTAGCTCTAGCACTAAGAGGCATAGTATGGAACCTAGCGGAAATATCCCGCTCCGCTCAAATGGTCGCTGAGGTCGCAATGAACCGCTACCTTGAAAGCAATAGCGACATGTGTCAATTCTGGAAAGAGCGGAAGAGCGGGGGAGACGTTCAATACCTAAGGAAGGTCGTAGCCTAGACTCATTCTTTGACCCCAAATCCCTAGCCATTGTTGGTGCATCGTCCACACCCCTTCGCATAGGCTACGTCATGGCCCAAAATATGGTGGCCAATCATGCGAGAGGAATTTTCAAAGGCGAAGTTTTCCTAGTAAACCCGAATCACGACGAAATCCTCGGCCAGAGAAGCTACCCTTCCATCTCAGCGATCAAGAGGCGTGTCGAGACAATCGTTGTTGCTATCCCCGCTGAAGGCGTCCCAGATGTGATCGAAGAAGCTGGAAAAGCCGGGGCTAACGCAGCGATAGTAATATCGTCTGGATTCGCAGAGGTCGGCAACAAAGCATTAGAAGAAAAACTTGTAGACGTAGCAAGAAGATACGGAGTCAGAGTTGTAGGGCCGAACTGCCTGGGAATCTATGATGCTTATACTGGCATGGACACGCTTTTCCTACCGGAAACAAAATTCCTTTCGGACGGGCGCGAAGTCATCGCGACCCCACGTCCAAGGCCTGGTTCAGTCTCGTTTCTAACCCAGAGCGGGGCGTTCGGTGCAGCGGCGTTAGACTACATGGCAGGCCATGGGATGGGCATACGTGGTTTCGTAAGTTATGGGAATAGGTGTGACGTGACAGAAGATGAATTCCTCGAATATTTCGCGAACGACGACCAAACCAAAGTAATTATGATGTACGTTGAAGGCCTCGCCAAAGGAAGAGAATTCCTTGAGAGGGCAAAGGAGACTACAAGGAAGAAACCGATTGTTGCGCTCAAGTCAGGTAGGACGGAGGCGGGGACTAGAGCCGCCGCATCACATACCGCAGCTCTAGCCGGGACCGAGCAGATTTACGAGGGAGCGTTCAAGCAAGTAGGAATCATAAGGGTGCGAAACGTTGAAGAGTTGTTCGACTTCGGGCGTGCGTTAGCCCTTCAACCCCCAGCATATACTCAAAGTGTAGCCGTTCTGACGAACGCTGGCGGACCAGGAATTATTGCGGCTGATGCACTAGAAGAGTCTGGGTTGAAGGTGCAGAAGTTTTCTGAACGAATCATGTCGAAATTCGATGACCTCAAGGCGAAGAAGCTGCTTCTGCCGGTCCTTTCAGGATTCAATCCCATGGACCTTTCAGCAGAGGCCACGAGCGAGATGTTTGCGCTCGCCCTATCAACGATCTTGGACGATTCCGAAATAGGAGGGCTCGTCTTGATTACGTTGCACCACGCTCCGACGATACTAGATGATGCTGCGGATAAGATCGCGAAAACCATACCAAAATACGGGAAACCTGTTACAGTATGCGACATGGGCGGAACGGAAATGGCCGAAACAATGAGAATGGCGTTTGAGAAGAGGGGCATACCATCCTACTCGGTACCCGAAAGGGCCGCTCGTGCACTCTGGGCATTGTCGTACTACGGAACTTATTTGCAAGACCATGGTTTTGTAAGGGCCGCCGGGTAAATCGCAGCTTAGGATGAGACACTCCTTTTGTCAGTTGCAACTTTGCCTAAGTATGTTGAAGAACTGAAAGGCCGCCACTTAGATACACTCGTTTCAAGCCTAGTTGAATCATCAGCCGACAGCAACCTCACCAAAATAGTAGGCTTGCTGAGGGAACGAGGTGTCTACGAAGTTTTCGTTCCGGAAGCCACTCGGTGCGGAATGATATGCGCGAGGGACATTTTGAAGACAAACAACATTGAAACTACCAAAATCAGCGCCGTTATGTCATACATACCCACGCTTGAGAGAGATGCGCTGGTCAGCGAAGCGGCTAGGCTGATGGCAGACTACAGAGTAAGAGCCGTGCCCATTTCTGAAGGTCGGAAAATCATCGGTCAAGTGAACTGCGGGAGCATCCTACTAGAATTGAAAGGTAAGCTCGGTGCTGACATACGACTCGCTTCTCTAGCGACAAAGGATCCCATAACCCTCGACGACACGGCGCCGGTTGGGAAAGCGAGAGAACTCATGGTTCGAAAACGAATCGACCACCTACCGGTGACTACAAGAGGTAGAATAGCTGGAGTCATAACATCATTTCAAATCGTTACAAGCATGGCCCCACCAGAACGGGTTGGAAGCAAATCGATGAAACCCGAAACCCGGCACAACCTCGAGTATCTGGTTAGCGATGCTATGGAGCGGGATCCTTTGACCTGTTCTCCTGAAACTAGCGCCGAACAAGCTTTGGGTATGATGCTAAAGAGCGCGAGAACTTGTATTCTCGTCACACAATGGGAAGAACTCCAAGGGATAGCCACCCAAAGAGATTTCATGACCCTCCTTACTGAGGCAGAGCCTGAACCTGAAGTCCCAGTCTTTATGGTTGGACTTCCCGAGGATCCGTTCGAGGCTGAAGCAACGAAAGCGAAGTTCAAACGAACCATTAGTCAACTGCACCGGAGTTTTCCAGACATGCTCGAAGCGAGGTCTGTAATAAAATCAAAATTCACGAAGCCAGGTAGAGAGCGAGGTCGGTATGAAGTGACGATTCATATCAAGACGCCTAGGAACGCTTACAGCTATTCGGAAGGCGGTTATGAACTCCCAGTCATATATGACCTCATAACGGACAGACTTAAACGCCTAATAACGCAGAAACAAAAAAGTCGAAGAATGCGCGAGAGGGAGCGGCAAGAAGCAGTCTAAGTCGCTTTGAATTAACAGGAGTAATTACTACATGCTGCTGCCTACCAGAATGAGGCGGGTTGAGATCATTGTCCCGCAAAGAAAGTTCGATGACGTCATGCTCTACCTCCGCGAACAGAACGCGATTGAACTCCTTGACGTTAAGGAAATGATCAAGGGGTACGGTGGCGGCGTAACCTCAACAACAGTCTCTGATAGACTCTACCGACTTACGACACTTGAATCAAAAATCAGTTCAATCATCGCAGCACTTCAACTCACATCGCTGCATTCGAAACAAGTTCAAGTGGACCGAAGAATCTCTGATGAGCAAATCGCCGATACCTAGAAGCGAGTGGCTGTAATCGAACAGCAAGTAACCACACTCACAAACGAATCCCAAACCCTCGAATCATTGATTGCCTACGCAGAACGGCAGCTGCACGCCAGCATAGAGGAAATCACAAAAATCGAGAACGTAAATTCACCCGAAGGAAGACATAGGCTCGAAGAAATCGTCGCCGGTATCTTCCAGACCCTTAAACCTTCAGAGATTAAGGTAACTGGGCAGCTTGAAGAAATAGTCCAAGCTAAGGCATTGGAGGACGCCGTTGTCAAGGACATTTCAGATAATGTGGCCAAGATCCTAGCCAAGAAGCGTGACGAAAAAGCGATCGCTAACACGATCACGCAGACGCTAGGCCTCAAACTGAAGGCCGCGAGTAGAGGCAAACGGTTGGCATATGAGGACACTAGCAGAATCGAAGAGTCGAAGCGGAGGCTTAGGGAACTCAAAGAGAAGCTTACTGAAATAAGCCGAACCGATGGCGATTTCCTTCTAATCAACAGGGAGATTATCGGTGCAGAGAGAGCCTTCGAACAGGCCAAGGCGTACACTGGCAAGACAGAATCGACTTCTATGATTGAAGGGTGGATGCCCGCCTCAAGAATCAGCACCATCAGATCTGCGCTTTACGAGATGTGCGGCGGGGAAGTGATAATGAAGGATTGGGTGAGTAAGGATGCGCCGACTAATGTCTCGAAGCCGAAACTCCCAGTGCTTCAGATTTTCGAAAAGTTGACCGTTGGCTTCGGCATCCCAAACAGTGATGAGGTTGACCCCACTGTATTGTGGCTCGTCACCTACCCACTCTTTTTCGGATTCATGTTTGGCGATGTGGGTAACGGGTTTGTAGTGATGGTTGTTTCAACCATATTCTGGATCAAGAAGAGGCAGGGGTTGGTTATTCCAGACAATGCTTACGGCGGTTTAGGAGGAGTGTTCAACATGATAATTCAAGGAGCGCCATTACTCGTGCTCAGTGGCGGCTCAGCGATCGTTGTAGGATTCCTCTACGGGACAGTTTTCGGCAGCGTCGCATGGTTCCGAATGGTCACGGGCCTCCCGGGACCTCTCTGGTTCGAACCTTTCGAAAATATTCGACTGATGCTGAGGCTGTCCATTACTATCGGAGTGATCCATATCATGTCAGGCCTATGCTTGGACATATTCAACAAGGCCTACGCTAGGGAATATCGCGAATTGGTTTCTGGCCCGCTTGTTTGGCTCTGGTTCTACGGCGCATTTGGGATTACGTTGCTTCAATATGGACTGAGATTTCCAAATTACCTCTTCGACTCCAAGAACACGGTCGACATCTTCCTTAGGATAGAAGTCCCGCTCATCGCTATGATGGTGCTGAAGCTTTGGGCAGAAGGGTCCATGGGTCTTATGCACGGCTTCGAAAATCTCTTGTCGTCCCTATCCCACACGATTTCCTATGTTCGAATTCTGGCCATGAAACTGATCGACGACGTCTTCCTCCGGCTCTTCCTAGGAGTTCTAGTCTTCTTCATGGCTTGGGGCACTGTTGCTGGGACAGCTCTAGGGTACGTGCTTTTCTCAGCCCTAACGATCGTTCTAATACTGATCTTGGAAACAGCTTTTGTGTTCATGCAGTCGCTTCGACTTCACTGGGTCGAGTGGTTCATGAAATTCTATGGTGGCAACGGTACGGCCTTCAAACCATACGGCGCCGAACGGGCTCACACGAAGGTGCGCACGGGCGCACAGTAGCCTACTCTGAAATTGAACTGGCTTCAAAGCCTGATTCCATGTCGTCGGTTAAAGTTTTTGATGTATTGGCGCTCGTGTTTATATGAGCCTTGTCGCTTCCGTATCAGACAATTCAGGCGAGGCGCATAATCAACGAGCCATACGGGTTCAATCCAAGTACAAGCGGTCAACGACATTGTCGCGCAGCTACAGGATTATGGATTAACCCGCAATGAGGCTCGCGTCCTAGTCTTCCTCGCAAAGACCGGGCCCTCAAAAGCCAGTGAAGTGGCTCGCGCGGTGCAAATCAACCGCACGGAAACTTACAGGACAATACGGAACCTTCAACGTCGTGGACTGGTAGAAGCCACGCTCGAAAGGCCGGTGCGCTTCCAATCTGTTCCATTTGACAGGTGCCTGCGCATCCTAATCGACGAGAGAAAGACGAGGTTGAGGATTCTCGAGCAACGCGGCGAAGATTTGCGTCGCCAATTCGATGATGTGCGCGTCGAACCTGTCAGTCAAGAAGTTGAACGATTTCAGGTAGTGGGAGGAAGGCTTCGAATTGAGCAGCGGTTGCACGGTATGTACAGCCAAGCCCAGAAATCGGTCATGACTGTTCTATCACCATCGGAAGTGATACGGGCCGATACGTCAGATTTGTTTGACTTGCTTGGAAACGCAGCGAAGAATGGCGTTCGCGTTCGTGTGATTACAGCGATCAATCAAAGCAATTTACAAATTGTAGAGAAGTTTCGCGAGAGGATCGAGATAAGGCATCTCGACCTAAAGGCGAAACCGATTCCTAGGGTTTCTATAGTCGATGATAGTGAAGCCCTCTTCGAAATTACAACTGTCGACGAGAGCCCGAGAACAGAGGAAGAGGTTGCACTATGGATCAACAGCCGCGCCTTCGTGAGAAACCTCCAAGCCTACTTTGAGGAGATGTGGAATTCAGGCACGCCAGCTGAAGGCCGTTTAGAGGCAGTGCGAAAAGGAATACTCCCTGACGACCTTAGAATATTCAAAGGAAGACCAGAAGTAAGCGGCAAACTCAACGAGATGATCACATCAGCCAACCAGAGCGTTGAGATATGGACGACGATGAGGGGAATCCAGGCTCTGGCGAACTTCCACTTCGGCCAGCTCAAGGAAGCAAAGGCTCGAGGAGTAAAGATACGCATCATTGCACCCATCACAAGCGAGAATACAGAAGGTGCACGCAAGCTCGTACCCGTCTCCGAATTACGTTATTCTGAAGCTCTTGGCCCGGCGGGAATTGCGATTGCGGACCAAAGAGAGTTAATGCTGTTCGAGAGACTGCCCGACGACAATAACGCCGAGGTGGGCGCTGACGTGGGTTTCTGGACCAATAGTACCCGCTTCATAGAAACTATGAGCAGAGCTTACGATGCGTTGTGGAAAGGCGTATTTGCGATTTACACGCCAAAACGCCGCGTGCTGCGTAGCTAGACCATGACCTGTACTCCTGCGAAACCTAGCGCCTACAATTGGAGCCTTGTCGTTTGCCCAAAATGAGGTTTGGATGCCAGCTTCCCCAAGACCTTGATGACTTCGACCGCCTAGTGGACGTGGCGAAAAATTGCGAGAGGCTTGGATATGACAGCCTGTGGGTCTATGACCACCTTTCACCTTTCTGGTCGCGCTCCGGCCGAGTGTTAGAGTGCTGGACCACGATGTCGGCAATTGCTGGACGCACGGAGACCGTAAAGGTGGGTAGTTTAGTTACGAACATTGCTCTACGCAATCCGAGTTTGCTGGCCAAAATGTCGAGCACCGTCGACAACATCAGCGGCGGCCGGCTCATACTCGGCCTTGGAACTGGAGACAAAATGAGTCGTAACGAATTGAACTCTTATGGCTATGGATATCCCGGTCTAGAAGAACGAATGGAACGCCTAAAGGAAAGCATCCTCATTCTGAAAGCCCTGTGGACAAAGGATGAAAGCACTTTTCAAGGAAAGCATTACAAGATTACAAAGGCAGTAAACGTTCCTAAACCAAAACAACACCCCCATCCTCCAATCTGGATTGGAGGAAAGCATCTCAGGATTTTGGATATTGTTGCAGAGTTTGCTGACGGATGGAACTATTGGGGCCTTCGTAAGGATGAGTTGGAACGACGCAGCACTTATCTCGCTAAGAAGTGCGCCGAATTCGGGCGTAATCCAAGCAGTATCGTCAAATCATGGTCTGGAACATATCGGCAACTTGCTCAGCCAACAAGGAACTATTCAGAAATGGTGGAAAACATGTCTAGGAACTTGCGGGATCAGACTGACCCGGAGACGAGTTATTTCATTGCATATTTTGACTCTCGGGCCGAACATGAGAGTTATCAAGCCTTCGCTGATGCCGTGAAGAGTTTGGATTAGAATACCCATGCACTCCTTAGATCATCATAGAATAAAGACACGTCAAGTTACGTTGGCCGCGTCCTTTGCCGCAGTCTACTTCGTGCTTCGGACTATCCCCACTTTTCAAATGGTCGGTATATCCGGCCGATTCAGTGCAGCCGATTTCCTGCTGACTACGATTGCCATGCTGTGCGGCTTATGGGGCGGCGTACTTTCCGTGGTGATTGGGACGACCTTGGCTTACGGCTTAAGGCCCCCTATCTTCTTCGGCCTAGATTTCCTACCCGCTGTCGCGGACGTAGCGATAGCTGCCCTTCTGCTCAAAGGGCGCTATAGAACAGCGCGGGGCATTTATGTCGCAATCTTTTTCGCGTTTGTACTTAGCCCCTACAGCCTGTTGTTTGGCTACGGGTATGTGCCTTACACGTGGCTTCATATTGTTGCACTAATCGTTCTCCTATCACCAATAGCGGCCAAGGTTCCTGCTTGGTTGAGTGGCCATGGTTACCGGCAGATAGTCGCCATAGGCACGTTGGCCTTTGTGGGAACAATGGCACAACACCTCGTAGGAGGGCTTCTTTACGAATTAGCAGTCGGAGTGGTTGGGGGAGTTAGCCCATCTAGTTTGGCCCTTTCGTGGCGCATCATTTTCTTGGCTTACCCAATCGAACGACTCCTCACGGTGGCCTTTTCAACGATCGTAGCGCTTGCCGTGCAGCGTTCCCTCAAGAAATGGATGCCCTAGCTTCATTCGCCTCATAGCGAAAATGGCGATAGCTTGGAGTTCAGCCGATTTCTTTCAGTTTGGCTGGCAAATATTTGTCTACGATGTAGGCCAACCCGTATCGGCTGAAAGCTTCTTGTTCTGCTTTTTTCTTAACTTTCAGGAATGTTGCAATTTCATCTTTCCATAGCTTTCCGTTATACCTAGGGTCCTTCTCAAGTTCATAGAGCCTCTTTATGTCGAGGTCTGTTAGAGGGTCGCTTGGAAGTTTGTAATCTACAATGTCAGAGGCCCACACCCCCGCCCATTTGGCGTCTGGAGTGTTTAGTTCCCGAAGGTGGGCGGCGTTTGCTGAGCCGGATATAATGACATTGGCTATGTGCATTCCCCAGGGGTCTGCGTCGCAGAAAATGTACACTGGGAGCCCCAATTCTTTGTTCAATCTTCGAAGGAGCGCTCGTGTTGCGCGCGGTGCCTGGCCTGCAGTGTGAATCAATAAAGCCTTGTACTTCTCGTGAACCCTCTCCTCAATAAAACGTGTGAAGAGCCCGCCTTTCTCGATAGCAATAATCTTGTCAGCTTTACAATCAGCAAATTCTGCGTTCGTAAGCGCCGGCCCGATCATCATCCCGTCTGGGTGCGACGATAGGTTGAGCTCCTTACCTTCATATCCGCGAACTGTATACTGGATGGTTAGATCGCCGAAGATTGCGCTACGCTCCTCAGGAAATACGTTAAAGTCCTCTCTAGAGTACCCAAGAACTGTTTCAAGGTCAGTAATTATATCGTCACTTTCCGCTTGATCTGCGAAGCTCATTTCGTAAGCTTGCGCTGAGTAGAATACGTCTCTCAATGTTGAGGTCTTCCCTTCGCGTGCCAGTTCGTCAACGAAGGACCCGGTCCAGACGAGCTGCGTTAGTGGCCTGACATGCCTTATGTTTCGGGCGCTACGCCTCACGTAATGCTCGCCGAGCACGTATTGCCGGGTTTTTTCATCGTAGCGTATGTTCTTTATCGACCGGCTAGGCATTCGGACCGAGGGCCATTGCTTCTGGGAGAGTTGCGAGTAGATTTGTCCACCCAAAGTCTTGAGGCTGTCTAATACCAAGCCTCTTCGTTGCTCGACTCGACTAGACTTGCTCTCCTTGGTCGTCTTCACTTTCTTCTTTTTCATACCTCAAAACACTCCTGAGTAACGGCGAAACATCTGGGGGCTTATCCTTCTTAGCAAGCTTGGCCGAGAAAGAAGCGATCTTTGGAAGGTATTTCTGGAACACGTCAAGCCTGTGCTTGTCGTGTGCTAAGTGAATCTTTTTCGAAAGGAATAACGAGAGTCTACGGGCGACCTCACGAACTGCGTTAAGCACTTCACGTTCCACGTCGGGGCGATCGGCGATGAATTCCTTGCCCACAGTTTTGTACGGTACCTTCGTGGAACAAATGTGAACGAAAACCGCTATCGGCATCTCAGGCGAGGCTTTGTAGTGCCGCCAGTCAACCTCTGTGTTTACAACTTTCCATGATACGTCACTCGCCTCGTCGAAGAGCAACGGAATCTTATTGGCGAATCTGAAAAGCTTGATTCCTCCACCGGCCTCAATTTGCCCGCCGTAGGCTATGCCCACTTCAACAATGAATGGGAAACCGGAGTAGGCTGATGGTTTTCTTTGATAAACGGCTACGAATTCGGGAGCGAGTTCCTTCTTGATTCCGGCTTCAAGCAATTCTTCCCCAAGCGGTGACAGGCAACTTGCATCTGGGGCTAGGAACTTGTAGTTTTTCATTGCGTTTACGATTTTGACGATCTCTTCAGGTGTCAGTTTCTTCGGGTTTTTCTTGGCAGGGATGTCTACTTGTGTCAGGAATGAAGTGGCGATTGTGCGACCGACTCTGTGAAAGTGAGTTTTCATGAAACCGACGAGCGTATGTTCCTTAGTTAATTCGATAAGGCGCGTCATCGTTTCGACGTCGACGCCGTACGGGTGTGGTAGGGTTTCTTGCGGCGGTTTTGGCATTTGTACTGTGCCACGATCGAACCTGTAGAGCCTGCCCCTCGGGTCCACGTAAGTTATAGTTGCGTATGGAGCGACGATCGCGGTTGCCATTAGATAGTCGAGAATCTTGGACATCGCACGGGTGTAGTCTGCTTCGGTGGAGAATTCGATAACGGCCCCGTGCCAATGACTATCGTTTGGGTGCGTCTTGTGCTTGACAATGACTGGTTTGTTCTTTTGGATGTCAATCATCAGATCGTATTGGTGTATCTTTGTTCGACCAGTGCTGGACATTATGGTTGCTGTGCCGTGGGTCGTGATCTGTCCGTAAAGTATGGCCATCTTGCCGCCCAACCCGAAGGTTCCTCGGGTCTGTCGAAGCTTGTACTTGGATCCGAAGAGAACTTGGCCGAAGGCGGAGGGTATGATATCGTGAGGTATCCCAATGCCGTTGTCTTCAATGTGGACCCTATAGACGCCCGGCCCATCTGTCGGACCCGATTCGTGCGATACTCGCAGATAGATGTCAGGAGGAATTTCGCGTGTTTCGCAGGCGTCGAGTGAATTTTCGAGTAACTCACGGATAGTAGAGTAGATAGCCCTCGTTGGGTTCGTGAATCCTGCGATGTCCCGGTTACGGTAGAAGAAATCTGCCGCCGATATTTCCTGGAATACTTCTTGAACGACCATCAGGGTTCGCCTATCTTGTTGAAGGTGGGGCATAAAGCTGATGATGGTTGCTCCGCATCACGTAGGCGGTTTCTCCCATAGCTCAAGGGTTTCTCTTTTCTTGCTCTCGCTCTTTATCTTTCTAAGCAGTTTGTACACAGTGGAATGCTGTTTACCTTTGAGTAATAGTTCAATTGCTTCCCTCGCAGCAGTCACGTCCTCATATTCGCCGATCGTAGAAATAGTATGACCGTAGACCGAAACTTTCGCATCGGTCATTTCCTCTATTAACCTGCGAATCTTGCCTTCACGCCCAATCACCCGGCCCTTTAACCTCGCAATATCGTTTTCATTTCTTCCGAACATTTCCCTTAGGTCGATGATATCTAGAACGATGTCGTCATCGACAAGTTCCATAGCTCTTTCTGGGGAAAAGCCACGCCCAATCGCGAGAACCACATCGCGGGCACGAAGGATGGTGGTCGGGTCGTCCGAATCTTCTCTGGGAACGATTTCTACGACGCCGCCTTGGCTTTGGATTAGCAAGCGTGCTTTGAACGCGTCTTCAATCTTGCTTTTGGTGGAACCTTCTTTTCCGATGAGCACACCCATGCGCTCGAAGGGGATCGTTGTGCTAATTCGTGTCGACATCTTCGCCTGTCACCCACTTCGTCAATCTCTCGATGGGTGGTACGGTCACACCGATTCGGGAGAAATATGTGTTCATGCGAACCAAGTCCCTCTCAAGAAAGTTGCGGGCCATTGGGTGTTCCGGAGGAACGGCTTGGGCAAAGTCAAAGATTACCGGTTCGAGGTCAACTAGCATTATGTTATATTCACTTAGGTCGCCGTGTACGAGTCGCGCCTTTTGGTAGAGCGTTCTCACAGCTCCAACAATCTTGTCGTAGACTCGTGCTGGGTGGTCAAGCGGAGTTTCTCTTAGCAGCGGAGCGGGGTTTCCGTTTCTTCCGATAAATTCCATTAGCAGCACGTTTCCCTCAACCTTCAATGGGACCGGCACTCGGACGCCCGCGTCTCGCGCTTGTTGTAGGTTCCTGAATTCCTTCAGGGCCCAAAGGTTGACGAGCGACCTTGTATCCTTTCTAGTGTTCTTGAACCTTTCATCGCCTTTTATGTACATCATCCTCCCGCTGACGAATTCCGCTGATGTTGTCAAGAAGATCTTAATCGCCACTAATTTTCTTCTTCGACCTACTCCCCAATACAGGCGCGATTCTTTGCCCGAGCGCACTACCCCATTGATGTTTGAGATATATCCTCGGTTTAACAGGCGATATACTATCATCAGCGTCGATTTGTCGAAAACTTCTTCGAGAGATTCCATTTCCTCGCTACGTTTCTCTCTCATTAGCCGCTTTTCCTCGTAGTGTGCAACCTTACGTCGTAGCTTCCGCTCGGCTAAGGACTCCACTTACACCACCAAACAAGCTCATCTAATGATGGCTAGACAGCTAGACGGCCTTGGCTCCTTAGCCAATTAGATTGGCTTTCCGTGTACCGCCAGAGGATGTCGCCCCTCGAGTCGGTTTGAAAATCCCATGGGGCAACCAAGACCGTGTCGTTGACTTTGATCCAGACTCGGCGCTTCATCTTGCCGCGGATACGGCACACTCTTTCGTGGCCATCTCCACATTTGACCATGAGCCGATCGTAGCCCAGCATCTGGGTTACAATCCCGAGCAGTTGCCCCTCATCGGGCATGACCATTTCCCGGAGTTCCCCTTCACTCAGAACCTTCTTTTTACCCACACTCTTCCACCGAAGTTACGTCGCGATAATAATTCGACCAGCCTAAATAAGGATATTAGACGTTTGCCAGCGTTTCCCTTTCAGCGTAATTCACATGCGAACCATTTGGACGTGCGGAACGCCGCCGATATGGACGATTGCGGAAGGGCTTACGAATCCCTTCTGAACTGCAGCTTCGACTATGCCCTCACCGACGAGGTTGGCTATGTCAGCCGCACCAATCGCCTGAAGAGCGTCGTGGATATTGGTGGAAACGCCCCTGTAGAAATCTACCTTTACTTCTAGCCTCAACTTTCCCTCGCGAAAGGTTGCCCCGAGTAGTTCGGAATCGCAAGCGGCTACGAGAGTATACTTTGCGTCCTTGAAAACACGGAGATAAACCTGATTCATGTGGGGGCACACTTTCTCAGACTGGAAGGATGGAAGACTTCGCGCCGCAGGCTTCACAGCGGAGGAAAAGGTACCGCCCTTCTTTCTCAATCTTCGTGTCAGGCCGATTGCATATGGGGCAGATTACATACCGCTGGGCGTAAATGTTGAGAAGCCGCGTCACGGTTCCTACATCGAACCTGCCTTGGAATATCGCCCTCGCGCCATCCAGGGATGCAGCAGTCGCGAGTTCTCTGGATAGAAACTTGAGCAAATGGTGAGGCTCACGATTGATCTTGCTGCTTATATCACCAAAATTCTGAATAATGGTCCTCCTACCCATCCGTATACCAACGACTCTCGGTATCTCGAACCTTTCCCCCGTTCCAACCGCCTTAGGCAGGTTGGCATAGGCTCGTTCAAGTAGCTTGTTGTAATCTCCGCTCAAGGTTGATTTCCAGCAGTAGATTACGAATAGCCATATTTCTTCGTTCCCCTTTGGGAAAGAAATGTTAATGTGGTTACGGGGAGGCTAGCTTGAGGAAGCTGTCGGAGGGGCCGCAACTAAAGCTCATCACAAGGGCACGAGAAGAACTCACTGCTTTCTTGTTCTTTGGAATGCGGGGCCGACTGGAGATGGTGATGAATGGGTAAATGGATCATCAACTCTGCTTGGCCTTACGTAAACTCCGTTCCCCACCTTGGAACATTCATCCACCTCCTCAGCGCGGACGTCTACACCAGATACCTCCGCCTCAAAGGCGAAGAGGTCATAGCGGTAACTGGCTCGGACGAGCATGGAACACCCATTGAAGTAGAAGCGGTAAGGAAAGGTGTCCCACCGAAGCAGCTGACGGATGAGATTCACAAGCAAATCTGCAACTTGCTAGATGTGTACAATATACGATTTGACAATTACACCAGGACCGAAAACCCCGTCCACATTCGGTATACCCAAGACCTCTACCGAAAAGTATACGCGAATGGTTATGTGTATACGGAAAACGTTAACCTACCTTATTGTGAAAAGGACCAAAGATTTCTCCCCGACCGCTTTGTTGAAGGCACGTGCCCCCACTGCGGCTACGAACAAGCTAGGGGAGACCAATGCGAATCATGCGGCCGCGTACTCGACCCACTTGAATTAATCAGCCCAAGATGCGCTTTTTGCAGCTCAACGCCTACCGTTAAGTCGTCAACACACTGGTTCTTTGACCTCCCGAAGTTCCGGGATAAGCTCCTAACACTGGTCCAAGAAAACAAACAGCTCCCGGAGAACGCCCGCAACTTCTCATTAAAATGGCTCGAAGAAGGACTCAAACCTCGAGCATTGACGAGAGACAACAAGTGGGGCATACCAGCACCATTTCCTGGAGCGGAAGGAAAAACCATCTACGTCTGGTTGGAAGCCGTCCTGGGCTACGTTTCAGCATCCATAGAGTGGGCGGAAAAATCAGGAAAGCCCGATGCATGGAAGGAATTTTGGTTCGACAAGCAGACCAAGAACGTGCATTTCATCGGGAAGGACAACATACCCTTCCACGTAATCATTTTCCCAAGCCTCCTCCTAGCCACGCATGATGATTATGTGCTGCCATGGCAAGTCTCTTCAACCGAATTCATCTTGTTTGAGGGGCAGAAATTCTCGAAGAGCAAGAAGGTCGGAGTCTGGATTGATGAAGCATTGAAAGTTGCCCCGGCCGAGTATTGGCGCTACATACTCATTGCCATACGACCCGAAGCCCGAGACGCAAACTTCACGTGGCGTGACTTTGAAGCACATATCAACAGCGAACTGAACGATGTACTCGGCAACTTCGTTCACCGCACCCTCACATTCGTCAACAACCAGTTCGATTCAAAAATCCCCGAACCGCACGAGCTGGACGAGAAGGATGAGGCTTTGAAGAGTCGAATAGAGTCATCACCGTTGAAGGTGGGAGCACTGTTTGACCAGTTCCAGTTGAGAAGTGCCCTAGGAGAAATCATTGAACTAGCCCGGGCAGGCAATCAATATCTTAGTGAACGGGAACCCTGGCACCTCATAAAGAAGGACAAAGACAAGGCGTCTACAACACTTTACTTCGCCACACAACTCGTGAGATCGCTTAGCATCCTAATTTCACCAGTCCTTCCGGAAACGGCTCAGCACATACGCGATCAACTCAATTTGGCCCAAGAAGTGAAATGGTCGGACGCGGGAAAACTCGAGTTGGAAGTCGGCCATACCATAGGGAAAGCCACACCGCTCTTTCACAAGATTTCAGCTCCAGCCCAGTAATGGTGACCCTCAAAGATGCCTTCACTCAAGTTCGATTTGCATGTCCACACGGTCGGCTCGTACGACGGCCACACAAAACGCGAAGACTTGCCCCAGATTATTAGGAGCAAAGGGCTAGATGGCGTAGCAATCACAGAGCATGATGTTTTCGACCCGCCAAAACTTCAGAACGCACTGCTCTTGCCGGCAATCGAGGTTTCTTCCCAGACGGGGCATGTCTTAGGTCTTGGTGTTCGTGAACTTATCCCCGCAGGACTTTCTGCGGATGAAACAATTCGTAAGATCCAAGATCAAGGTGGAGTAGCGATAATTCCCCACCCGTACGACCCCGTCTGTGAATGCGTAAAGCTCGCCCGATTAAAGGTCAGGCCAGACGCTGTGGAGACAGTAAACGCTGACGCCCTGTCATTCTACATCTCAAAGTGGCTGGCGCATAAAGACGCGCACAGGTTCAACCTTCCAGAGGTCGGCGGTAGCGACTCCCACATCCCCCAAACAATCGGCGACGCCTATACCGTCATCGACGCTGCTTCCAGCGACCTCAAGGATATCATCGGTGCCATTAAGTCTGGGAAGGTTCGCGCGGAAGGACGCCCCACATCCGTGAGAAACAAGTTACGTAAACTAAGCTACAAGTTCAAGTGAGCTTAGGTTCGATCTGGTCGAGACCTAGGTTTAGGTTAAGATGTTCCTGATGCGCGGATTCCGACTCCATTTCGAACAAGTCGAAGCAACGGAGCAGGTCCCGGAGGGAAAAAACTAGAGTCACCGCATCACCTGAGGTTGCTGAAACATTTCTCATGGAGACCCGTCGCATCATATTTGGTAGGGGGTCTCATCGGTGGGGCGTTTTGACCATCATGAAGGTTAGCCGAGGAGTCTAAATCACGTTTAGGCCTCGATATTTCTCCAAGAATCAGGAAAGATTTCCTGTCCGAACATCAGAGTTTGCACTAAGTGTGCCTAGTTTTAGCTACATGAGATTGGCCCTATTTACGGAAAAGATTCAGCCCCCGCCGACGGGGGGTATAATTGCGATGGTGCTACCGTCCCTTAACAGTGTGGCGAATCCATCAATTTGGGAGATTGACTTCTCGTTTAGGAGGAATTGGAGGTATTCCCGCGGGTTTCCCGTGCCATCGAGAAGGTATTCTTTCAGTTTGTTCCCATACTTTGCGGTCAAGAGGTCGAGGAGGTTTCGCACGTTCGCCCCAGCTGGAATGTCGACCGTCTCTTCACGTAGGTTAACTAATTCTCGAACTGAAGCAAAGTATTGAATTTTCACTTTCAAGGGTTCTCACATAATCGAGCTTTGGTTCGGGAGTTACTTGCGTTCGGATATGTTCTTCTTCCATGTCAATTGCATCGACTTTGGCCTGTTGGCCTTGGCTTCGTCGATTCTTGTCACACTCGCTGCATGGGGACTTGTTGCAGGTTGGTCGGAATTTGAGTAGGCTTCCTCGCTAATCTTCGCGAAGGCGTCGATCATTGCGTCAAGTTCCCCTTTGGCTACGGTTTCAGTTGGCTCAGCCATCATGGCTTCTTCTATGATTAACGGGAAATAGACCGTTGGGGGGTGTACTCCAAAATCCAGCAACCTCTTTGCTACTTGAAGTGCCGTGACGCCCGTTTCCTTAGCGAGGGTTGACGCGGACAGGACGAATTCATGTTTTCTAGGAACCCCTTCTCCATACGGGAGCGAGAAACCTTTGATTTTTCGAAGTTTTTCTGCCATGTAATTGGAGTTGAGAACAGCAATCTCCGACGCTGTCTCTAGGCCTCCTTTTCCATGGAGAAGAATGTAGGTGTAAGCACGAAGGACTACAGCAGCGCTGCCTTGAAACGCTCTAACCTTTCCGATACTTTTCGGCTTGTTGTAGTCAAGGTAGTACTTCTCTCCGTCAAATTCGACCGTCGGTACGGGCAAGTAGTCCTCGAGGCGACTCGTGACTCCAACTGGTGCGGCGCCTGGTCCGCCTCCCCCGTGCGGTGTTGCGAAGGTTTTGTGCAGGTTGATGTGAACAATATCGAAGCCCATGTCGCCTGGTTTAGCTTTCCCCATGATCGCGTTGAGGTTTGCGCCGTCGTAGTAGAGCAGCCCACCGGAATCATGAACTATGCCCGCGATTTCGAGGATCTTCCGCTCGAAAATACCGAGCGTGTTTGGGTTTGTCACCATTAGGCCAGCCGTCTTTGGTCCGACGGCGCTTTTCAGCGCCTCCGTATCCACGCAGCCCTCTGAATCTGACGGGACCTCAACCACTTTGTAACCAGCCATTGCTGCGCTGGCAGGGTTCGTACCATGGGCTGAATCAGGGACGATGATCTCATCTCGCTTTGTGTCAGCCTTGTCGCGGTGGTATGCTCGCATCAGCATGACGCCCGTGTATTCTCCGTGCGCTCCGGCCGCTGGTTGCAACGTTATCTTCTTCATGCCAACAATGTTCGCGAGAAAGTTCGCAGCCTCATAGAGAATTTGAAGAATGCCTTGTACGGTCCTCAGGTCTTGGTATGGGTGTAATTCCTGGATTTTATGTGAAGCAGCTATGAGATCACAAAGTTTCGGGTTGTATTTCATTGTACAGCTTCCGAGCGGATAGAGGCCGAGGTCGACGCCGAAGTTCTCTTGCGAGAGTCGAGTGAAGTGGCGAACTACTTCAATCTCCGAGACTTCAGGCAACAACATTGGTGTAACGCGCCGAAGCTTCAGGGGGACACTTTCTAGGGCAGCATCGCGCTCCTCACTAGAGGAGAGCGTATGGAAGCCGACTTTTCCTGGTTGGGACAATTCGATGATGGGCGGTTCGTCCCATTTCGCTTGAGCATAACCCATTAGTCTCAAGCCCCCACGGTCTGCCGAAGCTTGTCAGCAAGCATCTCGATGTCTCTGTGCGCATGAACTTCCGTGAAGCAATAAAGTGCTGTTTGGCCTAATTCTGGAAAATAGGCGCTCACGTCTAGGCCGCCTTGGATCCCTGCTTTCAACAATGCCTCATTTACCTCGGCCACTTTCTTCCCACAGTCGTCGAAGTTTACCGTGAACTCCATATAGTGGAATGCCTCAAAAGCCGGGGCTGACACACCTCGGACTCTTCGTAACTGTTCAATTGCGTACGAGGTCCTATCCAAGATTGTCGAGCAAAGCTCCTTCAATCCCTTCGGGCCTTGAAGGGCGAGGTACATTGCAGCCGCTAACGCCAAGAGAGCCTCATTTGTGCAAATGTTCGATGTGGCCTTCTCTCGACGAATGTGTTGCTCACGCGTTTGTAACGCCATGCAGTAGGCATCCTGCTTACCATCTTGTGTTGTTGTTTTTCCGATAATTCGGCCTGGCATCTGCCTGAGGAGCGCATCGCCTTTGCACGCAAAAATGCCTAGTAGGGGCCCGCCGTAGTTCATATGGTTCCCAAGCGGCTGCCCTTCACCGACAACTATGTCCGCACCCATCTCTCCGGGCGCTTTCAAAACGCCCAGCGAGATAGGTTCGCATCCAGTAAGAAAGAGAGCCCCGCTGCTGTGGGCCAGTTGAGCTATTTCTTCGCACGACTGTTCAACGAAACCAAGAAACGACGGGTATTCCAAGTAAACACCGGCGGTGCCGGTCGACAACTTCCTCTTCAGGTCGGTAAGGTCAACGGCCCCTGTCCCTCTATCTTGTGCAACCTCAACGACCTTGATGTCTACAGGTTCACAAAATGTTCTCAGAGTTGAAAGGCGTTCAGGGTGAATGAAATGTGGTACAATGAACTCGTCACGGTGGGTTACTCGCGAAGCCATCCTGGCTGCCTCTCCCAACGCAGTCGACCAGTCGTAAAGCGAACTGTTCGAGTAGTCCATTGCGGTTAGCTCGCAAATCATACTTTGATATTCGAACATAGCTTGTAGCATTCCTTGCGAGATTTCGGGTTGATATGGTGTGTAGGAGGTTAGGAATTCGCCCCTGCTGATCACCGCGTCCACCGCTGCTGGAACATGGTGCGGCCAGATACCTCCCCCGAGAAATGATAACACGTCTCGTGTTGAGAGATTCTTGTTCAGAAGCCCTTCGACATGACTCCTAGCCTCCATCTCCGAAAACTTCGATGGAATCGCTAGGGATGCTTTCGTTCGTATCGCAGGTGGGATGTCCTTGTATAGGTCCTCAATTGTCGGAGCGCCAATCTCCTTGAGCATCTGTCGCGTAATCGACTCCTCAGCATTCGGGATGTAGGGATGAACTCTCGACAAAGTTGCCGTTTCCTCACGACGGCTTTTACCTGTTGTAGATATTATTCGGTTTTGGTCATCTGAGAAAATGGAAAATCATTCATCATTCAGATTGATGCTACGAGGCTGCCTCCAGATCGGTGCTGGCCGTAGTGCTACTGCTAACCGTTGTCCAACTGCTGGCAAAAGGTTTACTACGATTACGCCTTTAACAACGAATGCGGTTCAGACTAAAGGTTACGAGAAAGAAAGATTAGGGAGACGTCAAGACGCTTGCCTGTCATAAAGAAAACGCTCGTTGAGTCCCCTAGAGGGAACTAATGCTCGACAAAGGCAAACTCTTCTAGATGACACATGAGATGAATGTGTGGGATAACATTTGGGTTTACGTGGGATTGACCTCACAGCTGTTGTGGAAGAGAAGCGCCTCCTTGCCCCTGGGACACATGTTGGTCCCGGTGCTCGCATAATTGGAGCAGTGAAGACTGCTAGGGGCGCATTCATCGATGCTAACGCGGTGCTTTACGGCCCTCTGGCGGTAGGTAAACACACGTATGTCGGACCGAACTGCGTCATCGGGTTCCCTGCTGCCGATGAGCTCAAAGAATTGACGCGCTCACACCGGATCAAGCGAAAGAAATCGACTAAGCTGGGCGACAACTGCACGTTAAGAGCCGGTACAATCCTGTACTCCAATGTTCGAGTTTCTGATGAAGTAGCATTCGGTCACAACGTGCTTGTAAGAGAAAATGTGACGATTGGCCCCCGAACAAAAATAGGAACGAATGTCGTAATTGATGGAAGCACACGCATAGGAGCGAAGGTTTCGATACAAACTGGGGTGTACATCTGCACATATTCGGTCGTCGAGGATGGAGTCTTCCTCGGCCCTTGTTGCGTCTTCGCAAACGACAAATATGTTGTCCAGAAACCGTTCAAACTTATCGGGCCTACGGTGAAGAAAGGCGCGAGCATTGGCGCGAACGCGCTACTGTTTCCTGGAGTGACGGTGGGAGAAGGAGCTGTTGTGGGCTCGCAGGCGATGGTGAATTCCGATGTTCCTGCCCGTACAATTTTCGTGGGTCTCCCAGCTAGGAAATTGAGGGATGTACCCGACGATTGGCGGTCTTCACTTTTGCAAAGTTGAATCAATCCGCACTCAACAGAACGAATAAATATTGAACGCCGCATTCACGGGGCGCCACTCGTATGCGCATAACCCGATGAAAGCGGAGCTAAGCTGAGGTTGAAGATAAAATTCGCACTGGTTATCACAATCTTGGTTCTTGCTCTTGCGGTGGCCACACCCCTCCAATCAGCGAAGGCACAGACCAACCAGACCAATCTAGACATACACATCGTAAGAATAGTGGCAGTTGGAATCTGGGGAGTCACACATGTAACCGACATTTTCACCATTCATAACATTGGAACGGCCGCAGCATCCTCTCTTGATTTCGGGTTTTCACGCTTGTACCGAAACAACGTGTACTACGCCAGAGCAAAAGATAGCAAAGGAAAAGAGTTACTCCTGGACGCAGACGTAGGCCAGGGCACTGAAATCTACTGGATGCGGGCCCACTTCGCCCAAGAGTTGAGTCCTAACCAGACTTACGTTTTCACAGTACTATCGGTACTGAACGGTGTGTTGACTCATGCCCCCGGAGGTTACGAGTATAATTTCACCGCAGCCCCTATCCTTACTCAAGACGCTACTTACGCTAATGTGACGTTTATTGGGGCACCAGGATCCACATTCGTACTTCCCAGCCCGAGCCCATATCAGTCGTTCACTTATGAAGGCCAACCTGCCCTCTTCAAGCAATTCAAGCCTTGGAAGGCCAACTCCAATGACACCTTTTACGCGCCCTACAGAACCGTAGGAGAGTACATCGTCGACCTCTCATCCGTCGAGCGCGATATCAATGTGGGAAACACTGGCGTCCTAAGCATAACGGACACCTACAACCTTCACAACATCGGCATAGAAATTACATCAATCACCATTTCGCTCCCAGAAGGCGCATCGAATGTTATGGCCTACGATGTTGTGGGTGCAATGTGGGCTAACCCAGAAAACCCATCCCCACCATACCAAATCACAATCTCGCCAAGGTACTCATCGGGCATTGGATCCGGTCAGAACTTTACGTTCACGTTGACCTACAATCTCCCGCAGTCACAGTACCTCAAACAACTGAAGTGGTGGGGAACGTACAACCTAACCATCGGCCTTCTCAACAACGCGGACGACTTCCTTTTCGATAGGGCAACTGTCAAACTGATAACGCCGAGCGGAGTGACCGTTACTGACGTTAAGACTCCTACTCAATCATCCGTGGCAAATCCAATTCAGTACGACCCAACAGGTCGGGCTTTTGCACTCCAAGGTGTCACCAACCAGAACAACGTAACTGTTGGACTGACGCTGAACTATTTGCCCTTCTGGTCAGCGTACGCAGCGTTACCTTGGATTTTTGGCCTCGAACTTGTGATCGCAGCATTTGCCCTAGCCGTCGTGGTCAGACGAGGCCCAGAGCTCGCGGTACCGGTTCCTGTTGAGAAGCTTAGAGAATTCGTCGGCCTATATGACGAAAGGCTCGCACTGTCAAGGGAACTCGTTGTAATGGAAGAAGAAGTGGCTAGAGGCGGCCTGGTGAAGCATGAGTTTAGAAGACGGACGAAAGTCATGGAACTCAGGCTGGACGAGATTAACAAGTCGCTTATGGAAGTTAAAGCTGAGCTGCGTGGCGTGACCCCACGCTATGACGAGCTGATCCGTAGAATTGATAGAGCAGAAGCCGAGATACACGTATCACGGGCCAGCCTTAGCCAGGTAAGGTCCCAGTACAGATCGGGCAAAACGACTCGTGAAACCTACGACGCCATGCTTAATGATATCACGAGACGTATCGACCGTGCAGAAGAAACTGTAGAGACGATCCTGATTACTTTACGAGAAGACGCAAGGTAAAACGCGGAAGCTATTAGAATCCGCCCACAACCTCTACGCCGTTTCAGCTTGAAGGCGAAGCCCTAGTGTGATTAATGACCGATCAAATCCCAGTCTCAAAATTGCAAGAATGGCTGCGGAAATCCCTCGCATCCAGCCTCTCCCAAGCAGAACGTGAGCGCGACAAGCTGATGGCTGAGATAAAACGTGGATTGGATTCGATTACTGAATTCTGCAGTCAACTTTCACGTAAGGCAGAACAGGACATGGAAACAAAGCGCGACAATAGAGCGGAGTATAGGGCAGCAAAAGCAGTGGCACGGTTGACGACCATAATCCCAGACATGTGCAAGGAGTTTAGTGTCCCTACAGAGAACGACTCTGCGAGCTTAAGAAACCTGCAACGCGAGACTTCGAAGCTCGCATCCGAGGCGGCACGAACTAGAGAGACCTGGCTTCGGCAGATTAGGCCTTACCATATTATCGACATGATGACGCTGGGCGGCAACATTGACAAGCTACGTAGGCTAGGCGACGAGCTCCACAATTTCCTGATAGGGCGCGGGGCCTTGCTGCGTTCGCTGGAGGAGTTGAATGAGAAACTTGAGTCGCTAACAAAGTTGCAGGCCTTAAGAGATTCAGCAGCCCAGCAGAGACGGTCATTGGAAGAGAAACTTAGCGAAACGGAACGTGTCAACAACTCGTTGAAGAGTGAAGTCGCGGAAATCCGCCAGAACCCGAAAATCAAGGAGTACATGAAAATTAATGTCGAATTGAGGGCCTTGAGAAGCGAATTAATACGGACCGGGTTCAGCAGGCTCGGTAGGCCCTTCAAAAAGCTCGTCTCGATTTCAGAACGCGGGGACTACGCACTTCCAATTGAAGTAAGGGAAAGTGCAAAGGAGTACACGAAGAAGCCATTCGCCACTTTCCTCTCTGAAGAAAGCGGCTATCCTCGGCTGAAGGCAGTTATGTCTGCTCTGTCTGGGGCTGTTTCAAGCGGAAAACTGGCTCTCAAGCAACGGGAAGCTAAGAAAGTAATTGAGCGAACTGACCAGGTTGTTTCCGGTAATTCGTTGTCAAAGGTGCATGAATTGTCGAGAGATCGCAAGCGCACCTACGATGGGTTCTTGGCCGATAAGGAAACAGCTGCCCTGGTGCAACAACTTAGGGAACTTCGCCTTAAGGGCCGAGCAAACCGCACTGCCCATGATGAAATCAAAGCTGACCTACAACGCGCAATTGGGAACGAAAAGCGCCTTGACGAACAAATTAGTTCTCTGTTAGCAGAAATCGAATCCTTCTCACGCAAGCTCTCTCGCGCGGACTTGAAAGTAGAACTATAGAGATCACTTACTAGATTAGAACCCGAATTCTCTGCTTAGAGACTAAGGCACGTAAGAGGCTCCGGCCCAAGTCAGATTTCTTTGAGACCCTAATCTGACTCTTCTTGCCGATTGTTGCAGAGAACAGGTATTGGTCGCCAACGTAAACGTTCGCAGCTGTGCCCGTCAGATCTTCTTCAAATACTATGTCAATTCGATTCCCTACTTCTCTAATCTCGTAGCGGACCTCCTTCCCTGAGGAACTAGGTGCCAAAGGTTCTACGTCGATTTTGACGCCCAGTTTTTCTTCAAGTTTCGTGACTGTGACACCCTTCTTTCCTATGAGTATGGGAACAATCTCGTTGTCGACCCGAACAACGGCACGGTTGCCAGAGACTAATGTGACCTCACCGCCTGGGTCGAATTTCCTAATTTCTTGCAATATTCTTTCCTCAGCTAACTTTTGTGTAGCGCTGATTGCAGGTTTTGCATCGCTTACTGGAATAATCACGTTCTCCTCGCCGAAGGTGTAGATCTCGAATTGCAAGGACCCGTTCTCGAAGTCGCGCACTTCAACAACTGGCCTGGCGAGGTCAGCCTCGATCATGCCCGTCGGAACTTTAACCGTCAAGTTTAGAGTGAAGAGGTTTCGAACTTCTCCATATTGAATGAATATTATTGTGTCTATGATATGTGGGATCATTCCCAGCTCGACGCGGCCAATGAATCGTTGGATAGCGTTAATTGCCTCGCTAGCGTGCACGACGCCAATCATCCCGACTCCTGCCAAGCGCATGTCGGCGAAGATCATGAAGTCCTTGCTTCGCCTCACCTCGTCGAACACGGTATAGTCCGGCCTAACTAGGAGAAGAATCTCAGCAGTCTTCTCGAAATCCCCTTCCAGAGGGCCGTATTGTGTTATTTCTGGGCCAACCTGCAAGTCTCGCGGTGACTCAAGCGTCTTGACGATCTTGTTCTGCCTCCAGTAGAACTCAGCTAGGGAAGAGGCAAAGGTGGTTTTTCCCGACCCCGGAGGGCCTGCGATTAGAATCCCTTCCGCTCCCGTTGCGAGCCGTTCCATCAGCTTTGTAGAAAGCCTATAGTCTTGTAGCGTGAGGCTAACGACGGGCCGAACAATTGTAACTTCTAAGCCGTCGGATAGTGGGGGTCTGGTGATTGCAACACGGTAGCGTCCCAATTGGATGACCATTGCTCCGGCTCTGTTTATTTCGACAAAGCCTTCCCTGCTGACCCTTGCCGCCTCCGTTATCTCTCGAATGATTTGTTCAACTTCCTGTGTTGAGCTCGGTGTTTCGGAGAGGGTGACCAGCTCAAATTTGCCTGGTTTTCCTCTCTTTGCGAGTGCCCGCGTCCCCTCTTTGAGATGAATGCTAGACGTGTCGGGTGTGAATAACTTCTCAAAAGCAAGACCAGTGGTTCTGACTTCGCCTGGGACGTGCTTCACCTGTACGCCCGAGGCTTCAGCCACCAAGGCTTGCACGTAATCGGCCGTCAGCAGAGTCCCATTCTCAGACCGAGCAACGTCAGTGATGAGAGCATCTAACCTACCGCTCCTCGCTAGCATGATATCATTGTAGCCAGGCCGCTGCCCGAGAAATGTTAGCTTGATACCTTTACTATCGCAAAAAACCCGTAGCTTCTTGATTTCCTCAAGCCCGACGAAACCTGGCTCTCGTCCCTTCGAAGCTTGTGCCTGAAGTTCATCTAAGACTGCGTATGGGATTATTATCTCAACGTCAGTTAGTCCACCCTTCTCGATTACCGAAGGCACGTTGCCGTCTATGATTATCGATGTATCGGGGACGAGTTTCTGAGTCAATGCCCAATCCTTGCGTTGCTAGCAGTAGAGCGCTGTCAATAAAAACAGTACCGAGCGAAGCCGAGTGAAGAGCCGCTGAGCCGGCAAACCTCTCATATTGGAGGTTGCAATCCAAGAGCCGAGGATAGTTTTGGAGCGCTGCATGTCTTCTTCGCGCGTTTACGATGGCCGAATCCTGAATTTCCGCGTTGATCAAGTGGCCTTGGGGAACGGTGGGACAACGAAACGTGAGGTCATTGAACATCGTGGTGCTGCTGCAATTGTCCCGGTAACCCGAGACCGCGATGTCATTCTAGTTCGTCAATACAGGTATGCAATAACAACAAACTTACTCGAAATCCCGGCGGGAACTATGGAACCTGGAGAAACACCTGAGCAATGCGCCTCGAGAGAACTGGAAGAAGAGACGGGATACAGGTGCAAGGAGATTGAGAAAATATTGGAATTTTTCCCCGTCCCAGGTTACAGTACAGAGAAGATTCACGTTTACCTAGCTAAAGGGCTCATCAACTCGAAGATGCATACCGAAGACGACGAGAAGATCGAACTGGAAATAATGCCGTTCCATAGAGCCTTGGAAAAGGTTCGGTCGGGAGAGATTCAGGATGCAAAATCAATCTGCGCACTTTACCGGGCCGCCGAACTGATTTAGTGTCTTGCCTCAATTTTGAAGAAAGCGGGTTGGCCCGATGAGATCATCCCCATGACTTTCTCCTTCAGCGGGGACAAAATGATGCCGAAATGCTCGTTGTCATATTTTTCCAGTTTCTCGTAGGCTCGTTTCATAACTGAGAGTGTGATCTCTTGTTCGCTTTTTTGCAAGTGAACGAGAGCAGCGGCTAGGAGAATGATGCCCTGTAGGATCTCTTTCTCGGAACCGCTGGACCTTCTCCACGCTGCTTCTAGCGCCTCGTGGCTCTCCCAATATCTCTCCTCATTGAACAGGGCCAGGCCTAGTTTGACAGCCTCCGTGTTTTCCATCAGGGCGGTTTCCACGTCTAGTTCCCGAATCGTCACCAACGAGCCGATCTTAGCCTCAAGAGCTTGAACTGCCCTGTTTGAGTTGGCCTTGGAGTCGATTAGGAGGTCAAGTTCTACGGCGGAGCTGCTGATCCGGAGATTCCCTATGTCCCCACCCAATGGTCGCACAGCTTCGTAAGCAACCGAGGTTAGGTGATGTCTGTCAGCTGGGACGTATTTTCGCTCATTTGAAAGCCTAACCAGAAACCTCATTCTAGATTACCGCACTTTCAGCATGTCAGAAAACAGCTATAACAGTGGTTGAACGTCAACAATTCTCCGATAAGAGCGAGGTTGCTCCCATGTCTGAGTCACAAGAGTACGTGGTGGACGGCAACGAAGTGAACAAACTCCTAGAAGCCTACAACTTTGAAGCTTACCAGCCCACCAGTGAACTACACCACATGTTATCGGGCCAAGTCTTCGATGCGATTGAGAAGAAACTCGTGAAAGGCTTGATGGAAGAGATTGATAAGGCAAAACCTCAGACTGTCAGATTTCAGAATCTTGAAGCGCTGGCCTCAGGCTCCCATAAGGAGTATCTTTACCCAATCTGTGGGGGACTTGCCGTTCTAATAGAGAATCTAGGGGCAAAGAACATACAAGTCACTGGGACAGTTCAGAACCCCTTGGTGCTACCTTGGCATTTGGTGGCGAAATTAGACAAGACCTTCAAAGGGATACCTGCCCCCAGCCAAACACAACCCCCGTAGAATCGACTGCATACTTAGGTCCGCCCCACGCAAACCTGCTAACTCAACGCTCACAGTTGCAGGGTAACGGTTAATTCTAAGCCCACTTTCTTCGAGACAGGTAACTTCCAATGTCAGTCGAGATCGGACAAAAACCTCCGGATTTCCAACTCCACGACCAAGATAAAAAGCAACGTTCTTTGAACGACTTCCTAGGAAGGAAAATCGTTCTGGCGTTCTTCCCAGGAGCTTTCACAGGAGTTTGCGATAAAGAGATGTGCACCTTTAGAGACTCATTACAATCCTTACCCGGACAAGTTGTTGCCGTAAGCGTCAATGACCCTTTCACAAACAAAGGCTTCGCCCAAGTACACAACTTGCAATTTCCCATACTCAGCGATTATTCAAGGGAGACCATCAAGAAGTACAACATCGTCGCGAACGACTTCGCTGGGCTGAAAGGTTATGCAGCAGCAAAAAGGTCTGTGTTCATTTTAGACGAAAAAGGCATCGTCCGTTACAGGTGGGTTTCTGAAGATGCGACCAAAGAACCGAACTACGAAGAAGTAAAGAAAACGTTAGCTAATCTCTAAACTACGCTTCAGCCCTATCCGCGAGGGCTTCACTTCAGTTCTAAAATAGAGGAAAAAGAAAAAGAGGGGCGTCGGTACCGTTACGGCTTAGTCGATTTTGATCTCTCTGCCCCGAGGTTTTGGTTTCACCTTTCGGAGGACGATTTCCAGAACGCCGTTGTTGTACGATGCCTTGGATGTGTCTGAGTCGACGCTGGATGGGAGTTCAATTTCCTTGTAGTATTTTCGTGCGGCGGAATCGACACTGATCGTTAGCCTGTTTTCAGATATACTGGTCTTGATGTCTGATTTTTCGACTCCGGGTAGTTCGGCGACTACGCGGACCTGTTCTGCCTCGTTGATGACGTCTACCAAGGGCTCGCGTGAGTCCTTTGGTTCTAGTGCTGGTTGTTCGAGGCCGAAGGCTCCAGGCTTCTTGGAAGGTTTGACGTTTCCGAACTCTTGTATGACGGGTTTGCCGTCGGGCCCCATAGTCATTGAGTAGCCGTATACGAAGGGGCCGTATTGTCGCATGGTTGAGCCGTCAGGCAATTTCCTTTCGGTAATGCTGTCTTTAGGCATACCTTTGGCCATGTCTTGGAACATGCGTTCGAACATTTGGTCAATATCGCTGAACCACCTGTCCATCCAACCGAAGGGTGATGTGCGTCCTCGGCGCGACCTAAACCATTCAGGGAATTCGTCGTCGTTTGACATTCTCACAGTTCACCTCGCATGTGCTTAGTTTGTTACCATTAGTAACACTTTCATATAAATATTGTTACGTAAGGTAACGGATAGTTGACGGTTGACGGCTGAGGGTGGATAAAGTCGGTTGATAAGAGCCTATAGGTAAACTACCGCTTGCGCTTCTTGCGGGGCTTGGTCACAATGATTATTCCTCGATCAAGGAGATTGTATACCGCAAGCAGTATCCCTATCAGAACAAGAATAATGATCGATGATAACGCTCCAATAGTCGCGTACAGCGGGACAGAACTTAGCAAATACGTAGTCGAACTTGTCAAGCTGAACACCGTCGTCGTTTGCATCACCTCTGCAACATGTGACAAAGTATTCGTAGACCCGATAGATGTCACTGAAAGGTTAGTAATCATGCCATCAAAATCACCAATATTCCCTAGAGTCACTACGTAGTGACCTGATTCGGAGACTCTCGCAGTTGCTACCATTTGGTTGGAGGAAGGAAATGGGGGGAAAACTGGGCTTAGCTGAATTATCACTGCGTCACTAGGGGGAATGGAGAAATTAGTATTGTCTATGGAGACCATACAAAACTGGCACTCGGTTACGTTTACTTGAATGATGCTCCCTGATTGAAGGAAAAAACTGTGACTCACCCAGCAAGCCTCCATGCAACGACCCGCAAGGTTGACAGGAGCGTACAGACTGAAGATTCCATTCGGTTGAGCGAGGCTCGTTTGTGTTTCATAATTGGTTGTTAGGACAGTGCCTTCTGACATGTAAGTTTCAATTTGAGGGTTAACTTGGCTTGTTGGATACCAAGGCAAAACAAGGGCGATAACTGCAACCATGAGCACTAGTGATGAAGCGATAACTGCTTTCAAGGTGAGAATGGAAGCGATTCATAAGTTCTTAAGACTTTGCAACTTTGCGACTCGCATTTTGGATTATGGTGAGCCATTTGTTCTCTCCCTCGATTTTGATTCCTGCAACATCAGCTGGCGTTTTGCCTTTTAGAGCTTCATGTGGCCGTATGTAGTTGTGGAAGATTTGCATACCTGAAAGAATAGGCGTATCAGTTTTCTCTAAGGTTCGCATCACGCGCTCTCTGTCCCTTAGTTCTCCATTCATGCGCTCCATCTTATTGTTGTGAACCTTGCCAGCCATGCGGATTTCTTGTATGTGTTCGGTTCTTGTTTCAAGACGTTTCGTGTAAAACTCTCTTAGGTATGCTTCGTGGAAGTTGGGGGCACCGTCAGTTATCAGAGTCTTAGGGCTTTTCTCCGCAATTTCTTTGCCTTGTTGGAATAGTGGTCTTAGGTCGGCTGTGAATTTTGTGTCAGCTACTTCTTGGGCTATCCAGAAGCGGGTTTGGTCGTCCATTAGGGCGTAGAGGTACTTCATGTTCCCTTTTACTTTCAGGAATAGCTCGTCTGCTCTCCAAGTGTCTGAGACTTGCGGAGTTATCTTGTCCAGATACTTCTCCATCAGGGCCGTGTATTTCTCAATCCAGTTGAACACGGTTCTGTGGCAAACATGAACGCCGAGCAGCCGTAATGTCTTGGCCGTATTCCGTAAGCTCTCTCCGCTGAAGTACATTTGCATCGCCGTCGTTACGGCTTGAGGGCTGTGCTTCATTCGTTCAAAGCCCAAGTTGACGCTGAATGTTCTATCGCAAGCAACACATAGGAATCTCTGGATTTCACCGCACTTGTTATGCCTGATTCCAAACCTTTTGAGACTCTTATCGGAGTGGCAGTAGATGCAAGCAGTGATCTCGACAGGCTGAATAACTACATTCTCTCTAACCTTTTCTCGTAACTGCTCGCGTAGCTGACAGGCTATGATGTGCTTGCATCGAATAATCTGGTGAAGCTCACTTGCCCTATAGTGAAAATCTAAGCAACTGCAAATCCAAGAACCATTCTCTCTGCGAACAACATCATACGTTATCTCTCTTGATTGGGAGTTGACTTTGTAGAAGCGTTCATCTATCTGCTGAATCTGGTTCGGTTTCTCAGCGATTAGTCGCCCTTTTTCTTCACGGGAGAGAACGGCTGTTTGCATTTCATTCACGGCTACGATACTGTAGCCTAAGTTTAATATAAGGCTTACTACGATATCGTAGCCATGGTCAGAAAAGAGATATTCGGCAAGTCAGAACGCAAAGTCCTAGAAGCATATCTTAGCGGAAAGCGTCTGAAGGGCTACACTACGCTTTTCACACGAATCCGCCAACTAGGTCTAGCAGAGATAATCGAAGGGTGCGAGCATGATCTAGAGTTACTTAGGAAGTTAGCTAAGGTCATCGACCTGTGAGAGGGATACTTTCGTGACGAAGCGGCCAGTGCTTGTGACAATACTTGCAATCGTGTACGCTCTAGCGGGCGTGATGGTCATCGTGCTGGAGTCAGTGGTCCTAATAGGTCAAACATTGCCCAATCAATCTTACACTTCAGCTCTTCAAATGGCTGGATTATCAATGATAGTGCTTCCGCAGTGGGCTATTCTCGTGTACGCAGGCGGGTTTTTCGCATTAGCTCAAGGATATGGGTTTTGGAGCCTGAAAGCATGGAGCTGGTGGTTGTATGTAGGATTCGTGATCGCTCGTCTTGGGTCCGTCATCTTTTTTCCCGGCATATCCTCTAGGCCCCTAGCAATCCTTGGCGATATCGTAGTACTGATGCTCTTACTTTATCTGATCATGCGACGCGACATATTCCATCTGAAGATTCCGAGCTGGCTGAGTTGATCACGACACGAAAGGTGCCCCGAAAACTTATGCAAAATGATACGCGCGGCTGAATCTACTTCTGATATAGGCTGTCCTTTCTGTGTCGGAACCTGATAGGGCTTTTAGCGTGACTAGTAGATTTTTCGAGTCGTCGTAACCTAGAATCCATTTCTTAAACCATATATCAAAGTCTATTATCAGTCGATCAACGTCGTCCATAGCTGAAAAATATGCCAATTCTCGACCCAGTGACCGAATCGGTCGTTATCGGTCTTGTCACGATTGCATATGGCATTAGGGTGGGAACGACACTATACGGCGTTCATTTCGGTCGTTATGAATGTCGTTTTCACGGTGGTTCTGTTTGCTTCTACTAATTTTCCGACACAAATGGGTGGGATACTCATTATCTACATCGTTCTGGGCTTTGTCACAGCATGGAAGACGCTTCGCGCCATATTCTTCTTATTTGGAACGAAAACCTTCGGGGCACTTGCCCTGACAGTTGCCCTAGCTGAGTCAGGAAATATAGGATGGACAACATCTATCGCGCAGGGATTAAGCCAGTTTGATCTCATGACAGCTGAGTACCTTGTATCATGGGTTGTAATCGCCCTAGTGGTACACGTTGCCGGATTCATATTGTTTCCACCGCATCGGTCCCATCACTCACCAATGGTAATGTAGGTACGCCGGAAAGGTAATGCTATCAGCCGAAAGGTAACAACGGCAGAAATCTGGGCGATTTAGCGTTTCAACCGTAGAGGTAACAGAGCCTTCAGGGATTCCTGCCACCTTTGGTTTTCAACTCATCTTCCCAAGGGAAGCGGGGTACAAGTCTGATTTTGTGTTTCCGCGCGAAACGTTTGAGGGCTCTAATGTTGTCAAATTGAACGGCGCGTATGATGTGGTTTCTGAACAAGTAATAGATATGCTGTGGTATCCAGTATCCAACCTTTGTATCCGTATTCACTACGTAATACGGATAGTCGGGGTAGAATGGTTCAGGTTCGTCTTTCGGAAACAGAACTTCTAAACGCGCATGGCTCAACGCCAGTTCTGCGGTTAAGGCAGCGAGTTGCAATCTCTGATATGTTTTCTCTGCATTAGATGGTTCACCAATTCCCAACAACTTGGCCAGTGCTATGGCTAACACTTCAACGCCTCCAAACGAAAAGAAGGTATTCCAATCGAAGAGGTGAGAAGAGGTCAGAACTGCTAGGAGGACAACGATCAAATAATCGCCGACAATAGCTAGGCCAAGGATTACCGCCCATCTTCCCGCGAAACGTACCCATTTCGGTATTTTGAGATAGTATCTGCGTATCGCTTGTAGTGTGGAAATGGTCATTTGCTTGCACTACCTTAATTCTTGAGCGTCCTGCGAATTTAAGGCAAGGTTGCGTGTCCCGCTTTGCAAACCCCTTCGGAGGCCGTTTTGTCGTGTCCCACCAACGCAAAAGTTCCCACAAATAACAAACGGCAACCGAAACTTTACAGCTTGCTAGGAATGCATTAGCAACCGAGAACTTGACGTTACCTTACGTAAGGTAACGTGAAGTTCACGGTTGATAGGATATGCTGTGAAATTCCGGTTGATGACCAAACCAGAAATATGATTGAAACTGCAAGAATCGTCCCAAAAGCCACTAAAGTAAGTTTGGTGGTACTCTTCTTGTAGATCACGAATGTAGCGAAGATAAGGACGGCGAGGACATCAAGCATGACGTCTGCCTTTCTAAGTTTCCTAATCTGGCTTTGGAGCATCCAGATTGACGTCTTCTTAATTCCTGTTCTGACATTGATTGTGGTTCCGTATCGCGTAGATCGTTGTCGGTCAATGGAGACATTCTGCTTAACCGCCCTAGGTTTGATTGGTGCATATTTTCTATACGCTCCAACAACTCTAGCAAGCATGACACAGACAAACTCAACCACGCTGTTGCGACTTAGCTTCGCAACAAGAAGTCTTGGGTTGAATGTATACGGGACGACATTGGCCCAAAGCCTTCTACTGAATGTTCCGACACTCTCCCTCATAATACGATCCACTGGAACACGCGAGGATAAGATACTCTTCGCAAGGAAGTTCTGTGGTGCTGCGGCAGTGATGCTATTCGCCGTGTACTGGCTTTATGTTGCTGGTTTGTTGAGTTAGGCATTTAGTTCTATGAAAAAATCGAATCTGTGGATTCCTCCTATGTCGAATGAGAAGCTTATTCCTTCAGGGTCTATTTCCAACATTATCGTTTTCGTCTCTTGCGGCGCTTTGTTGACAGAGTGATTATCCCCCAATGAACCAATATGGATAGAACAACTAGTAGCATTGCCAGAGCAAGAAGTATCGTTGAGGCTACCGCTCCAAGGATTGTGTAGGGTGGGACCGTAGTTTGCGAAAGTTGGGTTATAGCTACTGCATTGTATGTGGTTACCGTTTCAGTTAGCTGAAAAGCGTAGGCCACACTTGTAGTTATCAAAAGATTGCTAAGCGTGATTGGGATAGGACTAGAGTTGTAAATTAATATGCTGTACGCCCCTGATTTCGCCACCGTTAAGATTCCGTGTCCATGCCCAAACGCATCATAGTACAATGTATAATTCAGTAAATCATTGCTTTCATGAGGAGAGAGAAAAATCGTTCCCCTTACACAAGGATTGCAGGGTTGCCATGAAAGGTTCACTAGGTAAATGGAGCCGTTCTGCAGATTGAACTCAGTCGATGTGAAGACGGCAGTAGTTGGTGCCACGAAAATACCCGTGAGAGTAACGGGGTTTGGCATACTGTAAATCGTCTGCGTTTGATAACTCGTAGTTGATACTTCGAGTTGCGTAGTGTAAGTCTGGGTTTGAGGTACTACTTGGCTTGTTGGCATCGGATACCAAGGTACGACTAGAACAAATAGGACAACGACAAGAACGACAACTGAACCAGCAATCACGGATTTCACGGAGAAAACCGTGGTAGGAGAGATTGGAGAGTGCGCTTAAGACTTTGCTTTTTTCGCGCTCGCATTTTGAATCAATGTAAGCCATTTGTTCTCTCCTTGAACTGTGATTCCTGCAACTTCAGCAGGAGTCTTACCGTTTAGGGCTTCATGTGGTCGTACATAGTTGTGAAAGATTTGCATACCTGAAAGAATCGCCGTATCAGGTTTTTCTAAGGTGCGCATCACTTTCTCTCTTTGGCGTAGTTCTCCGTTCATGCGTTCCATCTCGTTATTGTGTCGTACTCCATCTAATGCGATTTCTCTAATGTGTTCTGTTCGTGTTTCCAGTCTCTTTGTGTAGAACTCCTGTAAGTATGCTTCATGGAAGTTTGGCGCACCATCCGTTATGAGCGTCATAGGCTTCTTGTCAGCAATTCGTTTGCCTTGTTGGAATAGTGGTCTTAGCTGGCTACCAGCTATTCCACAATTACATACGCCCACACATGGCATTCGAAGGTAAAACTCCTGAGAAGGCAGGTATCGAAGTCAAGGGAGAGAACAAGTGGTTAACTCTGATTCAGAACGCAAAAAGTAGATCAGTCTAATTCGAGTTCTGTGTTTCCGAGGAATCCTCTCGATGTCCGCCGCGCAAGGCTTGGAAATCCCAAACCCAAAATCGCTGATTGTCCGTTCTTCGCAGGTATCTCCACCACAACTCCAAATTAACTGTAAGAACGAAAAGGGTAAGGGCAGTTATCAAAGCAACCGTTTCAAAGAAATTAGCCACGAAGGTTTGCATGTAGCGTGAAACGTTGTAGAATGCAACAGCGTTTATGATAGTAACTACGGAAATTACTCGTAGGAGTAGGTGTTCTTTGCTCGTTAATCCTTTCATCTTTCTTTTATATCTCTTTTTGGCCAACACCGATTAGACAGACGCACAAGTTTTTCCTTCGCAGCCATACTGATACTTGTTGTCATTTCTTCCACCAATAGATTATCGCAGATATTACGACTATCCCGATATTGGTTATTAGTCGATAGTTGAAAGCGAGAGATTTGTTAGGGGTTAATGCGTGAATTATTAAATCCGCTATCACAATAGTCATCAGCATTCCAATCACCATTTTTAATGCTAATCCTTTCATCTTTCTTCCCCTCTTGGGTAAGTAAGGCGCGTCCCGCTCTTACTGGGTCCCCTGTTTTTCACGAATCGAAACACGGTTCCGTGTGCAAACTATTACCAATGAGAGGCTTAAACGAGACACGACCAGTAACGGTAAGGTAGAATCCTGACCAAACGAAAGTAAACAGTCTTCCATACCAAACGTAGACTACGCGTTACCTTACGTGAGGTAACGGTACGTTGTCGGTTGGTGCTTAGAGCTGCTTACTTTCGGTTGGTCTTACTCTAAGCCACTTTGAGCACGTCATATCTCCATTGGTCGAACCAAATGTTAACTGTGAGCGGTATCAGGGTAACAAGAATGATCCAGAACGTCAATTCCCCTGTTATCGCAGCATATCTTGTTGAGATCAGGTAAAAAATGATCGCGTCGGTAAGAACAATGACGATGATTGCACGAGCAATCAAATCATAAAGCAACGGAAGGCGCTTCATTCAATTCACCCAGCATGAGCACACTATGCCGTAATCCTCTCTTACGGATTACCCTAGTTCTTAACAAGCGAAATTACTTCTTGCTTGCGCATTTTCGGCTTGCCTTCTGAATCAGTGTAAGTTTTACTTTCGTTTGGTAGCTTAGCTAAGGCTGAGTACTGAACGCTATGTATTGGTACGGTCCGCAGTGAGGACAGTACTGTAACCGATTTTCTATTCTTCTCGTGCACATAGAATTGACGCAAATCTTTGTCGTGAACTGACTGATGTAACCCGTCGGATATGGTAACGGATGAATAAGAGAGTCCGTATTACGGCAAACTGGGCAGATGAGATAGCTTCCAGCTAGGCTCATCGGGGACCCACAAGGGGAACAGAACCTTACGCCAAAGCTCGAACGACGAGGGTACATGAATATGAGATGAGAATTCATTTCAGGACGATTCTACCTGTGGTTTGAATACGGAACCGTTAAGTTGAGCTGCATAGACTCGGTTTTCAAGAGTTGCTCTTGACAAAGAAAGGATTCGAGAGTTTCGCGGTTTACATGTTCTCGATAGATTACCCGAAGGTCTGCAGAATCGAATTTCACCCGAAGAGCATGAAACAGAAGGGTGACGTGGTCTTCCACTTTCCGGATCGTGAAAAGATATTTGTGTCGTGGGGCAAGCTTGACGTTGCACTGAAGAAGTTCGCAACGGTTGAAGAACAGGCCGAGAACAGTCTAAAATCCGTAAGCAAAAGTGCCCAACCGAAAACTATGGAACGGATAGACCAAGACTCGATGAAGATAAACTCGCATACGGCGGTCTACAACCACATTAGGGTGGAAGAGAGGCCCAGGGGATTCTTTCCAAGTAAGCAGAAGATATTGCGCGATGTTCTGTCAATTCACCTTCATTGCGAACCTACTTCCAGATACTTCGTTATTTACTCCACGCCCACGCGAAATGCGCCTGAAGATTTCGGAGACCTCTTCCTCGACATGGCTAACACCTTCGAGTGTCACCCAATCGCACGCTAGTAGCAGGCGTCTAGGGCTGAGGTGTGACGGAAAGAAAAAAGAAAGACACCTCCGACCGTTATGAGCCTCCTAGGGCGTTTTCCTGCAATTTGCTTTCCTGATCTGAATAGAGGCCTAACGTCAGCCGCGTACTTGGTTCCGCTACCTCTTGCGCTATCCAAACATCAGGTTTGGCACATCTCGAGAGGGTGTGGTACACCCATCATCGGGTGTGGTACACCCGCCTCAGTTGTGGCTCTTCTCAGTTTAGACGATTCAAGCGAATCGAATTTCCCGCGGTATGTCGTAAGGTTCACCAATGTTCGTGTACCAAACTCATAAGAGTTAGATGCTGTTGTGCAGCACATTGTTGCGACATGCCCATCGCCGAGTCTCCGATCACCGTCATGTTGTTTGTGATTGTGCTTTCTTTTGTGGCGGCCATCGTAAGTTCCAAAGTGAAGGTATCTTATCCGACGGTAATGGTTGCCATTGGCCTTATACTATCAGTTCTCAGATTTGGAGGCGGGTTCGGTACCATTTCCGTCGATAGCAATTTGATACTCGGCATTGTTGTTCCTCCTTTGATATTTGAGGCCGCTATGCGGACTCGTTTTGAAGTTTTCAGGACTGTTCAGAAGACAGTCATAGGTTTGGCAATATTCGGGGTTGTGATTTCGGCTTTCGTGAGCGCCTTTGTTCTCAATGTCACCTTAGGATTGCCATTAGCTGTTGCACTTCTGTTTGGAGTCATAGTCTCGCCTACCGACCCGGTGACAGTCGTGAGTGTCTTGAGCAGGGTGCGGGCGCCGGAGAGGCTGACAGCAATTCTGGAATCGGAAGCCTACCTCAACAACGCTACACCGGTCATCCTATTTCCTATCGCTCTTTCCTTATCCTTCAACCCCATGCAGAGCCTAAGCCAGTTCGCCGTCATCTTGTTGGGAGGAGTTGCGGTCGGCCTACTTGTCTCAGGCATTGCTGAACTGCTGTACAAGATGATCACGGAGCCTTTGGCTGAGACTTCCTTCACGATAGCCGTCATGTACGGATCCTACGTTCTCGCACAGAGTTTGGGTGTGTCGGGGTTGATTGCCGTACCGATCGCCGGCCTATACATGGGTAACCGGACCATGCGAACCGCCATGTCTGAAGAAACTCGTATGACCATGACGAAGTTCTGGGAGGTGGTGACTTTTCTCGCTACATCCTTTGCGTTTCTACTCATCGGGCTGAAGACGGACTTCAACCTGCTCGTTGCTTTCGCTCCGTTCATAATCGTGGCTTTTGCAGCGATCCTTATTGCTAGAATTCTTAGCGTCTACCCAATCTTGTGGTTAGCGGAGCTACTCGGGGAGAAGATTCCCAGTTCATGGAAGAGGATAGTAGCCTTCGCAGGTCTACGAGGAGCGGTCTCGGTCGCTCTGGTCCTGTCGTTGCCCGAAAGCAGCTCCGGGGGCATCATAACGGCCATGGTATTCGGCGTGGCACTTCTCTCACTGATTATTCAAGCAGAAATTCT
>JBEKSC010000024.1:0-44265 GCA_049517415.1 Bathyarchaeia archaeon
GCCGCAATTGGCCAAGGAGTAGGCTTGGTTCTGTCGAAGAAAGGAATCGAACTCAATCCAGCGGCAACATTGAACCCAATATCTGCCACGCTAATGCGCATGATTCTAGGAGCCTGTTCCCTTTGGCTCGTCCTGGTAGCTGCGGGAAGACTGCCGGAACTTCGTAGTGCTTACAAGAGCAGGGAGGGAATGCGACATACGTTTGCCGCTGCCGTGGTGGGGCCGTTCCTGGGTGTGACGCTATCCATGATTGCTGTAACCTATGCGGAAGTAGGTATCGCGCAGACCCTACTCTCACTAATGCCCGTCATGATTATTCCGGTGGTCTGGATACTTTATGGGCAGAGGACAAGTTGGAGAGGAATTCTTGGTGCAACAATCGCAGTAATTGGCGTTGCAGTTCTCTTCCTAGTGTAGAAGCCCCGCACAATTCGATGTAGCGGATCAAATAATCATGTTACGTATTTCCTGAAACGTTTCCTAGAGCATGATAGGGGTTCGGAGGTTGGAGTGTTAGGGGTAGTGCTTCCTTGAACCAGTCGGGTATGTATGGCCAACAGTCTCTGACAAGTTTCTGAAAGCTTCCGTCTACAACGTAGAACGCTGCTTTGTCGTCGTCGGCTCTAATAGCCCGCCCATACGCCTGAATGACCTCCATCATCGCCTGATTCTCATACCACCTTCTATGCCCAAGCCCTAACCGGCGGCTCATTCGTCGATCGCTCAGGTCCGCGAAGGGAACTTTCAAGAGGATTTGAGCATCGCAGAGGTCGTACTTCCAATCTTGGCCTTCGTTGAAGGCGACTGAGACGAATACCTTCCCTCGGGAGCGCATCCACTCCTGCAGCTTCTCCTCCCGGTCACGGCTCGTGTGAACGATTAGGCGGGTTCTAATGTCTGCTGGCAAGTGCTCGACGAGGGCTCGTTGATGGCGATAGCTGTGGGAATGGATCGCGACTTTACCCTTTTCTTTACGAAGGATCTCCGTTACTTTCTTCACGGCTTGGGGCATGTTCTTGTCCCACTCTTGCTTTGACAGGGGGCCGACGGTTGCGTCGATTATTGGGCGGTTCTCGGCCGGGAAAGTGCTTGGCGATTGGAGAACACAAATTTCGTCCCGTTCGAGAATTGTTGTGAGGCCGGTCAGCTCGACGAATTCTTCTGGGTCTAGAATGGTGGCCGAGGAGACTACGTAGTACTCGGCTCGTTTCCAGACGAGTTGCTTCATGAACTCCTTTGCAAATACTGGTTGCAGGAGAAGTTGGTTGTTCCTAATCTGCCAAACCCATTCCGACCGCGAATTCATGTAGAGGTAGTAGCTGGCGAGGTATCGCTCAATGAGGTCTCGGTTTTCGGTTTGGACCACTGAGAGCCCTGAAGTTTCGGATTTCTGTTTCAGTTGCTCCAGGAGTCTGCCAAGCTTCGATTCCAGATCTTCCAGAAATCTTCCAAGGTCCACGTCCGACCCCACCTCCCGAAGGGCGGGTAGTATTTCGTCGTATATGTCGTAGGGTATGGAGAAAGGGGATAGTCGCACTGAGACATGGTTGAGGCATTGCTCTTCCAAGTTGTGCGCTTCATCCAAAACTATCAGTGCTCTGGTTCCTAGGTAAGTCTCGCTTATGCCCTCCGTCTGGCCCTCCGAGATGAGATAAGCGAGGCTCAGAAGAACGCTAGGCGCTTTCAACGCGCGCATCTTCTGCATCCAGTACGGGCAGATGTCCAAACGTTCGTTGCAGGGGTACTGTTCGGTCTCACATTTCCCTACATGCACACCCCTACTCGGGTTGTAGTAGCACCTGTAATTCTGCCGGCCTTTGATCTCCACAAATCGCCTCTCCAGTAATGGGTCCCGCATGATCTGGTCGATTAATGCGAGCTGGGGTGTTGCGTAGAACGAGCGGGTGGCAGACGTGAAGGAGGCATTCACATAGGATTTCCCAGCGCCCGTCGGGGCTACGAGTAGTATGCACTTTATCCCAGAAGTAAACGCGTCGACCATCTTAGTGATGGTTTCTTTCTGGTGTTCGCGAAAGGTTCGACTTGGGAATAGGTCTAGCACGTCCCGCGGAGTTAGCTGGCTTGGATTGATCTGTTTCAACTGGATGTATGGTTTACCTCTCGTCTCACATGTTGCGCATTCCGTGAGGCCTACTGGGATGTAAGCTCCACATTCCCGGCAGAAATCAACCATCACAAGCACCTTACCTAACCGTGAACTCCATTGGGTCCCTCTAACTTCAGTTGTCGTTCGCGAGGTACGGTTCTCAGTTAAATTTCTTGAGGGCTACAGGAGAGTCGATATCTACGGCGATCCGCAATGTCTGTCTTTAGTCCCGAAAGAGAATGGGGCGTAACCATAAAGAATCTCGTACTAGATTGCGGCTCTCAACTCGATCGTCATGTATTGGTCGATGGCGTGTCCCACTTGTTGAATCCGAGTTTTAGGCGCGTGCTTCCAGCTTATGTTATTGTGCTTCTCTGGAATGTTTCTTGGTCGGTAACGATTACGGGCCCTGTCCTGCCTCTCTACATTGAAACGCTTGGAATCGGCATCGTCGGATGGAGCACGTTAGCTGCTATGTTCGCTTTGGGGATGTTTCTTTTCGAATGGGTGTGGGGGAGTCTAAGTGACAGAACTAATCGAAGGCATCTCCTGATCTTTTCTTTACTGTGCATGAGCGCAATTTTTGTCCTCTACACCCGTCATGGTTCCTTTTTCTTCTTCTTAGTTCTCCAACTCCTTTCTGGAGCGGTTGGAGTCGTGGTTGGACCTACGACTAGGGCGTCTGTATCAGAGGAATCTTCCTTGAAATCTGCCGGGCTGTACGCGAGTCTTTGGTGGGTTTCTTCCTCCATCGGCCGGATCATCGGTCCTTTGATTGGAACGTACATTGCTCAAGGCTGGTCGTTCGAGTATTCGTTCTACGCCTCATCTGCGCTGAGCGTTCTTTTGATTTTCATTGTGTTGTGGTCGTTTCCACCCAGCCGCAAATTGGCCGGAAGATCAAAGAGCATGATTTATGGCCTCAATTCTACTCTGCGGAGGCGTTCAGCGCAATTCCTTTTCCTCTCAGCGATTTTCGCTTTCATGGGGTTCTCTATTGTTCGAACTTTTCTACCCCTATACGCTTCGGGGGTGGTTGGGATGTCAACTGTTGAAGTTGGGACGCTCATTTCAATCGTTGCTGCTTCCCAATTGGTTGCGATCCTGTTTCTCGGTTGGTTCTCCGACAGGTTTGGCCGAAAGCCGATGACTATCATTGCGTTCTTGCTTTGTTCTGGCTCTTTCTTGCTCTACCTCTTCGCGAACACCGCTTACCAGATTTTCCTTGTCTCCATTGCCGCCGGCCTGGGCCTTTCAGCAACGTCGCTGCTACTCGCCATTGTACCAGACGTCACTCCCAAGAGAATGTACGGCACAGTCGTAGGAATCTATGGCTCATGCGAAGACCTGGGCATAATGGTAGGGCCACTCGTCTATGGGTTAGTGTGGAGCACCATTGGTCCGGTCTACATTTTTATGGCGAGTTCAGTAACGCAGGTCTTGAGCGCAGCGCTAGTATTTGCAATTAAGCAAAAGCGCTCCAGCAACCCATAGCGGTCCAGACGGGCAAGGTGAAACTCAGGGCGTTGGCAACTGCCCGGTTTCAGCGAAAACCAATTCAATCGTCATCGAGGATGACCCAAAGAAGTTCTTTCCTGATTCACGAATGTATTGACCGGCATACACACTCAATGATTCTCCCACGCGCGCCTGCGCGACGTGGGGGTGGCTGGGGGGTCTGTAGTTTTGTACGCGCAGTCCCGTGGGGGAAGCGGAGTTCTCGTTTACCGCCTTACCCAGCAGTTCAGGGAAGTTTCAGTGTTCACTCCCTGAGGTGGGCCGAGCCCTGCGAGCCAATCCGCAACCGGGCAACGATAATCCGCCAAGTTGGATTGCGCATGGGTAAACGACGCACGATTAACGTCATCTTGCGTTTCTGTAGCTACGAGTTGGAGGAGTTAGATAATCTCGTCAACGCGTACGGAGGGCTCCCTCGAAGCAGCCTCGTCAATATTGCACTCGATGAATTCCTATACTCGCCCAAAGAACAAGACTTCAAGATGTGCAGGAAACATAGAGTCAACCTAGCCATAAGGCCCGATAAGCTAAGCAATTTAGCCCAATACGCAAAGGCATACGGAGTACGCCGAACCGACCTAATCCACCTAGCAATACGCAACTTCAAACAAAAGTATTCCACCCAGGACATACCCTGAGAATCATGAAGGCTCTAAAATACGCGCCGCCTTCCTCAAAAGAAAATCATTCCACATCGTGCTCGTATCAACGGTTCAAAAGCAGACGCAAGCATACTACCGTGAGTCTCATCGGCCCCACCACGTATACTCGTAACCGCCGAGCCAATAGCAAAGGCGGAATCTTTCTGTGATTCAAACCTTTGACAACCTGTTGTAGATTGGTGCTTTAGTTTTTCATGTGCACCAATGTGCTTCCCAAGGATGGACCGTGAGCGAGCAACTTATTTTCTGGGTTTTGTTGAATTATTGTGATTAGCTTTGTACAAGGTGAATGTGAGCAGTGTTGCGGATGCTCCAGTTACGGAGGAAGGCTCCAAAGGAACGAGAATAAAATGGGTCATCAATGAAAAAGACGGAGCTCCTACCTTTCTCATGCGCCAGTTCACTCTCGAACCAGGCGGTTTCACACCCTACCACAAACACGATTGGGAACATGAGGTATACATCCTTGAGGGACAAGGCAAGGTTCGATACGAGAACCGTGAGGAGCCAATCCAACCCGGGGACGCCATCCTAATCCCGCCCGGCAAAACACATCAGTTCCAAGCGGGCACCGTCGGCCTGAAGTTTCTCTGCATGATACCTAAATGAAAACAGGGAAATCACCGCCACCAGGTTACTCCAAGAACTGCAACTTTGATCTTCTAGAGTGAACGAACAACCCTAGGTTGGTTGGGATTCCTTGGAGCCTGCTTTCGCACGTGCTTAGGAGTGGGTGTGGATGGTTTAATTTTGTGAGGAACATGTTACTTCATCGCGCTTGTGATGGCGTTTCCAGTAGTGGGTGAGGCCGTTTGGGCACACCCCTTGGGAGGGTACTCGCCCACCTTCGCAGTCTCGTGGTCTCATGGGGTTCGGGTGTATTTCACCAATCATTGGTGGGAATTGGTGGGGCCGAAGGGATTCTCATGGTTCTGGGGTGAACCATTTTGAACCCTCGACTTCCGCCATGCCGTCATGTCTACGGGTTTCTTCGCTCCTGAAGTTCGTCATTCCGTTCAGGTCCGCAAACCCGTTAAGGTTTGGTCTTCTGGAGCCCTTGGCGGGAACGTATCCCTGTCGTCATCCCTGGCTAGAGACCGTCACTCCCGAATGGTCACAGTGTCTACGGCCCCACATCGGAACCGACAAGGCGGCCCCATCCAAGTCACGCATAGCCAGTTGCTATATGGATTTTGGCTGATTCCGCTCAGGCCCGTCAAGTAGTAATACCGCAAAGCGGGAATTCTAGCCGGTCGCCTTGCTCAAGATTGGACTGATTGGGAAAACAAACGCAGGAAAAACTACCTTCTTCAACGCGGCAACCCTACTCAGCGCTCCCGTCTCAACTTACCCCTTCACCACGAAGAAACCAAACGTTGGCCAAGCGTACGTTAAGACGATCTGCGTGTGCAGAGAAATGGGGGTCAAGGACAATCCTAGGAATTCATCTTGCATCGAAGGCGCTCGGTTTATCCCCATCCAGCTCATCGACCTCCCCGGCCTAATCAAAGGGTCATGGATGGGAAAAGGCCTCGGCACGCAATTTCTGAGCGTAGCATCACAGGCGGATGCTCTTATCCACATAGCGGATGCGTCAGGGAGCGTGGACGCGGATGGAAAACTCACAAAGCCGGGGATGGGAAACCCTGTCGCTGACGTCTACGACATTGAAGAAGAGTTGGTTCGCTGGTTCGCCAAAGTAGTTGAGAAGAGCCTCAAAAAATTAAAAAAACATGCCAAGAAAGGTTCGTCCGTTGACCGGCTCTTCACGCAAGACCTAGCTGGGCTGAAGATTACCAGCGGACATGTTGCGAGGGCTTTGGAGGAGAACGCCCTCGAAGATAAAGACCTCGGGCGGTGGAGCCGTGAAGACGTTTGGGGCTACGCGAAGAGTATTAGGCAAATCTCGAAGCCGACCCTCATTATCGCGAACAAGATGGACCTCGCACACGCGGATAAGAATTACGTGAACCTGGTGAAGGAATTTGGCCAAGCATTCGTACTCCCCGCCTCGAGTGACGCGGAATTGGCTTTACGCCGCGCCGAGCAGAAAGGTTACATTGAGTACATTCCCGGCGAGGAAGTTTTCAAGGTCAAAAACAATGAGAAGTTGACGACTGAGCAGAGGGAGGCCTTGACCTATGTTGAGCAGCGTGTTTTCTCGAAATGGATTCGAACTGGCGTGCAGTTCGCACTCAACACCTGCGTCTTCAAGCTGTTAAGTATGAACGTGGTTTATCCCGTAGAGGATATTGAGAAATTAGCTGACACAAGAGGCAACGTGCTCCCCGACGTTTTCCTCGTTCCCTACAGCGCTTCAGTCGGCGACTTGGCAGGCCAAGTCCATACTGATTTAGCGAAGACTATGCTTTACGCGGTTGACGCGCGAACGAAGATTCGTTTGCCTGCAGATTATAGGTTGAAAGACCGGGACATCGTCACGATCGTAGCGGCTGCGAAGGGAAAATCAAACTAGGCACGAATGACTTTCAATAGGTCGGCTTTGGTAATTATGCCTTGAACATGCCCCCGCTTCGTGACTAGGACTGCCGGCGAGTACTGCAGCAGGGTGGAAACCATCGACAGCGGCGTTTCCTCATTAACGCTTGGAAAAGCCTCATCCATGATTTTCTCAATCGATTGCCGTGATATTTCGTCTGGTTTCGGCGCCGAGAACAACTTCTCCAGAATAATCTTCTCGGTCAGACCTCCAACAACCCGATCATTGTTGAAGACGGGTAGTTGAGAGAAACCCGTCTCACGCATGACGCGGACACCTTTCGAAACAGGGTCGTGCGCGTGGACGCTGACTACTTTACCGTGACTGACGTCTTTGGCTTTGAACTCGTTTTTGCGTTCTAACCCCTCCAGGGTATCGAAGATGGCTTTCGTCTTGAGATAGGAAGGGCTAATTCGCTTGCTTTCGACCTTAGCAATCATCGATTGGCTTACGCCTGCTAGGTTGGCTAGTTGCTTCTGGCTCATGGCCAGTAGCCTTCGACGCCTCCCAATTTCATCAAGAGTCGGTAACATAGTCTGCAGACCTCTTTTCGAAGGGTATTCTTAGTAGAATACTTTCTTATCGCAAATTTATATTATAGGAATATCGGTCTTGCGGCAATAACTTGCCGGTGAATCGACATTGAGTAGAATTCGGAGCGCAGTTGGTTCTCCGTCTACGAATGTTGCTTTTGCAATGAGCAATAAGCCTCGTTCATTCCTGTTTACGTCGGAAAGCGTAACTGAAGGTCACCCTGACAAAGTCGCGGACCAGATTTCGGACTCGATTCTTGATGCGATTATCGAGAAGGACCCGAAATCCAGGGTCGATATTGAGACTCTAATAATGAAGGGCACGGTAATCGTCACAGGCCAAATATCTACCAACGCATACGTGCCAATCAATCAAATTGTTCGAAACGTCCTGAAGGATATTGGATTCGACAACGCAAAGGTAGGTCTCGACTGGGAAGCCTGCGGAGTCCTCGTCTCCATCGAAGAACAGTCTCCCGACATTGCAATGGGCGTTGACAAGGAAGATATTGGCGCCGGCGATCAAGGGATGATGTTCGGTCATGCGACAAATGAGACGCCGGAGCTCATGCCGTTGCCTATCATGCTAGCCCACAAGCTCGTGAGACGGCTCGCGGCTGTGCGAAAAGAGAAGCTGCTGCCTTACCTCCGGCCGGACGGAAAGTCGCAGGTCACTGTTGAATATGTGAATGACAAGCCAAGGAGGGTGGACGCAGTCGTCATTGCAGCCCAACATGACGATAATGTAAGCAGAGAACAAATGAGGATGGACATTATTGAGAAAGTAATCAAAGCAGTCATACCGGAAAGAATGCTCGACAACAATACCAAATTCTTCATCAACGAAACGGGTCGGTTCACCATCGGAGGAACACTCGCGGACACCGGATTGACGGGTAGGAAGATTATCGTAGACACCTACGGCGGAATCGGTAGCCATGGGGGCGGATGCTATTCTGGAAAAGATCCTACCAAAGTCGACAGGTCGGGAAGCTACATGGCCAGGTATATTGCGAAGAACATCGTCGCCGCGGGGTTGGCTGACAAGTGTGATGTGCAAATTGCTTACGCCATTGGTGTCTCAAAACCGATATCGGTGATGGTCTACACGTATGGAACTGGGAAATTGCCGGACGAGGACATTACGGAGGCGGTAAAAGCAGTTTTCGATATGACTCCTAAAGGAATCATTGACCACCTCAAATTGCGCCGGCCGATATACCGGAAGACAGCCGCCTACGGACACTTTGGCCGTGACGACCCTGAATTTACTTGGGAAAGGACTGATAAGGTGGACGAGCTCAGAAAGAGGGCCCATTACAGTATGGATCATTGAACCCGGGAGTGGTCATGGCGTAAATGGACCGCTGGATTTGCACCATTACGTTGATTAGGTAATGTCGGGCGTTCAAGCCGGAACGAGACGAGAAGACCTACATGTCGTTAACCAGATTTCTTCAGGCGGCTGGTAATCTCGGAAAGGGGCTTGCCCTCGTTCTCGTAGTCCTGTCTACGATTAGCTACATTGTTTCGATGGCTCTTGGCCCGATCTTGTTCTTCTCCACGTCCGACGGCTTGACCGTTGCCGCAAGGCCAATTCATCAGCTCCCGATTGACGTGTTCACTATCATCGAGATCCCGATCCCACTTATCGGCGTGAGTTTAGGCACATTGTTCGCTGCAATTTGGGGAGCTTTCGTCCTCTGCTTTATTCTTGCTTGGCTTAGCCGTGGTGGCTTTGCCAAGTCCGTCAGGGACGCATTAAGAAAACCGTTTGCGATGGGGAGAACCAACTTTCTCTTCATTATGCCGCTGTTAGCCACTGGCCTTCTTTACGCCACAGTGATCATCGAGCAGTTTCAGGCGACTCAAGGAGTCCAGACGGGCAACCTGAACTTTCCTCCAGCAACGAGCCCTTACATTATTTTGCTTAACCTTGCGTTCGCACCCCTAAGTGAGGAGCTCGGCTTCCGTATCACTTCGATCGGCATTCCTTTTGGAATCGTCCTTGCTTTTGTCTTCTTTCGATCCGATCCTAAACTTGCCGGCCTAGTGAACAAACTCAAACTAGTTCTCCTAGCCATGGTTAGTCCCGAAGCCGCCAAACAGAAGCTGGGCTATAGGAACGTAAGCATGAATGGTTTACTACATGGAATAAGCCCGCTTGAATGGGTGTTGATCCTTGTCACTGCTTTTGCGTTTGGTTCTGCCCACCTCTTACTCGGAGGCGGCTGGGAGATTGGGAAAGTCACAACTGCTTTCCTAGCAGGACTGATGTTTGGCATAGCGTATGTTGCGTATGGTGCCTACGCAGATATTCTTCTCCACTGGTTCTTCGATTACTATTTCACGGTACTCGATATGGGTGGTTCCACATATGGAGCCGGTTTGGCAGCGTTCGCGAATCTAACCGAAAGCATGACCCTGGTGGCCGGTCTGGTCGTGCTCGTCGTTTACCTTATCTGGTCGGCCCTGAGAATATCGAATTGGCTAACCATGAGAGCAACAGGAATGGCCGCACACAATTCATGAAGAGCCCTCTTCGACAATCTTATACGATGAGGCTGCTCTCAGCTCAAATCGGCTGAGGACCATGTGTGACCGCCAAGTCCAGTAAGCCTAGTACAACCCAATTCCCTAAATGACCGACGCAAAGCAAATTCCGGGTTCGGTGATTGTTTAAGATGAGCGGGGAGAAAGCTGAAACTGCGAAGAAATTTCTTCCATCGATACCGGAGAAGCGGTGGGATCACAGTTTAGAGCGCGATATCTTCGAAAGGTGGCAACAAGAAGGACTCTACACTCTAAATTTGAGAAAGGCAGGCAAGCCATTTGTAATTGACACTCCCCCACCCTACCCATCGGGAACATGGCATATCGGCGCTGTTGCTCAATACTCACAGATTGATATGATCGCTAGAGCCGAGCGCATGTCAGGAAAACAGGTTCTGTTCCCAATCGGTTTTGACCGAAACGGTCTACCCGTCGAAATTTACACGGAGAATCTATACAACGTGAAGATGCGGGACACTCCGAGAGAGCAATTCATTACGCTATGCACCACAGCCCTCGACGAACTAGAGAACAACATGCTCCGCATCATGAAAAGTATCGGACTCAGTGGAGATTACGCTAACAAATATCGAACAGATGATGAAGAATATAGAAAGCTGACGCAGACAACCTTCATCGAACTCTGGAACCGAGATCTGATCTATGAAGCAACACGCCCCAACAATTACTGTCACGATTGCGGCACAACCATAGCAGACGCTGAAGTAGAATACGAAGAGTTGCCGACTCGGCTAGTGCACGTCCAATTCACGGTTGAGGAATCTGGTGAACCTCTAGTAATCGCTACGACGAGGCCTGAACTCATATGCTCATGCCAGCTGGTAATGGTGAACCCGGCTGACGAAAGGTACACACGCCTTCATGGGAAACACGCCCGACTGCCAATCTACGACCGCCTAGTGGAAATTAGGCCGCACCCAAGTGCACGAACAGAGTTCGGAACTGGGGCCGTAATGATATGCAGTTACGGCGATTACACTGACGTCCTAATCTTCAGAGAGCTAGGCCTCACAGAAATCATCGCCGCCGGCCAAGATGGGCGATTGACTGATGTAGCGGGACCCTACCAAGGGTTGAGAATGGAAGAGGGCCGGACCAGAATCGTGCAGGACCTTCAGGCTAAGGGGCTAGTCGTGAAGATGGAGAGTATCATACATCGCACACCGATATGCTCACGAAGCCATACCCCCATCGAAATCGTACCGATGAAGGAATATTACCTCAAGCAACTAGCCTTTCTTCCGAAACTGAAACAACTCGCGAAGAAGATTATCTTCCACCCCGATGCCAACAGACAGATTCTGCTTGATTGGCTGAACTCGATAGCAATCGACTGGCCAATCTCCCGACGCAGAGTCTATGCGACAGAGATACCTGTCTGGTACTGTAAGAAATGTGGCGCTCCGTTCCTACCGCCTGGTGGACCCTATTACAGACCATGGAGGGACCGACCACCGATCGAAAGCTGCCCAAAGTGCGGTAACCTAGAATTCCAAGGTGACACTCGAACCTTCGATACCTGGATGGACTCCAGCATTTCCTCTATGGTCATTTCCAAGTATCAACGAGACCAGAAGTTCTTCAAACGTTGCTACCCGGCAAGCATTAGGCCGCAGGGAAAAGACATAGTCCGCACCTGGTTGCACTATTCAATTCTGCGGTGTTTCCAATTAACTCAGCAAGCTCCGTTCGCGCACGCTTGGATAACGGGAATGGGTGTGGATGAGCAAGGCCAAGCGATGCATAAGAGTAAAGGCAACGTTGTCGAGCCCGAGCCGATTCTTGAGAAATTTGGAGCGGACTCATTCAGGTTCTGGAATGCGTCGGAAGCGACCCTGGGCTCGGACTTCCGTTGCTCTGAAGCGCGAATTGCGGGTGCTCACAAGTTCCTCACCAAGCTGTGGAACCTCTCTCGCTTCATATCATCATTCCCGCAAGTCAAGAGCGCTAAGCTGCTTGCGAGTGACAAGTGGATATTATCCGAACTTGCGGTCTTAGTTGAGAAATGCGTGAAGGGATATCAAGATTACAACTTCTTCATTCCTGCCACCGAGATCAGAGATTTCATTTGGGAAACTTTCGCGTCGCACTATGTCGAAATGGTGAAACCCAGGGCGTACGGACAAGGCTTCACAAAAGCAGAACAGAAGGCTGCATGGTTTACCCTCCACATTGTCCTAAAGAACGCCCTTCTGCTAATCGCACCAATAGCCCCTTTCATGACGGACCACATTTGGAGGCAACTCTATGCTACCGAAAGCATACACGCTCAGAAGTTCCACAAACCAGCTTGGTCCAAGGTTCACAGGCGCTACACCGAGAAGATGCTGGAGTTCAACAGAGAGGTTTGGAAGGTCAAGAAAGAAAAGGCGTTGGCCCTACGTGAACCTGTAGAAATTCAGGTACCGAAGGCCCTAACCCCATTCAAGGACGACCTCATCAGAATGCATTCGTTGATTACCAAACCCTAATTGAACCTCACGATTTGTGTGCTCAAGTAAGCCCAATGATTTAATACCACAAGTGTGGTTGTAACGTTTCGATTTCAATGAAGATATCCGAACTGAAGCCTGGCATGAGGCGTGTTGATGTCACGGCTAAGATTCTTGAACTTTCCGAAGCAAGAGAAGTAACGACACGGAGGGGCGAACAGTCACGGGTCGCTACCGCGGTAGTCAGCGATGATTCTGGCACCGTTAAGCTAAACCTCTGGAACGAGCAAATCGACCAAGTGAAGGTTAACAACTCCATTGCGATCGAGAACGGATATGTCGACAGCTTTCGAGGCGAGACCCAACTCAACGTGGGTCGCTATGGGAAGCTAACTGTACAACCCTAGCTGAACTTTCACATCCCTTCCGTTGCGGTTGGGGAGAGGTTTGAGCGTAGACGACCGCTTCGAAGAGATAAAACGTCTCCTCGACTCAACGATAAACGAGTTCCAAACACTTTTCGAGTCAGCGGGTGGCTTCGAAGATTCGCGGGTCGGAAACGGATGGGATCCTGGGAAGATAACCCCAGAGATTTATTACCTCCAACCGAAACCACTAGAGGAACTTAGCAAAATTGCGGAAGCGCGCAAACGGTCGCTGTTCAAAAACAGGGTTCTCTCATTTGTGAAACCCAAAGAGCAAGACGTACTAACCTCAGTAGAGCCGCGGCTAAAACTAGTACCATTTTGGAGACTCAAAGGCTACCATGAATGCTTCTATTTTAGGGGCAATTCATACAAGATTGATTTGCCCGAAGATGTGATAGCCGTAGAGGTCGAAGGTAAGATACGGGATCTTCTTGGGCAAGAATCAGTTGATACACAGGGCTTGTCAAATATTGCTAAACGGCTTCTTGGCAGAAAAGAGTGGGCTGGCGTAAAGTCAATCCGCTTGGGTGACGTAACAGAATTGGCCTACATGTACAAGGAAGGATCAATTTTCGTAGACGCCGAGGGCAAAGAGAACCTTGAGGCCGAAGCTTTCTTCGACCGCAACTTACCGCTTCAGAAGATTAGCGCGGATCAACTGGCAAAAGAGTTACCCGGCGCTGAATTAGGCAAGAGTTCGATGACGAAGGAAGACTTGGTCAGGAAACTTCATGCCATGGTTGTGAAACCACCAACTGCATTCTCGAAAATTCTCAGCAACCGCTACCAAATAACGCAGCTAGCGGAATATTTGATGCCTGTATATTCATTCATTTATGAATGGCGTGGGCAGAGAAAGGAACTCACAGTTCACGGGTACACTGGGGGAATTTTTCAGTAGCAATCATTCGGCCGCGCTTGGCCTGAACCTCTGGATGATTTTTCTTGCGCGGAAGTAGGTCTTTCTTCCGTACCGTCCAACGGTCCACCGGCCGAACGCCAGTACAGCGACTAGAACGGCCAACAAGACGATGAATAAGTATGGTTGCGCCGCAACATGATAAGTGGCTGTCCCTGAGTTCCCCAAAGTGTCGGCAGCATTTACTTTAAGCGTCCAAGTTCCCACCCTCCAAATGTCTGCAAACGTGCTCGAATACGAGGCCCGCCAAGCCTGTATAGTAGGGTCGTACACCGAATTCAGCTCCGCGACGGTGGATCCGGTGGAGACGAATAATTGAACCGTGCCGTTTGTCAGTTGGGTTCCATCTGGGTACGCAACCTTCGAAATTATGCTGACCTGACCAAACGGAATTTGGATCTGTGTCCCATTCACTTGGCTTTCGATAATCAAACTTGCATTTGTCACCTGGAAATAGTTCGAATACAAATTGGCAACGCCACCTTTGTTTCCAAAACCGTCATCAAACGAGGTTGCTGGCAGTTCGAATCTGTACTTTGCACTTGGAGTTGCGTTTGCGAGAATCTTGGAGCTCGCACCCCAAATCCCATTTACTGGGTCGGCTAGAGAAAGCGAAGCGAACGCTACTGTAACCTGGTCTCGCAAGAGCAAAACTGGTTGCACGGTCGGGTTTGATTTAAGGACCGGGCTTCCATCAGGATATTGAAGAGCGAATGAAGCCGTCGCCTGGTCAGTACGTTGGTATATGTTCTTAGGCTGTTCCGTGATCTTCGCGGATAACACTGCCACCGTGGCAGTGAACTTTGATTCAGAAACATAATCCTGTTGTGCGTTGTCGTATGTTCCAGTGCCGTCAATGAAGATTGTATATATGTCAGTAACCCCGTTTTCGGGTATTCTCCAAGTATGGTTGAAATCGCCATTAGTGGTTGAGGCGAGCGTGGTTTGGTGTACGTAATTTGCCGCTGGGTCGCGAATCGTTAACCTAAGGCTCGTCCCGGGGAACAGGCCTCCTCCCATGATCATGACAGATTGTGTTCTCTGGTAGAGCGGTTGCAGTGTTCCCCAAACCCCATAGTGCGCGGTCACTTGCGAGTTATCTATACTGCTTGAAGTGGATAGGCTGACAAGATATGTTCCCAGCGGAGAGCTCGCAGTTAAGGGTAGGACAACGCTGGGGGGCATCAACCCGCTAGTAAGGGCGCTGAAACTGGTACCAGTGAAGATTGTTTTCTTATCACTAGGCCCCTTTAACCACACATCGTATGCCTGTGCCTGCGAAAGTCCAGATCCCATGAGTGTGACTTCTTTGTCCCGAACTGTGTAGAGTGGCTGGTCGGTGCGCAAGCTCGGCGCGGCATGGGCAGGGGAAGGCACCAAGGAGAGAATGATGATCAGACCTAGGATGATTACGAACGTCTGGGTCTTTTTCATTTCGAGCTTCCTCATCACTCTTGCCAAGTCAATGCGTCGGTTGGCGCCGGGAGAGGGATTCGAACCCCCGAGGCCCGTAAGGGCCACAGGCTCGCGTTGATCTTTCACTCAAGGCCTGCGCCTCTGGACCAAGTCCGCACTGTTAATCCACTCGGCCATCCCGGCTAACGCTATCCCTGAAGGCGATTCCTATTTAACTTGCAGGAGCGAAAGCGTCGAAGAGGCCTTCTAGTGCCAGCCCCGGGTTACCGACTTCTTCCCCACACGACCGATGCATACATTCAGGCGACTGGTTCAACCCTAGAGGAGGCGCTTGAGTTCGCCGGAATGGCCCTCTTTGACACTATGTGCGATTTGAAGTCCATTTCCACCGAGCACGTTGAAAAGGTGGAAGTCACCGCACCAGATGAAGTCGCCCTTCTCCACAATTGGCTCGAAACCTTGTTACTCAAGTTTGAGCTCGAACACAAGGTCTTTGCCAAGTTCAAAGTAACACTCGACCGGAAGCTATCAAACAGAATTCAAGCTTTTGCAATGGTTTACGGAGAAACTTACGAGAAGCGAAAGCATGGTGCCAAAGTTGAAGTGAAAGCCGTAACCCTTCATAGAATTGAAGTCGTTCATAGTGATGGTGCGGTGATCATCAGGTTCATTCTGGATCTTTAGTTGTGGTGTATCGCTCAGGCGAAGTATCGCTTAATTTCATGCCAGACACTCCGAGAGAGTGCTGTTTGGCGCAACAAAATTCATCTTCCACAAGGTGCCACCCCTCAGCGGAGAGAAAAAGGTGCACTCTGGAAGCATCGAGACCAAACTGTGCGTAGCAATTCCCGCATCTTTGGTATCTGACACCCCACATTTGAGGGAAAAGACAGCCAAATTGGGAGCAATTGCACGGGCCTGCGCAATTTTCGGTACCCATGAGATAATTCTCTACCCAGACGACGCCCACCAAGAACGAGCAGAGTCCATGCAGCTTTGTAAAGAGATATTGGGCTTCATCGAGACGCCACAATACCTCCGGAAAAAACTCTTCGGGCTTAGCCCCTCACTCAAGTATGCAGGAATTCTTCCACCCCTGCAAATTCCTTCCCACGATGTCCCACGATCCGTTCGCGACTGCAAGCAGGGAGATATTCGGGAAGGAGTTGTGATCGCTCGGCACGGAGAGGAGATGGATGTCGATGTTGGACTAGAACAGAAATTGGAATGCCACGGGGCGCTTCAAGTCGGAACGAGAATTACGGTGCGGCTAACAAGCGTGGGAAGAATTTTAGTTGGTGAAATCGCCGATCCAACCAAGATAAGCATATATTGGGGCTATCGGGTTAAGCAATCGAAATTCAAGTTAGCAACCCTACTTGAGAAGGAGCGATTCGATCTCACAATCGGGACGTCTCGATACGGAGCTAATGTACTGGATATTTGGCCAAAGATCAGCAGTTCAATGAAAAATGGTGGGTCAGTTTTGGTAGCTTTTGGATCACCTCGGTCGGGGCTCACGGAGATTCTCAGCCAAGAGGGAAAGCGCCCTCAAGAGGTCTTCAGTTTCCTCATCAACACTGTTCCAGCGCAAAACGTGGCTACTGTTCGTACCGAGGAAGCATTGCTCATTTCTTTGGCGCTATTGAATTGTATGAGGCGAGGGTGAAGAGAATTTGGCAAGGACGGTAAGCGTTTACGGCGCGGATGGAAAGTCTGTTGGCAAGGTTGAACTCCCCGACTTCTTCGAGTCACCCGTTCGAACCGACTTGATCAGACGAGCAGTTGTGGCCCTTCATAGCGGTGGCTTTCAACCTCAGGGCCGTGACCCAATGGCTGGAAAACGTACGACTGCGGAGTCCCTAGGAGTTGGCCACGCCATGTCTCGTGTCCCGAGGGTTAAAGGCGAAAGATACCCAAGGGGCGGCCAGGCGGGGTTTTCGGTCGGGACCGTGAAAGGTAGGTTAACCTTTCCGCCAACTTCCGCGAAACTGACTCTCAAGAAAATCAACAAGAAGGAACTTAGGCTCGCTATGCGTTCCGCGGTGGCGGCGACATCATCAAAAGAACTTGTAAAAGCAAGGGGGCACAGAATCGGAGAAGGCCTCGACTTACCCCTCGTTGTTTCAGACGACACAGAAAAGATAACGACGAGTTCAGATGCTGAGAAGATTCTCAAGAACCTAGGAGTGTGGGAAGACGTTGAACGTGCCTCCGAACGGAAGGCCCGCAGCGGCAGAGGTAGCATGCGCGGTCGTCCCTTCAAGCACCCCGTAAGCGCGTTAGTTGTAGTAGCAAAGAGGCAAGGGGCCGAGAAAGCTTTCAGGAATTTTGTCGGCGTTAAAGTTGTTGATGTTCCGAGCCTAAATGTTAGCGACCTAGCGCCTGGCACCCATGCAGGCCGGCTGACGATTTGGACTCAGTCTGCCCTCAAAGGGCTTGACACCCGACTTGGTGGAAGTTGAAGATGGCCAAGATCGCTACTAGTGACGTCGTCAAATACCCTCTGCTGTCAGAGGATGCAGTTACTTTGTTGGAAGCAGAAAACAAGATCACTTTCATCGTAGACATCAAGTGCGATAAACACGACATAAAGAGGGCCATTCAAGAGCTGTACGAGGTACGAGTCCAGGATGTCAGAACCCTGATCACACCTGAAGGGGAAAAGAAGGCGTTCGTGAAGCTTACACCGGACTTTAAGGCCTCCGACCTTGCAGTTCGCCTTGGAATACTGTGAGAACACTTGGTATTCTTCTTCCTGCAAACGGCAACATTAATTAGAACATTACCGAACGAAACGGTTGAGTGACAAAGTTTGCCCCGTGAATTCTCCTACAGAGGTCACACGATTGGCGATTTACAGCAAATGTCCATGGATGAATTTATCAGGATACTGCCCTCGAGGCAAAGGCGATCACTAACCAGGGGCTTAACAGCGGATCAAAGAATTTTGATGGAACTAATCCGCCATTACAGCAGAAGCAAAGGAAAGGAAGCTAAGCCGATTAAGACGCACTGCAGGGACATGGTTGTCTTGCCAGAAATGGTCGGCATGCCACTCCTAGTCCACAGTGGCAAAGAATTCGTATCAATTGATATCAAACCAGAAATGATCGGCCACTATATCGGCGAATTTATCATAACCAACAAGAAAGTCGTACACGGAACACCAGGCATCGGAGCATCAAGAAGCTCAATGTATGTGCCTTTGAAGTAAGGCAAGTCTTCTAGACCGACTTCGCCTATTCCCTTGCACCCAGACGTACGTTCCACTAAAGTAGTGCGGGCACAGATTTTCAGGCGCGCCTTCTGACAATTAGGAAAGCAGGCGTAGCCACGATGATTCCTACCAATAATGAGACCAAGACCAATTGAGGACCCACCTGAACGCGCTGAGCCGTTGCACCAACTGGGCGTGCAACTTCAAACGTTTGCGCAGTCGGGTTCATGTTGAAAACGGGGACAACTGGCACAGAAGTCGCATATGCCATCCCCACACCTAGAAAAACGCCAAGAAAAGCAGCCAGCCACAATCTGGGTATCATTTCATCCATTCCCTTTGTATTCTGGATTTGGTTAAGTCTACATTTTGGAACAGGGCATTTTTCATTTATAGAACTCGTTCCTTCCACATTCTGGCGCACTCATACCATGAAATTCCCGCTCCAACGACGCCGAAGATCACGCCTGCGGGCTCAACCACGCCATTCTGCAAAATCGTGCCAACTGCGTAAGCAGCGAGAGCGGTTGAGAGGAAGATTGCGTAGAAGAGATACCGAGGTAGAATAAGGTGACCGACCTTCAAGAACATTTTGAGTGTTCCCACCTGCACTTGCTCTTTCAGAGAATACTGCCCCATAGCGTCCTTCTCGGTTACTCCGAGCTCCCGCAATTTCTCCAAGTGGTACAGGGCGGTGCTTGGGCTCGACATTGAAAGTGCCCGCTGGGTTTCGCGTACTCCTACGGGTTTAGGGTTCCTGAATAGGTACCAGTAAACTCGCAGCGTGGTCCCGTGAATCGCGCTTTCGGCCGTTGAATCAATCTCGTTCGGTTCCAAGTCAACTCACAGTCAAGAAGACGAGGTGATATAGAAAGAACTTCCCAGCCGAACAGGTTTCGGAGGAAGCTGAGTAGTAAACAACGTTTTTTAGGGTTACCGTGCACATGCGGGGACGCACGGTGTAAAATCAATGCCAATTTGGGGATACTCGGTCAAGGAATTTGACCCGGACCGAGCTGTGAGGTGCTCTGGGAGAGAGTTGAAGATTTCCCCAAAGGCGGCGGTTGAAATCTGCCGGAAACTTCGTGGTATGAGGTTGGATTCAGCGAAGGAGCTACTTGAGGCAGTAACGAAGAAGAAACGCGCGATTGCATATAGGCGGTACCATAAGGAAGTTCCCCACAGAAGCCTCGACGAAGGCTGGTACGCGGGTCGCTATCCGGTTAAGGCTGCCAAGTCTTTCCTATTTCTGTTAGAAGAATTGGAGGCGAACGCGGAATACAAGGGTCTCGATGTCGACCGCCTAAGAATTGTTCACGCGGCCTCTCAGAGGGGCGTGAAAACTCGGCGTTTTATCACGAGGGCCATGGGCAGGGCCACACCCTACTTGAATACCCTCGTTCACGTGGAACTAATGGGTTACGAGGTCGCCGAGTGAATTGCCCATTCATAAGTACTTCGTGAAGGAGAACGCCCGCAGGGCTGAGATTGATGAATACCTGTCGCAGGAATTGAAGAGGGCTGGGTACAGTAGGCTTGAAATGACCAAAACCCCGCTCGGCACAAGGCTTGTCGTTTACGCGGCGAAACCGGGTCTTGTCATAGGAAGTCGCGGCCAAAGCATACGGGACCTAACCCAAATTCTAGAGCAACGTTTTGGAATAGAAAACCCGCAGGTTTCAGTTGCGACGATAGACGCGCCCGAACTCGACCCTAAGGTGGTAGCGTCCCAGATCGCTATGGCCCTCCAACGGGGTATTCATTTCAGGCGTGCGGCCTACTGGGCACTTCAACGAACAATCGAAGCTGGCGCACTCGGAGTAGAGATAGCAATTCGGGGTAAGCTGACAACCGATAGAGCACGCTACGAGAAATACAGATCTGGATACTTGCCGGCAGTCGGGGAGGCAATCAGCAAGATACTGCGAACTGCAGTTGTCGATACTCAACTAAAGCAAGGGCTCTTTGGGATCAGCGTCAGGCTCATGCCCCCGAACGTTGTTCTTCCTGACAGGCCAGTTATCAAAGAGAGGGGTGAAGCCCCACCGTTACCCAAACCTGTCATACAGGAAGTTGTGGCAGAGGCGGGAACAGTTCAAGAGGTGGCTGAGGTTGCCGATACTAAGAAAGCGTGAGATCAGGCAGTTACTTCCAGAAGAACGAAACAAGAAGTTAGCGGAGCTGCGGACGGAACTGACGAAGCTACGCACCAATGTTAAATCTGGAGGAACCGTCGAGAATGTGGGGAGAATTCGCGAACTGAAACGAACCGTCGCACGCATCCTCACCATATCACATGAAAAAGTCCCACCGGAGATGCCTAAGACATGAGCGAAATCACACCGCAGAACATTCTTCGCCACGAATTAATCGGTCTGACTGTGAAAGTCATGCACGCAGACAACCCGATGATTGAGGGAATTCGCGGCGTCGTCGTCGATGAAACAAAGAACATGCTAATGATAAACGCTAAGAGAAGAAGAGTAATGATTCCGAAGAATGTTGCTACGTTCAGGTTCGACTTGCCAGGCGGCATACGGGTGGACGTAGACGGCGAACGGTTAGTAGCAAAACCAGAGAATAGATTGAAGACTAAAGTGAGGCGCTGGTAATGTCTGACATAGGAATTGGTGCGAAAGCTCCTAAGAAGTCCTGCGACGACCGTAACTGCCCCTTCCACGGTCAATTATCCGTTCGACGAAAGTTTCTGGATGGGAAAGTCGTGAGCACTAAGATGACGAAGACAGTAACCGTCGAGAGGGATTACTTGAATTACATCCCCAAATACACTCGTTATGAGAAACGCAGAAGCCGCATCATGGCACATAGCCCTCCCTGTTTAGAAGTTCACGAAGGAGACCGGGTTAAGATCGCAGAATGCCGACCAATCAGCAAAGAAGTCGCCTTCGTAGTCGTCGAGAAACTGACTGGGCTAACATGAAGTAGCGTTCCCTTCTCAACATAACCTTAATTTGTTCCAGGCGCATTCTGCAGCGCCTTACGTGAAAGCAAAATGCCAGCCCCTAAAACTCGTGCGGTCAGTGCGAAGGGCATGGTAGAATACCGGCCGCAAATTGCACGAGGATTACCCAACGGTTGCAGGGTCAGCTGCGCTGACAACACGGGGGCGAAAGAACTCAAAATCATACAGGTTTTCGGTTATCACAGCCGCCTGAGACGCGTCCCTTCAGCCTGTGTAGGCGACATGGTAATGGTTTCCGTTTCTAAAGGAACCCCTGACCTTAGACGGCAGATGTTTCCAGCCGTAGTCGTTCGGCAGGTCAGGCTTTTCAAACGCCCAGACGGAACGAGACTTTCCTTCCACGACAACGCTGCCGTCATCATGACCCCCGAAGGCGAATTGAAAGGGACGGAAATTCGCGGGCCTGTGGCAAGAGAAGCGGCCGAACGTTGGCCAAGAGTCGCCAACCTAGCGAGCATCATTATCTGAAGATGAAATTCATGCGCCTCGTAACGAAGAAGCCCTCGAAACAGCGAAAAATGATTTACGAGGCACCCGCACATCGCCTTAGAAAGTTCTTAACTGCACCTCTCTCTGACGAATTACGGACAACTCAGGAAAGGCGCTCTTACCCAGTTAGGAAGGGTGACACCGTGAAAATCGTAAGGGGCGACTTTGCCGGAATTGAAGGAAAAATAACTGACATAGACACACACAGGCAACGATTATACGTTGAAGGCGTTCAACGAGAAAAGACCGCAGGAACATCCGCGAACGTTTCTGTGAACAGTTCGAAGGTTCGGATCACAAAGCTGAACCTCGATGACAAATGGCGAGCGGAGTCCATCAAAGTATCTCGGCCAAAGACGACTACCGACGCAGGGGCAGGGGCCTAAGAATGGCCAACAAGGGTGGACTCAAGCACCTCAAACGGCTAGCCTCCCCTAGCTTTTGGCCAGTCCACCGAAAGGAGGCAACGTGGGTCCCGAAACCAGACCCAGGAGCCCACGCTTCCGCAATTTGCCTGCCCTTAGAAATAGTAATCCGAGACGAACTAGCCCTAGGTAGGAACAGAAGGGAAGTCGGCACCATCTTGGCTGGCGGAAAGGTGAAAGTGGACGGGCGACCCCGGCGCGCCAGAAATCACCCGACCGGCTTGATGGATGTAATAGAATTCACCGACGCCAATACCGCTTTCAGAGTCCTTCCCGTCGCGGGGAAAGGCCTCTCACTCGTCAAGATACCGAAAGAGGAGACAAAATTCAAACTCTGCAAAGTCCTCCGGAAGGGAGTAGCACCTGGTGGCCGCGTCCATTACGGAACACACGATGGCCGTACCCTCTCCGTCCCGCCAACAGAAAGCCAAACGGCCGTTTACTCAACGAATAACACATTGAGGATCAGCATTCCAACCCAACGCGTCCTAAACGAAATCAAATTTGAGAAAGGCAATTTCGCAATCGTCATCGCAGGCAGAAACCTAGGCAAAAGCGGAAAGATCTTGGAAGTACAAGCCGGGACCGCTACGAGGCCGGCGATGGTAACCCTAGAAGACAGCACGGGCAAAAAGTTTGAGACGATGGTAGACTACACGTTCGTTGTGGGAACCGATAAACCCGCGATAAAACTGGAGGCCTAGACAATGGAAACAGTTACCGAAACACTGCCCAAAACAAACCCCATGCGGGAAGTCAAACTAGCGAAGGTCGTAGTGCATATAGGCGTTGGTAAGTCAGGCGAAATGCTTGAGAAAGCAAGGAAGGTTCTTCAAGAAATCACAGCGCAAAAGCCTTGCACCAGACAAGCCAAGATGACGATAAAAGAATTCGGAATCCGCGAAGGGGAACCCATCGCTTGCATGACAACGCTCAGAGGGGAAAAAGCTGCAACCTTTCTAAAACGAGGCCTCGATGCTGTGTCAAATACTTTGAAGAGGTCGAGTTTCGATGAACATGGGAACTTCGCCTTCGGAATCAAAGAGCACATTGAAATTCCCGGAACCAAATATGTTCCTGAACTAGGCATATTCGGAATGGACGTTATAGGAACACTCGAACGGCCGGGTTTCAGAATCAAGAGAAGAAGAATAAGGCCGGCGTCCGTCGGAAAATCGCACCGAGTTTCCAAAGATGACGCTATTAACTTCATGACGGCAAAATTCGCCGTTCAGATTCGGGAGGCCTAGGGACACTTGGCTAAACTGAAACCGAAGAAAGTCAGAAAATACGGCAAGGGTAGCAGGCCATGTAGAAGATGCGGCCAGTACGGCCCTGTAATTCGCAAGTACGACCTGTACCTATGCCGACAATGCTTCCGTGAACTAGCCCCAAGCCTAGGGTTCAAGAAGTACATGTAGGGTTGGAAATCATGGTACTCGTCGAACTCGCGGAAAGATCAATACCCATCCCTGAAGGTGTTCAACTTAACGTGGACGGAAGAAGAATCAAAGCTGTCGGACCAAAGGGAACACTCGAAGAGGATTTCTCCCACCTGCCTGTACAATTTGCCTTGGAGGGCCAGTCCCTTCGCGTTTACAGTCCGTGGGCTCGGAAACGTGAAGTAGCCCTCGTCGGTACCGCCCTAGCCCACGTCCGCAACATGATTCGCGGCGTGTCGTCAGGATACACATACAAGCTCAAGCTTGTTTACGCTCACTTTCCGATAACCGTCAAAGTCAACGAGAAGGAAAAGAAGCTCACGATCGACAACTTCACAGGCGAGAAGACACCCCGAAACGCAAAAATCATTGGGGACGCCAAAGTCAAAATAGCCGGCGACGAAATTCACGTTCAAGGAAACCGCCTCGGCGACGTAAGCCAGACGGCCGCCAACATCCAATACGCAACCAAAATCAAAGAGAAAGACCAGCGCGTATTCCTAGACGGCATATACATTTTCGAAAAGAAGGAAGGCATGTAAAATGTCCTACCGCAGACCTCGTTTCGTCAGAGAAGAAAGCTGGCGCTACAAGAGAGTCAAAGAGCCCTGGCGCGCCCCCCACGGAAAAACGAGTCGCGTCAGACGTAGCAAGAAAGGCTGGCCCGCAGTAGTGAAGATCGGTTACTCAAGACCACGAGCCACCAAAGGCCTCCACCCATCGGGCCTGAGGGAAGTTATGGTGTGGCGTGCGAAAGATCTGATAGGCTTGGACCCAAAGCTCCAGGTCGCAAGAATCGCACACACAGTGGGCGAAAACAAACGCGTCCAAATCATCGACGAAGCAAAGAAGGCAAACATTCGCATCCTTAACCCACGATTGAAGAAACCGGCTGAAGCAGTACCTGAAGTACCCGCAGAACCTACGATTGGAGAACCCACCCCCACAGAAACGACTCCTGAAACGGAAGAAGGAACCGCAGAAGTAAAAACGAAGGAAACGGCACCAGCCAAACAGAAACCAAAGAAGAAGGCCAAGCCAAAAAGCGCAACAAAGAGGAAGAGTAAGGAATGAGCGTAGTAAGCCAGAAACGCCTAGCCGCAGATTTACTCAAAGTGGGAATAACCAGAGTATGGGTCGACCCTGAAGACACGGACCGTGTATCGTCAGCTATCACTCGCGGAGAGATTAGGAAGTTAATTCACGAAGGAAGCATCAGGAAAGTCCCCGTAGTTGGCATAAGCAGGGGTAGGAAACGGGTGAGACACCAAGAGCTACTGGCAGGCCGACACAAAGGGCCAGGGAGCACCAAGGGTAGCGCACACGACAGCAAGAGAAGATGGGTTGTCCGCATTAGGTCAATTAGGATAAGGCTGCGAAGTTTACGCGATAAGCGCTTCATCACCCCGGAAGTTTACAGGAAACTAACCCTGATGGCAAAAGGCGGAACCTTCAGAAGCGCCTCACACTTAGATGAATACGTAGACACGCACAAGCTTGCACGGAGACGCTAGAATGCAAACAGCCCAAACCCAAAGAACCGAGACAGGCTGGGTTCCCAAAACCAAAGTAGGCAGGATGGTTCAGACCGGACAGATAGTCTCCCTTGAAGATATCTTCACACAAGGATTGAAAATCAAAGAACCGGAAATAGTCGACGTCCTCCTGCCCGGCCTCAGACAGGAAGTACTCGGTATAGGATTCGTGCAAAAACAAACCGATGCCGGCGAGAAATCACGCTTCAAAGCAATCGTAGCCGTAGGGAACGGCACCGGATTCCTAGGCGTCGGAGGCGGCAAAGCAAAACAGGTCAGAAACGCCATAGACAAAGCCACCATAACCGCCAAACTCGGCGTTGTTCCAATTCGCCGCGGTTGCGGCAGTTGGGAATGCGGTTGCGGCCAACCACATTCAATTCCATTCAAAATTCGAGGAAAGTGCGGCAGCGTCGCAATCGAAATCATCCCAGGCCCAAGAGGACTTGGGTTGGTCGGGGGAGAAACTCCGAAGACCGTTCTAACACTGGCAGGCGTCAAAGACTGCTGGACGAGAAGCTTCGGTTCAACGAACACACTCGGCTCCATGGCGTACGCGGTATACGAAGCCCTACGGAGCACGTACCGAGTCGTGACACCCCAAGACTGGGTTGCCTAGATCGAAGCCTTCCCATTTTCAGATACTGCCGAGCGACTTCCCAATCTTCTCAAACGCGTGCAACGCGAAATCCAAGTCCTTCCTCGTATGCCCGGCGTTCATTATTGTTCTGATTCTGGCTTTGTCGCGGGAAACCATCGGGTAGACTATTGGAAGCGCGAATATGCCCTCCCCGAAGAGCATCTCACTCATTTTACGGGCCGTCGAACTCTCACCCACAATCACAGGCGTGATCGGCGTTTCGCTCGCGCCAATATCAAATCCCAAATTGCGTAATCCTTCCTTGAAGTAACGAGTATTCTCCCATAACTTCTGCAGGTGCTCAGGCTCTTCTTGGATAACCTCTAGACTTGCCTTACATGATGCGACAACGCTGGCAGGATGTGAACCGCTTAGAAGCCAAGTTCTAGACTTGTTCAAGGCGTAATTCACTAGGTCTCGGGATCCGGCAATGTACCCTCCAACGACGCCAAACGCCTTAGAGAATGTGCCCATCTCGACGTCGACACGGCCTTCAATGTGGAAGTGTGAAGTGATTCCCCGCCCGGACTCTCCGAGTACGCCGTCACCATGTGCATCGTCAATGTACGTCATCGCTCCATGCTCCTCAGCGAGTTCCACTACTCTGTCCGCGGGGGCGATGTCTCCGTCCATGCTGAAAACGCCATCAGTCACAATCAGGATGTGCTTGTAGTTCTTATTCTCGGCTTCGTTGAGAACTTTCCTAAGGTCTTCCATGTCCCGGTGCTTGTATACGGTGCGCTCCGCCCTGCTCAAGCGAACGCCGTCAATGATGCTGCCGTGATTCAGCTCGTCGCTAATTATGAGGTCACCTTCCGTGGCGAGTTGTGGGACGAGGCCGGAATTGGCCGCAAACCCCGTCGCGTATGCTAACGAAGCTTCAGTGTGCTTGTACCGAGCAAGCGTCTCTTCCAGTTCCACATGAGCATTCATGGTTCCAGCAATTGGCCGGACCGAGCCGGAGCCCGCACCGTATTTCTCGATCGCGTCTAACGCTGCTTTCTTCACCTTAGGATGGTTGGTCAGGTTCAGGTAATTGTTTGAGCATAAGATTAGGGCTTTCTTACCAGAGACTACACCCCACGGCCCGCTATTGCTTCCGAGGACGCGAATGCGCCAATCCAAATCTTGTGTGACGAGTCGTTCGTATTCTTCGCGAAGAAATGAACGTGGGTCTCGCTTCGTATGCGTACCTTCGACCAAAGGCTCATCCCTTGCGCCTCAGTCCGCCCTCTTCAGAATAATAGTTTTGCCCGTGGCAATGCCCAGCAAAACATAAAGGTTCATTACCTGATACACGTCGCGAACCGATTGAAAGCATTCGCGAAAATTCGGCCGGCACCGGGTATCGAGCAAATTGAGGCTGAACGACCTAGAATCGGTCAACATGAAGTCCTGGTCAAAGTCAAAGTCACCTCCGTCTGCGGAACAGACCACCACATCTACGAATGGGATGATTGGGCGCAAGCACGAATCAAACCACCGCGCATCATCGGACATGAGTTCGCGGGAGAAGTCGTGGAGATCGCGCCTGACGTCACCGCGTGCACTGTCGGCGAAACAGTGGTCGCTGAGAGCCACATAGGATGCGGGAAATGCTACCAGTGCCGAACAGGCAACTCACACATTTGCGAGCGCGTGGCGATTCTTGGAGTCGATGTTGACGGCTCCTTCGCAGAGTACGTCAAAATCCCTGAAAATAACGCTTGGCCAGTTCCAAGCGAAGTCCCCCTAGACACCGCCTCGATACTGGAACCGCTCGGAAACGCGGTCCACGCCGCTTTTGCAGCCGATATCGCGGGAAACGACGTAACAATATTTGGTTGCGGTCCGGTTGGCCTTTCGGCTGTTGCCCTGACAAGCATTTTTGGGGCCCTTTCCGTCACAGCTGTCGACATCAACGATTACAGGTTGAAACTCGCGGCGACAATGGGAGCCTCAAAAACAATAAACTCGAAAAACGGTGACCCTGTAGCTGAGGTTCACAAAGACACGGGCGGCCGCGGCGCAGGTGTCGTTCTGGAAATGTCTGGAAATGAACGCGCAATCAAAGACGCCTTTCGTACAGTTCGCAACGGTGGGACAATAATACTCTTCGGGCTCCCATCAAAAGAGGTTCAACTCAACATAGCTGACGACTTCATCTTCAAAGAAGCCCACGTGCGCGGGATAGTCGGACGCGAGATGTTCAACACGTGGTATAAGCTCGAAGCTATCCTAAAGTCTGGAAAACTGAACTTGAAGCCTTTGATAACGCACCGTATGGCCCTCAACCAACTTGATGAAGCAATGAAATTGGTTGGGTCGGGAAATTGCGGCAAGATCGTCCTAAGACCCTAAGCTCAAGTTCCGGAAACGTTTATCTTGGGCACTCCGGAACCTGACAAGCTCGCGTGATCATTTAAAGCAGAAAAACCCGAAGGCACAAGAAAATTGGCAACTAGATTGAGACATGTGAGACATCAAAGAGGCTCCAGAACCCATGGCTGGGGCACTTCGGGCCAACACAGGGGAAGCGGAATGCGTGGCGGTTCAGGGATAACCGGTAGGTACCGTCACAAGAGGTCGCGCCTCATAAGAACCGGCGAGTATTCCCACATGCACTACGCCGGCAAGAAAGGTTTCACCTCGGTCGCTGAGATGAAGCCTCGTGGAAGAAGGCTCAACCTTTGGCAACTATCGGAACTGGCTGACAAGCTAGTGGCCGGAGGGAAGGCCCCGCCTGCGGGCGAGAAAGTTATCCTTGATTTGAAGGAGCTTGGCTTCAAGAAGCTACTCGGTACTGGGGCAATTTCACGGGCGGTCCAAGTGAAAGTAGACGAGTGTTCCGAAAGTGCCCTCAAGAAGATAAGAGAAGCTGGCGGAGAGGCCGTCCTCGTGGCTAAAGCTAAAGCTACCTCAACCCCGCCCAAAAAGTGACGTTGAATGGTCCGGTTTATCGAACTCTTCAAACCAATTGCCAGATTCTTCCCGGACATCAAACCCCCCGACAGAAAAGTCGCTTTTAACGAGAAGATCTTTTGGACGGCCATCGCACTCATAATCTACTTCGTAATGGCCCAAGTTCCATTGTACGGGATAGGGACAGCTGGCCTCAACGACCCACTCGGTTCACTCAGGGTGATCTTTGCATCCAACCGAGGGACGCTCATGGAGCTCGGCATCGGCCCAATTGTAACAGCCGGTTTGATTCTGCAAGTGTTGGCTGGGTCGAAGATGGTGAACATTGACATGAGTAACGCAGAAGACCGGTCGCTGTTCACTAGCGCTAGCAAGATTCTCTCGGTGGTCATGACCGTGTTCGAGGCATCGGCCTACATAATCGGGGGCACCTACGGTGCGTTACCAGTGACGACTGAAATCGTGGTGATGTTGCAACTGGTTGGTGCGGGCCTCATCGTCCTCCTCCTCGACGAACTCCTCCAGAAAGGCTGGGGGCTGGGAAGCGGCATCAGCCTGTTCATAGCCGCCGGCGTCGCTTCTACCATATGGTGGGACTCGGTTGCACCAATGGGGCCTATGGCTGATGGCAAATACCTCGGGGCCGTTGTAGCATTCGCACAAGGCGTACTTAGCAGGCAAAGCATTACTCGCGTCCTCTCCCGCACAGGCGGCCTCCCAGACATGGTTGCCTTCATGACAACGCTCGGCATCTTCGCAATAATCATCTACTTCAACGGCATGCGCGTTGAAATCCCAGTGTCATACGCCAGGTACAGAGGATTCCGCGGAAAATTCCCGTTGAAGCTCTTCTACGTCTCAAACATACCCGTCATCTTCGCAGCAGCCCTCTTCGGAAACATCTATTTCATTTCGCAATTGCTTTGGCAAAGATACAACAGCACTAACAGCAATTTCTGGTTCAACCTCCTCGGCACTTTCACCACGCAGGGCACCCAGTACCAACCTTCAGGCGGGCTGGTTTACTACGTCGTCCCCCCCAACAACCTCTCCCTGGCAATGGCGGAGCCGCTTCGAGCATTGGTCTACGCAATCCTCCTCATCATCGGTTGCGTTTTCTTCGCAGTAACATGGGTTGAGGTAGGCGGAATGGATGCGAGAACGGTTGCAAAGCAACTTCTCGACTCGGGTATGCAGATTGAAGGCTTTAGACGATCCGAGGTTCCCATACGGCAGTTGCTTGAGCGCTATATCCCGACGGTTACGATCCTCGGCGCAATCTTAATCGGAGCCATAGCCGCAGGTGCAGACTTCCTCGGAGCGTTCGGATCTGGTACCGGCATTCTGCTAACCGTTGGCATCATTGAGCAGTATTACCAGATCTTTGTGCAGGAACGAATCACGGAACTGTACCCTGCTGCAAGAGGATTCCTGGGTGAGTGAGCGCTGTCCCGAACCGTCGTAGTAACCGGCATACCCGGAGTAGGAAAAACCACCGTCCTAAACGAACTGCAGGACCTCGCGAAACAAAACAAGTTCAACCTAACCGTCCTCAATTATGGGACAATAATGAACGAAATCATGCGTGACCTTGGAAAAGACCTTCACCGCGACAAGATGAGGGAGCAGAGCATAGACGCGCAGAAGAAGGTTCAGGAACTTGCAGCCAGCGAAATCGCTAACCGCGCGGGCCAGAGGACTGTAGTGGTAGATACCCACATGTTCGTTCGGACGGGGGCTGGGATGTGGGCGGGACTTCCGCAGAATGTGTTAGAAAAACTCGGCCCGCGACTTCTCGTCTTGGTTGAGGCAGACCCAGGCCAAATTGCCGCAAGGCGCATGGGAGACGCGAGCAGGATGAGGGAGAAGGCTGTGGCGGAGGAGATCTCGTTCGACCTTGAGTGGTCCCGCGCAACGGCTGCGGCCTCAGCGGTCGCGACGGGTTCACCTGTTAAGGTTATAAGAAATGATGAGGGTAAGCAGAAGCAAGCGGCCCAGGAGCTGTTTGAGACGATTCGAAGCATAATGGAGGCACAAGCTTGAGTTTCATAGATACTATAATCGCGTGGGTCGCCTCCGCAATCCAACCTTACAGTGCTATCCCCCAGTCCACGTTACTCACGATTGGGATCGCCTTAGCGCTCGGCCTCACATCATCGACGGCAGCGAAACTTCTCGTGGACTATAACATGGTCAGGAATACTATGAAGGAAGTTTCGGCTTGGAGGAAACAGATGGACAATGCGAAGAAAGCTAAAGATGAGCAGACGCTGTCAAAACTCATGAAGAAGAGCCAAGCAATGATGAAGGCTCAATCGAGAGCGAGTATGGAACAGATGAAAGTCACCGCAGTGACCTTCGTCCCATTCCTGCTGATATGGTACCTGATCAACCACGTCCTCGGAGGGCACATCGTAGCCATCGCACCCTACCCCCTCCCAATAATCGGCACGCAGTTATCCTTCTTCTACTGGTATTTCCTAAGCTCATTCGCAGTGAACTTCCCGATCATGAGGCTCTTCGGGATAGGAATGAGTGAGAACTAATTGCCGAGACGTGCCCTTCGGAATCGAAACGTGAAACGGAAGACCCTGCAAGTTCCAGGCGGCAGGGCCACAATCCACTACAGAAGAAAACGCTACTCCGGCGGCAGATGTTCGTCATGCGGCCTCCCCCTTCGAGGCGTCCCCTCGAGTTCAACACGAGGCCTAGCTAAATCCTCACGGCGCCCGTCGAGGCCGTTCGCCGGCGTCTTATGCCACGCCTGCCTACGAGAAAAGGTTCGCCAAGGAACCCGAGTCGGATAACGCTTTAAGCGTCAAGCCAGGCCATTGTTTGTGGCTTCAAATTGGCTTTTTCTCTTCGTAAGCTCAGCCCCGTTCTCGTCTTCACGATCATATCCTCCGCATTCGTCGGCGTCACTTTGGTAGGCTCACCCGTGCCTCCCGTGCGGGCGTGTAACACGTGCAACTTCCTGCTCACCTGGGGATCCCCAGGTGCCGGTAACGGCCAATTCAGCATTCCGGATGGTGTCGCCGTTGATTCCTCGGGGAACGTGTACGTAGCCGACTACCAAAATAGTCGTGTTGAGAAATTTACGAGCACGGGTACCTACGTTACCGCGTGGGGTTGCACCAATGCTGGAAACGGCTGTTCTTCTGGTGGTTCTGGTAATGGCCAATTCAGCGGGCCGTGGGGTCTTGCTGTTGATTCCGCGGGGAACGTGTACGTAGCCGACTCCGGCAATAATCGTGTTGAGAAGTTCACGGGCACGGGCACTTACGTTACTCAATGGGGATGCGTGAGTCCTAGTGCTAGTTTTCCTGCTTGCCCCGCTAGTTCGACTAACGGCCAGTTCAACGATCCGAATGGTGTTGCTGTCGATTCCGCGGGAAACGTGTACGTGGTCGACACGTACAATAATCGTGTTGAGAAGTTCACGAGCAGTGGTACTTTCATTCTAACGTGGGGTTCGTTGGGTTCTGGTAAGGGCCAATTCTACCATCCGGAGAGTGTTGGTGCTGATTCCTCGGGGAACGTTTACGTAACCGACATCGGTTCCTACATTGGAAACCGGTGGCAAATTGGGGGTAGTGTTGAGAAGTTTGGCGACTCATCGTCATCGATAACATCGTCTTCCACGACACAACTAACATCAACTAGTGTGTCGAGCACCAATCCAACCTCGATCAGTACCTCTGCGACATCAGCCAACGTTAACCCACAAGTTTTTTCGGCTGCAAATCTGACCACTCTCGTGTTTGTTGCTATCGCAATAGCCGCGTTAGTAGCACTCGCGTTCGTGGGGATCTTCTTGTCGTTTAGGAGAAGAGGTCCCAGAGGAACTGCGACTCCTACATATGGCATGCCCACGTTTTGCAGTTCGTGTGGTAGCCCACTCGGAGAGTTTGACCGTTTCTGCGATAGATGTGGTGCGTCCCGATCCTAGTTGCCCTCAACTCAACGAGGATGATCTCTCCCCCCGTGCCTGGTTAGATCTATAATTTCTTGTTTGATGTATTAGGGCACTTTGAGTTCGTAGCCTTGTTCCCAATTGTAGGCATCTAGAATGAATAATTCCCGCATCTCCAATACGCAGAGGAGAGTTAGTGAGTTTCCGACCGTACAACCGCTAAGACCATTACTTCGAAGATCTCATTTTGCGTAAATCAGCGTAGTTGGGGATGGGGTGGTTCATTGAGTCATAAGGGGACCATGAAAGGCTATATTGTCACTGTGAGCGGCCCCCATGGAACAGGCAAGTCGACTTACGCAAAAGCCCTCGCAGAAGCTTTGGGATTACGTTACGTCTGCGCAGGCGAATTGTTTAGGGCGCTGGCGAAAGAAAGAAACGTCTCCCTCGAGGCCTTCAGCAGCTTTGCAGCCAAGGATCCAGCAATAGACAAGCTGATCGATGAGCGGACCAAGACCGAAGCCAAGAAGGGTGGCACTGTAATCGACGCCCAGCTCGGCGCCTGGATGCTGAAGGACGTTGCGGACGTCAAGGTACTCATGGTCGCACCCGATGAAGTACGATTCAAAAGAATAGCTGAAAGAGACTGCACCTCACTCGAGTCTGCGAAGAAGGAAACAATAGCCCGCGAAGAAATACAGAAACAGCGCTACAAGAAATACTACGGAATCGACGTGGACGACCTAAGCATTTACGATATTAAGATAGACACGAGCCCGTACTCAGTTGAACAAACCAAGTCCCTTGTTATCAAAGAAGTACGAAACCTTCTCGCCAAGAAAGCAACTTGAACAAACACCCGCCGATGGGCTACCCTTATTTATTGCCCTCGAATCTACAGCGACGAACAAACCCCGGTGAATCATAATGCCAAGCATGGAAGTCGGCCGAATCTGCGTAAAACTCGTAGGCCGCGAAACCGGAAGAAAATGCGTAGTCGTGGACGTGGTCGACAAAAACTTCGTCCTAATCACGGGCCCCAAATCCGTCACGGGCGTCAGGCGTAGGAGAACCAACGTAGACCATCTAGAGCCCACGCCCGAAAGCGTCGAGGTAAAGAAGGGAGCGGCGGACGATGAGGTCGAGAAGGCGTTAACGAAGGATAAGAAAACGAAGTTCATGAAAGAAGAGCTCCTGCCCACGATGAAGCCGGCAGCAAGCTGACCCCCTAAGATTCCAGTTCAGATAGCCTACTCCGCCTGATGCCGAAGCAGGCGGGTGAACAGGCGTCCTTCGTTTGACCTGCGCGTTTTACTTTCCTTAATAGCACCAAAGAAGTATGAGGCTGCGAAGAGGTGAAACGTTTGCAGACCGTCATGCCTTGGGCTGTTACTCGAGAACTGGTTGCGAAAACGGACGACGTGACCGACCCGCGTTATGGTTTCAGGCCCGAAGATAGGCCGATGACACTTCGAATCAAGTACGGCATTATCAACTTGGATAAGCCTGCGGGGCCTTCGAGCCATGAAGTGGTGGCTTGGATTAAGCGCATGATGAAATTGTCCCACGCTGGCCACGGTGGAACCCTAGAGACCTAACCGTCGGGGTAATCCGAAGGTGACCGGCGTCCTACCCGTAGCGCTAGAGGAAGCTACGAAAGTTGTTCAGGGCTTTCTCTACTCGGGCAAGGAATACGTGTGCGCGATGCAAATTCACGCCGACATTCCAGAGGCTACTGTTCGTGATGTGTTACGCCAATTCGAGGGTGAGATCTACCAGAAGCCACCGCTTAGGGCGTCTGTGAAACGAGAGCCGAGGAAACGTTTCATCTACCAACTCAACGTGCACGAGGTTCAAGGGCGAACGGTACTGTTCACGTGCTCATGCCAGGCCGGGACGTACATTCGCAAGCTGTGCTCGGATGTTGGTCAGGTCTTCGGTTGCGGTGCCCACATGCGGGAGCTCAGGAGGACCCGTGCGGGGCCGTTCAGCGAAAATGATGGAATTGTGAACTTGCATGAGTTGAGTGCTGCGCAATCCGATTTCGAGGCCGGCAACGAAGCACCGCTGCGAAAAATACTCAGGCCCATGGAGGTAGCGCTCACCGCGCTTCCGCACATTGTAATTCGTGATACCGCGGTGGATGCGATTTGCCACGGAGCAGAATTAGCTTTGCCCGGGATTGTGAAGTTGGATTCGGCGATTGAACGCACTAAGTTCGTTGCGGTGTTTACGTTGAAGGGGGAAGGGGTCGCGTTGGGGCGCGCCTTGATGACGTCTAGGGAAATGCTTGACCAGGAGAAGGGGATTGCCGTGAAGACTGAGCGGGTTATCATGGATCGGGGGACCTACCCAGCCTCGTGGAAGCACTAATTCTACGGGCTCCTAGAGAGCAAGATGCCTAGCACATGTTATGTGTGCCCGCGGCCTGCGTGCGCACGCTTGGAAGACCCCCTAGGGGGGTGGTGCACTTTTTGGGGTCAGACAGGCCTGATTTTGCAACCTTTCCCGCCGCACGCTAGACTGCGTGCGCACGTTTTTGGCGAGGGGCGTGGGTGGTGTAGTTTTGTGGGGAGAACATGTTTCTTTGCTGCGTTTGTGATTAGTGGCGGTGAAGGAATGCGCGCAGGGGGAGTTGGTTTGCGCCCAGTTTTGTTGTTCTCAAGAAGGCTTCATTAAGCAACAATTAAAGCGATGAAAGGGAATCGTCAAGTAAGGATACTACAATGCCTTACTCAAAGATAACCAGTAAGGGGCAGATGACGATTCCGCTAGATGCCCGAAAGAAGTACGGCCTGGAGGACGGTTCAATAGTTATGGTTGAGGAAGTTAAGGAAGGCTTGCTTCTGAAGCGAGCCCCTGATATTATCACGTCCGCTGGAACCCTGTCAGAACTCGCTGACGCAGAAGATGTTATCGAAGGTTTGCTTAAGTCAAGACGTAAAGCATTTCGCTGAGGTAAAGCGGTCTGATAGTCGCCCTTGACACTACGTTCTTCGCTTTACATTACTTCTCTCGGGACCCTAGCGTGTTGGAGAATAGAAAGGCCGTCATTAGATCATGCCGAAGGCTATGGAATCGGGTTTTGGTCCCCGTCATCGTGCTTGCGGAATTCTACGCTTTGGCCCGGAAGAAGGGATGCTCCATTCTACTCGTAAATCCGTTTTCTCAGATCAACATCGTAGAGAATGATTAGTTTTCTGTCTTCGTCAACTTTGTAGATGATCCGGTATTTTCCAACCCTGTCCTTCCAATATCCCGCAAGTGCACCAACCAACTTGAGTCCCAGGTACGGATTCTCACTCAACTCCGTGACACGGCGCCTAACCCTGAGCCTTACGTCTCTAGGTAGACGGCGAAACTGCTTCACGAATTCGCGTAGAAAGGCTACCGCGTAGCTCAAGTTGACAGGACCCTACGGATTTCCCGCGGTCCCTTGGCGACCACGTACTGCATGCGTTTGTACTGTCTTTCACCAAGCTTGATTCTGCGCATTGTCTTCTTGTCCAGTAGAACTTCCAGCGTCTCAAGAAGTTCGGCGAACCTGACCGACGCTCGATACATCTCTTCAACAACATCCTTGGGCAATCTGATAGTTTGTGTACTTGCAACCAAATTTGTTCGCGACATGATAGCTGCCGCCACTATATCTAGTCTTACCTAGGTACGTTACCTGTTCAAGTCTACTGGCGTCTTGTCTTCCTATCAAGATGATGAGCGTACACGGTAAACCAATTCATGCGATCCTTACCATGGCAGGGAAAGAGTTGGAGGAGCAGGGTGAATGGATGCTGGAGCGAACCATCGCACAGCCTACGGCTTGGCAAAGATGTTTCTAAGGAGAAATGGAAAACGACTAAGGGTAGATGACTTCAAAAACGCATATCCGTTTATAAAGAACGTTGGAGCTAAAAGTATCCGAGAAATTCAAGAGTGGATAGAGCATGGCGCGTCCGAAGAATCCGAATGAAGCACTGATTAGAGAAATCATCGAAGAGGATTTGCCGCTCTTTCAGATGCTCGCCACTAACGGCAAAGGCAAGTCTCAGGAAAAGTAGCCGTTCTGATTTTGCGACTCTTCAAGCCGCGCGCGCACGTTTGGAAGACCCCCTAGGGGGGGTGGTGCACTTTTTGGGGTCCGACGGGGCTGATTTTGTAACCTTTCCTTTACTACTTATGCCCCGCGCAGCTATTCTGCAACCCCAATTATTCGTAAGACTAGTGGTGACGCGATATGGACAGGATGCCCGTTATCATGATTGGTGCAGGACATGTCGCAAACGAGGCTCACATACCAGCTTGGAAAAGAATTCGTGAAGTTGAAGTTGTTGCAGTATACGATAACAATGCCGACAACCTTCACGCTACGGCGAAGAAGTGGGGAATTCCACGAGCCTACTCAGACTTTGAACAAATGTTAGAGACGGAGCGACAAGGGATAGTGGACATTTGTACTCCCCCAAGTTCGCACGCAGATTTGGCTGTGAGGGCGTTGAGACAGGGCCACCACGTTGTCCTCGAGAAACCAATAGCGACGAGTTCACAGGAGACGGAGACAATCCGCCAAGAATTGAAGAAGAGGAGAGGCGAGAGATTACAGTTATGCGCCTGCCACACCTTTCTCTTCGAACCCCAAATACTCGCGCTGAGGGCCCTTCTCCAAAGGACGCCAATTGACATCCTTTCCGTACACATCGAAATGCTACATACTCAGGATGAGTACATGCTCTCAGATCGCAACCATTGGGTTAACTCCCAAGGAGGTAGACTGGCTGAATGCGTAATACACCCAGTCTACATGCTTCGCAACCTCTTGGGCCCATTGACTTTGCGTGACGCCCACTACACGAAAAAGACTCAATACAATTGGGTCGATCGCGACGAACTACACGCCAACTTTGACAGCGATGAAAACTTCGGATCGATCCATGTGTCATTCAGCAGCCCACGGTGGACCTACCCGGTGTCGGTAAGAATTATCGGAAGAAATTCGATAATAACCCTCGACGGCACGAATCTGACGCTTGTGAAGCAGAGTCCCCTGTCGCACGGATACCTACCGGGAATACCTCCATCAAAGATAGAACTCGCCAAGGACTCCTTGGAAACGGCGTCACAGATACTCAAGTCAACTGCTCAAAACACGTACAGATATCTGAGTGCGTGGAAGTCCGGCCATGAAACCCTGCTGAGGTCATTCGTCAACAGTGTCCAGCAAGGAAATAACGTGCCCTACGACGCGGAGGAGGCTTGCGAGGCAAACATGACATACCTTTCCCTGCTAGCGAAAATGCAAGAGTAGAAGATTCGATGACTTCCAAGATTCTAGTATTCCTTGCGCATTCGTTCGATCATCTTTCTGGCCTCTTCTGGCGTGCCATACTTTGCGTCCACACCTGCCAGATCCATGAGGTCAGGCACTCGGCGGACCAGTAGCCCGTGTTCAACCTCCTCAATCAGCAGATCGTCACCCTCTTTGATGCCAAGTCTTGTTCGGTGTTCTATAGGAAGTGTTGTTTGACCCCTTCTCGTGACCTTCACCACTACTCCCAACGCTCGTCCCGGTAGCATTTGATCTAATTCTATCTTATAGGGGAATTCCTATTCAGAATCGAAATTCCTGAACCACGCAGTAAAAAGCAAGAAAACAGGCGCCTTACCCTGAGCCCTACGTCTCTAAATAGACGGCGAAACTACACGAATTATGAAAAACGATTATCGTGTGTTTCTTATTTTCCTATAAGATCTTTGATGCTATCTCAAGAAGCCTTCTTGGTTGAGTACTGCCGAGGCGTTTGTTTCTTTCGGTAAGGCTTGGCGTTCTTCCATACGGATTCTAGCATCCGACGTATGTTGTGTGCGATTGATGGGTCCTCCGTTACTAAGGCCAGATCGTGCGGAGAATCTTGCATGTCAGTAGAGTCGGGGTCGATGTAATGCACCATTGCTTCATCATCGTCCCTGACCGCTATTCCGATTCCGAATGGACGGTCGACCAAGCGAACGTCAGCGACCCTACTTAATTTCCTGATTGCATCAGAATTGTCATGAGACATATAGCAAAGTAGCCTCCACTTTGGGCCGGCGAGACGACCATTCCGAACCGAGCGTGCGTACCGCTTGGAGATACGGATAGGCCCGTTTTTCGTTGTGATGTGAATTACTCCCTTCTTGGACTTAAGAAGCCAATCGAACACGACCTGCCATATTGTTTCCCGCCCCCAAACGATCCTCGAGTGCACCGCATGGTAATCGTGACCACGAAGCATAGCCACCCTCGATGCCAACGGAACAGCACGCTCCCACAAAGACTCGAACGAAGCGTAGATTGCGTGCACACAACTCGGATAGTTCGTTACTAGCTCCGACATCTTCCCAGGCCCCACCTGCGCCTCCGACTCCAAACCTAATGCAACGAGTTTACCATCAATCCCAAACATGTGGACCGCTAATGGCTGAGAGTGCCTCACCTCAACTTGGGAAGCAAGTCGCTTCGCTTGGTGGAGGTTGGATTGGTCGATGTCTAGAATTACGCGTGCTCTGATTCGGCGTGCTGCAACCTGATCCAAGATGAACTTGATATCAGATTTGCTGAAGCCTATTGGGGCGACGAACCAAAGATCCTTCTCCGCTGAGCTTAGTGCATCGCGAAAGTTGTTGCGAATGTTAGTCAGTCCTGTTATGATCCGCACTTGAGCTTCACTTGAGGTCTCTTCCTTTCTTCGTATTTTCTCAAGTTGTCCGACGAGATCCTTGGCGTCGCTTACGATTTCCTTATCGTTTCGCAAAAGCGCATCGGTCAATGCGCCAATCGATTCTTGAATTGCAGATGCGCGGTAACGCACGGGCCTGTCCAGTGTCTCCTCTACAAGGCCGAGTGAATGAAGTCGCACCATGATGTTATAGACCTCAGGCCTCTGAAGGTGCGCTTCCCGGGAAATGTCAAGAACCCTGCAAAACCCCAACCGAACGACGGCTAAGTACGCCCTGGCTTCAGCAAACGTAAGGCCCATAAGCTGAAGCTTCGCAGCCAATTGATCGTGACGAGAATTCATGATGACCCTCCGCGACGACCCGAACGTAGAAGGACGCAGTTCATGTGGAAAAGTTTCCCAGCTAAATCAATCGAAACTAACCGTAACTTAAGGAGGAGCCTCTGTCTATTTAGAGACTTCTTTCAGGATTGATAATTTACCTACATCTGACGTTTTTTCGAGAATGAAATATCAATTTAGTGTATCTCTGCTCCTACGCGTTCATATATATCATGAAATATGTACACGAAGTTCTAGTTCACAAGGTGACACTTTCTTTATGCTTCATCTAGAAGAATCGCAGCAACATTTCGGTAACAGGACAAAGGTTGAGATTTTGGGGAGTATCTTGAAGGTTGCTGGGCACGGCACACTCAAAACCCACATCATGTACAGAGCGAATCTGAGCCATCGGCAGCTGGAAAAATATCTTGCCTTTCTAGAAAACAAAGGGCTGCTAATTGAATTCGTTGCTGAGGAGACTGGCACGAACCTGTACAAGGTTACGGAGAAAGGTAATGAATTTCTGAAAGAATACACACACCTTTCAGAGTACTTCTAACCAGAAAATACTGCTAGAAAACTGGTAGCAACTCTTCCATCGCTGTACTGATTTATAGAGCTCTGGATGAGGCCTTTCTCGCACGTTTTTCCGTCGAGGTTTTTAGTTTAGAGATTTCAAGTTTCGTTCGACCGGAATCGAAGAGCGTTAGATTCTTCGTTTCGATGCAGGATTCGTGGAACCGTTGTTGAAGCCGCGACGAAATGTCATTGACGAGTTGTGGTTGATGACGGGCGACGGTCGGTGGCATACGCAAGGTTCGCTTGCGAGGGACTCGTCGTTCAATCCCGATATGGTTTGGGAGGGGTTGCGGTTTCTAGTGAAGTATGGTTTCGCGCAGTCGTGTGATGGGGCCGTGACTAGCGTTCGAAGGGCGATTGGGCCTTCCCCAAGGGAGACCGCCCTGATCCTTAACGGCTTTGAGGTGTGCGAGCCGGAGCGTTTCATGCCAAACTGGCGGCTTGAACCTACCGTTCGTATGGCAAAGGTTTGATGCGGCACTATGTTCTAGAATACTCTTTCACAACTTCCTTTTTAGCCTAGGACGAAGCCTGCATCACCCTCTTAGGGTTCCAGATGGGATTGCATGGACCGACCGGACGGCCGTAGAAGGCCATACAGAAACCGCATGGAGATAACAGCAGGCATCTTGGAAATCGCCAGGAACGGTTCCCGAAAGACACGGATTATGTACCTGGGGAATTTGAGTTTCGAGCTGCTCCAGAAGTATGTGGACCTGCTGAGCAACTTGGGCCTGCTGGAACTCACCAAAGGCCCCGAGAGAACGTACGTCACAACCGAGAAAGGACGTCGATTCCTCGAGGACTTCAACGAACTCCAGGAGCACTCGGATATAGTTCACGAGAAGAAGCGAACTCTAGAACACACATTGAACGTTAAAGTCTGAGAAGCCCAATCGTCCGACGTCTCATGACAGTGAATTTCTTTGAGCAAAGACCAAAGTTACGGTTTCGTCATATTCCTACTCTCAATCGTAGTTCTTGTTGGTTATGTGGTTGCGTACTTCGCACCGTTCTTCGGTTTGCCCGTCGCTTGGAGGGAATGGGCGGTTGGATTGCCGGTTCTGCTTTTCGTTGTGCTGGTTCTGGTGATTTTCGGATGGATAGGTTGGACGATGTTGACGACACCCCCTCCAGCACCCCTAGAGCATGAACCAACCCCAAGCTCGAACCCAACTGAAACGAAACAGTAGCTCATTGTTTTTCGTTGCTGCTGGTGACACATCTAACATGCTCGTGTTTCGATAGCGCCACATTTTTCTAACAGAAGACTACCACAAGCAAGCAGAATTCCTTGCGTTCAGTTCTGCAGGTCAAGCGAAACGATTGGGAGGCCTTCCTTAAGGAGTTCTCCGAGTTCACTAAGAAGTATGAACTCCTCCTCGGAGGGTTGGATTTGGGTGAGGCGAAGCGCAAAGCCCAAGACCAGAGAGTGAAGCAGCAAGTGAAAACGGGCAGGAAGGAGATGGGGCGGCTTCAGTCCGCAATCGAAAAACTCTGTAAGGAAACAGAGGATACGTTGCATGGCACAAGATGAAGAGAAACCTAAAGTCGAACTGTCACTTGCACGAGACGACTGGGAACGCCTCGTATCCTCCCTAGCGAGGTTGATGGCGCTCCAACGGGAAACCCTTCAGAGATTGAAGGAATTAAGCCGACGAAACGAAGTGTTGAGGCAGAAACTTCGTATAGCCACCTCCGCTCCGACTGCTAGCCGTTCAAAACTCGCCCCGCAACACCGCATCACCCTAACGGGTGAACTGAGGACGGAACGCGTAGAGCCTGAACGAGAGGTAACCGCGATAGGGTTGGTGTGTTCATGCGGGCGGCAGCTGGCTTCTGGGGCTAAGTTCTGCGACCGGTGCGGACGCGCGGTATGAGGCTACTTTGAAACTCGTTTGTCCGTTTCCCGAATAAGCCGACTGATGGTTTCCCGCGTTTTCCTGAGCGAATCATCCATCTGACGCGAACCAGCTCCCATGTTTGCTTCGAGAGACTCAACCTTAGCCTTGGAGGTTTGAAGGTCCTCGTGCAATTGCTTGTTAATCTTCTCAACCTCATCAATTCTCTTGACGAGTTGTTGACACCGCTCCATGAGGGATTGGTTGTCAGCGAGAAAGGCTTCGAACTCTTTTCGGTCGACTGTGATCCGTTCAGACATGAGTAAGACTTGACCATTGATTGCAATCGTAGTATTTGAGCGATTTCGGGAAGGTGGCGGGTTTGGCATTTGCGTTAGAACAAATATTTGCCAATGATTGTGCAGTTGATGTGATGGAATGTTCTCGATTAATGTTCTAGAACATATATCCACAACATCTATCCCCGCCGGCCTAATGCAAACTGAAGACGTGTGACTGAACTGATGAGCAAGAGTAAACGCCAGTACAGAGGACGCATGGAAATCGCGGCGAACATACTCGAAATCGCCAAAGCTGGTTCGCGGAAAACCAAGATAATGTACCGAGGCAACCTGAGCTTCGAGCTCACCCAAAAATACCTGCAACAACTCGAAGGCTTGCAACTGATCGAAGTTGAGACGAGTAACGGTGACACAGTCTACACGGCCACACCGAAGGGCGAACTGTTCCTCGCAGACTTCTACGAATTACAGAAACACGACAAAATCGCAGACAACAAGAAACGCATTCTCGAAGGGGCATTAATCGCACACACACCCTAGCTAGGCTGCCTTCGCTTGGCACGGTTTGGCACCACCCCTTGATGGGTGGATCCACCCTATTCCTTGCGAACGCTTCTAGCGAAGCTGCCCCGGCGGTTGTGATCGTTCGGAAGCTTCTGTGAGAACTGGCGTGTTTCTTCGAGTACTTGCAATATGTCCGCAAACAACCATGGTCTTAAATGCTACTCAACTGCATGACCAGTTAGGCCTCGATGCAACTCGCAGAGGCTAAGGTTTGAGGAACGAGCGAAATGAGTAGGAGACTCGCCGCTTTAGTACTCGTTACCATGATGCTATTTGGCGTTCTCACCGTTACCGCTCCTGTCCAAGCCCATTTTACACTCGGGGACCTAACCGCCACTTACCCGTATCACGCGAATGACTTCGACCCCCATGTAACAGGTGTGATTGGTTATGTGTGGCCTGGTGGAGGAAGCAATACTTACTCAGGATTTCCGAACGTAGCCAGTTCAGTGCTCAGCCCAGGTTACCAATCGCCCTACCCAGGCGGTAATCCGCCGGGTGCGCCGAGTTCTTGGTACCAGCTTGAGAGCGACGCATACTCGCCCTTCGGAGCAGTACTAACAGGCTCTACAGGCGACTTAATTTTCGCGATAAACGCGACCGCTGGTTTCGCTGGTAGATGGGGTGGACTGGGCATCCTGATCCCGCCAGGATTCAGTGTCCCGAACGTACCGCAGGTTGTTTCAACAATAACGAACGATTACTCAGGCATTGCCGTTCTCAGAATTGGGCCATACGACCGCTACGCGCCAGGCTGGACTCTGATTGAGATCCTGTCCGACGCTGGGATGGATAATGTGGCGCCGGCAGCTGGACCTTATTATGATCATCAAGCGATTGATTTCACTCCTGCTGGCGAATGGTACTATGTCCGGATCAACGGAGTCCTTGCGCCCTCGTTAGCTGGACGGTACTTCTTCAAAATCCTCCTCTACTCCGCCACACCCTCAATTTGCGGCGAAGAGGGGGTCGGATCCGGAGTGGGACCCCTTCCAGGCGAGAGCTGCTCTGAATTTATTCCAACAGAGAACTGGCCCGTGCTCCTCGTGAAGGGTGAAGTTGACCCAGCCATCATAACCGGAACACTCCGGTACGCTGGATACAACGCGTCCCTCTACGGCCTACCCATCCAGGAGGCCGGACGCGTCTATGCGAAGATGACTACCCGCCTCGACCCCTACACTGGACAGCAACGCCCCGATCTACCAACGATTGACGCAGTGGGATACGTGAACGCTACGGCGACCGGCCACTATGAAGTGGAAGGTTTAGCGCCGGGCATTTACGACTTGTACGCGTCCGCGG
>JBEKSC010000025.1:0-44167 GCA_049517415.1 Bathyarchaeia archaeon
TCTCGGTGTCGGGTCAACTGCCCCGAACTTTACCCTTCAAGACGTAGCAGGGAGGACATTCACGTTATCTGACTTTCAGGGAAAGTCTAACGTCCTCTTATTCTTCAACGAAGGGTTAAGCTGCCAACCCTGCCTGCAGCAGATGCATGACCTTGACGAGTTAAGCGCGCAGTTTAGTGGCATGAACGTTCTGGCTGTCAGCGTGACTGCAGACAGCGTTGACCAGCTGCGCGGTTGGATGGGAGCGGGTGGCCCGCAGTATGGTAAGGTGCTCTCCGATCCCGGGCTGGTCGCCTTCAACCTGTATCATCCGGTTGGTACTGGCGGCAGCATGATGACGCACACCTTCATACTGATCAACAAGGCCGGCATGGTGATCTGGAGGCAGGACTACGGACCCGACACCATGTATGTCCAGAACACGGACATCTTGGCCGCCGTGACGAAAGCACTAGGGACGTAATTGCGTAATGCCTACGATATGTTTCGTTACGAGTCTCGGATGCACTCCGTGCCTACGCATCAAACACATCCTCAGCGAACTGCGGGCGGATATGCCGAATCTCACGGTTGAGGAAGTAGAGTTCACGTCCCCAGCTGGAACCAAACTGGCAATGGAAAATGAAATTCTCTACCCGCCGGCTGTCTTCCTCAACGGCGTCATGATCGCGAAAGGCAAGATCGACGCTAACGCAATGGTTCTGGAGATTCGTAAATCAAACGAGATTGGAACTTGATGTCCTTACTACTTCTAGCGTACATTATTATCGCCTTTGTGGCGGGGGTAGTTGCTCTCGCTATGCCCTGCTGTTTCAGCGTCCTGATGTTCAGCACGATGGGAATCGTCACCGTTGCATTGGGCCTACTGGGGGAAATGATTCCAGCGCCCGGTTCTGTGCAAATAGGAGTCTTGCAGGCCCAGCTCGCGCATCTTCTAACGGCTTACTTCGGGAATTCCTCTGGACTAGAATTAGTTGGAGTTCTTGGCGTAGCACTAATCCTCACTAGCGTTTTCGCTTTGAGAAACCACATCCGAAAACCCCTGGAACCCGCTAGAATCGAGGGGGACTAAAGCGGTGAAATCAACCCCAGTGACCGAACAAAAACGGATCGGGCGGGCAATCTTATCACTATCCAACTATGAAGGCGACGCACCAGCTCAAATCCTTCAGCGTACGCTGAAAAAGACATCTGGCATAAAGCATGTAGATCTCAATTATGCTGCTAACACACTAACTGTCTACTATGACCTAACCAAAATCACGATCGAAGGGGTAAGGGCAGTCATCAAGCAGCCACTGCTAGCTTGTCTTTCGAAACGCGGGAGGAAGTAGAATGGCCAAGGACCCGATTTGTGGCATGTTTGTGGATGAGAAAACTGCGACCATTACTCGCACGATTCGGGGAACAAAATGGTATTTCTGCAGCGAAACCTGCGCCATGATATTCGAGAAACCAGAGACCGAAATCAGACGTCTGAAGCTCTTGGTGACAATTGGCATTGCGCTCACAGTACCAATAGGTTTGTCCACATACGTTGTGCTTCTTCCATCTTACATCAACAATTATCTGCTCTTCATTTTGGAAACGCCAGTACAATTCATCGTGGGCTGGCGCTTCTACAGGGGCGCGTACGACGCTCTAAGAAATCGAATGGGCAACATGGATCTTCTAATTGCCATTGGTACGACTGCCGCTTGGGCATACAGTACCGTCGTCACTTTTCTCCCGTCAGTCTTTCCCACGAGCGGGGCATACTTCGATACCGCTGCAGTGATCATCACCTTGGTCCTACTCGGGAACATGTTGGAGCATATCAGTAAGGGAAGGGCTTCCGAGGCAGTTCGCAAACTCCTAGATCTACAGCCTAGGATGGCACACGTAATCCGCAATGGGGCTGAGGAGGAAGTCCCAGTAGAGTTTGTCAAAGTGAGCGATATTCTCGTTATCCGCCCTGGGGAAAGGATTCCGGTTGACGGGGTGGTGACTGAAGGCAGCTCTGCTGTCGATCAATCCCCTATTACCGGAGAAAGTATCCCCGTTGAAAAAACTGCGGGCGATGAAGTAATCGGAGCAACAATCAACACGTCCGGTCTTTTCAGAGTTCGCGCATCGAAGGTCGGGGCAGACACGGTACTATCAAAGATCGTTCAACTCGTCGAAGAAGCCCAGATGGCGCATGCGCCGATTCAACGCCTTGCCGACCAGGTTTCAACATACTTCGTGCCCGCAGTTATCTTAATCGCCACAGGGGCGGCGCTAGGCTGGTATTTCTTCGGTGGATTGGCGCTCAACTTCGCTTTATTGGCGTTTGTCTCAGTAATCGTCATCGCATGCCCGTGTGCACTAGGCATCGCTACTCCAGCCGCCATCCTTGTCGGAACAGCCAAAGGCGCTCAGAATGGGATTCTCATCAAAGGCGGTGAGTATCTAGAGACAGCCCATAAGCTACGAACAATTGTCTTTGACAAGACCGGCACTCTGACCAAGGGCAAACCGTCGGTAACCGACGTCATAGTCAACGGAAAGCACACGGAACGAGAAGTACTTCAGCTGGCCGCTTCAGCCGAGAAAGGGTCAGAGCATCCCCTCGGCCGAGCAGTCATAGAAGCTGCTGAGAAAAAGGGCATAAGCATACCTGACGCGACCTCGTTCAAAGCTGTACCAGGCGCGGGCGTAGTAGCAACGCACAATGGCAGAACCATATTGCTGGGAAACAGAAAACTGATGGCAAGATTTGACATGAACCTCGCGCCAGTCGAATCAGACATATCTGCGCTTGAGGAAGAGGGGAAAACGGTCATGGTTCTATCCGACGGCCAAGAACCCCTTGGTGTCATCGGCCTTGCAGACACCCTCAAAGATGACGCTTCAGACACAGTCCGAGAATTGCAGCGAATGAAGATTGAAGTTGTAATGTTAACAGGCGACAACGTCAGAACGGCCAAAGCCGTCGCTGGCAAACTGGGTATAGACAGGGTTGTGGCAGACGTTCTGCCAGAGCAGAAGGAGATGGTCATCAGAGAATTGCAAAAAGAAGGTAAGGTTGTGGCCATGGTTGGAGATGGAATCAACGACGCACCAGCTCTTGCAGCGTCCAACATTGGAATTGCCATCGGAAGCGGAACAGATGTCGCCGTCGAGACAGGGGGCATTGTTCTGATCGGAAACAGCCTACGAGACGTAGTAACCGCCATCAAACTCAGTAAGGCAACTGTCCGCAAGATCAAGCAGAACCTGTTCTGGGCATTCTGCTACAACGTTGCACTCATCCCCATCGCTGCAGGTGCACTCGTGCCATTCCTCGGACCTAGTGTCTACAATTTCCTTCCATTCCTAGCTGCCGGAGCGATGGCTTCAAGTTCAGTTACTGTCGTCAGCAACTCCCTTCTGCTGAACAGGTTCAAGGCCTGATTCAGCTTCGACGAGAAAGCTGCAGAACAGCGTCATGGGAACTTTGGACTTAAAGATCCGTGTGGGCAGGCGTCGATGCATTCCATGCACATGATGCATTCGGGGTCGTTGAATTTCTCCCACGACAAATCAAGTATGTTGATTTGCATCGGGCATTTGATTTCGCAGTGGGGGCATTTCATACATTTTACTGGGTCTCTCTTGATTCCTGCTAAACTGTATTTCTGAAAGATCGCCATCATTGCTCCTGTCGGACAGGCGTAGCGGCACCAGAACCTGGGAATTTTCCACGCCGCGCCGAAAAACGCCACCAAGATTAGTATTCGAAGCGCAAGTAATGGCGGAACTTGAGTCAAATAGTACCAAACCTGTTGAATCGTCGGCGGCCTCGTCAATAGCGATGCGAAGTTATCGCGAGCCAAACCAACCAATGCAGGAATTACTCCGAACAGCGTGCCGTCCGGAGATATCGCGATGAACGGACCTGAAGCAAGTGCACCAAGTGCAGTTTTGTAGTCGGCTCCAACGCCGAGGTAAAGCGCAAGCCCCAAACTGCCGCTGATCAAGAGGGTTCCGAAGAACAGTACGTACTTCAGCCTCTTTGCGCTATCATGGGTTCGCGGCGAAATGAAATCAAGCCGTCCCTTCAAGTTCGTTATGACGTCCTGAACGAACCCAACTGGGCAAACCCAACCACAAAATGCACGGCCTACGACGGCGCCTATCAAAAACACGGTTCCTAGAACTAGCCAGGGAAATTCGGGTTGTGCCAGCTCAACCTGGATGAGGTCAAATGAACTGTACACCGCCGAAAAGGGAGAGTTGACACTAGCCAAGATCGGCAGGCCGAAAGGGATAGCCTGCAATTTCAGGCTTGGGAAAATTTCGGTGAAAGCAATTGCGTTGACCGCGATTAGAGAAAGTAGCTGAACAATCATGCGTGGGAGGGTCCATTTGAATTTGAACCTTCTCAGGTCTTGCTCAGGTTCCGTTTGCGACAAGAATGAAGCCTCATGGGAAAAGGAAAACATACCTTTGCAAGATGTCTGCAAGCATCTTGTATTCATTGATGTAAAGTCCAATCATCAAAGCCGTCAATCCCAATAGCACAGTAAATGCGGCAGCAGTGCGCTTCAAAGACCCACTTCTCGACCTTGCAACAGATTTTAGTAGCGTTGAAACTCGCCTGTAAATAACCCTTTCCGACCTTCGACAAAAACGAACATTTGCGAAGTCAGCACGGTTCTTATTGCTCAACAAACCATTGGGAAACGATTCCCGAAGGCGATCAACAATTGTTTCCAGAAGATAATGCGCTTGCAACCGATCTGTATGAGCTGACCATGGCAGCCGCCTATTTTGAAACTCATGAAGACGCTAAAGCCACGTTCGAACTATTCGTAAGGAGCTTCCCGAAGAATCGCTCATATCTTATTGCAGCGGGCCTAGAACAAGCCGTAGAGTATCTGAGACGATTACGATTTAGAGACGAACATATCAGGTATCTGAAAAAAGACCCGAATTTCAAGAACGTGAGCAGCCGTTTCTTCCGATATCTTAAGAGGCTAAGATTCACCGGCGACGTGTACGCGATTCCAGAAGGAACAGTGTTTTTCACGAATGAACCGATTTTGCGGGTTACTGCGCCAATCATTGAAGCCCAAATCGTAGAGACGTACCTGCTGTCCACCATCAACTTTCAAACTTTGATTGCGACCAAAGCCTCGAGAGTTGTCCAAAGCGCAAGAGGAAGGGGAGTTGTCGAATTTGGGGGCCGGCGCGCGCATGGCCCAGAGGCTGCGCTATTGGCGGCCAGAGCTAGTTACATAGGAGGTTGTATAGGCACATCCAACGTCTTAGCGGGATATTTGTACGGCATTCCCACTTATGGTACGATGGCTCATTCATTTGTAATGAACTATGATTCTGAGCGGGAGGCCTTTGAAAAGTTCTGCCGGGTCTTTCCTTCCAATCCCGCTCTTCTGCTTGATACATATGATACGATTGAAGGAGCGAAAATCGCTACTTCCATGAAGGTTGCCCCGTCCCTGGTTAGGCTCGATAGCGGTGACCGCTACGATCTAAGCTCAAGAGTTCGAAGGATCCTGGACGAGGCCGGCCTCAAGAAAACCAAGATATTCGTCAGCGGCGACCTCAACGAATTCGTATTAGACGAGTTAACTTCCAAAGGAGCACCGATTGACGGTTTCGGGGTAGGAACTGAGCTCGTGACATCCCGCGACGACCCTGCCCTGCCGGGAATATACAAGATTGTTGCCACGGAAAGGAATGGAAAGATAAGTTATCGCGTCAAGACAAGTGAGGATAAGCGAACGATACCTGGAATCAAACAGGTATACAGAACGTATTCAAAAGCGGGGGAAATTGAAGGTGACAGCATAGCGCTCGACGATGAACCTCCCCCCATCGGGGCTGAGCCACTCTCGACTAGGATCATTCACCATGGGAAATTAGTTTACAGGCTTCCGAGGATCGATAGAATCCGTGACAGAACAATTAAGGAAGTTGCCCGGCTACCGGTAAAGTACAAGAATCTCCGAACTTCCGCGGAAGCTCCGGTAAAACTGAGCCAGAAGCTTGAGAAACTAAGCGAGTCTTTGTGGAACAACCCAAACAAAGCACCGGCCTAGGTTTCGTGTAACAAGTCCTTTCCCGAAAACCCTGAAAGAAACCTTAAATTGAATCATCTTTTGTTACTCGCACAAATGTTTGAGAGCGAAAAAAACATCGGTGAGATTAATGACCCCAAGGATTCAGCGACTCGCTTTAAAGCAAAGAGTAATCTCGCACACGCATCGAAATTACACGAGCGCTTGCCTCTCGTGCTCTGATCTTGCGAATTGCTGTGGAAGCACGCCTTCTACAATGCTTGAAACCGAATTCGATGGGGCTTCACCTACAAAGAAAAAGGGCCTCTCGAGGCGTAACGCCCTGAAAATCATGGGCGGCGTTTCAGCGGCCCTCGCGCTGGCACCCTTCGCAGCTGGGGGTTCATACCTCATCCCCACAGTGTCCACAAAATTCAGCCCGGTCCTGATCGCGAAAAAGGAAGACGTGGCTGTTAATGATTCAACGATTTTTTGGTTTCCGTTCACAACAGACCCAACCTACACAAACATGTTGATCCATCTTCCACCGGACCTGGCCTCGGAAGCGGGGCAAGAGTTCGTGGCTTACAATCGAACTTGCATACACCTCCAATGTCTCGTCTCATATCTTTCAAATTCTGAAATCATCGGGTGCCCATGCCACGGAAGCGAGTACAGGCCCACAGACGGGTGGCCAGTTGCAGGCCCAGCCGCACAAATCGGCCGCTACTTGCCCAGCGTAAAATTACGAATAGATGACGACAGTATTTACGCCGAATCCGTAGACTTGGATTTGATTGGATATGGCAGCAACACGCCCCCCTCCCAATGAAGAGAAGAACCCCATCCAGCTCCTGATCGACTGGTTGAACCAGCGACTTGAGCGAACAATATTCATGGGGCTTAAGTTCACACTTCCCAAGAAATTCGTAAGCCCTCTAGGATTCTTGGGCTTCTTGACCTTCACAACATTTGCTTTGCTCGGCATTTCCGGAGCGTTACTCATGCTATACTACAGCCCAACTGTCATCTTCAACACAGCAACTGGCGCGGTCACATCACCCTTCGACAGCGTACAGAACATCAACAACGTTGTACCCTTCGGCTCAGCGCTGCGTAACATTCACTACCACGCCTCAAACGCCATGGTGCTTCTAGCTGTCGCCCATATGTTCTACCAGTATTTCTCAGGCCGATACAAGCTGCGATATGAAGTCCTCTGGGTGACCGGAATCATCATCGGCATACTCACAATAATTGAAGCCTACACTGGCTATGACCTTCTGCTAAACGTACGTGGCATGCTTGCCATCAACATTGGCAGAGCACTAGCCCGAAGCACCCCATTCATGGGGCCGATGGCATTTCGACTCATGGCCGGCACCGGACTTGCCGACCTAATCCTGAGGTTCTACGCTGTTCACGTGTTCATCTTCCCAATGCTAATGATTCTGATAATGATGGTTCACTTCCCACGGTACATGGTCCTTGACATTCCAGTTGTCTCGATGGTTGCCGGGGCCATAATGGTCATAGGAGGTCTGTTTCCGGTTGAGTTGGGAGCGAAGTTCATTCCCACAGCTGAAGCTGGCATTACGATGCCCGAATGGTACCTTACGGGCATGTATGCAATCATACGGACTGGAATAGATCGGTTCACCGCGGGCGTAATCATACCAATGATTTTTGTCATCGTCTTCTTGGTTGTTCCATTCATTGACACGAGTAGGAAACTGTTTGTCCGCGACCGTCCCTTCTATACCGCGATGGGTGTCGCTGGGCTGGCTCAACTCGCCCTCACAACTGTTTGGGGTTTTAGGGCGAACAACATCTTCTTACCGCTCGACAGCATTCCCCAACTTGAGATCGACCCCTTCGTTTTCTTTGGCTCAGTAATTTTCATCGGTGCCGCCGCATACGCCTTGATCTATTTGTGGTTGAAGGCCACAGCGCCGCCGCCTGGCGCGCGACCCATGCACGCACGGAAACAGTTCCCAATCTACAAACTTACTCAGAACGAATGGCGAGCCGTTGTGCTCTCCCTGCTTGGGTTCCAAGTACTCTTCGACATATACTCGTTCCAAGCATTTCTAGCAAGTTTCAAGAACGTGGTTCTTTTGCAGATCGGCGTAGGGTTAATTGCATTTGGAATACTTGTCCATCTTTACCGAATTGGGGCGGAATAACGGCAGGGAGCTTGTCTCAAATGTCTCAAGAGCAAACTGTTCATGGGCCTTGGGTAGGAGCCACAGCTATACTCCTACTGCTGCTCATGGGCACTGGCATGTTCTACTACCAGTACTACGTGCTACCGGCACAGGCGGGTCCGCCACACGTACCCCAGAATATCACAATCAATATTGTCGCCGAACAATGGGCCTTCATGGTAAACGGCACAATTGACACTCAAACTTTTCCAATAGTTGTCCACGTCGGAGATAACGTCACATTCCATGTCCATGGCATATGGCAACAGGATCCTTCGTTTAGCGAACATGGATTCTTCATTCAGGGAATCATGGATACTCCGATGACGGTGGCTAAAGGCCACGACATTACGGTCACAATCGTTCCGACGCAACCGGGAGAATATACGATTATTTGCACAATCTTCTGCGGTGCAGGTCACGGAAATATGCATGGGCTCCTAGATGTTCTTCCCTAGGAGCACAAAGGATTGCAAGTAACCATAACACAGAAAGTCAGAAATTACTTTGAAGTTACAAAACCGCCTATAGTCTTCCTGCTCGTCTTCACCTCCATCGCCACAATGATCATTGCTTGGAAGCAGACCCTCCAACCCCTGACCCCTGCCTTACTGACCGTGGCCACTGTTGCGATAGCCGCCGCGAGTGCGGGTTGCGACACCCTCACCTCATACCTTGACAGGGACATTGATGCCATAATGCACCGCACGAGGCATCGCCCGATTCCAAGTGGTCGAATCTCGCCAAGGAACGCCCTTCTCTGGGGCCTATTTCTAGCAGCAATCGGGCTCGTACTGGCCTACTCGATCAACCCGTTATCTTTCCTTTGGATCGCGCTTGGGGTGCTCGACAACGTGGTCGTCTACAGCTTGTTATTGAAACGCAGAAATCCTCTCAACATCATTCTGGGCGGCGTGAGCGGGGGATTGCCCGTAATGTTTGGTTGGAGTGCCGTCACCAATGGGACGGAACTACTTCCGGTTCTGCTTGCTGCATTGGTAGTTCTATGGATTCCCGGCCATATTTGGAGCTTAGCGATATTCACGAAGGCCGATTACAAACGGGCCCGTATTCCCATGCTGCCGGTGGTCACGAAGCTTCGGACCGCGTTAAGATGTATCGTATCAACCGTTGTGCTGATGATTCCCTTCTCACTATGGATTTGGGTTGTGGGCCGGTTTGGCTGGCTCTACTTGGCCGTCGCAACGGTTTTTGGGCTCTGGGTACTCTACATCAATGCCCAGTTGTTTCTTCATCCAAACAACAAAATGGCTTACAAGGCGTTCAAAATTTCAAGTCCTTACCTGTTTACGCTATTCTTTGCAATGATAATTGACAGCTTCATCCATGCCATTTAGGGCTAGGAAACAAACGGCCCTAAGCCTCTCGGTGCCCTACAGGTAATTACGTCCTTGATTCCCTGAGTTCCAAGAACTTGCAGTAACATGTGAAAGACTAGGTCGTTTCCCATAAAGTGGTCCGCGAGTCTTCTCAATTTGGTTGAGACGACCATTTCCTTGCCCAACGCTTGCTGCCACCTCTTTTCGTACTCGGAAAGTGGCACGCCTTTCTGAATGTGGTCGGCGGCAACTTGTCCAGCGATCTCGCCAGTAATCATCGCCGTTGAAATCCCCCCGCCATTCGTCGGCATTACCATCCCACCGGCATCGCCAACAGCCATCACATGTTCGGAACAAGTCCGCGGCAACGGCCCATCGACTGGAAGAACATCAGCGATCATAGGCCCCGATTTGCCACCTTCAAGTTTCAATTTCGTCAAAGAACACTTGTCGAGGAAGAAGTGAAGGTAACTCCTGCCATCGTTCTTCTTTGAATACGAAGTCCTTATTCCGATCCCTACGTTCGCAGAACGGTTGCCTTTAGGTATGATCCAACCATAGCCGCCTGGCGCAAACTCAGTTCCCATATACATCTCTGTCACGCTCTGGTCGACGGATAAATCGGTCATCAGGTATTCGTAATTGATCGCTACATTGTTAGGTGTCATGTAGTCGTCAGTGAAAATACCAGCCGATTTCGCGACTTTCGATGGGAACCCGTCCGCAGCAATGACCACCTTTGCTTTGACGCCATCGCTCTTGTTCCTACCAACCGTCAGGTTGCCGTTTTCATAGTATAAGTCGACGGGTGTTTGTAGCTGAACGGTGCCCCCTAATTTCTCGACCTGTTTCGCCATGCTTTGTTCAAGTTTGGTTCTGTCGAGAATGTAAGCTTCAAAATCGAATTCGAACTCTTTTCCTTTGGGCGATATGACGCGAATAGTCTTGCAAGCATTGTCGACTGCCTCTTGGGGAACATCAAATACATGCATGTACTCACCAGCGCTCGGGAGCAAGTACGCCATCTCCTTTCGAACCGGGAAGTATTCACCGCACTTCACCGGTATCCCGATAACCGTCTTCTTGTCGAAGACGTGAACCGTTAGGCCTCTATTGAGAGCCTGCACTGCGGCATAGAGGCCCCCCGGTCCGGCCCCAGCTACAACGAGATCCACTGCCTTTGGCAAGTTTTTCGCCGCATGAAGATTGCTTTCTTTGAACGGATAGAGCCGTGAATAAAATGGTTCGGTCTGTGTGTGTCAGGTAGGGGTGGGTAGAAGGTACTTTGCCACTTGGAACAGGTAGTTTAGAATGGGACCCGGGTACACGCCCACCGCGACGATGATTATGACACACACGACAAGCACAGCGACGAGCAAGGTTGGCTCTTTCAGCTTACTACTTGCAGTTGGTTCGTCGAAGTACATACGCTTCACCACCCAGCCATAATAGGCCATTGAGAATGCGCTATTCAGGACGCCGGCCAACGCTAGCCACCACAGCCCCCCGTCTACAGCAGCTGTGAACAGGACGAGTTTACTCATGAAACCACTTAGGGGTGGAACGCCGGCTAGTGCAAATAGTGAAATCGTAAGCGTGAAGGCTGTGATCGGCATCCTTTTTCCTAAACCGGAGTATGAATCGAGTGATGTAGTCGAGAGGCGGCTGTAGACCGAGGCCGCGGCAATGAATGCAGCCGTTTTCATTACGCCATGGTTCAAAATATGAAACAACGCTCCCGCAATCCCGATCGGGTTGGGCGCGGCTAAGCCTATGAGTATGTAACCGGCCTGGGCAATGCTTGAGTACGCTAGCATTCTCGTGAAACTCTTCTGCATTAGGGCTGCGACGTTGCCGAGGGTCATTGTCAAGATCGCTATTATCGCGAAGGTGCCTGACCAATCCAATCGCAGCACAAATAATGCAACTGTGAAAACCCTGATGAGAGCTGCGAAACCGCCGTTCTTCGTTCCCGCGGCAAGGAATGCACCGACAGTAATCGGTGCTCCCTCGTAAGCGTCAGGAATCCACATATGGAAGGGCACAGCTGCGACCTTCATACCAAATCCTGCCACGAACAAGACCATCGCGAGAAGCGCTAGGGGGTCAAGTTTCGGAAGGGCGGTCCCCATACCCTGTGCAACAAGGTAAAGGTTCGTTGTGCCGGTTATACCAAAGGTTAAGGAAATCGCGTATACGATTAGCGCTGATGATAATGCGCTGAGTATGAAGAATTTCAGGGCGGCTTCGTTCGAAATCGGGTCATCTTTCTGGATTCCAGTTAGCACGTAACTTGGGATGTTCATTAACTCCCAAGCAAGAAACAAGGCGATCAGATCAACCGAGAGGGAGACCAAAATCATGCCAAAGGTGGCGAGTAAGAGCAGCGCAAAGTACGTGTCGAGGTTCTTGTTGCCACGCATATAGTAGATCGAGGCGACCCCAATGAGCAACGTGATGCCCACAAAGATAGCAGAGAAGTAAACAGAAAAACCGTCTATGGAGAGAACGTTAAGAATTAACTGAGCTTGTGGGAAGCCTTGTGTAAGCATTACCGCTATTGCACCAAGGGTAAGGAGCAACCCCGCGACTGACCAGTAGGGAACAAGAGAGCGCACATGAATTTTGTCCGACAGCCCCCGGATTAGCGGGACAAGGATGCTGAAGAAAGGGAGTGTAAATAGCAAAAGGGTCGTCGTCAGCTGCATCAGCTTCGCCTTTCCAAGAACGCCCTAGGTGAATTTCCTTCACGTAAATAACGTTTCGCAGTGAGATAGCAAACGTTTTTCTTATTGGCTCGGTGTTTCATGGCGACTTCCAGAAACGCGTGAATAATTGATGTCAGGAATCGAGACGATCAAAATAATAGTTGACGCCGAGAAAGAAGCGGCGGAAATGCTACAGAAAGCCCATACGAAGGCGACGGAGATACGCAAAGAGCTGGATATGCGTATCAAGCTGGAGAGGGAGGAGATTTTGAAGTCAGCTAGGAAGGAGGCTGCAGCCATTATTGAGCATGCACAGCAGGATGGGAAACTTGAGGCGGCGGTTTATGAAAAAGAAGCTGGACAGAAAACAAGGCAGATCGTTTCGAAAGCTTCGGCGAAGAAAAGCCCAGCCGTCGACAAACTCGTTACTTTAGTTTTGGAGGGTTAGACACGTGTCCGAGACCAGCAAGTTCACCGAGGATATTCTAACAGCCGCCAAGGAAAGGTCAGAGCGCGTAGTCAGGGAAGCAGAGACCGAGACGCAGCATGCCTTCGAGGAAGCCAAGTCCCACATGTCGAGGGAAGCTGACGACATAATTCATAATGCGCAAGCGGAGGCGGAGGCGGTCAGACGGCGCGAGATGAGTGAAGTCCGGCATCGATTAAAACTTGAGGAGCAAGTGGAAAAAAGTAAGGTATTGTCAGAGGTCCTAGAGTCGACAAGGAAACGCGTTACTGAGATTGTGAACGATGAGGGCAGGTACTTGCCTTACTTAGCAGGTTACGTTGAAATCGGGATTCGTGAACTCGGCCTTGAGAACGTCACCGTTCACCTGAATGCCGTTGACCTGAAGCGAATTGATGCTGGCAAGCTTGAACGTGAGATCGCGAAACGGATGCAAAAGCCAGTCGCAATTGAATGGTCAAAAGAGCCAATTGAAGCCCTGGGCGGTGCGATCATTTCCAGCAACGACGGTAAAACGCGAATAGTAAACACTTTTGACGAACGCTTTGAGGCTTTGGAGTCGAAGCTCCTTATGGAAGCAGGAAAGCTACTCTTCGGGGAATGAGCGCGCCCCAGCGAGCTAAAAGTAGACATGACAGGAGCTGGAAGGTACGCCGAGTTAGCGGCCGCCGTCCGTTCCTTCAAAGCTGAACTCATACGTCCAAGCCAAATCGATCGGCTTATGGAAACTGGGTCTCTTTCCGAAACCGTTAACATACTTACCCACGGGAATGTGACGAGTGCCCATAGCTCAGACCTAACCCCAATAGAGTCTTACCTAATTCAGAACATCATCGAAATCACCCATAGGTTGACGGCGTATGCCCCTCACGACTCACGCGGCCTAATCAAATTGTTCGCGGCTTCACATGAATTAACTTGCGTCAAGGACATACTCAAGTCGATTGCTGATCAAATTGACCCTGAAGAGGCAATTCGGCATATTGTGCCCGCGGGCAAGTTCACACTTGATAAGTGCAAAGAACTCCTCGAATCACATAACCCAAACAGGGTCATCGAAACTCTGGATGACGAAGGCCTCAAACGCTTCCTAATCCCAAAGCTAACAGGCGAAAGGGGAGGAATGCTCGCCGTAGCAACAGTGGACCAATATTACTACAGCAGGTTGTGGGCAGCATCAAATCTACCCGACCCATTGGACGCCCAATCTGCGAGAGGATTGGTGGGAGAAGCCATTGATCATCTAAACATCCTCCTGTCCTTTCGCGCTCGATTGATAGGTCTCGATGCGAGATCCACTTCAGATATGATGATACCTGTGAACTACGCACTTGGCCATGCATACGCCGAACTTAGCGAAGCCACGAATGCACAGAACCTGATCCGGGTGCTTGACAAGACGCCATACGCCCATTCCGCACAGGGGCTGGGGATCACGGAAGGTGCTGCTGTGGGCGTTGAACGCGCACTGAATCGAAGCCATGCAAATACCTGCCTAAACGCTTTCGCCGGGTCTCCTTTCAACGTTGGACTAGCATTGGCCTTTCTCTTTCTCAAAAATTACGAGCTGCATGACTTCTTTAGCATAATAAACGCCAAAGCAAACAATGTCCCCGCGGACCGAGTGTTGGAATCGTTGATTCTACGTACTGGTTGAGTTAAGCAAAGGATTATAATGCGATGCAAGTTCTTACCGGAATCGATAGGTGCTGAGCAGTAGTGAAGCCCAAACGCCAACTAATTTTGAGCTTCCTGTTGATGCTAGTGGGCGTAATTGCGATCTCCGCGATGGTAGTCGTAGCCTTCTCCCAAAGCCCCGTACAGCCTGACCAAGCACTCACGAGCGAGAACGGACTATTCATAGTCGGCGCGGGGATTGCTGCTGGCTTAGCATCCTGCGGTGCAGGAATAGGCCTAGGTACCGCAAGCGCAGCAGCTATCGGCGCTATCGCAGAGAAACCGGAAATGCTCGGCAGAACATTATTGTTCGTCGTCTTGATTGAAGCAATCGCGATATACGGTCTCGCGATGTTCTTCATCATCTATTCGAGGATCTAGGCCTCGACGCTATGAAGGGCGTCACGGAATTCAAGAACGCGCTGGAAAGTAAATCTCTTACAGCCTTAACAAAGTCTCTAAGCGAAATTGCAGACCAACTGGCCTACCAGCTAAAGCCACCTTACACTGAAATCCTTGATTTCAGAGCGAGGGAACAGTCCGGTCGTTTCAGCGTCCACTTCAGTGCGAAACTGTATCTCCATTACTCCAGCCTCGCAAGCCAGGTGGAGGGTCTCCTTTTCATAATCCGGTTCGGTGGAGACGCCCTATCAGATACACCCACCCCGCCATCCGACGAACTCTTCTACGCTGGAGTGGTGGAATCATTGAGAGTTCACGCATACGGTTCCAAGTGGCTTGGCCCGACGATAACTGTGAGCGAGGAAGTTATCAAGAACCTGGAAGTTCCGTCAAAAGCGCTCACCGATATCGACGTTAACCGTTTCGTTCAACAATTGCAAAGAATGTAGCTTAGTGCGGTATAGACTGGATGGCGGGAAGAATTACGTTAAGCAGCAGTGCCGGATAGAGTCCAAGAACTATCAAGGGAACGAGAAATGCGGCCAGGGTTATCAGAGTATAGTACGGAGCCTCCCTAGATCCAATAGGCTTGGCTTGCGGCGCAAACAGAACCCGCCGTAGCATCCACACAAAGTAACCTGCGGTAATTCCTGGAACAAGCACTGCTATCGCGTAAAAGGCGTTAACGGAAATGCCAGCCAAGATTATTGTGTATTCACTGATGAAGTTGCTAAAGAACGGAAAGCCCATAGCACATAGGGAAGCGAGTACAAGGAGAAAACTCGTCTTCGGCATGGCGCTTCCTAGGCCACCCAATTCTTTGATTGTACGTGTTCCCATGTGTTCGTGAATTACTCCTGACATCAGGAATAATGCCCCGATCGCCAAGGCATGGTTGAACATCTGGAAGACAGCGCCGCTGATTCCCGGCGTGGTCAGCGTGAAAGCTCCGAGGAGAATGTAGCCCATGTGGTTTATGCTCGTGAAAGCGACCATTCGCTTGAAGTCCTGCTGAACCAGCGCTACGATAGCCCCATAGAACATCGTGAGGAGTCCGAAACCAATGAAGACTGGAGCGAGGAACTTGGAGGCTTCGGGCATAAGGAAGAGGTTCATCCGGATGAAACCATACGCGCCCATTTTCAGGAGCAAACCTGCGAGTAGGACACTAATTGGGGCAGGGGCCTCAACGTGGGCGTCAGGTAACCAAGTGTGAAACGGAACTATCGGAAGCTTGACACCGAACCCAATGAAAAAGCCAAGCGAAATCAGGATCTGTAGAGCTAGAGGAAGATGCAGATTCATCAGATCCATGAAGTTGAAAGTGTGGGGGGTTGAAACAACATAGAGTGCTATGAAGCTCAGGAGTAGCAAAATGCTTCCCACATGTGTCATTATGAGGAATTTCATTGCGGCATACTTCTTGCGTGGCCCGCCCCACACGCCGATGAAGAAGAACATCGGGATTAGGACAAGTTCCCAGAATACGTAAAAGGCGACAAGGTTCAGGGACGTAAACACCCCGATTATTGCGCCTTCAAAGAGGAGGAGTAATGCGTTGTACTCTTTCACCTTTGAAGTGATCTGCTCCCACGACCCAGCAGCGGACAAGGTCGTCAGGAGAGTTGAGATTATCAAGAGGGGTAGACTGATGCCGTCTATTCCCACAACGTACGTCAGGCCGAAACTCGGCGCCCAATCGTAGGTTTCAACAAGTTGGAATCCTGGCTTGCTCCAATCGAATGTTATGAAGATGAATAGCACCAATGCAATGGTAGCAGCGGAAATCAGAATCGTCAGGACTTTGGAGACTTTATCCCCCATATATCCAGCTAGATATACGACAATTGCGCCGATGAAGGGCATGAAGATTAGTAGAGAGAGTAAGTACAAGCTTTCGCCCTCATGTTAAGAAGAACAGGATCGCCACAACTAACGCGAATAATCCGAGGGCGAAGACTGCTACATACTCTTGCGGTATTCCGGTTTGGAGTCTTCTCAGCGCGGAGGAGAACTTTCGGCCCGTCAAAGCAATTCCGTTGATATAACCGTCAATGAAACCTAGGTCAATTCCCTGTCCGCCTCTGGATACGTCGATGGAAGCCAGGGCCACAGCGCCGCTGATCTTGTCGAAGAACCCGGTCTCAATCGTATTCTTCACGGCTGTTGCAACTGAGATGGTTCCGTAAACGAACACGCGGTAGTATAACGGATTGATGTACCAACGGTTCCAGAGGAAGTTATAGATCGTGCGCCCGAAACCCGTCTCACCCACAATCGCTGAGGGCTTCAGCCGGCCTGAAATATAGATTAGGTAACCAAACGTCCCACCTATGGCGAGCATGATTAGGGATCCGATGGTTGCTGTTATTGCGGCGGTCTGTTCAACAGCAGGGTTAAGCGGAGGGCCCGGAGCCGCCAAGGGAGTCGTCGTTAGGGCTAGGGCGTGGGTAAATGCGGATTCCACGAAAGGCCCAGCCAAACCGATAGCAACAGTTGCAAGCGCTAGAATTAGGTATGGGACCCACATTAACTTCGGCGCCTCATGAATCTGATGCCCCTCTTCCTCCAGCTTTTTGACATTCTCACTCTTTGGCGCCATGAAGACTAACCCGATTACTTTCAGGCTATACAGGAAAGTTAGCGCTACGGTACCCCACGCCAGTAGCATTAGCGGTATTTGCCCGGTCAAGACGGTTACTGCGATTACTGCGTCTTTGCTCCAGAATCCGCTCAGCGGGGGCACTCCCGAAAGTGCAAGCAAGGCAATTACCATTGAAGCAAAGGTGATTTTCATCGATTTGCGTAGCCCGCCCATATCATACATGTACCTTGATTCCACGGCGTGAAGTATTGCTCCCGCTGCCAGAAATGCGGCGGCTTTGAAGAGCGCGTGGGTCATAAGATGGAAGACTCCAGCGGTTAGCCCTGTAACAAATTCTGATGCCAGGCCCCCCGCCCCAATCCCTAGCATCATGTAGCCAATTTGGGAGATTGTGGAGTATGCGAGGAGCTTCTTCAATTCCTTTGATACCACTGCTTGAGTTGCCGCCATGAAACATGTGAAGGCGCCAACCCAGGCAACTGCCTCAAAGAAGAACGTGGGCTGACCGTATTGCAAAACTGAGTTATAGAACATTGGACCCGCCCTTCCAGCCAAATAAACACCCGCCGTGACCATGGTTGCCGCATGAATGAGTGCCGAAACCGAGGTCGGGCCTGCCATCGCGTCCGGAAGCCATTCATGAAGAGGGAACTGCGCCGACTTACCGATTGGCCCCCAGAAGAAGAGCAGGGCCACGGGAATCAGCAAGCCTACTCGGCTTAGTGGTAGAGCCCAAGAGACATTCTGGGATAGGGCGACGAAGTTCAAAGTGCCCGAGTAGCTATAGATCATGAAAATTGCAATCAGAAGGCCGATGTCCCCGATTCTTGTTACAATAAGAGCCTTCATCCCTGCATGGCTTGGTGAGTAGGCCATCGGTACCTTCAGCGATTTGTCCCCTATGGTTCCCACCCATTTGTCAAGTGGGTCCTTGTACCAGTGTCCTATGAGGGCGTACGAGCAGAGCCCTACCCCTTCCCACCCGAAAAAGAGCTGAAGAAGGTTGTCGGACATTACGAGAAGTAACATGCTGCCTATGAAGAAGTTCATGAAGAACCAATATCGGGTCAAGCCGTCGTCGCCTTTCATGTAGGCGAGGCTGTAGACCATTATCAGAAAGCTAACCCACGCGACAACGTTCGCTATGATTATGCTAAGTGGATCAAGAAGGACTCCTGCTTTGATGTTCAAGCTCGTTATCCAATTAATTTGAACATCTTGCACCGACCCAGACATGACTGAGGGAATCAAAAGTGCCGCCGAGATTGCCCCGAGCAATGCGAATGCGACTGAACTGAAGTCTCTGACCTTGGGGTGGATACGTGCCATTACTGGGGTTAGGAGCGCGCCAACGAATGGAAGTATCCAAGTCAGCCAACCAAAAATTTCGTACACGTTCTAACCTCCCAAGACCATTTTCACGACAGGTAAGAGCAGTTTCTCAACGAGGTCTGGGTACACGCCGAGGACGAGTGAGATTGCGGCGAGTACAAGAAGCGGCCCGGTAACGGTCCAGGGTGCCTCGGTGACACTGCTCAACTCATCAGGCAATTTGCCAAAGAAAATTCGCTTCACAGCCCAAAGTGAGTAGCCTGCAGTTAGCGCTGTCGAGGCCACACCCAAGAACGAAAGCCCAATCCGCAACATCGAGTTTAACGCGAATGCTTCGTTGAAGCTCCCCGCAAAAATTAAGAATTCAGAAATAAAGCCAGTTGTTGGCGGGATGCCCATTATCGTGAGGAAACCGATTATTGCAGCGGTGGTTGTGATAGGCATCTTCGAGGCGAGCCCGCCCATTTTACGAATGCTCCGCAGGCCATGAGCCTGCATGATTATCGTGCCGGCCACCATGAAGAGAATTCCCTTTCCAAGCCCATGGGTGACATATTGAAACATGCTACCCGATACTCCCAGAGCTTGAACCGATGAAATGCCGAGCAGAATGTATCCCATTTGACTTATACTCGAATAGGCCAGCAGTCGCTTAATGTCGTCTTGCACCAGCGCCATGGCTCCGCCATAAAACATCGTAACTACAGCCCAGATTGCGAGAGCTGTGGAGATTTCAAAGAATGCGGTAGGCAGAATTGTCATGACAAGCCGTACGATCGCGTAACCGCCTATTCCAATCATTGCCGGTGATAGGAGAGCGCTGACAGGCGTCGGAGCTTCTGCGTGGGCGTGGGGCAACCAAATGTGCAACCCAAATGCAGCCATCTTGACCAAGAGTCCCACAACCATTAAACTGACAATCCAAATCCGAAGATTCGCTGGGATAGCTGAGGCTACAATTTTTGCTAGGTCGAATTGAAATCCGCTCAGATACCCAACAGAGAGGATTCCCGCCAGGAAAGACAATGCGCCAATATGCGTCCACATGAAGTACATGAAGGAGATTCTATCCCTGTCGCCGTACCCCCATTTCGCTATTAAGAAGTAAGATGGTATGAGCATAAGCTCGAAGAACAGGTAGAATTCTATGAGGTTCGTTGCCAGTACTGCTCCCATCATTCCCACTGAATATAATGTGAAGAGCGCGTAGAAGAGGCCGAACTGTTTCTTATCGTCGCCAATGATGTGCTGCATGTATGGCATTGAGTAGATGGACATCAAGGTGCACAGTAGTGCGATTGTGAAGAGAATTGGGACACTCAATCCGTCGGCGTTGAAGCCGAATAGCCCGATGGGACTCCAGTTATAGTATTCTTGAACCCCACCCTGCGAGCCCGCGAGAAGGGTCAAGAAGGTCGAGTAGGCAAGCGCTGCGAAGGAGAGCCAACCCGCTTTCGCTCCCCATCTAATGCCGGCTGCATAAGTGATGAAAACGAAAAGAAGTGGGACTAGAAGAATTTGGAGGAGCTGCATGTACAATGAGGTTCATCCCTTCAGTTTGTTCAGTTTCCTAACGTCTATGCTGCCGTTAAGTCTGAAAGCGACGAGAATGAGGGCTAGACCGACCGCCGCCTCCATGGCGGCAGCTGCGATAGAATAGAATACGATGACCTGGCCGGATACCTGGGGCGGACTCATGTACCGTGTGAATGCTGCGAAGTTCAGGTTAGCTGCGTTAACGATGATTTCTATAGCGAACAGGAGGCGCATCGCATTCTTCTTCACGCTAAGCCCATAGACACCAATTCCGAGTAGCGCAGCTGAGACTATGAGGTAACTAGTTAAGGCGACCATTTACTGCTCCTCCAACTTTGCTAAGACCAGTGCTCCGAGAAGTGCTGCGGACAGGAGTAATGCAAGTATGAGGAGCGGAACGGGGTAGCTTATGGCAAGCACAGGCCCCAATTCGGAAACCGGCAAATTGGCCGGTGGAGCAGTTTCCGGGAGGTTAGGACCTGCTAGGGCCGCGACGCCAGCGATTGAGACCGCGAGTAGACCTGCGATCCACAGGCCCATCGACCCCTCACCGCCTTCTTCACGCTCTGCTGTCTCTCCCGCAACTTCGCGTCGTACAAGCATGATTGTAAAGAGAATTAGAACCACGACGGCGCCAACGTAAACCGCGATTTGAAGCATCGCGAGGTAAGGTGCGTCCAGAAAAACGAAGAAACCTGCAACCCCGATGAAACTGATCGCGAGTGAGATGGCTCCGTAGATGAGCTCTTTTGCTTGAAGAGCCATAATCGCTGCAACGACGGTTACTGTGGCAAGTATGATGAAAGGAACGTCTGGTGGAATGCCCAAGTCCACTAGTTCAAAGCCCCCACGTAGACAGTATTCCTGAGTTTAGAATGAGGACGGTCAGGAAGACGTTAGCTATGGCGATGATGAGCAACCGCGTCCACCCAATTCTGATGAGCATGTCAACCCTAATCCTCGGGTAGACTCCACGTGGTATGATTATGAAGGTTGCAACGAGTAAGGTCTTCAATATGAACCAGACCGGTTGGGGAAGGAACGCAGGCCCCCACCAACCACCAAGAAAGAGGACAGTGATGAGAGAAGACATCAAATACAGTTTCATGTAGAGCGCCAAGAATAACACCATGAAAATTGCTCCGCTCGATTCTGTGTACCACCCGGCTACGAGTTCAGGCTCCGCTTCCGGCAGATCGAATGGTAACCTTTCGAGCTCAGCCATGGCAGCTATGAAGAAAACGACGAAGGATAGAAACGCGGGAACGACGAACCAGATTTTCTGTTGAGCGTTGACTATGTCAACCAAGCTAAGTGAACCTGCTAACATGACAACGCTAAGGGCAGAGATCCACATCGGAATCTCATAGGCGACTTGTTGAAATAGTGAACGCAAGCCGCCCAAGAATGGGTACTTGCTATTGCTCGCCCACGCAAAAATCAGAATCATACTAGGAAATAGCGAGGTCATCGCGAAGACAAACACCAATCCTACATCCAAGTTCGCGATTACCCAATGTTGCCCAAAGGGGATCACTGCGAACGGTACCGCGGCAGAGAAGACCAACGCGAGTGGCATCCAAATGAAAAGAGGCTTGTTCGCTTTGTACGGGATCATGACTTCCTTGAAGATCAACTTCACTCCGTCTGCAATCGGCTGCAGTATTCCTCCTGGCCCGCCGGCGTATAGAGGGCCGATCCTGAGTTGAATTCTCGCCAAGACTTTTCGTTCATACCAGGTCAGGAACATGACAACTAACATCAGGTGTATGAAGCCTGGAAAGAAGACGATTGTGATGAAGGTATGCGATGTGATTACGGCGATAATGAAGGGGATAAGGTCGGCAGGTGTAGTAGGGAAATTTACCAAGTTACCAATTCTCCCTGTGAAGAGCCAGGCGGAGCGAATAGCCTAAGGGCGCCGCTAGCAGAAACAGAAAGAGTAGCACGAGAAACGAAGCATTGAGAGGGATCACCCTGTAGCTCATTCCCCATGCAAACAGGAACATCCCGACGACGTCAAAAACAACGAACATTAGCAAGTATGGATAGTACTGCATGACCAATCGAGTTCTCGCCTCACCTTGCGGAACCTGCCCTGATTCGAACGGCATATCCCGGAAAGGGTCAGGCTTTCGACGGGACCAAAACATTGGCAATGTCAACAAGGGGCCAGTGAGGAGAAGGATGAGGACGGCCCATATGATAATTGCCAGCCAGGGGTTTAACGCCATTGTTAGCACAAGCACGAGAGGTAAACGGGTTCCTGACTAAACCAACCGAATATAAATAATGCTAATACTCTGCGCAGAATCGCGCTCGCGCAACTGATTTCAGCGTAGGTATTTTCTTAAGCAACCAGAATTATTACTCGCCGTCTCCAATCTTCGACCACCAGAGACCTGTCTGAAACACAACGACACGAAGGAATGGGAAAATGGCTTGGCATTCTGCAGGAACTACGCATTTCTGGTGTGCCAAATGCATGAAACAGGTTCCCGCACAGTCTGAATTGGTCTTCAAGGAAGGCAAAGTTTTGTGGAAATGGAAATGCAGTTCATGCGGAACCGACTACCTGACCGAAGCATAAGCAAAGGTTAGAAAGATCTCTCAAGCGAGTAATCAGCGAAATCTTCCAGTTGCTTACTCTTGCCCGGATCGCGAAGTCCCCTTAATTCCTTCTTTGCCTTATCGACCTGTTCACGTGATTTGTTTAGGGCAAATTGCATAGCCTTTTCGTACAGTGCCGCAATCGCAACCTTGTCGGACTCCTTGTCCTCTAGAAGGTTGCTTACTCGTTCACGCTTCGTCGCTTCGTCCAGATAGTGCATGACTACTAGATTTACGCGCTCTTGCCTCTCCGGATCGCCCGATTGGTCGAGAATGTCATCTTTGATCTGGAAGGCTATTCCCACAGCTCTACCGTAATTATACAAGCAGTTAACCTCGTCCGCATTCGCACCACCAAGAACTCCGCCAATCCCAGCAGCAGCGCTGAATAGTGAACCTGTCTTGAGGTCAGCGATGTTTAGGTAATGGTCGATGTCAATTGCAAGCTCCGTTAGAGTATCTAAGATTTCTCCCTTGCTAAGGTCAACAAGTCCCCAACCCACGAGCCGGGTAATCCTTGGTTCCTTGTACTCAGAGAGAATTTGAACGCCTTTGGATGCGAGAAAGAGCCCAGAGCTAATCGCCTTATCATCAGCGTAGGCATGCTGGGTCGTGGGAAGACTCCGCCGCAGCCTGTGTTTATCGATAAGGTCATCAAAAATCAACGATGCCGCATGGAGAAATTCCATCGCGACAGCGGCGTCGAGGGCATGTTCCATCTTTCCGCCGACACTCTCGGAAGCCAATAAGACCAATATTGGTCGGAGCCTTTTGCCGCCGGTTCTAAAGGTATACTTCACAAGCTCGTTTGCTTCGCTTTGCTCAAAACCAGTTGAGAGCAGTTCGTCGAGTCGCTTATTGACGAAAGCCCGCTTTTCATCTAGCAGTGTTTGGAAGTCGTTCATCCGGCTCCACGAATCTGTTTTTGCGCGAAAGAGTGCGGTACCCGTTATAAATGCTAGCTATGAATGCTAGTCAGGGATCAAACACCCTTGGGAGTCAACCTCTAAGAGTACTTCTGAACGGCCTCGCAGAATTCTCGCAACACACGTTCTGGTGCAGGTGCCTTAACTATGCCACTTGCAACTAGAACTCCCTGTGTCCCAAGCTTCAACGCCGCGTGAACATCTTCCCCCGTCGTTATTCCAGCACCGCACAAGATCTTGACTTGGCCATTCACGGTGCGGATTCTCCTGACGGATTCGATGATAATCTCAGGTCTCTCTTTTGAAACAGCACGTCCTGATCCAATCAGTTCGGGTGGCTCGATGGCCACCATATCCGGTTCCAAAAGCGCGACTGCAGCACCCAACCTAGCAGTTCCAGCGCAAACCACCGTTGCCAACCCAACATCTCGAGCGTGTTCAATTGATTTCTCGATTTCTGGAAGTTTCAAGTTTCTTTCAGAATGATTGATGAGCGTTCCTGACGCCCCTGCCGCACTAACAGACTCTGCGAGTACGTGGCCAGTGAAAGCACCGGGTGATATTGGGTCTATGTGCTGGGCGAAGACAGGCATCTCAACATTGGCTGCAACCTGCTCGATGTCACAAAATTGAGGGGCCACCCCCACTTTAACGCCCGTCTCTGCTCCGACTTTTTCCAATTTGAGCGCGAGTTCAATCGCTTTCTTCCCGGTCGCCTCAAGATAGGTCTTGAAGTTGACCAGCAAGAAAGGTTCGATCTGAGTTGCCATGCTATGTCACTTGCCTAATGGCAGGGCACATGTAAGAAACTTTGGGAGTCAACCTGGAGAGGGTGGTACAATATGAAGAGCTCGAGAGTATTGCAGCGGCATCGTTGGATAATGGCCTGATGAGGCACATTATTCACTTGGTTCAAGTCTAGTCGGGAGAGAGCGATTAATCTCTACGTTTTCATTGACTGTTCGAATTCGTTAATTAGATCACGATTACCTACGTATGTTGGAACTCTTTGGTCATTGCTTGTTGGTTCAACATCAAGGATAGATGCTGTGCCAGTGCTTCCTTTGCCGCCAGCCTTTTCAGTTATGAAAGCAACTGGATTCGATTCGAACTGCAGCCTTAGTTTGCCGTTAGGTGTGTCGACGAGTTCAGGATAAGCAAAGACTCCGCCGTAGTAGAGTACCTGATTGAAATCACCCACGAATGACCCGCCGTACCGGAGTTTCAGCGCCCTCTTTTCGAGCGATTGAACGAATTCCTGAACTTTGGGCGTCCATTTTTGCTTTAGGCCTCCGATTCCGTAGACGCTTCCCTTCTCCGGAAGTGTATGGGGTTTTCCGTTAGAAAAGTATCGCTTGGATACGGACGCTTTTCCGGAAGGCGCGAAGATGTAGACACCGTCTTTGAGTGCGACGACTGCCTGCGTGTATGGTCCATAAAGGAAGTACATTGCCGCGATTTGATCTCTGCCCTTCGCTGGCAGACTAGTCTCGCGATAAACTCCGACGATAGTTCCCATCAGGTTGTTGCTTATAATGTTCGAGGAACCGTCGAGTGGATCCAGCGTTACGGAAAACTCGCCCTGTTTGAAACTTAGTGGTTGCGGGATCTCTTCGGATGCGACCTGCTTCACTAAGTGGCTTTTGGCCAGCTTCTTCGTAATTAGGTCGTTTGTCCGGACGTCGATTTCTGCTTGTTTCTCGCCGTATACATTGTATTGATCGGTTCCGCCTAAGCTCTTTGGGATTTGTGTGGCAATTGACAGGCTGAGCTCAGCAAGAAGAAGGACAAGTTTGCGAAGGCTTCGGTCCTCACTATGCAGTACTTCACCAATGCTCGTTCGGGGCATCGCGTGGCTACCGGGCAAGTTTCCCAAGTGCTGTCTCGACGCTTTGGCCGTTAAGTATTATCTCTCTTAATGCTGCCGCCATTTCTAGAGGGCGTTCGTGTTGCCAGACATTTCTCCCGACCGCCAGACCGGAGGCGCCTGCATCAATAGCACCCTTGACTTGCGTCAAAAAGGCTTCATCAGTTGGAGCTTTTGGCCCTCCCGACATGAAGACTCTTGCCGCGCCAGCCGATCTCACGGCCCACCTGAAGGCATCGGAATTACCTGTGTATTTGATCTTCACGGCGTCAGCGCCGACTTCTAGGCCAGCTCTTGCCGCATATGCTACGATCTCAGGTGCTGTGTCGTTAGTCACTGCTTCGCCCCTCGGGTAGATCCATGCAATTGCAGCTAGGCCCAATTCGTGCGCCTCCTGTTGAATCCTTCCAAACTCACTTAGCATGAGATTCTCGTGGGCGCTTCCCAAGTAAATTGTGTACCCTACGGCTTTGGCGCCTAGAGCTCTTGCCTGCTTGACACTGCAGATCTGACTCGCTATAGGTTCTCCTTTCGGTAGACTTGTTTTGCCGTTGACCTTGATAACGAGGGGTACCTTTCCATCGTAATACTTCTCAGCGACCCCTTTTTGGAATATGAGGCCTGTGAACTTCCCTTTCTCAGCAATCTCTAGAATGTAAGCGGGATCGACACTTTTCTCGTTGAAGTCTTTTGATGGCCCGTGCTCCAGACCTTGGTCATAAGCTAGTAGGATTCCTTTTCCCTTCCGTAAGAAAGGCCGCATTGAAGGCTTCATCTGCAATCAACAGATTCATCCCATGGCATTGAATAAAAAGTTCCCTTCAAATTACCTGAAACCGATTTTTGATTCACAAAACTGCTCGGGTAACGGCATTTCGCTCCGACGCCTACCTCACAGAACTTCTTGGATCTTTGGGTAACAAGCGGCGTGCGTCAAGAACCATGTCAAGTAGGGAACAGGTGCAACCGAATCGACTTAGGAGAGCAATTCAGCGAGCCGTACGTGCTCGATCTTCATACAGCGATCCATGACCACACTCAGGCCCGCTTCTTTCGCCTTTGAGGCGGCCTCCTCGTTCACAATCCCCAGCTGCATCCACATGGCTTTTGGTCTGCCAAAGCTCTTGTGCAGCTGAATCGCTTCATCTACTATCGGTGGCACATCATCGGTGCGCCTGAATATGTCGACAACATCAATCTCGTGTTTCAGTTGTTCCGGAAGGTCGAGTAACGACTTGTATGATCGTTCGCCAAGAACCTCGTCCACCATAGGATTGACGGGCACAATCCTGTAACCATGAGACTTCAAGTAGCTGGCAACATCGTTGCTTGGCCTCGATGGGTCTTTCGATAAGCCAACAACGCCAATGGTCTTTAGTTTCAGAATTTTAGCGATTAATCCGTCGGTTTCGGATAACATGGGCCATAGGGTAAGGGTGAAATCCGATTGATTAATTCATCGTTGAGATCCGTCTCGGGTTGACCTAATTACCACCGCGTTTGCCATATAGAGAGGTATAGGGACTTTTGGCGCCTTTCATAGAAGCTCATATTAGTGTTCAACATGAATCCCTTTCGATTTCAGATGCCAAAAGTACTCGTCTGCGACCCCATTGCTCAAGACGGTCTTGCCATGCTGAAGAAGGCCGGTTTTACTGTTGAGGAGGTCCCTAACCTGACGCCTGATCAATTGGAGAAGAAAATAGGCGAATTTGACGCTGTGATTGTTCGCGGCCGAACTAAGATTACGAGTACAGTTCTCGATGCCGGTATTAAGCTGAGAGCGGTTGCGCGCTCCGGAGTGGGATTGGATAATATCGACCTGGAGACGGCCAAAAAGAAATCGATCCAAGTGATTTCGACACCGACAGCACCTACAACGAGCGTGGCGGAATTGGCAATTGCTCTTATGCTGGCGGTGCTTCGCAAGATATCATTTGCCGACCGAGCGATGAAAGAAGGGCGGTGGGCTAAAGGGGAGTTGATCGGCTCCGAGTTGAAATCGCAAACGGTCGGAGTGGTCGGCGCAGCCGGCCGGATAGGCCTAGAAGTGGCCCGGATTGCGGTGGAAGGGTTCGGCGCCAAGGCGATTGGTTACGATGTGATCGACGTTACCGAGAAAGCGCGTCAAGTGGGTTTTCGCGCGGTCAGTCAACTGTCAGAGCTCCTCTCAGAATCCGACATTGTCTCCATCCACGTCCCCTACCTACCATCGACGCATCATCTAATTGGCCAAAACGCAATTAGCAGCATGAAGAAGGGATCCATACTGATCAACACTTCCCGAGCAGATATTGTTGAAGGGCAATCTCTGCTTGCAGCACTTAAATCAGGAAATCTTGGAGGTGCCGGATTAGATGTGTTTCACAAGGAGCCTCCGGGTGATGGGTGGGAAAAGGAATTAGTCCTGCTACCCAATGTCGTTTGCACATCGCATGTTGGTGCCCAGACATTGGAATCCCAACGATTGGAGAGCACCATCGTTGCTGAAGAATTAATACGTACATTCAGAGACAAATAGAGATATCAAAGCTTCACAAAGGCCTAGACATATGAGCGTATCATTCGAAGACTTCGAGAAACTAGTCTTGAAAGTCGGAAAGATTACTGCCGCGGAAAGAATCCCCGGGATGAAGAAAATTCTGAAAGTGCAGGTGGACATAGGGGGCATCGTTGCACAGGCAATTGCAGGCGGAGCCGAGTTCTACGAACCAAGCAGCTTCATCGGAAAGCAAGTCATCGTTCTAACCAACATGGAGCCAAAAACTATAGCTGGCATAAAATCCGAAGCCATGTTACTAGCAGCAGATTTGCAAGGTAAACCAATTTGGGCGACGGTGGAGGCTGATGTTCCAGCTGGAACAAAAGTTCGCTAAAAAACTAGCCCTATTTCTTGCGGCCAGAAGGACACTTACCTGGTACAATTTTCTTTACCTCACAAGAACCACCGACACTAATCTCGCTATTCTATGAACTAAGGCTCCATATTCCTCCTAGCCGCTCCCTGTAAAACAGAGGTACATGCGGTGGATTTTAACTTCAGCCCGGAGCACGAGTTATTCCGGAAAACCGTCAGGGAATTTTGTCGTAGAGAAATTGCGCCACACTCCAGAGAGATGGAACGTAACGCCCACATGCCAGATTCGATAATTCAAGGGCTTGGTAAGATGGGTCTGTTTGGGCTCTCGATTCCTCGTGAGTACGGTGGTTCCGATGCGGATGCTGTTTCAGCAGGTATCGCAGGGGAAGAGATAGGCCGCGCTGACCTAAGTTGCGCGACAGCCGTGTTGTACTTGGTCCCCGTTTCTTGGAGCCACGTCTTAACAAAGTACGGTTCAGCAAGTTTGAAGAAAGAAAGGCTACCGAGGATTGCTGCAGGACGAGGTTTTCTCGGCATCGCCACAACTGAAGCAGGAGTGGGGTCAGACTTAGCCAACATGACTACGACCGCGAAGCGAGTGGGTAACGAGTACGTTTTGAACGGTGAGAAGATGTACATTAGCGGCATTCGCGAGGCTGCAGAGCAGATGCCGGACAAGAGTGGATACCTGGTACTGGCTAAAACGGATCCCGCAAAGGGAACTAGGGGAATGTCGTTCTTCTATGTGCCGTTCAATAACACAAAAGGTCTCACGCCGAGCTACTTGGAGGAAATGGGAAGGAGAGGCATGTCAGCTGGAGGCTTCCTAATGAAGGATGTTCACGTCCCTGCTGAGTATATGCTAGGCGAAGAGAACAAGGGATTCTACTACGCAATGGAAGGGTTTGATTATGCTCGTGCAATAATAGCCGTGGTCTGCATGGGAGCAGCCCAAGCATCGCTCGAAGCAGGCGTTGAGTACATAAAGCAACGCAAAGCGTTTACCCAACCAATCGGCCGATACGAGGGTGTGCAATTCAAACTTGCAGAAGATTACGCACGGGTTGACGCAGTACGGTTACTTGCTTACAAGGCACTTTGGATGTACGAACAGGAGCAACGGAATCAAGCAATCGATCGATTTGAAGTCAGCAGGACAATTGCGGAAGCAAAAATGTTGGCACCAGTGGTTGCATTCGAAACGATAAATGACGTGCTACAATGGTATGGGGCCTTCGGCTACACGTTAGATTGCCCGATCGAGATGGGCCTACGCGGCGTCCGCTCATATATGCTGGCAGAAGGATCTACGGAAATAATGAAGATAATTGTAGCACGAGAACTGCTCGGAAAGGATTTCATGGCCCACCACTGATGCCTCTGTTTGAACTTTAAATAGTAAGCGCCTTGTGATTGCGCTACAACATAACAATGACGAGCAGTGCTGAATATTGCGGGCCGCGGCAATCTTAATTTTATTCGTAATAATGGCTTCCCTATTCCTTGTCCCAGCCTATGCGTCTGATGTTACGATAACCATCCAGAACCAGCAAGTGCAGGCAAGGCTCTTACTTTCACTTCAGCAGAATATAACGCAGCTACCGGTCCAGTCAAACATGTTGAGCATGGCCTCGAACGACGACCTATCATCTGCCTTCACAAAAGCTTTGACGGACGCGTATCCTGGTGCCGCCCCAGCCGGCTTGATGTTGAACCTTGACTCGGCTGAGCAGTGGCTGAACGTTAGCGCAACAATGACAGTCTCAGGTGTTTCAGTGCGAAATGGGGACTTACTATCGGCTAATATGACATGGAAGAATTTCGACATCTCTTCAAACCTTCGCGCTGGCAATCTCAGCTACAATACTGTAGGAGAGCAATACCTCAGGCCCGTTGCAGCATTCTACTCAAACGCCAGCCGATTCGTGGGTCGACGAAACTCAACAATTACTGGCGTAAATTTTTTTGTTAACAGTACAAGCGTTAGCGGACCGGTGGCGATGAACTATCTGGGGAATTTTACGGTTTTCGATTTCAGGGCTCTAACCGTCCCCGTTGAAGATTGGACACGTACGTATACATTGAACAATAACACGACAACATGGCGGTATGCTCCTCCTCAACTTCTCGACATCTCAATCGGCGTTGAAAGGTTGAATGTGACCACGACCTTTTTCGCTCGTTATGGGTACGAGGCTGAAATTACTGTTCAAGGGATAGCACGAGCCCAAGGGGATAATCTGCTTCTGGACGTGGGCACTGGCCAGAAGGAATGGGCTATGGCTGGTTTAATTGTCTTGGCAGTAGTTCTCGCCATTATTGCGCAGTTGTCGTATAGAGCGAAGAGGAAGAGCATCAAGTTAGGGCGATGGTAGTTTTCAGCCTCGAATTCTTTCCTTCGCCATCTTTTCTAGTTCAGCGGAATCAAAAATCCCCTTGAAATGTTCCTTCAGTATCCCTGAATATAACGCAATTTCATCGTCACTCATGTATTGGAACATGTAGTCGCCGCGATAGGGAGACGGTTCGCCTTCCCTTGAAATGTATTCGATATGCATCAAGGGGTCACCGCGTTTGATGGTTATAGTCTGCCGCGTGTTGTTCAAGTTGACAAGTTCCAACGCAAGCCGCCCCACAAAGCCGCTGTGGACTTTGGCAGCGTTCAGGAAAGAGAGGCCCATTCTCCCATACTTACTTTTCGCGGTCAGATGTGAAACATAGTTTGGAGGTGTGAACACTACTTCGTATGATACGACGTTTCGATGCTCAAGATAATGGAGAGTCGTTTCATCCCGCACAGTAAGGACGTAGCCATCACCGTCCAGAAGTGCGTAATCAAATGGATGTATGCATTTGTAAGCTGAGATCAGTTTGGTGATTTGATCTCTTCCAGCGACTGCCAATGTTTAATCCCCACACTCTAGCCGTACGCTCACTATTTTTGAGTTGGCATTGTCAGCATTAAGAGACTTCGGTTACCGTTACGTTCATGGTGGTCTGGAAAAACTTCGAAGTCCCAATCACTTCTTGCTGACCCCCCAGAAGGATGGTGATGGTTAGCGGTTTGCCGGCCACCAGTGTGAATTCGATATTCGCATCCAAATTAGACGAAGCGGTTAACAAGTTGGTAGTTGTCTTGTTGAACACCCAGGTAACGTTCGATAGACTGAGGCGGACAGAATCATAACGTGCTACAGAAACCTTACTTGTGACTAGCGGCTTTGTCGAATTCTCAAGGGAGATTAAGTCTACGGTTTGTGATTGGTTGGACACTGACTTCCATCCGGTCGAACTTGACTGGCCCCTCTCGTGAACCCATACTCCGTAAATTGTAACGTAGACATGATCTGCATTATCGATCTTCAGCCCACCTATAGATACTGCAATATTGCCAGTTGAGACGGCAGGGTATATCAGAATGATTAGCAAGAGGACCACGGAAAGCGCCGCAACGACCTGTTTCGAATTCACGGCCTATCAACGTCGGCCTATACCTAACGTTTCCTTAAAAGTCTCATGACCGAAGCACGTTACCAGTTTGGGCGCCCAACTTGAACCTTAAGGATATAGCGTCGGGACTCAAGAGGACCGACCTCACCTACTTGAGGGAGATGGATAAGAGTCATGACGAGGCTCAGATCATCAAGATCGTCCCTGAAAAAGGCACCCATGTGTATCTCATTCTTGACCGGACAATTTTTCACCCGAAAGGAGGCGGACAGCCATCCGACCGGGGCAACATATGCTCCACCAATTTTGAACTTAACGTAAAGAAGGCACTTTACTACCAGGGTGTCGTTATCCATTGGGCGAAGATCATTAGCGGAGAGCCCCTGATTGGTCCAGCGACATGCGTGATAGACTGGCCGTTCAGGCAGTTGGTTATGCGGAGGCATACCGCAGCTCACTTGCTCGACCACTGCTTGGCATTAGAAACCTCGAGACGAGTTGAAACTACAGACTCTTGGCTGGACGAACCCTGTTACGTTGGTTACGCCGGAAATGTCCCCAACGAAGACGTACTGCGTCGAGTTGAGACTCACGCAAATAGGATGGTTTCGCAGGGAGGAGATGTGAAAATAGATTACTTAACAGTAGAGCAAGGAAGAGCGCTTCTTCGAGCAGCGCCGAATTTTGAAAGACTTCCTGAACTCGATGAGATCAGGACTGTGACGATAACTGGGTGTGCCCCGATTCCTTGCGGTGGCACGCATGTCGCGGACATTTCACAGATCGGCAGAATTTCAATAATTCGGGCGGAACCGATGCCGAACTTCACTTTCCGCCTGCACTTTTCAGTGTAGTGTCAACGCTTGCGCAACTTGGCGCGGCGATGACGAATGGGAAATCGCCCAAACCGCCTTAGAATTGCAGTAGGCGCCCGTTCGAGTACTAGCCTCTTACCGGCGACTCTCACGTACAGCTTCAATGAACCTTTCGCGAACGGAAAGTTCGAGTCCGTTGTCAGCTTCGTGGGCAGGTAAATTCGCGGCGACTCGTAAATTCGCCCGTTCTGCATTCTTTTTTTCGTTACGACGAAACTTGCTACGGCTTCTTTCACTTGCTACCACTTCGGGTTCAAATTCGGATTCATTTTCTGACGGAAAGTACGTATAGTAGTTACAGGCATCAACCAGTCAATTTTGACAGCGTGTGTGACACGTTCTACGGCCTTCCGGTGACAATGTTTAAAGAGGAAATGACAGTCCGGATGAAATTTGTCGTGCTCGAACCTTGATACATGTTACCGTTTTTGTGACGAGTATGTCGGCAGAACGTTTCTGGGAGATCGATAGACCAATGCCTACCCAGGTCCAGATTGGGGTCAACATAAACATGCTGGACATCGACCAACGTCCGGATGGCGGACTTGATGCTCCCTTCCTTTTCACAATAAGTTTCACCCCTTCAATTGCACAAATTAGCATCAAGGGAAAAGCGAGAATTACTGGTGAGAGCGAGGACACGAAGAAGATCATTGAGGATCATAAGGCGCAGAAACCGCCTCCCGTTCAACTAGTACAAGCAGTCTCAAACGCAGCAATTGCAGACGCAATTTTGATTTCGAGAAGCCTGAATATTCCACCGCCCTTACCGCCGATTCCGCAGCCACAAGTCGGACCCCCTCAACCGAGCAAGGGAGACACGAGGTACACAGCCTAATCCAAAAAATTGGAGCATCATGAGACCCTCCAGAAAACTGGAGAGCCTAGTTCGCTTGTTTCGCGACCAAGTAATTATCCCAGTATGAGGCAAGATCCCTTAGTCGATTTGCGAATTGAACACTGAGTTTTGTCGGTTCATTCCTATATTTCTTCTCAAGGAGACCGCTTCTGAGCATCGCCTTGTAGGTGTCACTAAGGGTCTGAGCGCTGACCTTGATTCGTTCCAATACTTTATGGTGCAAATCTCTCAGGTACATCGCGCGTTTCTCTTCAACTAGGATCTGAATTATCGCTTTTGCCACTCCTTGCTTTTTGATGCTGTGAGGGAAAAGTATGGTGCAGAAACTGTCGAGGTCAACAATCTGGTTTAATGTAGAATGCTTATCGATCTTGGGGAAGATCCATACCCAACGCTTTTGCCGTTCAGCATAGTAATCCTCCCTAGCGATTCTTCCGATCCTTGGACGCTCGAGAAGATCAAATTGTCTTAAGCGGTTGGCCATAGGAAATCAAAGTGGCAACGTCCCCCGGAGAAGAAAGCAGTTCAGAACACAAAGCGCGGCAGAAGCAGGATGATTGGTCTGTGGAATTCGCTCAAACAGTTCAATTCTGATACATATCGGGTGAGGGGAATTTCTCGTCGCCCTAACCAATCTCTGAACCCTCTCAGAATTGGCAGATCCTTGCGGTAAAGAATCAGGATTGCGCACCAAATAGCTTTGACAAGAGCTGAATTCTACATGGCATAAGAATTAGGGGAAAATCCGCGTCTACGATCCTTCGAAACGGATTTTCGTTCTGTTCATTTTAGCAAGACACCTTTTCACAAACTACCCTAAAGTACGGAATAAAGAGAAACAGCGCCGTAGATGATGAACAAAGTATCAAACCGTTCACCCCCAACGCGATACAGAGTGGCGTCAACTTGCATAACAAGAGAGCTAAACCCCTAACATGAGAAACATGCCGACGAGACCAATGAAGAACCAACTTTCCCAGGCCAATCAACGAGTAGATCCGTGATCGAAGAGAAGTAACGCGGGGACTAAAACGGAATGATAGCCCCATCCTAATTGGCGTTCAAATCCACTAATACTTTGTAAAACACAAAAGGCTCCGAGCAACTCCAGGAGAGGTCGGAGGAACCAAGCCGCGAGGCAGCAACGAAAGAAGGGGTATAATGCAAACACATCTCTGAATCAAGTTAACATAATTGCGAATTATGACCTGTTGTTCATCCCATTCGAAAATGAGGGACCAGTATAGATTCCGTGCGAATTATCAGGCTCTTCTTGATGAAGAGAAATCACACCGAGAAAGGGTTACCGCCGCTCAGAGGCACTCCTGCAACACAGCACTCATATGGAATTGCAAGTTCCCTTTGTCACAATTCGTGCTTCAAACCTTCGCAGAGATCGCGATGCACCGTACGCGTTCGCTCAAGTGAAAAATGCGGTGTGGCTCAGATTTTTTGACCGCGGCTCACTCGATTCACACTATTCATCCAATTATCGAAGGGGTTCTTCGTCACGTTACTCTCCAATAAATCGAAGGATGTAGAGTTGCCACATAGCGGCGAATATCTCTGTCACTTGATTTAGTTGCGATAAATCCAAGGTAACGTAAATTCGGGTTCAAATTCCTTTGGAAATTGGGACGGAATCTGAACGAAGGGAAATTGAAAAAAGGAAAATACTGAGAAACTTAGGAAAAAGAGACAAAATGATGCGCGGCGGCTGAAAAGGTCCTCAGTGGAAAATGGCGAAAGAGGCTGAGAAGGCCCGCCTGGGAAGCCAGACGGCCGGTTGGCCAGCCGGTGCACGAGAATGGTACCTTTCATTCCCCACTGTGCCTACTGAATACCTCTAAGGGATTTAGGGGTGAGAGTTAGCTGCTAGGAAAAGCGGGCAAGGAATATTACGTCGGGCGGGAGTAAGCTTGAAGAAGTCGCTTAGCAAGGGTGACTGACGAAAAGACTGGAGTCAAGAGTCTTGGAGCAAACCAGCCGCTGCATCATTTGTGGCCAGCAGATGCAGTATATCTTCGGAAGGCCTCGGAAACTTTGCGGAAACAAATCTTGTTACTTGGAATGGAAGAGACGCCGATATTCGAATCTTCAACTGATTGCCCATAGCCGTCGCCTTTCGAGCGCTGACTTCGAGTACGCCGAACCTATATGCACTTGCGGGAGCGACAACTTCGCCTGGACGATGGAGGGCGTTTTCTGCCTAAAGTGCGGGCTCCAGGAGGAACTCTTCTCGTTAGAACCGTGGATCCCCGCCGAATTTGCCCCTAAACCAGTCTGTACTTGCACTCGAATCTGCAAACAGTCATCTGCCTACAAGCTATGGGCGTATGTGTAGAGGGACTTTTTGCCCACCAAAGCGTGTATTATATGAAGTTCTAGGCAGGGTTTCTGCGGCAGTGAGTTTTCTGAACTGCCCCATCCGTTCAAAGAGTTTTGAATAATCTGGGGGTTATTGGAGCAGACGGCCCTCGCGGTCTATACGCCCACGACGAATTCGCGTCGATGATATAGGGCGTCTGTCCTCCGCCATAATCAGATCGATCGGATCGATGATTAGTGGTTTTAGGCCGTGGGCTTTCCTTCTAGCATTTATCTCATACGCTGTTTGGAGCGTACGCCGACTCACAACAAGCGCTTGGATTTTTGATTCGCGAACCGTCGGTCCATAACGATCCTTTAACGGAACAATTTCCGCTCTCGACAAGACGCCCCACCGCGAGAGTAGGCGCTCAACATCCCTCTTCCTTTTCGCGTACGCGTCGAATCTGTGAGGCTTGTGCAGTGTCCTTGCAAACTCATCGCTAGTGATTCCGATCATAACCCTGCGCCCAACGGTGAAGGCTTGCTTTAGGAGCCGCCTGTGACCTCTGTGCAGCACATCAAAGGTACCGCCCATAGCGACGACGCGGTATCTCTTCTTGGGCTTTGTCCCAGCTTGCTTATGTTTTTGGCTTATCTGCCGCACCATCGCAATGCAACGCTCTCGGAGCTGGTGGAAGAGTGCATTTAGTGCTTTGGATTGGCGCGTTCTACGAGGTGAACGCCCCTTGTAGCTAGGTTGCTGACGAATATCGTAGCTGATGGGAATTCTTTTCGAAGTTTGATGAGTGCCCGGTTAGCCTTGTCGCTGCGAATCACTCCGTGGACTGCTTCGCCGATCATATTCTGTGCTGCGCCAACAGCCCCAGCCGAGACCGTTGCTTCAATCAGACGCGCAATATTGGGAGATTGGAAACCAACCGTTTCACCGAATTGCCGTGCCTCACCCAGAAACGTATGCAATTCAGGTTTCCGGCGGATACGGGCCATGGCTCTGCGCGCCGCAGGATTAACCCTGTTAGCCAAATCCGACCGAGAAAGGACTTCGCGGGTTTCGATAGGTCCTAAGTAAGCACAGACCACCACATGATCTTTGGGGTACAACAACCGATCCACTGAACCGATGCCCGGAGCGCCGGGTTCTGTAACTAGAACAAACCCGCCGGTTAACATCGCCGACGCGGTTCCCAGACCCGTCTTGTTTACAACTTCCGCGATATGTGTAATCCGTCCCAAATCGTTCAGCGTCATTGGAACATTAAGTGCGTCCACCAAGGCTAAGCAGCTTGCTAAAGTGCCTGCTGCACTAGTCCCGAAACCGGCCCCGATTGGTACTCTGAGCCTTAAGTCCACATGGACATCCACTACGGTTCTTCCTGTTCTCAGGATTTCATTAATCGCCCATCGAGTGGTTTGTGCTTCTGGGGCAGGTTTTGAATTGATACGGATGTTGACCCGAGACTTCGAGGCCTTTCTAGTCGCTACCTTTGACGTTACTCCCTTGGAGATTGCGAAGCCTCCGCCTCTGGAACCTATGCGAGCGGGATCGATGATCGAGTTTCCGGCGTCGTCTGTTTCACAAACTTCGAAGAAACTCGAAATGCCGGCGGGACAAAACGCCTCCGACACTGGCAAGGATCATCCGACTTAATGTTGTTTGATTCCTCTGGAGCTGACGTTAACTCGCAGACTGGGAAAAGCAGCTCTGCAGGCTGCGACAATGGGGGGTGTGAGTAGAACAAGAAACGGGATTTCAGAAAGGTAAGTGAATGTGGTGGCAGCGTAGATGACCGAGATCGGGAGGAGCCCTGTTCCCACAACTGCGGGCAAGGTGAACAACGAGCTGTAGGCTACAATCCCGATGCCGATGATGATGCTACCGATGCCAAGGCCAATTGACGCTGCAGCCTCGAAGTCTGCCCACTTGTTGCGAACAACGGCCAGGCCGAGGATTGCGACCACGACGACTAGTCCGACGAACGCTACAAGAACCTGAGGAGAGGCGAAAAGATTAGGCCCTGCCAGAAGGTAGATCCCGTAGGCCGCGAGGATCACTGGAATAAGCAGACTGAGGATAATCATGCCTCGTTTGGCTGAGGCAGCTCTGTTCCTGTTCGTGAGCCAACCTATGATGAAGAATCCGAGGAAATTTGACGGGACCCCCACCAGCAAGCTCAGTAAAGCGTCGTGATGACCGTAAATGACGTCAGCGAGGAAGATCCCGATGGCCGCTCCAACACCTCCCGTCCAGGCCCCAAATAGAACGCCAAATGTTGCTGGCACGAATACCTGCGGCCAGAACCGTATTCCATAGACCGTTATGGGGAAAACGGTCCACAGCGCTCCAATGCCAAAGTAAACGGCAGCGTTCATCGCGGTCATTATCAGTTGAAGGGACGTTGGGGACCCCTTACGGCTCAAGGTTACTCTCTTTTCACTCAACATGGTCCGCCTATTCTAAGTTATCCTCAATGCAGTTTGGACATGCTACGCTTTGCTTAGTCCAACGAAATATTAAGATAAGCCAATCCAGCTGGGTTGCACGCGGTAGCCCGGTGGTGTAGTGGTCAATCCACGCACGTGGGACTATGCATAGCATTGGCGCCAGATATCGGCCAATAGAAGGCTCTGGATCCCCTCCACCAGAGGAGAGACCTGCCGACGGGAGAGATAGATGCAACCCCGAATTCGAATCTCCCCCGGGCTACCAATCATACAGTTGCAATCTCGAGTAGTCAACAAATAGAAACAGCAGACTCGAACCGGCCTTTAGGTAAATTATTCGATCTTTCTGATGAGTTCAAAAACCGCACTAGGGTTGTTCTAGGAGACTCTCGCGAGTCTAACTTATCTTGCATAACTACAGTTTGACTGTCATTCACTTGTAGGTTGCCACGCCCCATGTTTCAAGGGCTCGTTGAAGTTCCTTGTGTTGGCGAGCGTAGTCTTCGAGGTTTGTTCCTTGCATAGCCACCTCGATGGCTTGCCTCAAGGCACCGGCGCCCGCTTTGCCGCCGTCTGGGTGTCCCCAGATGCCTCCTCCCGCTTGTATGATTATGTCAGCGCCTACGATTTTGACGAGGTCGGGGATTTGGCCCGGATGGAGACCACCGGAACACACCGGGAAAACAGGTTTGACGGTGCCCCAGTTTTGGCCTAGGCTGAAATCTTTCGAATCGACGTTCTTTTGTTGCAGGTTGTCCCTGAGCGCAAGGACCTCCTCCTTGGGTGATTCGAGTTTGCCGATGACAGTTCCAATATGTAGTTGGTCTACGCCAACAAGGCGCGCCACATCCGAGAGCGCGAGCATGGACATTCCATGAAGTGGGTTCCGAGTAAAGGCCGCGTGGAAAGCTCGGTGGGCATGAATTGCGAGTTTGAGAGCCTCACATTCCTCGCGGATTGTTTGGAGGCTGCCCCATCCGCAGGTGATTATGTCCACCATCACATATTCGCCTCCCGCCTCTGCGACCGCTTTGGCTCGACTAACCATCTCCTTTGTCTCCGCGGATATGTTGATCAAGTAGCTCTTTCGTTCCCCTGTGACTTTTTCGGCCTTGTCACGCAGTCTGAAACACTCGTTCACCCTTTCCTTGAATTTGTTGAACGGTTGCGAAGTAAGGTTCTCATCATCCTTTAGAAGGTCTACGCCCCCAACCCAAGCCTCGTATCCGGCTTTGGCATGTTCCTTTGCTGTAAGACCGACCTTGGGCTTGGGCACTGTGGCTGTGAGAGGCCGTTTCCTTACTTTGAAGAGCTTGCGGATTCCACTCAAGCCAAGCCTCGGGCCACAAAAGCTATTCAAAATCCTTCTAGGCCACCGTATACATTCTAACCTTAGGTTCTGGACAGCTTTCATTCCGAAGACGTTGCCAGCGACGGAGCTGAGAATTTGGGGCATATTCCCATACTCGAATAGTTGAGGCGGATAAGAGACTTTCACTAAGTTGCCGTGGATTTCGTAAGCCTTAGCCATCAATCTTCGAATCCGAGGCTTCATCGTAGTCACTTCAGTCCAAGTCCCCACGGAAGATTCTGATGCGACCCTCCCCGCAGCGTCCTCGATTGAGAATCCAGACGCTGGCTCTACCCTGAAGAGGCAAAGTAAGTCCTCCGAACTCGGATTATACTCAGCATCAACGAATTCGTGGTACCATTCAGTCAACTTGCTCACGCGGCTAATGAAACAGGTTGGATTATATATTTGCTCAAGTGGCGCCTGCTAGTTTGGGTCTACGGTTGCCTTTCGATCAGGGGTTGGGACAGGCACAGACGTCTGATGAAAGAAAGCCTACTGTCGCTGCCGGAGCGGCCTGAAGCGTGAAGATAGCCGAGTAGTCAATAAATAGAAGCCACAGCACCTCGCCTTTCAGGTTGGAATATGAAATTCGGGATACAGCATCCAAACTTCACTTACGATGGCCAAGGTTCTCGGGTCGTTGATTCTCTCCAGGAACTCGCAACGGAAGCTGAGAGTATTGGATTCGACTCGTTTTGGGTGATGGACCACTTTCACCAAATTCAATACGTCGGGCAGACTAACGAACCAATGTTGGAATCTTGGACCACCCTTGCCGCCCTTGCAGGAATGACCTCGAAGATCAAGCTGGGACCCCTTGTCACGGGGAACGTTTACAGGCACCCCTCAGTTCTGGCCAAGATCGGGGCGACGCTCGACATTCTTAGCAAGGGGCGATTATTCATGGGAATCGGCGCCGCCTGGAATGAAGAAGAATCGAAGGCGTATGGGATCCCATTCCCCGCAACCAAGGAACGTTTTCGGCGCTTGGAGGAGGCCGTCCAGATTATTCGGAAGATGTGGACCGAGGATAGGGTTGACTTTGACGGCCAGTTCTACAAAATTAAGGGCGCGTACTGTAACCCAAAGCCGGTCCAGAAACCGCACCCTCCCATAATGATAGGTGGCGCTGGTGAGAAGGAAACGCTCAAACTAGTTGCTAAGTACGCCGACGCCTGCAACGTCTTCGGCTCACCTGACACATTTCGCAAGAAAATGAAGATCCTCCTAGACCACTGCAAAACGGTGGGGAGAGACTACGATTCAATTTTCAAAACGAAACTTGGCGTAGTATGGATCGATAACGACCGGACAGCGTTGGAACAGCGAATTGCGACGAGATACAAGGACGTTCCGAAACAGATGCTGCGAGAGATGGTGACCTACGGCGACGCTGAGGAGGTTCGACAACAGTTGGAATTGTTCCGGGACGCTGGAGTTCAGTTATTCATAATGAGTTTCGAACCCGACCGACAATTGGATGAACTGAAACTTTTCGGGAGTGAAGTTGCGAAACACTTCTGATCACCACGTGTTCATTCTAATAGAAGCCATAAAGAAACGGGACCGCAAGCCTTGAGCGTTACTCACAGGTCAACACTCTTTGAGTAGCAGCATTTATCATTCCGTGGCAGCACACGCAACATGAGAGTCCTTGCTACTAATAGTAAATCTTTCTTCGACGGGCGAAGCTTTCCCGATTCAGGTTTTGAAGGAGGTCGACTCAGCGTTGGCCACTGTTGGCTTCAAAAAGGAAGTTCACTCGGTCGTGGTACCGGGAAAAGAGTTCTCAGTCACCTATGAGGGCCCTAATATGGACAGGGTTCGAATTGAAGAAATATTGAAGCCCGTGGCAGAACAAAACCAAATTGGCTTTTCTGTTGAGGTAGAGGAATCTGTAAGATTCCCCTGATCCGTTTAATCAGCCATGATTCTCATATCGTCAAGATGAAACGTCGAGCGGTCTTCACTGAGGATCCATGCTGCCACGCCCTTTGGTTCTCCGTTTTGCACGGATACAACCAAATAGGTATACCATGGCCACGTGTTCTCTAGGTCGACCTGCGAAGGCTGAGGAGGCGCGTCAGGGTGTGAGTGATAGATCCCTATCAAATCGAGGTTAGCCCTTCGTGCTTCTTCGTCCGCCCTTACGAGTTCCATCGGATCAATGTTGAATCGATTTTTGCGTGAACTTCGATTGGTGTTCTGCGCCGACAGCGCGCGTACTATTATTCGAGGGTCGGAATCCCTGCCCAAAAGAAAGCCGCAGCACTCCTCTGGATATGTCGAACGAGCATGGTTCATTATGAATTGCAGTTGGTCCCGTGTTATGTATACGACCATTTATGTGGCTCCTATCCAACGTTCCTATCCTAGGATTGCGCTTTAGTTTTACTCAGCTCACTACCCACAGCCTTACCACGCGCCGTTAAATCTTCAACTCAAGGGCAGTTAGTTTGCATTGTTGATTGCACGGTGAAATACCTGATGCTCGAAGGCTATGCAAAAATGATCCTACCAACCCGCAGCGATCGAAGTAAAACAGGGATTCTGTACATCCCAGCCGATATTGTCAAAGATTCATCATTCCCGTTCAGCCCAGATCAAGAAGTCGTAGTGCGGATCGATGGCAATCGCTTGGTTGTAGAGGAGTCGAGAGCATGACCGCAGAAACAGACTATCGAAGTCAGTACACTTTCGCTATGGACTTCGGGACAAGTGACTTCAAGTATGGTCCCATAACATGCGGTGAAACGCCGAGAATTGTCAACAACCGAGGTTATTTTCCAGACAAGAACTCCGTTGTGTACAAGGCGTTTGAATCGACAGATGAAGTCATTGTAGGGGAAGACGTTCCGCTCTACCTACAATCTGCTGAAGACCTATCAAGTCGCTTGGTTTACCCCATGCGCAACGGCATGATCGACAAGGCCGATGACACTGCATGGCAAGTGGTAAGCGCCCTAACCAACCTCGGGCTGAATACCTTCAAACCTGAACCGAACAATGGGTTTCAAGGATACTACGTCGTAGCATCGCTCTCGTCAGTATCACCACGTTACATGTACGAAAGGCTCTTGGACCTCTTCAAGCAAAACAACGCTAACGGAAATGTCAAGGCAATAACGGTCATACCTCAGCCATTCGCCGTAGCAATAGGTCATGGTGTGACGACTTGCGTCGTGATAGAATCAGGCCATGGCAATAGCCAAATCTGCCCTATCTCTAAGTACCCCATCCGCGCAGCGCAAGTTGTTCTCAACCGAGGCGGTGGCGACGCAAACGCAATTACGTCTGAGATCTTGAAAGACACGGGATACGGTGATCTTGCAAATGAAGAAGCGTTCGTTCGTAAAGTCAAGGAAAACATAGGACTTGTACCAGCAGACCTCGACGCTGCCCTAGACGAAGCGAAGAGGTCACCACGGAGATTCAGGGCCAAGTATAAAGTGCCAGGAACGAGGGTCGAGATTGACTTAGAAAAGGACTCGTGGAGTAGGTTCCTGATCGGCGAATACGTGTTTAACCCGAACCACGAAGTTTTCGAGAGCTACTTCGGGCGAGGGATGCCGAGACCTAGGGACGTTAAGATGGGCGATACCACCTTCCGCGGGATGCTGGACTTCGGCGATGCCATTGTTACTTCAGTAGAGCGATGCCCAGTTGAACTCCAACCGATGCTCTACCGTGAGGTGCTGTTGTCCGGCGGGAACTTCAGTTGGACCGTCCCTGAACGACTCGAAGATATCGCCGTCGACGCCCCCACAAAAATCAAGTCGCTACTTCGACAGAAGGGAATCAAGAATGTCTCTGTCAAGATGACAAAATCACCTCAATTTTCTGTCTGGCACGGCTGCCTGATCTATGGCTTCGCTGTCCCAGATGACTACGAGTGGGATTGGCAACGCCTCGAGGGGTGGATGAAGCTCAGTGGCTAACTTACCTATTGAGGATAGGTTGCTGCACTACTTTCTAGCAATGGGCGCGCATCAGACCGAGAGGTCCGAAATACCACAAAATAACCTCGCATTCATTTCAGGTTCCGAGAAAGTTCACGTCGTCGTATTGAGGAGCGAGGACTTCGTTGAGAGAAACAAGGTTATTGAAGCCATACTCAGCCTGACATCTCTTCGGAATTCATCTCAATTGCTCTATTTGGCCGCACCACGACTACTGGGAGCTTCAATCGACGCCGCAATCTTCAAGCCCTACGGAATAGGCCTGCTCCTTTTCGACGAACGCAGGATCGACGAAGCTGTTCCTCCGCAATTAATGCAACCCCCAAATCTGACGCAGC
>JBEKSC010000026.1:0-37604 GCA_049517415.1 Bathyarchaeia archaeon
TCGGCAACGCGCTCGAGGTGGCCGAGTCCGTCGAAGTGCTCTCCGGTGGCAACGACTCATCCGATCTCGTCGAGCTCACGCTCGCTCTCGCCCGACAGATGCTCGAACTGGCAGGGATCGAGGCCGACCCCGCCGTCGCGCTCCGAGACGGCTCGGCCCTGGAGCGGTACCGGGCAATGGTTACCGCCCAGGGAGGCGACCCGGACGCTCCCCTGCCTCGCGCGGCCCACATCGAACTGGTGGCCGCCGACCGCCCGTTCCTGTTCGCCTCGGTGGCCGGAACGCTTTCCAGTTTCGGTATGAATATTCTCAAGGCCGAGGCATTTGCTAACCGCCGCGGCCTGGTGCTGGACACGTTCACGTTTGACGATCCCTTGCGCACGCTGGATCTGAATCCCACGGAGGCGGGCCGCCTGCGCGCCACCACTGAGCGCGTGCTGGCGGGCAAGACGGACGTTCGCGAGCTGCTGCGCAACCGGCCGAAGCCCGTGCTGCCCAGCCGCAAAGCGCGCATCCCCGCCACGGTCTCATTCAACTCGGAGGCCGGCCACACGGCGACGCTGGTGGAGATTGTGGCCGAAGACCGTCCCGGCCTGCTCTACGACCTGGCCTCGGCGATTTCCTCCTGCGGCGGCAACATCGAAGTCGTCTTGATCGACACCGAAGCGCACAAAGCCATCGACGTTTTCTTGGACAAACTCGAAATGTGCCATGTGATAGATTACAAGGACCGGTTGGAGTTGGACACGCCAACAGTTCCCCTAGCTGAGCTTCTGCTTCAAAAGCTTCAGATCGTCCAAACGAACGAGAAGGATATCCAAGACACGATAATACTTCTTATAGAGCATGACCTTGGAAAAGGCGACAAGGAAGAGATTAACGCTGATTATATCGCTAAAGTTCTGGCGAACGAGTGGGGCTTCTACTACACGGTTTCATTGAACTGCGGCAAAATAAGGGAATTTCTGGGAAAATACGAACCCTTGACTAAGCAGGACAAAGCGGTTGTGATGGAGCGGATTGATAAGCTCCAGGAGAGGGTCGAGAAACAGCCCAAGACGTTTCAATGGAAGATGCGGGCCAAAGTTGGGCCATCGGTCAAGTGGTATAACCAAGTAGAAGAAGTACAGCGCGACTAGTCGTACCGAGAACAAAACTGAAATATGGATAAGCGACCGTAACGGCCGGAGTCATTACTTGGCTAAGGTCACAATTATCTTTGCCTCCGACTTTCATGGTAGCGAGGTTGTCTGGCGCAAATTTCTGAACTCCGCAGCAATGTTCAAGGCAAACTGGTTGATTATGGGCGGAGACCTTACCGGCAAAATTCTGACACCTATAGTGCGTCAGGCCGATGGTACATACAAATCCGAATTTTTGAACGAGACACACATTGTTCAACCTGATCAAGTCGAGAACTTCAAACGACGAGTAAGAGAGCAATGCTACATACCATACGTATGCAGCGAAAGTGAATTCGAGACCCTGAAGAATGCTTCTCAAGATGAAATAGAGAAAATATTCGCTGAGCTTGAATGCGAGACGTTGAAGGACTGGTTAGAACTGGTGCCGAAGAAGATCCCACAAGGGACTAAGGTCCTCATTCATCCTGGCAACGACGACAAATTTGAACTGGATGGGGTGATAAAAGCCAGCCCATACGTTACCTACGCCGAAGAATCCGTAGTGGATCTAGATGGAGAACATGAAGCGGCCTGCTGCGGATGGTCGAACCCAACACCGTGGAACAGCCCGCGAGAATGCTCCGAAGAAGAGTTAATGGTCAAGCTCGAGAAAGCGGCCTCTCAAGTTCGCAACGTTGACAGATCCGTATTTTGTCTACATTGTCCGCCGTACCAGTCACAGATTGACAATGCACCTCAGTTAGACAAGAATTTCAAACCCATAATGGAGGGAGGTCGACCAAAGATCATCCCAGTCGGCTCAAAATCGGTTCGAACCATCATAGAGAAATATCAACCTCTCCTAGGAATGCACGGCCACATCCACGAATGCAGAGGATGGATGAAGATCGGTAGAACTCAATGCATGAATCCGGGCTCGGAATATACAGAAGGAATTCTGAGCGCTTACCTGATCGAGATAGATGGCGAAAAGATAAAACGACTACAACGCGTTGAAGGCTAGCTGTTCATTAATCCGCGCAGCATCTCTCTACAAAACGAAAAAGCCGCCCAACTCAAGGCCGCTTCGTCGTGAGTATGGTAAAAACGATAAAAGCCAAAATTATAAGGCCGATAGTGATTCCAATGATGCTCGGATGCTCGGTAAGCAACTTTCGTACATTCATGTTTCGTCCGACGAGCCCTCTATTCCGCGCGCATATGGTTCTTGCGTATTTACTCTAGAGAGTTGAATTGCCTCTCCAATAGGTAGCGATTTCACGTTTCCTTAGAGAAGATTACTAAGCTTCAACTCGACGAATGCTGAACCATTTTAGTAGGCGAGATATTTTCTCCGCAGTAGGTCGCTTACTAGGCGGTTCAGGCGCATTTGGTTCGCCATGCTGCGTCCCAACTGGTTAGGGCTCGTGCTCATTTCACCCGTAGAGATGTTAACGTAACCCAACCCGACGTCTCTGTTCCCAAACTGACTGATAACATTGTTCACAGAGTCGGGAGCAGGTTCGTCGCTCAGAAGAAGCAACCATGACCATTTGATGTCCTTCTGATCGCGCTGAGTCTCGACAATCCTCAGAAGCCTCATCAATTGTTCTTTTGTACGGGACCCATCAACCCAATGAGCGTACATGCACACATTATAGTTGGGCATGACCGTGTACGCCAAGAACCGGGAAAGAAGGAATCCTTTGGAACGAGTACCACCTCGAGCCAGTAATGGGAACACTTCTCCAGATAGCTGATAATCCCTGAAGGTTTCGCTCAGATCAGCCAACCATCGTGCTCTCCCACGCTGAAGTTCTCTCTCCAGACCACCAACCAAATCAGGCGGACGATCCTCAGGTGCGTGCGAGTCGATGCGAGAAGAAACAAAATCACGGAACACGTACGGATCAAGGCCGCAACCAGATGAGTCGATGTCGCAATGAATCCCATCTCTCTCGAAGTAGACTCTAACCTTATGTCGTCCGTAACTGTCCTTAACCAAAGAGCATTCTTTGAACTCTGACCATTGATGAGGGTCTAAATCTCTTCTACCTATTCTCTCTTGATACCCGCGATCGTCATACTCCAACTCTCGATGATCACGCAGGAAATAGAGAACCACGGATGATACTATTCCCAGCAAGATCGGCCCAACAAGGCTGAAGGCAGGTATAAAACCAGACAGCCCAAGAAGATTAATGACGACCGACCAAAGAATCGAGAAACCCACGGTCAGAGGAGCCCAGTAAACCGCTATCCTGGAGTACTGCACCTTTGACCTTCGAACCAACTTTATCCCCACTCAGCTATGACTTGAGATGAAATATAGCTTTGAGTATACCGACCGCGATTTCGGAGCTTTGGAATTAGCGAAGGCCGGAATCAATTGTTAGATTTTACCGAGCACTTTTCTCACATAGGTTCCCACATTCTGCGTCGACAAGTGCTCTTTGAAAGTGTGACCTTCCGTTTTGCTCAGTCCTGGGCATAGCGGGTCGACTCGCAGGCGAGTTCCCGAGGGGATGAGTGGGTATAGTCGGCATGCGATGGGTCTGATATTGTATATTGAGCATCTGGGCTTGTCTCCTTCGTATTTGAGAAATATGCATGCGCCGTCTTTTCGTCTCTTGAGCCAGTGATGGTTTCCACGACGTTCAATGATTGTTTCATCAATTCCGTTTTCTTTCGCATATTGCAGAACCCTATCCACGTCGTCTCTCCCTAGATTGACCCTTAAATGACAGGAGGCTCCGCAAGCCACACATTCATGTCTGACCTTGCCCGAGCTGAAATCTTCGAAACTCCGAAAAGCCAAGTATCGTTCAAAATATAGGTAAATCGATACTCGCGTTACGATGACCGATGCAACGAGGAGCGCTATCGAGTTCGCGACTCCTTGCCCAGAAAAGTATGCGATGGCGGCTATGACGGCGCTGGCAGAATAGCCACACCTCAGCAGAATACGGTCCAGTCTCAAGGCAAATGACTTCGGCGCTGGGTTGATTTAGGGAGTTAAATGGCTTTACGCAGGAAAAAGGAAAAAAGAGGAAAGAAAAGGGTTAGGGCTTAATCTATTCGGGTGGGATTTGGGCGAATATCGTGCTGTAGTCGACTTCTTTGGCCTTCCCGTACTTGTAGTAGGCGTAGATTAGTGCTGCGATAACGCCTGTTGCCAATAGCATCCAAAACGCTTGGTATTCGGCTGAGATGATCATGTAGTCCAGGTAGAGGTTTGCAATTACGCCGACCACTCCGATAGTGGCCATGCCTACCTTCCCGCCGTACTTGACTGGAGCAGTCTCGTAGATTCTAGCGGCTGACTTTCTATAGGGTAGGAAGACAAGCGAAAGCGCGAAGAGGGTGAAGAAACACGCGTCGAAGATGTCGGTGGAAGCGACACCGGTCGAGAAGATGAAGTCTAGTCCGCCTCCTAGCATTCCTGGTCCCGGGTTCCAGCTTCCTCCATGACTCAGAACGCCTGATTCGGAGAAGCAGCCCAAGATTGCGAAGATACCGCACACTATGGTTGCGTTTACTGGGGAGTGGAATCTCTCGTTTACATTAGCCAATGAATTGGGCAATACCCGGTCGAAGGCCATTGCGAAGAGAATTCTCGAGGCGGTCAGGATGAATGGTGGAATGTCGTTTGCAACCCAAAATATCGCAAAGATTAGAACAAGCCAGTTGAGACTTGAAAGTCCAAGGCCTATACCAGTCATACCCGCGATTGTTGTGCTCCATGCTTTGATTAGTGGCAAACCAGTGTTTTTGAGATGTCCGGCCCCGTAGGACAGGTAAGCGTACGCCTCGAAGAATGACCAGACGTTGCCGTTGGGGAGCGTTATTCTGCCGAGTGCAGCAGATGCGTATGCTGCTAGCGAGGATACAAGTACGTACATGATGATGATTATGAATGAAGAGAGGAGCAGCACTTTTGGTAAGGTCCTGTTCGCCTCTTTCACCTCGCCTGCTACGAATGTCGACGCTGCGTATCCGACGTAAGCAAAGTACGCGCCAATCATCGCCGTGCTCACCGCGGACCAATAGTTGCCGACGTTAGCTGCGTCGAGTCCTTGGCTAAGAGCTGCAGTCACATAAGATGAGGGAGTTACTCCGGCGAAACCCTGCGCAGTGGCGAATGTTGAAACGCCCAACGACAAGGCAGTTGGATTAGCGATTGATGTGGCAAGTAAGTAGATGATGTAGATCGTAAGGACTGCTGGTATCCAGAACATGACCTGAAGCAGCATCCCTGCTAGTCGCACTCCCAGTGAGCCGACTGCCGTGAAGAGAATCACTAGCAAGAGGCCTCCTCCGAATAGGGCGACATCAGTGATTCCCGCTCCAGTAATTCCCACCATGGGTCCGAAGATGAAGAAGATACCTTCAAAGACGGCGACGGCTATGATTCCGAAAGACCAAGAAATGGTCATGAATTCCCACGATGAACTGACAAACGCCCAAAATGGGCCGACCATTCTTGAGATTACGACGTAGCCTCCCCCTGAGCGTGGCATTGCAGCTATTAGGATTGAGAAAGCAAACACAGAGAGTAGGATGATGATTCCTCCAATGATAAACGCCATAACCATTGGTGGAATACCTGCAACCCAAAGGTTCTCGGGAAGCGGCGCTTTGCCCGTAAATTGAAAGATTCGTTTCTGCCAGCCGAGGCCCATGACGTTACAGAGTATGATGATGACCGCTGTGAACATACCGATTTCCCTGACGAGCCCTGTAGCTTTTCTTGCAAATAGTTTCTTTTCTGACATTTTCCTTCAGTCCATTGTGGCCGGTTGTAGTGAATTTAACACTATTGGTTGCACTTGAAGTTGACATCTGTCCGAATCAAAATTCGGACACTAATGTGTCGTATCAAGGATATGCAACAATTGACGACCCCTGCGAAACCGTTCCCTTTGCCTCCCCTTTCGAGAATGACTTTTCAATTCGGTCTTTGCTTCACTCGTAGAGAACCCGCAGGAAACGTTCCACGTTTAGAATTTGAAGCCTTACGGCACCACAACTTCCGCGAATATCTGTAGCGACGGCGTCTCAAAGACCGTTTTTCTACTTCCGTCCTCTTAGAAATCGACATCGCTTGGATTTGCGATCTCAAGAAGACGCATACTGTAAAGAGACAAGACTTTTCTCCACGAAACTTTCAAAGCCACGGTTGGGTTTACGACTTGACACAGGCTCAAATGGCCCGAATGAAACAATCCCAAATATCACTTTCTGTGGATGAACTCCCCAAGAAGTGGTACAACATTCTTCCAGACTTACCGACCCGCATCGCTCCCCCTAAGGACCCTGAAAAAGGCCCTTCGCGGCTCGAGTTGCTCGGCAAGCGCTTAATAGGAGAATGCTTGCGGCAGGAGAATTCTGAGTCACGATGGATTGACATCCCCGAAGAAGTGAGAGAGCTCTATATTCACGCGGGAAGACCGAGGCCGTTGTACCGAGCCTACAGACTTGAGAAAAAACTCGGTCTAAAGAAAGTTCGCCTTTACTATAAGCGCGAAGACCTGAGCCCTACGGGTTCTCATAAAGTTAACACAGCACTCGCCCAGGCTTACTATGCCCAGAAGGAAGGTAAGAAGGTCCTAGTCACAGAAACGGGTGCCGGTCAATGGGGTTCAGCATTATCATACGCTGCGAGCCTAATTGGCCTGTCAACATTCGTATTCTGGGTTAGAGCAGTCTACAACTGGAAGCCCGAACGTAGGATTCTCATGCAGATGTATGGAGCTAAAGTGCATGCGTCACCGAGTAGAGAAACGTCCTGCGGGAGCAAACTCCTCGATCAGGACCCGAATCATCCGGGATCCTTGGGAATCGCCGTTTCAGAAGGTTTAGAGTATACTGATGGTTCACCTGACCGAGTCTATTGTCTCGGTTCCGTGCTGAACCATGTCCTGCTTCACCAATCAGTAGTTGGCTTGGAAACCATCAAGCAATTTGAACAAGTGGATGATTCCCCCGACCTCATTGTGGGATGCGTAGGCGGAGGATCGAATTTTGGCGGCATCGCTCTCCCGTTCATGGGAGAAGTTTTAGCAGGAAAACGACGCTGTGAATTCCTCGCTGCTCAATCTGAATCATCGCAGAACCTAATCAAGGGTGAATACAAGTACGACTTCGGCGACCATGCTGAGCAGACCCCACTTTTGATGATGTACACCTTAGGCCATCAGGCAGTGATGCCTCCCATACGGGCAGATGGTCTACGTTACCATGCTGCAGCGCCCATCCTAAGCGCACTTAGGCATAGTGGCCATCTCAAGGCAGTGGCTTATCCAATAGACGAAGTCGTAGTTTTTGAGGCAGCAAGGATGTTCCTGCAAACTGAGGGATGGTTAATCGCAGGCGAATCGGCTCACGCAGTGCGAGCTGCAATCGATGCTGCGAAAGCCGCGGAGAGCAGAGGAGAGGAGAAATGCATCTGCATGAACATAAGCGGTCACGGATTCTTGGACATTGACGCCTATCGAGCCGTTCTCAAAATAGAATAGGACCGCGAACGAGAGACTTCCGCCCGCCATTAGATTCTAGGCGCAAGCAGGTCTCATTTACCTTCAACCATTGTTCTCAGAATCCACATTGGTGAACCTCTATGCCGAGCGCTGTGATATAGCAATGGTCTCGTGGCGCCCTTTCAAGATGCTCGTTTGTTTATTCATTGGACACAACGACTCCACAGTCGTAATGCAGCTGGGCAAACTCATCACTCAAGAATTTGAAGCGAGAAAATGTTCTAGGTGCAGTAGAATTCTTGTCCCCCTCCCGAAGAATAGCGCGGCGATTGCAGAAGATTCAACGTAGCTACTACGCGAATGCCGAAAGGAAGAGAGGCGGAGAGGAGGGCTTGCTTGCCTATTCTGGCGGAATTTCTGCGAAGCGGTGGAATGTCGTCCGCAATCGGGCATACCGAAGATGAAGAGAAGCCGGTTTAGTCCGCTTAGCCCAAGATAGATGCGCGTCATTTAGCTCCGCGAAAACATGCAAGCAGCTCTTCCGGTTGTGCCTATCTGCGGAGCAACGTGAGTACTAGAAACAGAATTGGAAACATCATGAGGACAACGATGAAAGTGTACTTTCTCTTTCTTTCCGACCGTTTGAATTGATCCTCACAGATTGACCCACAGAATTCCCTATCCATTCCGACTGGTGTTGAACATACGGCGCAATGTCGATGCTTCGGGACCGTTACTTTCTCCGCTTGTTTCATATACTTGGACATGAACGCTTCACACTCAGCATTGGTGCAAGTCTAGAAAAACCTGCCGAATTACTGGACTCTTATTCTGGAGCTTCTCTTCTTTTCCTCCAAAATCTTCCCTCCTCCTCAGCTAGGCCTGCATGCCGCCTCTCCCACGCCATGTGTTTCGGGTAATCCTCTTCGCAGAACATCTCCCCGCAGTACTGACACTTTTCTAGTTTGGGCAGTTCTCTTCCGCACGTTGCGCATTTTGGCAACATTAACCCCAAATTACATTGGGGTACCAACATTAAAAGTAAGGAGTGGGCAAATGTTCCCCTGTCCCGGGGCGCCTCGTTGTTTGAGATGTGAGAGGTGTGGAGTGGAGGTCGACCTTCCCTTCAAGTGCAATTACTGCGGGCACTACTATTGCCCCGACCACAGATTACCGGAAAATCACGAGTGCAGTGAAACATGGCGCGTGAAGGCCGTCAGGTCTGCTAGGGCGAACGCTTCAACCATGCAACTCGCGTCCGGGGCTCGGAGCATGCTCCTTTCACCCAGCTTACGTGGTGTCCGTTTCAGTCGGACTGAGTTGCGCCATTTGGCGTTGGGTACAGTATTGGTGACGGCGGCCGGCGTTTCCTTTATCCTCGGAAACGCATTCACGCTACCCGGGTTGATACTGGCAGCGTTAATTTTCTCGATGGGCTTCATACTACATGAGCTTGCTCACAAGTATGTAGCCCAAGGGTATGGGCTTTGGGCTGAGTTTCGAGTAAATGCAACTGGGTTAATTTTGACAGCCCTTTCCATTGTCTCTCCCATAAAATTCATCGCGCCTGGGGCGGTCGTGATCTCAGGGTTCGCAGAGAAAGACCATATCGGCCGCACCGCCATCGCGGGGCCCATTGTAAATGTGATAATTACCATAGCGCTTCTCACTCTTCTTCCGAGCCTTCAGCAATCACTCGTGTACCTTCCGATCTTGTTCGGCGCTAGCATCAACGCGTTTCTCGCCCTGTTTAACATGATTCCGTTCTCAGTTTTTGATGGTCGGAAAGTTTACTATTGGAATAAACTTTACTGGGCGGCCTTGTTCTTTGTGTCACTTGCCCTTACGATCTATACGAATTTCGTTCTCAGGCCCTTCTCGTAGGCCGCGCGATCTTATTCCTTTACTACCTTAACCAGCAAGAAAGCACCGACTAGGAAGAGCACTAGCGCCATTAAGGCTACGACAGAAATATCGAGCTTCAATCGGTGAAGCATAACAAGGCTGAGGTAGCTCGGTGACATGATTAGGGCTGCCGCGACCAGCACCAACACAACATCACGGAAACCACGTTTCTTCTCCGGTTCTTGCTCCGCCAACGGTACATACCTCAAGCTACGCGCACTTGCCGTGTCGGCAAATAAATACTCCTACGTTCTTCAACACCCACCGCCGAAATCATGCCGCTTACTCTGCCATTCATTATTTCTCACGAAAGTTCCCCGGCGGCGACCAAAATCAGTATGGCAGTAAGGGACCTACGTTATTTCTGGACCGGTTTTTCTGCCAGCGATTTCCACCGTGTCTTCGCGTTGTTGTCATTTCTTGATATAGAAATTTCCCGTAGACTTTATACATGATGGTTGTGTGCGCCAGCTTAACTCGAAATGAAAGGTGAACGTGAATGAATGATTATGTTTCAAAGCTAATGGCCGAAGTTAAAGCAAAGAATCCCGCCGAACCTGAATTTCATCAAGCAGTTCAGGAAGCCGCCGAGTCAGTTAGCATCGTTATCGAACGACATCCGGAATACAAGAAAGCCAAGATCCTGGAGCGAATAATCGAACCCGAACGCGTTCTGATGTTTAGAGTACCCTGGCAAGATGACAAAGGCAACTATTGCGTAAACCGAGGCTTCCGGATTGAGATGAATAGTGCCATTGGGCCGTACAAGGGCGGCCTCAGATTCCATCCCACCGTCAACCTTGGGATACTCAAGTTCCTTGCCTTCGAGCAAGTCCTCAAGAACTCCTTGACCACTCTTCCGATGGGAGGAGGCAAAGGAGGATCCGACTTCGACCCGAAGGGGAAGAGTGACGATGAGGTAATGCGCTTTTGCCAAAGCTTCATGAGCGAACTCTTCCGGCACATAGGCCCGAACACGGACGTGCCAGCCGGTGACATTGGAGTTGGTGGACGCGAAATCGGCTACTTATTCGGGCAGTACAAGAGACTGAAGGATGAGTTCACGGGCGTATTGACTGGGAAAGGTTTGAGCTGGGGAGGCTCATTGATTCGCGCAGAAGCCACAGGCTATGGAGCGGTATACTTCGCCGAAGAAATGCTCAAGACCCGCAACGAGAACCTGAAGGGAAAGACAGCCCTAGTCTCCGGTAGCGGTAATGTAGCCCAATACACTGTTGAGAAACTGAACCAATTAGGAGCGAAAGCCGTTACACTATCCGACTCAAGCGGCTTCATCTACGACAGTTCTGGAATCGATACTGAGAAGCTCGCTTTTGTCATGGATCTTAAGAATGTCAGGCGCGGAAGAATTAAGGAATATGCAGACAAATTCAAGAGCGCAAAGTACACACCAGTTGATTCGAAGATGGATCACAACCCGATTTGGGACATAAAGGCACAATGCGCATTTCCGAGCGCTACTCAAAACGAAATCAATGCCAAGGACGCCGCCAACCTCCTCAAGAACGGAGTTTACGTTGTATCTGAAGGCGCCAACATGCCGTCGACTCTTGATGCGGCTAAGCTGTTTGTAGACAAGAAGATCCTATACGGCCCCGCCAAAGCCGCGAACGCAGGCGGAGTCGCAACATCTGGTCTCGAGATGTCACAGAACAGCCTAAGACTAAGTTGGACGCGCGAAGAAGTCGACAGCAGGCTACACGAGATAATGGTGAAGATTCACAAAGCTTGCTTCGAGACCGCCAACGAGTACGGTACGCCGGGCAACCTCGTTAACGGCGCGAACATGGCAGGATTCCTGAAAGTAGCCAACGCAATGCTGGACCAAGGCCTGGTCTAAGCCAATACCACACGACTAAATTCACGAGGGCTTTCTTCAAGCCCCCGTCAACTTTTTCTCTTTCCTTCCCCTTATCGCATCTAGGGTATCGACCTGTGAGGATTCTCCACACCTGCCTGAACGTTTCCAATATTGACCGCTCGATTGAGTTCTACACGAAACGGATCCGCTTGCAATTTGTTAGCCGACGCGAGGTCAAGCAAAACAACGCCGAGATCGCCTTCTTGCAGGATAAAGACGGTGGAGCAATCGAGTTGACTTATTGGCGGGACAAGAAAGAGTTGAAGGAAGGCGACAACTTCGACCACATAGCATTCGAAGTCAGCGACATAGATTCAACCATCCAAGACTTGAGAGGTCACGGAGTAACAATTACCATGGAGCCGTTCTCACTCCAGGGCTCCTCCAGCAAGATCGCATTCATCAAGGACCCCGACGGAAATTGGCTGGAACTCATAGAGTCACACAAATGAATACGGCTCAGAATTGGTAAACGGTGTTCTAAGAATCGCTGACGTCCCCGTTGTCGCGGGTGCTGCACTGGTTACATGGGTTGGGGTTCGGCGGCGAATAAAACCCAGCTAAGCCAGAGTGTTCGCGTTAGGCTACCGACTGGGATGGTGTTCATCGCTGTTGAGGAATTATCTTTTGGGCGAACGTCATGTATCCCGTATGGCCGACCATGATTGTGGCGGGCCTCGTCTTTCCGGTGTCAGCCCTGATTTCTCGAATGAAACATTCTAAAGTGTGCACGTTGACGAATCCCACTTTCGTGAACGTCTCGGTTGTCTTCTCGACTTGATTGAATGTCGGGCTGAAAGAGACCACCGGAGCGCCCCCCAACAAGGCATTGTGAATATGAGGGACCAGGGGCCAAGGATCTCCGACATCGATTATGGCCGCGTCAAAATCGCTTCCTTCCACACCCCCATTCGCATCGGCTCTATGAACCGTCACATAGTCCGAGACGGAGGCTCGTCTCAGGTTGCGTTCGGCCACATCCGCAAATTCATTGCGAGCTTCGTACGTGTGCACGTGACCGCCTGGCCTTACAGCTGTCGCAGCTGCGACTGTCATTGCGCCGCTGCCCGTCCCAATCTCGAGAACCTTCATACCTGAGCTTAGGGAGAGTTTCAACACAATGATGCCGATATCTTTCGGGTACATTATCTGAGTCTGCCGAGCGGTGTGCATTATGAAATCGTGGGTAGTCGGCCTGAGAACCCAAAAGACCTCGCCCAATGAGCTCTTCACTGAACTTCCAAAGGTTGATCCGATTAGGTCGTCTAGTTTTATGAAGCCCTTATGCGTGTGGAACTGTTTGCCTTTCTCTACCCTCAGGAGCCATTGACGCCTTAAATCCCAGTAGAGAAGAACCAATGAACCCTCCGCGATCATGCTACCCAAATCGATTAACTCAGCTCCATTACGATAATTCTTGAAACTTCTGGGCTAAACGCTTCCCGGGGCGCAGTGGGACGAAGCCCACGCGGAATGTTGTTGGATTGCCATTCCAAGTAATTGAAACACTAACGAAGAATATACGAATCAGTGTCGGAATAGCGCTGACTACAGAAATGAGGAGTGCGTATGAGCTTACGGTTTGCTCGTTTTGGGGTGTTAGATTGACTAAAAACCAAAGCGCATTGAATCTCGTCACCAGCATAGTAGCCGCGGCGATTAACATGAGTGTAGCGAAAGGGATTACACTCTTGCGCTCAACTACAACTGACCTTATTCGGTTAATGGGAAGTTGATAGGACTTGGAGACACCCCACTCTTTGCTATTGATGACCATCCGGTCATTGTAGAGGTTGATGGACCCCACCAACCCACCGCAGTTGAAAGACTCCTTATGTGAGAGCAATGACCGTATCCTCGGTTATGCTTATCGGCATTGTCTAGCTGGGTTCGCTAGTTAAAGTATTGAAGAATTTGAGTGAGGTCGTCATCTTCCACGACAAAGTCAGCTTGGCGCCTCGCGATGTCATTTTTCGGTTTAAATGCGATTCTCATGCACGCTGGATGAGAGAGATCGAAAGCTTGGTCACCGACGAGGGCGACTTCTTGCAGGGCAATCTGAAGTGAGGTAGCGACTTGTTCAATGATTTCTCGCTTATTGTTGACCGCGACTCGCACTCTGATTCCACCCGTCAACCTACCATCCCTGGTCTCAAGTTCATTTGAAACGGACGCGTCTGCCTCAAGTTCCTCTGCGATCTTATTTGTTAGAAGTGACAGCCCCGCGCTAACAATGGCGGTCTTTACTTGCCTGCGTTTAAGCTCCGCAAAGATCTCCCGTGCCCCCCTTTGATACGGTATTTTCTCGAGGGCCCTCATTACGTTTGAAAGCGAAACTCCCGCCCAGCATCCAGCATCACTCTCAGCCCACTGCTTGTAGGATATCTCGCCGCGGCTGTACTTGAGGGCGGTTATCTTCCCTTGCTCCCAAGTACCAAAGGTTTCGTGAAGGTAGCGCCACAAGCTTTCTACGGGAGTTAAGGTTCCGTCTAAGTCGAAGATTACTAAGCGAACGTTACGATTCATTCTGCCCGACTGGCCTCGTGAAGGATCTTTAATATCTCAAGTATGACTGGCGTTGCAGTCCAGAAAGAGAATGCCTTCACATATCTGACTCCGGTAGCTCGTCTCAATTCTACAGGACGTCCCTTTCGTAAGTACCCCTTTATGAACGCCTCAACTAGCATGCTAAGCCCGCGAGTGGGAATCTGACTTGCACTATAGTGTCCAGTGTAGAAGAGCAGCTCGGCTATGTCCCACGCGTAGTCGCCGCGTTTACCTGCCTGTTCCAAGTCGACGGTAAAGATTTCACCGTTACTTGCCACAAAGTTCTCCGGTTTAGCATCCCCGACTGAAACCCCAACATCGTGAATCCTCGCCAGTGTCTCGCCGAGCAATTCGGCAAGTCGACGTGGCCCCTCGGTAAATGTGCTCTGGTTAACGGCTGAAGTTACAAAATCGCTCATTGCGGTCCCAACCACATATTTTTCAACCAAGATTCTCTGACTGAGGTTCGCGTGAATTATCTGCGGGACTTGCAACCCCTTCTTGGCTAGGTAGCGGTTGATTCCATATTCATTGGTCATTCTGGTCTTTCCAGATACAGCAAACACTTTGCTGCCGAATGATACAAGGTTGAGTGTGAACCACTTGAACCCATGCCAATCCGTGAACTTCTTTGCAACAAATTTCTCCCTCCCAGCCGTCACGAGGAATACTTCGTTAAGAACACCGGCCAATGGCGAAATTGTTATCGGACGACCGGGTCGCAGTTTTGACGCAATTTCGAATAACGATGCCGTCTCATTGAATGAAGTGAAACCTTCGGCGGTTCTAAGGTAGAGGTAATCTTTTGGATTCTCGGGCTTCGTCCCCAGCAGTGCTGGATCTATTCCCAGCCTTATTGGCTCGCTGAGTTCGCGGGCAAGGAGATCTAGGCTAAGGTAAATTGAACGCCCCTTCGTGAGGTAGGAGTAGAATGCCCTTTGGCTCTGTCGTAGTATGTCCACTGCTTGCTCCGAAGTTCTGTCCTTCAACCATCGGTCGATAGCGTTGTCCTGGAACGCAACGTGGTCATCTTGAAGTTCCACCACATCGCCCTTCATCGCTGAAATTGCTGCTTTGAAAGCATCATGAATTGTGACAATGTTGCGTTTGCGAACTGAGGAATCCAGGAGCTTGAGGTAATCAGCCATGCTAGGCGCGAAAACGCGTGCGCGTTTTCTCATACGCGAAATTCCGAAGAACTCTGGTTTCGCAACCAAGCCGCGGCACATTTCGCCGTATTCCACGACGAGATCTCGAGTTTCTTCCTTCACGATGCGTGTCTTAGCCTGGGTGCTTATTGTCTCAAGGTAGTCACTATTCGCTAGTGGGCGATGTGGATACAGGAATTTGTCGGTGATGAAATCACCGAGAGTACCCCTCTTGATATCTGACTCTATCAGATCTCGATCGGCTATGAGGAACCTAATTTGTTGGCCTTCGACAACTCTAAGATGGGCTCGCAGCCCATTTCCGTAGCTTTCGCATACGACCATAACGTCTTGGCCCTTGTACGAGCCTGGCCTTGCGTAGACAGAGGGCCCGTATTCGCAGATTGCTACCCTTTGAGACGGCGGAGCCAGCTCCTCTAGTTTGCCTAGAGCGACTTCCCTTAGGTCCGTCACTGATGTCAACTGAACTTAGCCCAAGTATGTCTGCCCGAATTGAAGTTTAAACATCTTGTAGCCTTGCTACGCCATGTAAATCCTGTAAAACAGGGCCAGCATGCCGCTTCCATGAAGCCATATGTCCTTTAGTAGACGTTTGATGGGTGTTCTTCGCCCCTTCTTCTCGGTCCAGTAGATCGGTATTTCCTTAACTTTGAACCCTAATTTCTTGGCGAGAACGATAACCTCTGTATCCCAGAACCAAGAATCGCTTTTGGCCTCAATGGCCAGTCGCTCAACTAATTCACGTGAAAAGGACTTGAACCCACATTGGTGGTCGTGAACCCCGGTCCGGAACATCATTTGGACCCACCAGTTGTATGCAATTGATGCGGTTCTTCGAAGCCAAGGGCGGGCGGTTAACGAAGCTGCAATATACCGTGACCCAGTAACGAGGTCAAAATCCCCTTGCAGATTGATCAGGTTCGCGTATGCATTGAGTTTCGTGAGGTCTGTCGCCTCGTCCACATCGACGTAGGCGTAGATGTTACCTTGAACCTTCTTCCAAGCTTCCCGCAAAGCCTTTCCCCTACCCAACCTGCGATCGTGTTGAAAGTAGATGATGTTTCGATATTTCGTTCGGAGTCTCTCAACTATTTGCGAAGAGTTGGACCCGTCTTCTGCGATCAAGAGGATGAAATCCTTCGAGATAGAAGGAGTGATTTCTTGTAGGGCGTCAGCTGTCTTCTCAAGCAACCCTGTGTCCTTATAGACTGGGAGTGTAACGATAAGGTTGGAATTTTGAGATCTGGACACTAGGCCAAGAGCTCCTTCTCCGCCTTCCGTATTGCAGCTTCGCTGTTGAGTTTCGGAGTCCAACCCAGCCTTCGCAATTTTCCTATGGAGAGATGCATTTGTTTGACGTCCCCTAACCATCCCCTCCCGCCGTCGACACCCCCCGTAAAATTCATCTTTACTCCATGCAGGCCCATTTGTTCGGCGACGATTTCGGCAATGTGTTTGACGGTGATTTGGTCCGCCGAACTTACGTTGTATACGTCGACACGTAGTTCAGAGGATAAGAAACGATCTTTAATGAAGCTGGCCGCGCCGAGGAGATCTTCGACATGGATGTAGGATTTTTTCTGGGTTCCGTCGCCTAGGATCTCTAGTGCGCTGGCATCTGCCTTCAGTTTCCTTAAGAAATCCACTACGACTCCGTGCGTCGCTCGTGATCCTACGCAGTTGCCAAAGCGTAAGATTAGGGCGCGCATCCCGTGCGTATATGCGTAAGAGCTGATGAGAGCCTCACAGCCTAGCTTGGTGGCACCGTAAGTAGAGATGGGTAAGAGTGGCCCGTAATCTTCAGGCGTGGGTAATTTAGACGCCTCGCCGTACACCGTGGAGGTGGATGCAAAAACGATATGTTTTGCGGTCTTGCTCTTGCGCAACGCTTCGAGTAACATGAAGGTTGCGAAGAGGTTCTCTTGGAAGTGCAAGGCTGGGTTGGTTTCGCCGACATTTACCTCAGGATTGGCGGCAAAATGATAAACCAGACTCACTCCATCCAGAACGTCATTCCATCCGCTAAATTTCTTCAGGTCTGCCTCGACAAATTTGAAGCCAGGTTTGGCGGACGAACTACGTAGGTTATCCAAACTACCGCTACTGAGGTTGTCGATTACGACAACGTCGTCGCCCTCTGCCATCAAAGCTTCGACGAAATGACTCCCAATGAACCCAGCCCCACCAGTTACAAGAACATTCATCGAGCTACCCATACCCTCCGTTCTGCTAATTATCTCGCCAGTGGGATTTAATCGATAAAGGTAGAAGGCAGGCCTAATCACCATTGTGGCTTGAGGATTAATGCCTGCCAGAACGCGAGAAGGACTGGTTTCAGTGGTCCTTTCAACTTACAACGAGCGCGAAAATGTATCTAAGCTTGTCCCAATCATCGAAAGCATTTTGAAGAGCAGTAAGATTCGGGGCGAGATAGTAGTAGTAGACGACAACTCGCCTGATGGTACTTCTGACCTGGTGAGGAAGCTAGGCAGGAAATATGGGAACGTTCGATTACTCTGGCGTCCTAGAAAGATGGGACCCGGCTCCGCCCATGCTGACGGTTACAGATTCGCCAAGGGCGACATCATCGTAGGTATGGATACTGACTTTTCTCACAGCCCGTACGACATCCCTCGTTTCGTCGCAAAAATCAATGAGGGGTATGACTTAGTCGTCGGCTCACGCTACATCAAGGGAGGTCAATATGAAGTGAAATCATTCCAAACCTTGGAAAAGAGTATTGCAAGTAGGCTGGGGAACATCCTCATAGTCTTGCTTTCACATGTGCCGGTACACGACTTCACGACAGCCTTGCGTGCCATTCGACGGGAAGCAGTCTGGGGAGTTGAAACGAAGTCGAAGGGGAATTCGTTTTTCATGGAGTTCATCGTTAAGGCGTACTGGAAAGGGTATAGGACAACTGAGGTTCCAATCGTATTCAGGGATAGGGTGATCGGGAAGTCAAAGTTGAAATTGGGCAGTCAATCGTTCAAGATGCTCGCGGACCTTGTGAGGCTGAGTTCGCAAGCTAACGCTTCGTCAATGGTTTAAGTAAGCCGGAGCTGAATCCTTCTAAGAAAAAGCCCAGCTCCCAAACAGGCTTGGCCAGAGCTGCCGCTATGCGTTTCAGCTTCTTCTGTAATTTCAGGTTAAAGCACACGAAATATGCTCCTAGGAATATGAGTTGCCGGAAAGCGGCTGACATGTTGATCAGTCCGAACGGTGTGAGTTGGTCAGTTATGTATCTTGGAAATTGGGGATGAGCACCTCCGATGAAGTAGAACAGGATTATGAATGCGTTCAGTACATCAGCAATTCTGTAGAAGAGGAAATTGAAGTCCGGGGTTAAGATTATAACGGGAAAGAGTTGGATGAACATCTGTGGGTCGAACAGGTAGATTGCTCCGTACCAGGCGTACCAGGAGAGAAGGATTTTTTCCAGAGGTGTCTTCCTGCTGGCAATAGCCCGCATGATCAAATACGCGATTATCGTGAAACTCAGGATTTGCCCATATCTTGCGCCTGAGACTATGTCGCCAAGGCCTGCTGTAGTTATGACCCACGAGATCCAAGTGTTTTGTAACTGATGATTGGGCCCAGCGTATCCTATGAACAGCTTAATCCAGACGTTGAAATTTAGGACGGCGAAAGGTGCGTTCACCAGTGCCCACGCCGTTGCAGCAATCGCGGTGAACCTTAATCGAGCCCTATTGTTCGGAAGCCCGGCAACCATCGCAAAGTACATTATCCCTGGGATAAACTTCGTCAGAACAGCTGCCGTTAGAGTAAGTGCGCTCGCGTCAAACCTTTTGTCGAGGTACAGCCAAATCGTCAGGCTGACAAAATAAGCCACTACAAAATCCCAGTTGTAAAACCCGTAGATGACAAAGGTAAGAGTAGTTAGCACGTACAGGTACAAGCGTTTTCGGTTCAGCCGGAGCTTCCCACACAACATGTACAGGTTGAATAATGTTCCAATCATGAAGGGGTACTGTAGAACGGATTCGGCTACGACGAACGTGTTATAATTGTCGACCACTATCGGAAAATAGGTTGATATTGCCTGACCGAGAAAAATGAGAAAACCGATGACCTGCGGGTATTCAAGCTCGTACTGCACGTATGGTATCTGGAGATTATGATGGCCCAGATACACATCTCTAATCCATAGCCAGCCCACATCACTATAGAGGCTCGGCTGCACAAAGGGCAGTTTCAAGATTGATGAGTAAAGCCATAGGGAAGTAGCCACGAGGAAGATCAGTCTGAACTCAAAGTCGCGTTGAGCGAGGTTCCAGAAGCCACGGAACCCATACCTCCACGCCGCAGATGCCATAGCGCCAAGTCGAGCACATCTATCTTTAGAAACTTTCTAAAGAGTTTCCGTTTTGGGCGGACCAAGCATTTCGTCCGAAACAAGCTCCTCGGTCGATTCTGAGCAAGCTGCGGGGGAGATAGAGTTGAGAATTTGCAAGACTCTTGGAAATCTACCCAGTCGGCTTAGAAGGTTCGGTTTCGCGACTCTTGCAGGGAGTAGTAATCGCGCCAATTGAGTTCATCCAACGGCTTTGAACCTAGTTCTTCAGGCTCTCGGGTATCTTCGCTAGGTTAAGCTTGGTTTGAAGTTGTTTTGCCTTTATTGGACGAAGATGTTCCCAGGACACAGTATCCAGTTCGGATCAAGGGCGCTCTTGGTGGCTTTCATCTCTTGAATCTTCGTTTCGTCGTACATGATTCTCAGAAAATCTTGTTTGAGCTTTCCGATTCCGTGCTCGGCTGAAACAGCTCCGCCGAGGGCGACAGCGTCCCGCGCCATGTCTTTCACCAGTTGTTCTGCCATGTTCGACTCTTCTTGTCTATGTGGAATAAGATTGACGTGAAGATGATTCTCTGCGATGTGACCGAACACGTAATTTTCAAGCGCACACTTGTCGAGTCGTTCACGATACATATTCATCAAATCCTGGAGCTTATCATCTGGAACGGAAGTGTCGGTTCCAAGCTTATGTAGGCCTGGAATCTGGTTTTTCCTTGCCGCTATTGATTTGTTAATGGCTTCAGGAAGGGCGTGCCTCAATGCCCTTAGACGGTCTTTGTCCACTTCGTTCATTCCAACGATCGCATCGTTTGCAGAGCTGTGAAATTGCTCGAGTGCTGCTATTAGAGGTTGGATCGCATCAACATCGCCGTACCCAAATTCTGAGAGAATGGCCGCGCCTCTCTCGGGCAGCCTCATTCCACCGCGGATTTCCTCGATCTCCTTGAGCTCTCGCACTAACTTGAGCGAGTTTTCGTCGAAGTACTCCATTGAGTGAACGCTCAACGATGTATCGTCTCCCCTCTGCCGCCGAACGTGCAGCACAAAGTCCACGGCATTACGGGTTGTAGGGAAAAATGCCAGAAACATTGCGGTCTGGGGTTTCGACTTCAATGCGATCTCGATTTGAGTTATAGCTCCAAGAGTGCCTTCTGAGCCTATGAAGAGGTCAATCAGGTCCATGTTCCTTCTGCTGTAGTACCCAGCAGCGCATTTCACATCGGGGCTCTCATAGGTAGGAATAGGAACCTCGGTCACATTGCCATCCAAATGACGCAAAGCAACAGTCCTGCTGGAATCAATTGAATTCTCCCCTCGCCGCAACGAAAGGACTTCACCATCGGCTAACACGACCCTAATCGCAAGAACATGCTTACGAGTGCGCCCATAGAAGTATGTCCGTGCGCCCGAAGCGTCTGTCGCGACAGTCCCGCCTATGGATGCCGAGTCCTCCGTTGGGTCGGGAGCGTAAAAGTAGTCATGGGGATCGTCTAAGAATCGCTGCAGGTCTTTCCAATTTGAATCATTCATTTCCCGGTCTTTTCGCAACGTCTTAGCTGCAACGGCCTCTTGGAAATCTCGCAGCCTAATCCCAGGTTCGACTGTTACTCTCCACTCTTGACTTTGAATATCCCACTTTACACCATGGATGTGGTTCATGTGATCCAGAGAAATCAGGGCGCCTCCCTCTGGAACAGCCCCGCCAACGATTCCAGTGCGGCCTCCTGAAATTGTAACAGGGATTCGTCGTCTGGACATCTCGCTTAGGAAGTCAGCTACTTGCCCCTCATTGGTTGGGAGAAAGACGGTTTCAACCTTCCCAGGACCGAGCCCTGACTCGTCGGAAAGATATGACTCATATCTCTCTTGAATCAACGTCTCGGAGTCCACTCTGACAGGCTGAGTGTTTTTGCCCCGGATAGCTTCAACCATCACGATCTCAATCAAAAGCCTGCACTGAACCGCACGTGGAAATGTGGGACACAATTAAACAGATACTGGCCAATTGACTAAGCTGAGAAGAAGGCGCGCTTGAATGAAGACCCGCATCGCTTACGGAGATCAATGGATGCTCTTGGAAACGAGGGATGAGGTAACTGAGGTTGCGTCTCCGAAGCACTTCAAGGCCAAGGAGGATTCGGTTGCGCTATCCCTTTCAAACCCGAAAGGTTCAGCAGACTTGGCGTCGTTCCTTTCACAGATGAAACGGATATTGGTCGTGATCAACGACCATACCAGACCCGTTCTGTCCGCTGTGCTCAAGCAGCTACCCCTCAAAGACAAAGAAGTCACCACAATAGTGGCAACGGGAACCCACCGTTCGCCGAACCGTGAGGAATTGGAGCGCCTCCTTGGGGGCAGTGGGCCGCCCTATGGTGGAAGGATGGCGGTTCATAATGCCACAGACTCAGCGGCGCTAAGGCCTCTAGGTTGCACAAGTAGGGGTACTGATGTGTATCTGAATTCAGAGGTTTTCGGTGCCAATGGGATCATTGTCATCGGTTCCGTTGAGCCACATTATTTCGCGGGATTTACGGGAGGACGCAAGTTCCTCCTTCCCGCCCTGGCAGGCTTCAAGTCGGTGGAGATGAATCATTCGTTGGCATTGGACGAGCGGGCCAAGATTCTTACCCTCGCCGGAAATCCGGTTCATGAAGATTTCATGGACGCCCTCCGCATGTTCAACAGGAATGAAGATGTTTTCTCAATCCAAGTTGTTATGAATTCGGAACATCAAATAAGTTACACGAGCTCAGGGCATATAATAGACTCATTCACGGACGCCGTTGAACAAGCAACTCGAACCTACACCTGTAAGATTCAATCCAAGGCGGACATTGTAGTGGCCGTCGTGAATGCCCCACTAGATATTGACTTTTACCAGGCCCACAAAGCCATAGAGAATGTAAAGCCGGTGTTAAGCGACGCAGGTATCCTGATACTGGTCGCCAGATGCAAGGATGGAGTTGGAAATCGCACTTTCTACGACCTGCTTGCATCGAAACAAGATGTCTTCCAAGTTGTGAATGAGAAGTACACCCTCGGACGGCACAAGGCATTGAGGATCGTACAGTTGCTCAACAGAGCCCGAATACTCGCCGTGACCGACCTTCCCCCAAAAATGTTGCAGGATATTTCAATAGCTCCATTTGCTAACATTCAAAGCGCCCTTGACGAAGCCGTGAAACTCAAGGGCTCCGACGCTAGAGTCCTAATTGTGAATGATGCAGGTGTTGCTGTCCCCGTAGTGGGGCGGGAAGAATCTTCTTAGGCCTGAGAGAAAATCAGAGGACGTTCACAACTCTTCCCCTTGGAATGAGCTAGTGTGACTGTTTCACGCGTGCGGCGTTGCATTATGGTTGAGATTATTTTTCGTTTCGTGCCCGCGAAGGCTTGTTCAGTTCTGCAGCAAGATGCTGGATTTCGTCCCAAGCGGGTTCGGGGACATCGATTCCTTCTGTTAGACGTTTTTCGCGGTCTCTCCATTCGTAATCTCCCGGAACCTGCACCTCACTATATTGGAATTCTGGGTTGACTGGTGCGCTGTGGACTTTCTTGAACAGCGAATCCATTCTATTCTTGAACCGTTGGAGTGGTGTGAATTTCTTGATATCGAGAGCAATGGCGAGAAGCCCATTCTCGTACAAGTGGGCGTCTTCGTCATCGATGGATCCTCCACCAGGCAATATTCCTCCCAGGATTTCCATCAGGATTGAGAGACAGTAACCCTTGTGTCCGTCCCTGGCTCCAAAGCTGAGTAACCTGCCGCTTTCTCCAACCGAACCATCCTGTAAGGAAAAATCGAGGGGGTCATCCGTGTCATGCCCATCATTATCAACAATCCAACCGGGAGGAATCTTCTCCTTATTAATAGCCGCCACTCCCACCTTTCCTTCAGCTACAGAGGAGGTAGCGAAATCCAGCAGGAACGGTTTTTGTTCCCCTGCGGGGGCTGCGACTGAGATTGGGTTCGTTCCGAAGACGCGAGACGCTCCGCCGAACGGTTGGACGACTGGGTGAACTACGTTAACCATCAAGAACCCGATCATGTCACTTTCAGCCGCAAGCATCGTATACGCCCCAAGTCGTCCGATGTGATTGCAGTGAATGGCTCCGACAGCGCTGATCGAGGTCTTCTTCGCTTTCTCGATTGCTAGCCGCATTGCCTTGGTGGCGGTTACCTGCCCGAAGGTCCAATGCCCATCAATAATCGCGGTGCTCGGAGTATCATTGGTTACTTCGGGTCTTGCCGTTGGATCAATAATTCCATTCTTGATTCTTTCAGCATAACGGGTGACGTAGCGGATTCCATGCGAGTCGTGACCTACAAGGTTAGCTTCGATGAGCATGTCGACAACTAGTTCAGCGTACTCGCTTGGGGCACCTAGACTAGTGAATATGGTCACTCCAGTTTCTCTGAGTTCATTGACTGGAATTCTTGGCACCGTCCCATTCCTCACAGTTCCACTTTTCTCTGTTTGGTCCCCAATCCATTCAGCCCAGTCATAAACTCGGTCGCCTGGACCAGGGTCTAGACGGGCCAACCAAGAAAGACATCGTATAAAACATCCGTCATAAAGTCACACACGAAACTGAAGTTCCCGGAATCACCGAAAACAGAAAGATAGAGTTGAAGTACATGCTGGTAAATCGCAGTGTGCTCCCCATAAGACTAAGCGCAAAAAGAACACTAATACGACCGAAAAGAAGAGTTATTGGTGTAAGTTGCGGTGGCTTTGAATACACCACAGCTTAGATATCCGGGTTGCGGATCCGCGTGCCTCACAAGAAATTGCTGATGATAGTTGCAGCCATTGGAGTTCTGATCCTTTCTGCAACTCTTCAGTTAGGCTACGTAAACGCGTCACCACCGATAGCTAAAATCATCTCCTTGAATTACCCCCACCACGTTCTATCCGCCACTGTTTTTCCTCTGACCGTTGTTGTTGATTATTCGGATAAAGTCGGAGTGGACATCGGCATTTGGGATGCCGAGAGGGGGGTTGTCGTACAGAGCATATCGATTCCTTTGCGCGACGTAGGGCCAATGACCTTCACTTTTAATTTGACAGCCCCCAACGAAACGACCGAATGGCGCCTCCTTGCGATCACGAGAATCTGGTGGCAGAACGCATGGTACCAGGACCCGCTCGAAGGTTCAAGCTCTTTCACGGTCGACGTGTCTAATGCTGCTATCCTAACGTTAGCTTCTTCAGGTCCGTCTTCATCGATCGCTCTGGATGGCACCACATATCCCGTAAATGCTTCGGGTCCCGTTAATCTTTCGGTCACGCCAGGCGTTCACAGCCTAGCCGCGACGCATATAATCCCGGGTACAGCTGGAGAGCGCTTTGTGTTCGCAGGTTGGAGTGACGGATTCACCTCGAATCCCCGCCTGCTCGTAATCAGCAACACCGCGAACCTAACGGCGCTATATCGCACGGAATACTACCTTTCCGTGAAATCTGAACATGGCCTAAGCGCCGGTCAAGGATGGTACCCAGCAGGTTCGAATGCGAATTTCACTGTCGTCCCAGCTTCCAGCGGCCAGAATTGGGTGGAGTTTGTGGTGGGGACCTATAGGTTCGCAGGTTGGTCTGGTGACAGTAGTTCGAACGACGCGCTCGCATCAGTAGTCATGGACGGGCCGAAGAACGTGGAAGCGCGTTGGGTACCTTCAGAAACAGCAACAGGCTCACTGCTCATATTCAGCGCTCTCATGCTTGGTAGTTTGATTCTATTCATCAGAGCGATCCACCGCCTTCCCAGAAGGCGTACCCCAAGAATTCCACCCCACCTTGTCCAACAGTGGAAAAAATGGGCATGGGTCGCCACAATCTTGATCCTTGTTCTGATCCAAATTCCCACCTCGCACGCCCAACTTCCAGTGCAACCGGGGAGGTCAATCGTAAGGATCGGTGACGCTTCTTGGTACTACTGGAACAATACTGCTAGCGATACTTGCATAATCTGGCTCGGCGGCGGGACAACGTATGAACAACAGATAGGTTACTATTCCTACATGATTAACCCCTTCGAGTACGAGTCTTTCGGGACAATCAAGTTCCTTCAACACCTGACTACGTACTACTGCTTAATCGCGCTCCAGAAAGGGTCATACGAATACTATAGCCCTGAGTCAAATCGCACAATCTACCAGGAACCATACCAAATGGATTCCAGGATCATTGGTGACGTTCATGATTGGATAAGAAAGCAAGGATATGCTCACACATTTCTTGTGGGATACTCTACGGGGGCTCAAGTTGCAGCTATGGAAGCGGCCATACGCGCTCCCGAGGAATGGGTGAGCCCAGATGGCATTGTGCTCATTACGCCGCGACTGTCCGAACTCATATCGAAGAGCGCGCATCGAATGCAAGCGAGCCTACTGGTTCTTTACGGTGGAAGTATAGAAACACCGGCCTATGTCAGCACGGGGTATGAATTCTTCTTGGACGCCCCGAAAGACGGCTGGCATAATTCGTCCTACCTCCACAAGAGCTTCCAAGTAATTGAAAAGATGGGCCACGAAGTATGGACGGTGTATCAGACGGGGACATACGATACACAAGCGGAGGGCATCCTAGTAAACTTCGTAAGCAACGTGAAGGCGCTCCAATTTACCGATAACGACGTAGATGCAATTGAGCACGCGGCTGAAGAAACCTCTGCGCCTATCAACTCTGGCCTTGATCTGACGTCAGCAAATGCGCCCAGCGAAGTATCCACATCTACGATAGTGAAGGTCAGAGTTTTACTCGCGTATGGTAAGTATTCGACAGGAACGGCGCAGGTAATCGCATTCAACCTTCAGCGGGGGAATATTGAAAGTAGCCAAGAAGTCTTTCTTGTCGGAAGCGGCGATCGTGCTCTTCTCCTCGGCTTCTTGCCCCCGCCCAATTCAACTGAACTTCCACTCGCCATCATCCTGGTAACAGAGGCAGGCGGCGGTTGGAAACTGGTTTCCGGCCCTCTGCTGACGAAAACGAAGGTATTGAACACAATCACGGTCACAATCGCATCAACCGTCCCAGGCATCTCCTTCGCGTTCGACGGAAGTGAATTGAGAATTCCCGACACAGGTAGTGTCTATCTGGAGGCCAGCCAGGGATCCCACACCATCCAAGTCAAACCCATGGCTTACCTTACTTCGCAAACGAGAGTTGTCTTCACGGGTTGGGAGGATGGGAGCACTGATGCAACACGATTGATCACCATACAGAATGTCACCAGCATACTTGCCAATTACCGGGTACAGTACTTTGTCAACGTAACGTCGGCGTACGGGATAGCTTCAGGCTCCGGTTGGTACGACGAGAATAGTACGGTGTCCGCATCGGTCGAGCCTCCTGCAGTCAACGAATCAAAAGTGATATTTGCACAATGGCGGTGGGATGTGGAGAGTAGCGACTCCAGAATTCTCTTGACTGCAGATTCACCGAAAACGGTACAGGCTGAGTGGGCCCCGTTTCCGAGTTACGAATGGGTGGGAACGAATATTGTCCTCTTGCTGTTTGGATCATTCCTCTTTTTGCTAACTGTTCTTTGGAACCTCAATCCGTTCCACAGAACCCGTGCCGAAGATGACCTGCAATACTTCGTGAAGCGGGGAGGTCGGTCTAAATAATCGCCCTAGGCGATTCTCACAAGATGGCACCCCCTCCATAGAAACTCTATAATAGCCGGCTCAAGCACGTGAAAAACGGTGGGGCAGGTCAAATAGTCATTTGGCTAGCTATGCGTCGGATGCTTATCCTGCAAGAAAGTGAATGTAAGGAGCAAATGGTTTTTCTTTGAAGCTGCGACGTCTGACAATATTTTTCGTCGTATACATTGTCGCGCTCAGCTTCATACCTTTAGTTCACCAGACCTTTGTTGCCCAAAGTACGTGGTTGGGGTACGGTGTTGGCGCCTATGCCTTCCAGAGCCCCAGCTACTTTGTTCTGTTCAATGACCCTTACGATGGTAGCAGCAAACCAAACATTCACGTGAACCCGTCCTTTGCTCCGAACGAACGAATCAGCCTAATCGAATTCAGCGATTGGACGAGCTATGTGGACGGATACAACCTGTTCAACGATTTCAACGCAAGCATCAGCACCACTCCCAAGACCCTGGATGTAACTTACACGGGTCATGGCTTGGTTATTCACAAATTCGTTGAGGTACCCACGGGAGATTATGTCTCAGTTAAGATCATTGCAAACAAGGAAATCACCGCCCACATCGAAATGTGGAAGTGGGTGTTTACCTCGGTCAATGGGGTAACCGTAACAGCCGCCCCTAAGCCTACGCTGCTCCCGATTTCTCAAGACATAAACCTCACTTTTCTCGACCAATCCTCGGGTGTGAGCGGAAGTGGCTCAGTTAAGATGTCTCGTGTCCCGTCTCAGATTGAGGTGTGGCCTTTTGAGAACGGTTTCAATAGAGTTACTGTAGATTACATCAACAGGGAGATGGAATTTACGGTCTCAGGGTCGGCTGGAGGCAATCAGCAGCCTTTTCCAACTTGGAGTTATACTGACATCCCATACGTCTTACCCTTAGTTGCGATTGCCGCAGTATCCCTCTACCTGCTGTTGGTTGAAAAGCATGGAAAGAAGAATAAGGCTCGTTCTCGCCGCTCTCGCAGTTAGATTGGCGATAGCGCCTTTCTTCATGCATGCGGGCGACTTAGGGACAGTTTATGAATCAAGTCGAATCGTTCTCAGCGGCGGAAACGTCTACAACTACGTCTACCAACAGACTCTCCTGATGCAACATGCCTCAGGGCTGCCTGTGTTTTTCGAAGGTTACGCATACCATCCCCTACTCATCTATTTCTTTGTTCCATTCTACTGGCTTTTCACGGTTGTGGCAGGGCATTCCCTCGTTATCATTGGGGGAAGCGCTGCGAGTCTGCCCGTTTTGATTTACCCTTGGGCGCTCCTTGCTATCTTCATGCTGAAAATTCCAATCGTGATCGCTGATATCGCGGTAGTCTATGTTTTGGCTAAGTTTGATTACAAGAAGGCTGAGATCTACGCGTTCTGCCCCTATGTCATCTTCATCTCGGTGGTCTGGGGAATGTTTGATGCCATTGTCGCAATATTTCTTCTCCTCAGTTATCTCACCTTTTCAAAGCATTCGTATTTCCTGGCGGGCCTGACATATGGCGTAAGCTTAGTGAAACTGTATACCGCCGTGCTAGCACCACTTTACGTATACCGGTTATTGGGTAGGTGGAAGGAACTCGGCGAATTTCTGTTGGGGTTTTCCCTTACGCTCCTTCCCGTAGCATACTATTTCATAATTAGCCCATCTGCGTTCTGGAATGTGGTTGTTGTCTTCCAAGGCCTACGAGTTATGGGAGGCGTCAACCTCTATAATTTCATCTGGAACGTGCCCGATGTCAGATTTGATATTTTGCTCTCAGCCGTCGCGAGCGCGGCTACAATCATTAGTGTTGCATACGTCACTCTGAAGTATGGACGGAGGCTACCGCTACTCGAGGCAGTATTGGCGGTAATGTTGGTAAGTTTTCTTTTCGGAAAAATCATGAATGAACAATTTCTAGTCTCGATTCTTCCTTTGATTCTATTATCCAAGAAATGCGATTATAGGTTGTGGGCTGCGCCTTTCATATTCATATTCCTGCGTTCCCCGTTTTACTATTTCGCAATCCCAATCTTATGGGCCAGTCCATATTTCTACGACCTCTATTTTCTGGCGAACAATGTCTGGATGCAAATTCAAACCGCAGGGTACCTTATGGTACCGATCTATGCTACGGGAGTAGCTTTTTCACTCTTGATCTTATGGAATTTACTTCAGCTCTTGAGGCCTACTCGCTCATGGGGGGACATTAGCCTCTCTTGGGCTTTCTCCCGTGTCGTACGAAGCCGTCGTAAGTAGTCAACGGAGAAGCATGAGATTGCGAAGATTAGAACCACTAATTTCGCCGCGAACACGACGTTTATCGCATACGGGTTAGCCGGCCACCAGTTGACAATAATATCAGGGTTCTGTAAGCCCTGAACCGATAATCCCGCGGACCAGAGAACGACTTGATATAGGACTTCAAAGCCGCTTAGCATTACGAAGAACCAAGAAATTACGTAAAGCGATTCGAAGAACTGGTCTCCTATGCCCAGCAGCCTCCGCTTGGATATTGGTGAGTTCAATCCGAACGCGAAGGATAGGAAGAAGAAGTATGTGAACAGCGTCATTGGTTTGAACTGGAAGAGAACCAGATTGACCTCAGCATCGACCATGTTTTCTCCGATAATGTACGGCGCGCTAAGGCTGATGGAGTAAGCCGCAAGCACACCAAGTGCCAAAATCCCGAAAATTACGGAGAGCACGTTCATGACTGGCATTGATCGGCCTTTCGTTCCATACATTGATCGTAGCTGTTCTGAACTCAGATCGCCTAGGCCGACCCTCGCCTCTCTTCGGTTCATAGCAATACACGTGTCGCGTGTTTCTCTGGGTACGCTTAAGTCTTTAGTCAGAATTTCGAGAGGTCAATGTTGCGGGGACGAGTATCAGAAGAATGCCTAGGAAGGACGCGCTTGAACGTGTCCATGTTCGCCAGCGAGTATGTACATCTTTCCGCGCCACAAGGGGCCTTCGACATCAGAAGCGCATCCGTGGGTTTCCTCGTAAATTCGATGTTCACATGAAGGCGTCAGCGCAGCTGTACTTGGGATTGAAGCAGGCTGCGAAACTCGAGTCTGTTGTCTGGGATGTGTAAGGAGAGTTGCTCATGACCGTTAACCTATTGAGATATGCGTAGTGCCATCCCAAGGAACCTTTCGCAACTCCGAAAATTATGCTGAAGGTTACACTGTTGGGAAGGAGCCAATTAGCTGCCGCATATTCTTTGGCGAAATTGAACTCTTCGAATGTCCAAGTTCCCGATGGGGTGGACCTGAACTCGATCCTGTGATTCAGCAGGGTAAGAGTGTCACTAGACTTGTCTGAGAAGAGAATGCTAATCGTGTGAACTCCGTCATTGACTTCAACGACAAGCGTTACTCCGGTTCTGTTGAAAGGATCATCGTCACAATGACAAGGCTCCTTCATAAACCACAAACCAACGGTCGAAGTGAAAAGCGCGGATAAACGGCCACCGTCTAACGTCTGAGTAAGGCTCTCGTATACTCCTCCAGGCGCCTCGCCGCTTTGGAAGACTCCTAATGCAACTGCGTCTCTCCCATCGGCTACGGTTTCGTTCAAGGTCACCCGATCGAATGAGCCTTTAACGGACTCGCGATCCCAAACCATCAACTGAGGGCCCGTAGAGGTATTGGCCCACAGTTTGAAATTTGGGTCAAGTATCGGGGGCAGGCCGGAATAGCTACCTTGCAGATTCGCAAAAGCAAGTGCGCCGACCAGTATGAGTAAACTTACAGAAGCTGTTGCGAAGTATTTTCGAACCTGGCGGGCCTTCAAGTTGAACGCCTTCTGTTGTGGGAGTAGTCGGTTGAATTGTACCACAATACTAGGGAGACTAGCATGAGTGGGATCCAGTAGATTACGTAGCTGGTTAGCGCGCGATATGAAAACCACAGAATTATGCCTGGCAGTATCCACACAACGTATCTTAGCTGGCTAAAGTAGACGTAGTAATTGGTGACGAGTACGACCAGCACACCAATAGCCAGTAGAGTGTAGAATGTTCTTCCTACGTTGATTAATCCCACTTGCGAAAGTACCGCTGGCCCTTGACTTAGTATAACTAGGTTTGAGGTGATTGGCGTAACGATGTTCCGAAGCCAACCGAGGGGGTCACTGAATGCGAATGGCAAATTCACAAGAAAGAAGAGGCCCAACGCTGGTCCAACGAACTTTGCGATTCTCACTAGCTTGTCGCGGGTTTCTCTTGTGTGTTGGGTTCGAACTAGATAGATGATGATGAACGGAGCCAGGAGCCAGGGGGGCTGTTTTATCGCACATGCAATACCGTAGAGGACGCCTGATAATGCAGGTTTCTTGTCTATTGTGAATGCCACTAGGACTAGGGGAAGAACCCAGAGCATGTCCGTTACGCTTGAGGCAGTGTAGTTGATCATTAAGTCTGAGCCTGCGTAGAGGGGTAGAATCAGCATTGGCCTGAGATTTTCGGGGCATTTGATGTATAGGACGGCTATGATGCCTAACTCGAACATCACGAGAACCCATCTCATGTCTTTCAAGCCCATTAAGACAAATGGAACAAAGATGAGAAAGTGAAGGGAGGGATATTGGAACGTGGCTAGGTAACTTCCCGTGCTCAATGGGGTAAGGTCGGAGGGCTGAACGGCGAACATGGATAGGGCAGGCGTTAAGTCTTGAGTGTACGGGTTGAGGCCCTTGGTCACTAGGATGGCCGCGTACTGGCTGAACGCTAACACATCGGTTCTATAAGACGCCTTGTACGCAATTTCCGCGACTACGTAAACACTGGTAATCGTTGCCAGTACGAGCGGCAGGAGGGAGAAGTCTTTGAGCTTGAAGACGGTTGCATCCGGCATTAGAGACAGTGCGATGACGAAGAGCGAGATGGCGTAGATGAGCAAAGTTGCAACGGCAACTTCTGGGTGAATATCAGCCCTTCCGCGATTCCAATCTTGAAATCCCTCGTAGAGAGAGAATTGCCCAACGAAGAGAAATGAAAGCCTTAGAATGAACGACTCGTACTTAACGCGATTGAAATGGCTCACCTTTCGATTGCATCCTCACTTCCGATTTCTCCTCGAAACGCTACGAGCCTGGCGAGCTTGCTTAATCCGCCGATGAATCAATTCGAGGAGTGGAAAGTTCATTATGATTATGGTTGCGACGACGATGCCTAGCCAAGTAATTACGACTGAGCTTTCAGTGCGTCCTGGGTGAAGGAAGGGCTGCGGGGACATCACCCGTCGTACTTGCTGCGTGACCGAATTGCCAACAATGATGTCTTGCCAGATTGTCCCGCCGGTCGCTGGACTTGTTATTTGGAAGGTGGTGGTTCCATTTCCTCCACCCATTAGCCACACGTAAACCTGCGGGAGAGACGCGTCAACGTTTAGAACGAGGTCGGCGTAGACCTCTGTGTAGTGAAAATCATTCAGGCCCTTGAAGAATTCTAATAAGTCCCCGTGCCGGAGCACTATCCGTCCATAAACTTGGTCAGGCCATGTAAGCTTCCTGCCCGTTTGCAGAACATCGTCAAAATCCTGACCCGTTGTCCATCCACTCCCTAGGACGCTGCTAATTCCGAGGCCGTTCGAGTTAGTGCCGTTCAGGTCATCGAACAGAATGCGGCCCCAGTCGGATGTTGACTGGATAATGACTTTAACCGGCTCCTCGTGCCAATCCGGACCGACTTCAGCGGCCGCGAAGAAATAGGAAGTGGCCAAGGCTGAGGTTGTTATGGCTAACAGGAGTAACAGGCTCAGGGTTTTCCGGCTTGACATAGTTACTTGGCCAACTTGCGAGTTCTAATCTTTTTCGGCACACTTTTCTTACGTTTTCTGGGGGCCCGGCGGGGGCGCGTTAACCTGTTTTCAATTTCAATTATCAAGAATAGGTAGGCTACGATCCAGAATAGGAAAAGTACTTCGCCAACCGTATTGTGGAAGGCGTCAAGTTGCTGGCCGCTAGTGGCATAGGCATAGCCGTAGTAGGCGATTGAGAAGACCCTGACCACATTCAGAAGCACCGTAACCAAGACGCCCACCGCTGCGTAAATTATCTTTCGGATTCTGGGCGCCTGCAATTTTGCCGCAATCACGACCATAACCACAGAGTAGATCAGGATGCTCTGTACGCCAACGCTCGGCCAATAGACAACCAAGCTGTAGTAACCGTGGAGACCGACTATCGTCAGATGATTCGTGAACCCATAGATCGGAAGCCCGAAAACCATAGCGAGGAGGGCGACGCCCGCAACTATGAAGTTCGCCCAAAACTGCAAGGGGCCAATGGAGCCATAGGGTAGGAAAGCATCAAGGAGATAGAAGAACAACATCCCCAGGCCGAACAAGAGTGGCGTGACGATTCGTCGAATGGCACTTGCGGTGAAGAGGATTATGGACAATACTGCGATATAGATCGTGTCAGCGATGAAGTCTGTTGCCATCAAGAAGCTATTGCTGTAGTCGCCCGACGCTCCGAGCACTCGTCCTATGGCATAGATGAAATTCGTAAGTCCACCCTGAAGAATCAAGCCAAAGTCGATATGGCCTTGGTTTAATCCAAGTGCCAGCGCGTCCACGGCTCCTGGGGAGTATCCTGCCTGACTTACCCCCACTTCGACAAAGTAGAACACGCCAATTACGACTATTATGACGGCTTCGAGCTTTCGCCTCATGGTCCACTGTATCTTGCCTTTCTTGAAATCTAGAAGATCTAGCCCTAGGAAGAAGAGGATAATGAAGAGCCCGCCTCTACCGAGTTGGCCGAACCCCGCCCAGCTCAACTCGAATGTTTGCGGTGCAACGATGAAGAGAAATACGATCGGCGTTGCAGCAAGGATGAGCAGCACATCTCGACCGCTGACAGACCGCAGAATATTCACTAGGCGACTTAGCGGCCTCACCCTAACTGGCATTCGCGGCTACCTAGAAAACGCGGTCCTTTGGAAATACCTCTATTCCCGTTGAACCAATTTGATATGGGCGAAGCTGCGAATCGTGGCTTATGCCGCGCATCTTTTCGACCTGTAACCCGCGGATTACGTTTCCTTCGTGCACCATTGTGTGAAGTAGGACGACGCCTTGCGAGAGGTACTCTTCGATTTGAAATCGGCGGGCGAGCATAGAGGTTCGGAGTTCGGTAGTTACGATGCATGAGCATCCAGTGGATTCCAGTGCGTCGAAGAAGAGCAACAGTGCACGCCTCCGCTTCGCTTCCTCCGGATAGCGAAGCATAAGCGACGTAATAGGGTCAACGATGATCCTCTGTGTGCCTTCCTCCGCGGCCACCCGCCTTATCGTTCGAACCAATGACCCGAGCGTCAGTTCGGGGAGAGTTAGGCCTACCGGGTTCTCCGGCTCTATGGGCGGCTGGATCATTCTGTGCCCTGGCCGTTTCAGTTGTGTCGCGTCGATGAACGTAAGCTTACCTGCGTTCTCCAGGGAATCCAAGTCCCACCCGAAGGAAGAGAGGTTAACTTTGATGCGTTCGGGTTTCTCATCAAGAGCTACGTATAGGCCCGGCTCATCCGCCCTCGCTCCACCAACGAGGAATTGTATGGCGAAGGTCGTCTTTCCAGAGCCCGGGCTTCCGACTACGAGTATCGTTCTGGCCTTTGGAAGGCCCCCGTTGAGAACTTCATCAAGCCCCTTGATGCCTGTTGCAACTCTATCCAATTCCCTTACACCACGCGCCGCTTTGCAACGTTATCTTGGCCCATATTATTTAGTTGCTGATGACCCGGAAATCTAGGCTACTAGACCGCTCGAAAACGGATTCGGTTAATGTGACATAGACTCTCGTCTTACGGATTTTGAATAGAAAAAGAGGGGAAGGGAGTTTCTACGCGCGCAGGCGCCTAGCGGCGTCTGCGTCGTAGTATGTATAGTGAAGCTGCAAGCGCTGAAAATGCTACTACTCCGATTGCGCTGAATTCGGGGACTGGAATGTTGCTCTGTTGCAGGTACACGTTCTGGCCTACTCCGAATTGGCCTGGTGAGACCACTACGGAGAAGGTTTGAGCCGTGACACCTGGACCTGCTATGGTGAACTTGTACGTGCCGGGTGGCAGGTACGCTTCGTAGATGCCGTCGAAGGTGTAGAAGTTAAACGACGCACCACTTGCGCCCACTACGCTAACGGTGTACCAGCTTACTGGCCGGAACTCGTTAGCCCACGTGAACGCTAGAGCGTTGCCTGATACGAGGCCGTTCAAGTCGACTTCGAAGATTGCGCTGGCCTCACCGCTTAGGTGAGCGTTGCTGATTTGCCAAACACCTTGTTGTGAGTATGGGCCTAAGTGGTTCATGGACAACGTATGTCCTACGAACGTAGAGCTTTCGGCCCCGTCTTCTGTGTATCCCGCACCAAACGAATTCTTCGCTGTGGTTCCTGGGATGATGTGGAAGGATTCTCCCATCAGTAGCCCTTGAACCGGCGGGTAGTAGTTGGTCACTGGGAAGGTGCTTGTGTTGTTGCCGTACCAGTTTACGAAGTCTACTTCAGCAGTCCATCCGCCCGTGTAGTCAGGCGCTCCGAGGATGCCTGAGTTAGCGTATGGGTACTGAGCGTAGGCTCCTGGATAGCAGTCGAGTTCAAAGTCGCATCCAGGCGTGAATACCGGGTCGCCATAGTATGGGCCGTTGATGTGATTTCCTCCTGGCGGCTGCTGTGGCAGTCCAGCCATAAGGACGTGGAGCAGTGTTGTGTTTGATGGCACGTAATTGTAGGCATATGTGCCTGACGACGGTACCTGTATGCCACCTTGGTATGATGCGAATGGATATAGCGCGTTCGGAATGTAGTCTACCTGTCCTACAGTGTTCGTGACGAAGAATGGACTTGAAAAGGCGTCTGGTGTGAGTTGTCCGTTCGCGGCTATGGCTGTGTGTGCCGGCACCGTACAGATTGTTGAACATGTGGAGTTGGTTACGTACACGCCTTCAGAGGACATCCAATCGGCGACCAGGTTACCCGAGTCGTCGAATAGGCGTACTCTTGCAGACATGTTGTTCAGCGTACCCGTTATGATGCTCTCCTTCTTGAAGAGCACATCGAGCGTTACGTTGACACCGATCAACAGGTTGACCCGCATGTCAGCGACTTGCCCGTTCATGGCGTACGCTGTGAAGTCTTGGTCCTGTATGTATCCGTACGTGTAGGCTCTGAGGTTGTATTGGCCTTCTTTGAAGTGGCGTGGCAGCTCTGTTGTCCACATGCTGCCCGTCAACAGCTTGGTAGCCGTTAGGAATTGCCACCATTGCCCGGTGTATCCACCTACGTAGCCGAACCTTCCGGATTGGCCGAAGAACGCATCGTGAGCAGCGGATGTTGCTCCGCTAAGCCCGCCGAGGACGTTTCGTCCACCACCGTCCATTTCGGCGCAGGTGGAGTTGTCGGGGACACCGTTTCCTTGGAATGGGCATGGGATTTCGTTAGTAGCGTATCCTCCCTGGTAGAGTCCGCTCAAACCGGCCTCTATAGAGAGAGGAGGTGCATAGCTGTTGGCACTTGGTTCGTCGCCGTAGAAGTCCGCGAGTTTACCAGCTGTGCCGTTAACTACCGGGTACCATCCGAGATCGATCTCAGATCCGGCGCATACGGCCGCTGGAACTGGTCCTCCAGCTTGTGATCCTTGCAAGACGTGGCCATAGCCTCCTGCATCTTGGCATCCACCCCAAACCCACGGTCGGGCGACACTTGGCCGTTCCCAGTCGATGCTGGATACGGTCACGTTGAAGCCTGGCCCTCGGAATAGGTGGTCGCTGATGCTGGTTGGGTTGCCGCTTAATGTCACTGATACCTGCTCCTCCGGACTTTGTGGGACGTATCCCTCAACTGAAATGTTGGGGGTGTAGGTTCCTGACGGAATACCGTAGTTCTCTCCGCCCCACGTGTCGTTGAAGCCAAAGTATTGGATTGTTGCCTTTCCACTGGCTAGTGAATCAGCATTGCCGTGTGCCCTGTTGAGTTGGTTCGAGTCGTGTGGGCATGATAAGCCAGGAGCACCCGTTTCTCCTGAGCCGATATACTGGACGTTGGTGTAGATGCTCGTGTAAGTGCCGAAGGTTGTGTCTGAAGCGAATGCACTGCCATCACCTTGCCATCCGTCGTAGTTGCACTGGTAGTACAGGTCGTTGTAGCCTAGGTTGGTTACGTTGTAGGCGTAAACGTTGCCGTCGCCACCTACTAAGCTACCCCAAACTAAGCCTGCGCCCGTTGTGATTGGACCGGTCTGAATTGTGTTGTCTGTGTTGTGGAAGTAGAGGGTCTTGTTGACCCAGCTTGATAAGCGTAGGTCAAGAGGCAACGTCACATCTCCAGCCCACTCATTCGGCGTTATGTCAAAGTAGTACTCTTGGAAGGTAGAACCATCCAAGGCTGTTTGAACATAACGGAAGACCCATGCACGCACATAGTATCTTCCCGGGGTTAGGCCGTTGATCCAAGTCGCATAGACCTGCGGTACTTCACCGCTGAGGTCAGTTGGAGCACCGTACTCACCCTTAAGCCCGAACTCGTAAGCGAACGGAGTAG
>JBEKSC010000027.1:0-37287 GCA_049517415.1 Bathyarchaeia archaeon
TTGTGAACGTTGTTACCGGCCCAGGTGCGACAATCGGCGAAGCATTGGTCACACACCCCGGCGTCGATATTGTCGGCCTAACAGGTGATACGCTAACGGGCCGGAGAATAATGGAACTCGCGTCGAGCACCGTGAAGCGAGTGCAATTAGAATTAGGAGGCAAGGCACCCTTCATCGTCTTCGAAGACGCAGACCTCGAAGCCGCCGCGGAAGGGGCGGTTGTGGGAGGTTACGTGAACAGCGGCCAAGATTGCACTGCGGCCACGAGGTTATACGTTCAGGAAAGCGTCTACCAGAAATTCCTCAACCTTGTCGTTGAACGGGTCAAGAAAATCAAGCTTGGCGACACAACAAAACGTGAAACCGACCTCGGCCCATTAATCTCCGACGCCCAGAGGCGAAAAGTCGAAGACATGGTTGCAAGCGGGGTTAAAGAAGGCGCGAAACTCCTCATCGGCGGAAAGCGTCCAAGCTTACCCGACCCTAACAGCAAGGGTTTCTATTACGAGCCGACCCTCTTCGCTGACGCGAAGCAAGACATGCGAATCGTTCAGCAGGAAATATTCGGGCCCGTTCTCACGGCACTACCATTTAAGACGATGAACGAGGCGGTTGAGAAATCGAATGACATCATCTACGGCTTGGCGAGCTCGGTCTGGACGAAAGACATTTTCAAGGCCATGAAGGCAGCCGCTGAACTACGCTTTGGCTGCGTCTGGATAAACGACCATTTACCCCTCGTCAGCGAGATGCCACACGGCGGATACAAACAGAGCGGGTTCGGCAAAGACATGAGCCTCTACACCTTCGATGACTACACCGACGTCAAACACGTTTACATCGACCTGAGCGGCGACGTTAGGAAACCGTGGCATTACACCGTATACGGGCCACAATAAGCAATGCACCCCAGTGCGCGCTTAACCCCAGCGGCCCAACGCTTCTCCAAACTATTTCAAAGGAACATAGAAGCCTCTTGGTACTAGATGACACAAGCTGCTGATCGAATAGCAATGTTATGCTGAGGAAAAGCAAACCCAGCTGGCCAGTTTCCCTCTTGGCAGAGATTGATGGACTACGAATATTGGTAAACCCCGTACTCGAAAGAAGTCTGAAGGCCGAGCAAATTACCATCGCCGCTTTAGGTTTCGCTGATGACCGCCTCTCGCTCGAAACGGATTACGGCAAACGCCTCACGTTGTCAGTCGAGCCAATGCAGCGTCCTTCAAGGGACAAGGTTACTGGGCATGCTGAAGAGCAAAAAAGGAGGGACCTCGGTTAGATGTTCTGTTCGAACTTAGGCGTACGTCTTTACTATCGCATCCAGCTTCGAGGTCGCTTGTGTCGTAACGACTTTCTTGATATCGCCACCTTGTTGATCCTGTGTCACCAGAAGTGGTCCGAAATCTTTCACTTCCCAGATCCAAACAAGTTCCGTAGGGCCTAACTCTTCGAGAAGCCTCTTCTTCACGCGTACAATCTTCGACACGGCCAGTGCGGAGGCGCCCCCCGTGAACTCTGAGTATACCGCGCCAAAATTAGCGAGCCCTTTCTTGCCAATTTCCCCTAACCCACCTTTCCCGATGATAATCTTCGTGCCGTACTTTTCTAAGACCGGAGGCGTAAGTGCGTCCATTCGCGTGCTTGTCGTTGGGCCACCTGCCACAATCTTCCATTCCTCGCCAACCTTGCGGGCGATTGGGCCGCAGTGAAATATCGGTAGACCAACTAATTCTGGAACAAAGGTCTCAAGAAGTCTCTTGTGTGCTTGGTCTCGGGCGATGGCAATATCGCCTGTCACATAGAGGACGTCGCCTACGCGAACCTCTATTACTCGTGTGTTGTCTTTCGGAACGTTTAGTTTGAATTCGGTCATTTCTATATCACCTTACCATCTTGAAGTGTTCTCCTTTCAGTTCCGCAACGGCCACTCTATTCGCCCAACAACCGAATGAGATCGCTATGGGCAAGCATGCGGTGTGCGTACCAGCCGTTTCAATGTGAACGTCTAGCATCGTCGTGTCTCCCCCTAGTCCCATCGTTCCGATTCCAAGCTCGTTCGCCGCCTTCAGTATTGAGGTCTCGAACTGGGCAATTTCTTGGTCAGGGTTCCGCGAGCCGACCTCCCTCAGCAGGGCCCGCTTCGAGTTGAACGTTGCTTGAATCGCAGAACCTCCGATCCCTATTCCAAGAATATTTGGTGGGCACGTTTTTCCTCCCGCTTCGATAACCACCTGAAGGATATGCTTGAGCATGTCCTGTCTACTTGCGGTTGGAACCATCATTTTGAGGTTAGTAAAATTCTCCGAACCGGCGCCTTTCAGAATTAACTTCATTGACGTCTTGCTTGTCGACTTGTCGATTAGAACCTCGGGCTCGCTTAATCCTGTGTTTGTCCCAGTATTCTTGCGTGTGAGAGGATGAACGACGTTCGCCCTCATTGCGCTCTTTGCCGTCAAACCCTGAACCGTGTGGGCGAGTGCTATCTCAACAGCATCGAGGTGGTTGATTAGTTCGCCGGACACGAAGAGGGTTACGAGTCCCGTGTCTTGGCACAAGGGAAGCCCTTTCTCGTCACTTAGGCCAGAACTAGTGAGTATCGCTTCGAGCTGTTTCTTGGCTAAGTCTTTAGTCTCGTGGGCATGTGCCTCTTTGATTGCGGCCAGGATGTCCGCTGGAAGCTGGGTTGTGGCGTGAACGAGCATCTCGTTCAGTACTGGCTGTAATTCTTTCGAGGTGAATTCCATGGAGTGAACACCAATGCACTCCATGAAGCCAATGCGACTTATGCAGTCCGCTTTTACTGCCTGTAGAGTATATTCGCAAACCGGTTTTCGTGAGGCGCCCGATTCTAGAGAATTTAGATGACTCTGCTAGCGTAGCACGAAACAAACGGCTCCCGCGATCAGAATCATTATCGCACTCACAGCCCCAATCTGAGTTGTCAGCTCATGTGTCATTCCGATTAGGCCCAGACTCAGGGTTAGCAGGATCGCGCCGGAAATTACTCCTCTCATCCCCGCCTGAGAGAGAGACCGTTTCGTGGTGAGGTTGTAGCAATGAACAGCCACCAGGGAACAGACTAGGCCTACAATGAACAGCACCGCGAAGTCCAACCCGAACGGAACAAGAATTAACGGGTAGATGCTGAATATTGGGAGCGCAAGGATGCTGACTATGAGGCTGATGACTCCGCCTATGACGAAAAGTGCCGCCGCCAAATCTAAGAAACCATTCTTCAAAGCTGGTGTTCCCGACAATGTAATCACATCAAACCATCTCATCACAAGCATCCCATATGAATTCTTGAACCACTTTTCCACCAAGTGGAATTAGGGCTCCGAGCGAATGCCAAAGTTCCAGGACCGGAGTTCATTAGCCTGAGCAAACAACGTCTCAGTCACATTGCTAGGGCGCTGGGAATGGGAGAAACCCTTTAGAAGCGATAGCAGAGCGTGAACGCGTGGAATGGAAAATGAGTGTATGGAAACAGCTCTACGCAATGGTTTGGCTTGCTTTCCTTCAAATAATCATCATAACCCTTCCGCGCTTCACTATATATCTCGTCGACGCACACGTGGCATTTGGCCTAGTAATCTTGGCGTTAGCACACTACGACAACGCACTGATCAAGAAGACGGCTGCTCCCAACAGGCTTAAGCGTATTGTCAAATCGACTGCTGTCTTAGCGACGTTCCAAATAATCTTAGGCATCATCCTCTATGCGAACCTGAGACTCAGCGTGAGCATTCCCCTAGTATCGGTGATTTCCTTCTTTCACCTCGTAATAGCATTGGCAATAATCACGCAAGCAGCTTCGGTCGCTACAGCGTACGACATGTGGGAGGAGCATGAATACACTTCCTCCCGAAAATCCACTTGAGCCGTTTGAAAAATCAGGGCCACTATGTAGGTTTGCAACTATGGGCGGACGAATTGTGCAGGCCACGATAGGGAACCTGCGGGATCTATTGCGGAGCGGAAAACCTGTTGTTGTTGACTTCTGGGCGGGTTGGTGCGGGCCGTGTCACATTATGGCTCCGATCCTGAGGGCCCTTGCTAAGGAGTTCGAGGACCAGGTCGTCTTTGCGAAAGTGGATATTGAGAACAACCGGGATTTGGCGTCCCAGTTCAACATCAAAAGCGTTCCCACACTGGTCTTGATTAGGAATGGAAAGGAGTGGGATCGTTTGAGAGGCGTACAGAGCCGCTCTGACCTAAGGAAGATAGTACGGAAAATGGCTTCCTAACGTTTGACGTCGATTAGTTCCTAGGGCGAGTAGGGTATCGATGTCACCTAGCAGGTTTTTAGGCCTTCAAGGGTGTGATGAAAAATCTTGAGTCATTGTAGTTTGATGGCATCTAAAGGTTTTCGTGAGCTCCGCGAGCGGAGCGTGGAAAGGGTTGCGGAATTATTGGACTAACTTTGGAACCTCGATGGTCGTTGGCTCGTCGTCAACCAGCTTGCCGTTAAAGTACGCATCATATGCTTGCAGGTCAAGTAGGCCGTGGCCACAGTTGTTGAATGTGATAATCTTTTTCTCACCAGTTCTCTTGCATCGCATGGCTTCGTCGATGGCGTATTTGACATTGTGCGCGGTCTCCGGTGCAGTTATCATGCCTTCAGTCCTTGCTAGTATTTGTGCTGCTTCGAAAACTTCTGTTTGCGAGTAGGCGACCGATCTAATGTAACCTTTGTTGATGAGGAGAGAAAGGGACGGGGCTTTGCCGTGGTATCGAAGTCCGCCCGCGTGGATCGGTGGGGGCTTATACTTGTGGCCGATCGTGTACATTTTTAGCAACGGAGTCATTTCTGCCGTGTCACCGAAATCGTAAGTGTAAGTCCCCCGGGTTGTGGAGGGTACGGCCTTGGGTTCGCAGGCGACGAATTCTGCATTTGATTTTCCTTTCAATTTATCCGCCATGAATGGGTAGGCGAAGCCTGCAAAATTCGAACCTCCACCGATACAGCCGCAGAATATGTCGGGTTGTACGTCAATCATTTCGAATTGCTTCTTTGATTCTTCCCCAATTATGGTTTGGTGTAGGAGAACGTGGTTCAGGACGGAACCTAGGCAGTATTTGGTATCATCATGGGTAACACAGTCTTCAAGCGCCTCGCTTATGGCTATACCAAGTGACCCAGTGTTGTTCGGGTCAGATTCGAGGAGGCTTTGCCCGAACTTGGTCTTCTTGCTGGGAGAGGCTGTGACATCGGCGCCGAAGGCTTCCATCATGATCCTCCGGCCAGGTTTCTGGTCGTAGCTCGCGCGAACCATGTAGACGCTGCATTTCATTCCGAAAATCGCGGCCGCCATCGCCAGTGCCGAACCCCATTGCCCAGCTCCCGTTTCCGTTACAACACGCTGAGAGCCTTGGGCCATGTTGTAGTAGGCCTGCGCGATTGCACTGTTGGGTTTGTGGCTGCCGGTCGGGTTTACATATTCACATTTGTAGTAAATTTGAGCAGGAGTATTCAGGTACTTTTCAAGTCGTCTCGCTCTGAGCAAAGGTGTGGGGCGAGGGAGTCGAAGGTAGGCGTCGTATACTTCGTCCGGGATTTTGATAAACCTCTCAGTTGACACTTCTTGCATGACCAGCTCCTTCGCGAAGAGTCTTAACAGCGGCTCAGGGGAGACTGGTTTGAGAGTGCGTGGGTCAAGCGGAGGAGGCACCGGTTCAGGTAGATCGGCTAGAATGTTATACCAGTGAGTTGGCATTTCATCCTGGGGCAAGTATACCGCATGTTCTTTGTCCACTATAGCTTTCGGCATGGAGTGTGTTTCCTGTGCAATGATGTTAGCGGAAAGCGTTATAGTAGAATTTAAGACTTTGTTGCACACTTCTGTACGTTATGGGTTGATGCTCAGACATGTGGAGGCAAATCTCAGACCGGCTCAAAGAATATCCAGGTCGGCAGAAGGTCGCGAGAGCGTTTGTAGAGTTGGGTCTTAGCATCAGAGAGGAAAACAAGATCTATTGTGGGGGTGTCGAATTGTCCGACGTGAAGATCGCGCGTCACTTGCACGTCGACCGAAGAACCGTAAGGGATACGGCTCAACTGATTTCTTCGGACCCCGTTCTTAGCTCTGTCTTCCAGAAACTCCGTCCTGCAGGGCCGTTCCTAGCGGATGTTGCCAAGTTTCTCGGTTACAGCGTCATCGAAATCTTTGCTGACCCACACACAGTTGGGATCGTGGCTCAAGCAGCGTCATTGATCGCGCAGGAAAATGTCGCGATAAGGCAGGCCGTTGCGGATGACCCTGACCTAACGCCTGAGCCGAAACTCACGCTCGTCGTCGAAAAGGAACTTAGCGGAATAGTACTGCAAAAGATGTTGAAAATTCCCGGTGTCATCAAAGTTTCAACATATTGAAACCATGAAACCGACTGTGCATTCAGCCGTGAGCTTGGAATTTCTCGTAATGTACGATTTCCTGCAGAGGTTTACGATTCTTCTTCCGGTTAGTTTTCGGCTCCGCTGGATAACCGAACGGCATTACGGTCACCAATTTCATTCTCTGGGGTGCACTCAGGAGATCCTTGACTCCGTCATCATAGAAATTAGTGACCCAGCAAGAACCTATTCCGAGTTCCCAAGCTGCAAGAACCATGTTCTGAATTGCTCGTGTGCCGTCAATTTCCGGTAGCTTCGCAGATTCCATCAATATCGCAATTGCCAGAGGGGCTTTCGCGATGTGTGCCCCCGTAGGTGTCAGCGCGGAAATCTTCCTCAGAGTATCCTTGTTCTTGATGGCGATGAAATGCCATGGTTGTGAATTCTTTGAGCTCGGTGCGAGGCGGCCTGCTTCGAGGATTCGCTGCAAGCTATCGTCTGGTATGGGTTTGTCTAAGTATTCTCGGATTTCGCGGCGAGTTCTGATGCAGGTGAAAGTATCCATTACATTACCACTAGTTGCCCAAGTAGGATACGGTAGGGGTTTTCATTGTGTCTTCTGATTGTTCTTTTCCATAATTCCCCAGAGTTCTTCCTCAAGCGTTCCGCCATGTTGGGGTTTCTCCACGAACCTACCAATCTCTCGCCAGGCGCGGTTGTGAATGATTATGGTGGGGATTCTGAGCACGTTCATCTCGTCAGCTATATCACGGTTCTCATCGAAGTCGATGACTTTGATGTTCAGGGCAGCGTTGTTTGCGGCGATGAAAACTTTCGCCAGATTCGGGAGTTCGGCGCGACATTCAGCGTTCCATTCAGTTGCGAAGACTACGAAAAAGTAACGATCAGTTACACTTGAGAACTTGTCGATCACGTCGGGTTTTGCCTGGTACTCTTGAGTGCGTTTCTTTATTGTTTGTTTAACGGTTGGATTCTTTATGGTGTTGATATAATCCCATAAGTTGGGATATGGGCCGATAACGTTGCGGAGGAGCGACAAAACATCTACCTACAAAGCATGTTGTGGTCGGATTTTCAGCATAAGAAAAGCAGCATCATAGGGGCTGCATGGACTCCCTTAGTATCACGATTCTCAAGGGCTAATTCATATTGAAAGGAGATATTAGATTTTTGGAATGGCGAGTTTCTAGAGCTTACCCACTATTACAACCTTCTTGGCCTTAACTTCGAACTTGGCTGTGGTTCCGGTTGGCTCGGCTGTTCCGTACACTTCAATCTCTTTTCCAATCATGGTGCCTAGTTCTCCCTTTTCCAGGACGAGTTGCGGGTCACCTTCCTTAAGCATTTGTTCCATAGCAACCGCGGGGTTTCTTGATGTGAACTTTGTTGGTTCGAGGCCAGAGATAGTTACCTCGGCCACGCCGGTTCCGTCATCGACCTTGAATCGGCCCATGAACCCGACCTTACCTGCCTTCACTGATTTGCAGTTTGAGCAATTGAACTTCTCTCCTAAGATAGTTAGTGGCGAGTCACATGTTTCGCAAAGAGCTAGAAGTTTCGGGTCGCCGAGGATTTCGAGGATTATGCCCTTAACCCAAGTGGTTAGGCCCGGTTCGAGTGCTATCACATGTCGGATATCCTCCCAAGCGGGTCTTTCACTCACCGGCTGCTCGAGCGTCTGGATTTTGGTTGCGGGCACTGAACTTAGCTCAAGTTCCCCTCCGAGTCCTGCCCTTACCCTCAGTCCAGTGAGCCTTACGCGTGTTCCCGGCTTCAACGGCGTGACCGTGGCAACTTGATCTCTCCAGAAAGTTGTCTTCGCCGAGCCGCTATCGTCGCGAAGTGTGAAGGATGCCAGGTTGACTGTTTCCCCCTTGCCAGTTACGACCTGCCTCGCAGAAGGCTGGTCGCAGATAGAACCTTCCACAATCAAAAGGCCCTTCGCGTTCTTGAGGGAATCTAACTTCGTTACCGTTTTCGCTTCAATCATTCTTGTTGATTTTTGTAATACACCTGACCTTCCAACGCTCAGGCTTATCTCTCCCAATCTTTCTCGAATCGAGACTCCGCGGAGGTCGACGGTTTCACCCTCTACAAGTTTGTCAACGAGTTCCGCTTTGTCGTCCCAGAGGGACAGGGAAACGATCCCGCTTTCATCAGCAACAATGAGCCTTGCAACTTTCGCAGTTCCCCCCGTTGCCCCTTTGATTTCCTGAATTGGGCCCTTGGCTAGCACGGAAACTGACAGGTCCACCGAAGCAAGTTGGCCGGTAAGATCTCCGAGCTTGTAGATCTTGGCCAGGGGCAACTTCAGGTAGTCGGGAGGCGTTTGGAGAATCTCTATTTGGCTTCGGCTTTCAACGTGCAGTTCAGGACGGGCATTATTGTCCAACCGCGTTCTTGCGTTGAGAACCTGCACAATCTCGCCTTTCTTAACTTCCCGCATCTCTTCAGCTCGCTCGTTCCACGCGACAAGGGGCATACTCCCAGATTCGTCTGCGATAACGGTTCTAAGAACGCTGCCGGGCCGGTCCTCCTTCTGAAAGGTATAATGCCTCGGCTCGGCCTGTATTACGCCCACAACGTTCAGTTGGAACGTATCAACCGCCAATTTGCCAATGGGCGTGAACAGTTCACGAAATTCGGGGAAGTCAGTGGTTGGCATGTCTTGTGGGTCGACCTCTATGCTTGCTCGATCGCCTGCGTGGACTTCAGTGTCCCCTGCCAGCCCTTGCCGGGTGTAGGCATGACCGATCCGTAGGACTCTACCCTGCAGGCTCCCAGCTCTCGAGAGCACATCGACATGCTTGTCCCAAAATGCGCAGCGAACACGGCCAGTTCTATCGATTATTACGAGCCGCATAACTCGACCTGGCGTTCCGTCGCGACGCTGAAATTGCTGAGGAGGGTACGCCAATAGCACACGGCCTGAGATGCTTACGTCGTTAAGGCCGCTGACGAGGCCCTTCACTTGCATTCTCCCTAGTTCAGTTCCGCGAGTTTGTACCAGAAGCTCTTCAGCCACAAGCCTGGCTGCACCTTCATCCGAGAGTAAGCCACGGCCTTCCTTCTTTTTCTCGTCTATGAGTGCGAGAACTTGGTCTTGTGATAGGTCAGGCCGTTTGGAGAGAATGCCCTCCACAATTGGTTGGATTGACGACTGGAATGCGTTCGCCCCGCTATGAATTTCTGCCCTAGTTCGTGGGATGCAGAAGCTAAGTCTTCTCATTGGTAGGTTTGGCCGCAAATTATAAGGTACATCAATGTTCAGTTTACGGAACATTAATATAACACACTCCATGCCGTTGAAAGTCAGAGCGGTGGGCGAGCTGACAACGCTCCACGTGCAAACGCACGGTCGCGTGTCCCCGCCCTACCGCCATTATCCAAGATATGAAAAGGACCGCAAAACAATTCAACCAAGAGCACGGTCCTTAAACTGATTCCATATGGAAGCGCCATATGAGAAAGTTGGCAGAATCACGCACTTCTACTCGAAAGCAAGCGTAGCCGTGCTCGAGTTAACTGCGCCACTCAACAAAGGCGATAAGATCGTTATTCGAGGCAGCACTACCAACATTGAACAGCTCGTAGAATCGATGGAAATTGAACACAAACAGATCGCTAACGCCCAAGCCGGACAAAGCGTGGGCATGAAAGTATCCGGCCACGTTAGAGAGAACGACATCGTTTACAGAGTAAAGCCGTCAGCATGAATTCCATCGGCATTTGAATTAAGGTCCAGCGATTCCCACAACCTTAGAATAGCAGGCAACTGGTTTAGCGCGGTTGAATCGTGATCAGTATGGGAGAGGTTACTATCGAGGGAACTGTACTTGTGGTTACGCCTATTCAATCCTCTCAAGGAAGGACGATGGTTCAGATAACGTTAGGCGATACGCTGAAGGGCCCCGTAACCTTGCCGCTTGATATGGATAGGGAGATGGCAGGCGTAACGATAGCCGTCCAAAGAGTTCTAACACAGCTTCCCGGCGTCGGCCAACAACTCGGCACACCTCGCCTCATTGTCACACTGACCGAAGATGAATACCAGGAGATGGGGCGTCCAAGGTACCCGGACCACGTGACAATCACATTGAAAGTGCAAACCTAACCGCGTAATACCCTAGATTTCAACTATGTTCTAATTCGCCGCGTTGCGAAGGATTGATGAAAGGCTGAATGTAGCAGGCGTTCCTCATGGAATATGTGAATCTTGGGAGAGCAGGCGTCAAAGTGTCGCGGATATGCTTGGGGTGCATGTCATTTGGCAATGACGCAGCTTGGAAACTTGAAGTCAACGAAGCCCAGAAATTACTGAAGAAAGCACTGGATCTTGGAATAAACTTCTTCGATACCGCGAACGCTTACTCCTCAGGCCGATCCGAGGAAATTACGGGCGAATGCTTGAAAGGGGACCGAGAAAATGTCATCATCGCGACGAAAGTCTACTTTCCTACAGGCGATGGCCCGAACGACTCAGGCCTTTCCCGTCGACACATCATGAATCAAATCAAATCGTCCTTGAAACGTCTGCAGACGGACCACGTTGACCTATACCAGATCCATCGATGGGACTACAATACCCCTATCCAGGAAACCATGCGCGCACTTGACGAAGCCGTTCACCAAGGGTCGACGCATTACATTGGTGCTTCGAGCATGTTCGCCTGGCAGTTTCTCAAAGCGTTACAAACAAGCGATCGGCTAGGCCTGGAAAGATTCGTCAGCATGCAAAACCACTACAACCTCCTATACCGTGAGGAAGAGCGAGAGATGATTCCGCTCTGCAAGGAGGAGGGAATCGCCTTAATTCCCTGGAGTCCGCTTGCCCGAGGCTTTCTGACGGGAAGATATAAACGGGGTGAAAAACCGAAGAGCACTCGCTATGAGGGCGACGAGCACCTAGCAGGCCGATACTTTAGGCCTGAAGACTTTGATGTATCGGAGACGGTTGAATCATTGGCGATGCAAAAGGGGGTTACGCCTGCTCAAGTTGCTCTCTCGTGGTTACTCCATAAAGGCGTAACTTCACCGATAATCGGAGCAACAAAAGTCGAGCATATCGAAGAAGCGGTAGCGTCGATTGATGTGAAACTCGATGCAGAAGAGATGAAACGTTTAGAAGCGGAGTACAAGCCCCACCCCATATTAGGCCACCAATAATGTGCCTCGATTCTAGGACTACCAGAAATATGCTAATTATTCAATAGATTGCCGTGTCAAGTTTTCTGCCTTAGACCATGTTCCCGTCTTCCTTTCGCAGTCAAGCTATAGCTGAAGGGTGCGATCAAATCTCTGTCAGACAGAAATCTTACGGCACTTTGAACCACATCGTATGAGGCTTCATTTTCGAAGGCTTTGTACAATGAAGCCAAAGTAACGTTGAGGTGTCCCTGCTTCTCCTCTTCTTGGTGAAGGAATTTGAGTATTTGTTCAGCCAGTTTCTTTACTTCGACCATAACGATTCGATCTCAAGCAGACCTTGCTAGCCTTGTACGTTACGGTGACCACTTCGTAAACAATGTAGCGGTTGCTTTGCGGAATTCCGATGAGCTGGCGGGTTTGCCAGTACACGAAAGTGTTGTGCATTACGATGACAGTTGTTCTCTAGGCGTGCACTTTTTTCTGAAAGCGAAGGAAGCAGAGTGCGGCACAAATAGTGACTTCAAACAGGAGGCTCATGTACGGAAATTCAGGGATTGGTAGAACCTGCGGGGATTGTGGAGCTTGGGCTAGTCCAATTCTTCCTCCCGCATTCTCGGCCAGGCCGTCGTAATAGAGCCAATATCCATTAGCCCCGAAAACTACGTTGGGTTGCTCAACGCCCGCAGAATCCCAGGCACCCGGCCCACCGGGACTCAGAATAGGGTTCAATGAGGACCGCGTCCATGTTTTCCCGTCTGGTGAGGTGGCAAATCCAATTTGCGGTGTCAGGAGACTCTGGTCCAAGCCAGAGTACCAGAGGCCAAACGTGGTCCCGTTGAAATACACAGAGGGGGTATAGACCCCGCTAGAATCCCATGCTGTCGGGTCCGATGAGGGCGAGAACACAGGTGAAGGCGCCTTGGCCCATTCTATTCCATCAAATGAAGTTGCATAGAGAATCCTAGAGTAAGGGTTGGATTTCGTGGAGGACGCGTTTCGCCCCACATACCACATAGTGTACGTGAGTTCGGTCTTGATCACGTACGGGCTGGCTATGTATCCTTGATCTATATCGGTTCCAGTGAGAACTGGGTTTCCCGCTAATTTGATCCACGTGACCCCGTCCTTCGAGTATGCGAACCCTACGGCCCCCGCTTGGTAAGTTGTTGGGTTGCTCCCTCTGTACCACATTAGAAAGAGGGTCCCGTTCCAGAGGACTGATCCCAATTCAACTGAAGCGCTATCCCAGGCGCCCTCTGGCCCAGGGATTAGAACAGGGCCCGGATATTTCATCCAGGTAACTCCATTCGTCGAACTCGCATAGCCGATCCCAGCAAATCCTGACATATTGCCCCCGTTGTACCACATTCTGTAGATCGTCCCATCATAGAGCACCCTCGGACTGACTGTATAAGCAGAATCCCAACTGCCAAGTGTGCTGGCTAGGACCATAGGCGTTGGGCTGAGCACAGGGTTTCCCGAGTACTTGGCCCAGGTTCCGCCATCAGCGTAACTCAACTGTGGTAGAAAAGCCAACGTGGAAAGAAACAGAGCCACTGCTAATAGTAAGATTTTTTTCGATCGTGACGCCAAACCGATTCCTCCAAGTGCGAAGGAAAAAAAATGGGTTTGGGTTCGTGCCCTATGCTTGGAATGCTGGTTGAGCGATGACATGTTGACGCGCTATGGCAGACGCAGAGACTGCAGTATGCCTTAGAGCGAAACAGATGACGCCCGCAACGAGTATCAGGACAGCGCTCAGGGTGTTGAGTACGGTCGTCGTGCTTGATCCGCGGAAGCTACCAATTAATCCTAAACTGAAGATTAGCAGTAGAGCTCCGAAGATCAGCCCTCTGATCCCTGCTTCGGATAGCATGCGTTTGGTCGTTAGCGAGTAGCAATGGATCGCTCCGAGGGAACAGATTACGGTTATGCCGAGTACCACGAGGAATTCTGTGCCAAGGTTTGATGGTAAAGTGAAGGGGTAGATGCTGGCAATGGGGAGCGTCAGAAGACTCATGACCAGGCTTACGACGCCACCGATTACGAACATAACGGCCGCGAGGTCAACGAACCCGTGCTTTACTGGGGAAATCCCATTCATATTCCTCGAACCTCTTGAGCGTTACCTTAGCATGGTATCGGTTAATTGTAATTACACTTAGTAGAAATTCAGCACCCGAAGTAGAAACCCTAGAAACACCCCGACCATGTGGATTTTTCTAACCTTGAACGTTTTTCTGTAGCATTGCGTCCTGAAAATTGAAATTCGATTCTATCAGTTTCGAGAGAAAGACTTCGAGTTCGAAGAATTCCAACTTGTATTTACATTTTAACGGTGGCATGACTCGGCGGTGCTTGACTCCTACTGAAATATCCGCAAGCTGGAAGGCGGGGTCATCTGCCTCCGAATCCCCCAGATAAATCACCGGCCCTGTCACACCCATTTCCTTGCGCAAGTTAGCAAAAGCCGCGCCCTTGTCCAATTCAAATGGAAAGATGTTCGCGAAGGGGCTGATTTTGGATTCGACGACATACATCCCCTGGTCCTTACAGAGCGCGAGTACGGGTTCAGCTTTTCTATGCGCTTCATCCCAATTTCGCGATAGCCTCCAATCAATGCAGAAAGCCATCAGGCCGCCGTCCTCTGTTTCCTTCCTTTCTACCATGATGTTGTCGCGGATCTGAAGGATCTTTTTGAGGGCGTCTTGGTACGTTTTCTCGAGCTTTGGATTAGGTTCGCGGACGCGTTCGTCGATGGTGATTTTGTCGCCTACTTGCATCTCCAATCCGGATGTAGCGGCGTAGCCGTGTGCAAATGGTACTCGGTCCTTGATGAAGTAAAGGTCCTTGGTCGTTATGATGCCTAGCTTGACCCCTTTGCTCGCTTTGGTGAGCACCCTCCTTAGTCTAGGTGAGATAAACGCGTCTTCTCGTCGAAGTTCCAGGGCGCATAGAGTACCATCATAGTCGGAGAAAATTGCATCTAGCTGCGTCATTTTAGGAACCAGTCCCCACACGGTAGACATGCCGTTATAACGCTGGTGGCTCATAGGAGTATTTGCGTGAGCTCCCCTTGAAGCTGAGGATTGGTGTCATAATGTATCAGACGAGCCGCTCCAAGGGACAAGAACTTGTGGCTCAAAGAATGGTGAGCTATTTTAGGCGACTCGGCCACGCGGCATACTTGATCACCAGCCTTAACCATGATGGAAAGGAGATCGCCAGTGAAGAGTCTCTCGGAGAGAAGGGATATGTTCAGGTAAATGACGGTGAATTGGATATCCCGATTATTCGTGTGGGCAGTTTTACTTCTAAATGGCCTCCCCGCCGGGTCAGCCTGAAGGACGTGGTCCACGCCTTGGAGGGAATTGTCAATGATTTCGGGCTTAACGTATTGATAACTCACAGCACGATGTGGAATGGGCCGGAAGAAGTCGCGAAGTTTGTGGAATGGAGACGAAACATAAAGGAACTAGGCGGATTCCAGGACCCGCTGATATTTTGTCACATGTCCCATTTTCAGGAACCCTCAGCCCGGAGATACTCGGTTGTTGAACGTTCTTTCAGAATGGCCTGGAACCGTCTTTCATTGAGAACAATACTTCGTGTCGCTAACTTGGTCCTCGTAGTTACTCCTTACGAGGAGAAGGCAAAAATAAAGATGGGCGCCCTTCGGAACAAGTGTGTTCTTTTCCCTGGAGGAGTTGACGATAACGAGTTCATCCGTTTCGCAACGTCAAGCCCAGGAGAACTACTGCAGCGCTTCAACCTTCCTCGCTATGCGAGGATAGTTGCGTACCTTGGAACGATCGAGGAACGGAAGAATACAATGGCGGTTCTTGAGGTTGCTGAAAAGTTGAAGGATAGAAAGGAAATTCATTTTGTCATAGCTGGTTCAGGTGATTCAGAATACGCTGAGCAAGTGATCGAGAGGGCGAAGGGACTGGTGAACGTTACGTATCTTGGTGAAATTGGAGAAAAGGAAAAAGTGCAACTCATCGAAGCTTCCTACCTCAATATTCTGCTTAGCAGGATGGAGGCTCTAGGGTTGACTCAACTTGAATTCATGTTCCGGGGCGTACCGGTGATCACTTCGGGCGTCGGCGGGCAATCGTGGATTGTTAGAGACGGGCAGGAAGGCGTCCACGTGAAGGGGCCTAGCGACGTTGAAGGGGCCGCCCATGCGGTAGTGGAACTGGTCGAAGATAGTTCAAGGCGGGAGAAATACTCGGGTAATGCGATGAAAAGGGCTGGAGAATTCACGCTCACAAAATTGATCGGAAAATTGGACCAGGCCCTTACGAAAGAAATCGAAGAGGAAAGTGGTCTTGCGAAACTGCCAGAGGAAGTCAGATCCACGCTTTCAGAACCGGAGGTAGTAGCTCGTACCTGGTCCCATGGCTCGCAGAGGGTTGTTGCCACGAATAAGAGGGTGTTCATTCAACAGGGCCGGCTTTCCAGGAGCACCACGGAGATACCTTACTCAAACATCAGTTCGATAGAACACATCAGGCGTTACAATTGGAAAACTCTCGTTGTCGGCGCCGCCTTATCAGTTCTAATGTTCATTCAGCACTACGTGTTCCCAATAGTTTCGAGGATACTTACTTCCAAGATCGATATCGTAGCGGCAAGCCTGCTCCCCGGCTTACGGGCGCAGTTGGTGCAGGCTCTAGCGAATCTTTGGTTAGTTCCCATTTCATTCGCCCTTTTATTGTTCCTAATTAGGGGTCGAAGAGGATACGCCGTCCAAGGAGCAAGACTTAGCCCCGTATTCCTATCCTACTCGTTCAAGAAATCGATAGAGTACATTCACGAGAAACAGGATCTGGGTTATTCAACCGAAGGAAGCACAGCCAGTCTCATAGACGAAAAAGCGGAATAGGTGTCGCGAATTCAGAGCGGTTTTTCAAAGTAGTGGCATAATTTCTATCTTGGGCACGCGGATGGCTTTTCGTCTTATCTCCGCTGAAGCGAATCCAAGAGTCCCGCAATGTTGTTCACAATCTTCTGCTAAGTCAATTTCGCTGTAGCCGGAACCGCAGAACTCACAGACGAAAAGTGTAGTTCCGCCGTGTCGGGTTTCCTTGTTTACCAACCATCTAAAGCCTCAGCCAAATGTTCCGCGTTGAGCATGATATGTGTGGGTGGAAGATGTGGTAAACATAAATCGTAATTCCACTCAGTGGAAAAAAGGTGCATTTCGGCTGTTTGCAAAAAAAGTACGGGGACGAGTCGGTGACTAAGAGCTCTTTGACTTGGGAAAAGATAAGCATGACGACGCCTACCGTCTCGTTGAAGCGACCGTTAACACCTAGGAGATCGTTTCCCCTAAAAGTGTGCACGTTGGGATGATGAATAACAGTATCGATCAAATATGGCGGTGTCAAGTTCGGTTAATCCCAGAAGAGGCGTGTTCTTGCGTATTCGCGTTCAGCCTTGAGGATATCGACGTACATGTCTTCCGTTGTTCTGTGTAGTCTTCTTAAGATCCGAGTTGCAGTCACGGGGCCTACGCCTCGCCCACTTAGGACCACGACGGCTTCCTTTCCCTTTGTCTGTACTAGGCTGGCACTCAACCAGGCTTGACGCCAATTATGTTCTTCCTCGGCTGATAGCTTCGCTCCCTTCTTTTTCTTCTTAACAATATGTAGTAATGCATCATTACTCATGTACGTGGCGGCAATTAGGGTGGAGCCGCATTTTGGACAGCGTATCTTCTCACGCAGTTCACCCACAACACGAACCGCGTCCCAGTCCCCATTGAAAATGCAGACGAGGCGAACTGTTTCAGCGAGCAACCGCTCTTTTACGATATCTGTCAATGATTTCGACGGGACAGCGGGCCTAAGCAGGTCGTGTGGGATAATTTTGTCGACTATTGGGGTCGCGTAAGGCGAACAGGATTCGGCCCTCTCTGAGGTGACATCGATGGTTATCTCTCGGGCGTGCAGCTTCGCGATTATGTCCTTCGTCGTTGCCAAGTCGAATTTTTCGAGAAGAACCTCCCTTTGAGTCTCCACGTTCACCGGCGTGTCTTTCATCGCTCGAACGAGCATTCGGGAGCGGATGGATTTGTAATCCGCTTTCCTCTCAATGATGCCGAACCGGCGGGCAACGTGCCAATGCTTCCACGCGAAAAGATCGGAAGTTTGAAGGGATTCGACCAGAACTTTCTCGACGTCATCCGGAGTGAACTTTGAGAGCTCTAAAGCGACTGTTTCTGGTTCAATCTTGAATGGGCAGATCAAGGCTATTCGGTACGGATCCGTCTGGGTTGCCACGTTTACACCATACTTGGAACTGAGCATTGATGCAAGGATCATTGCAAGCGTATCGTTTACGGTACTCCCGAAGCAAGCATGAATGATTATGCAGTTCTCAAACTTTTCCAATATGATGTGTCTGTCTGTGGGCAAAGGAAAGTTCTTCAACTGTGCCCGCAGAGTTTCAGTGATTTTGTTGACCGCGTCATCCGAGAGTTGTAGTTGTGCCTGAATCGCTTTAAGCCCCGCGTGATCGTCAAGGTTCGAGGCCATGTGTGCCCTTAGTTTGCCGACTTGTTGTGCGGTTTCGAAACTAACCGGAATAATTTCCCCTTCCCAACTAGGGATAGCGTCCAAGGTTGGTGCGGTTGGTTCCACTTCGACTGAGAGCTTCTCTTCGTTAACATTGATTATCTTCCATGTTTGGCCATGTATGATGAAAACTGTACCCCCTTTGCACTTCCTGGCCACGAAATCTTGATCTAGCGTTCCAATCCTGCGTTTCCGGAAAAAGTCGAACACGTCGAAGCGTTTCACATCTGGTATTACGGAAAGGTTCTCGTAGTAGTATCTGAAGGTTCGCGGAAAACGAGCGGAAATTACATCATCCACAAGCCTGATCATTCCTACTGAATCCAAGAACTTGACGAGCCCATGCAATTCCTCTCCTGTAATGTCCCGGTATGGGTAGGAACCGTGAACAATCTCGTACAGTTCGCTGAGCTTAGCCCGCTTCAGATCTAGGGTTATGCCAACAATTTGATGGGCTAGAACGTCCAATGCCTTGTCGTGTATCACTGTCCGCTCGATCGTCCCGGCCCTCGCATTGGCAGCGAGCACAGCGGCTTCCAATAGATCATCTGCCCATGCGCCGATTACCGTTCCCTTGGCTAGTCCTCGCAACGTGTGGCCACTTCGCCCGATTCTCTGAATGAGGCGTGTGGACATTCTAGGCGACATGTATTGAACAATGTAATCTACTCTACCAATATCCATCCCAAGCTCGAGTGATGAAGTACAAATCACGCCTTTCACCGAGCCGCTTTGGAATCCCTGCTCAACTTCCTCCCGGATCTCCCGGGAGAGGGAACCGTGGTGTACTCGCACTTGAAGCTCAGGCTTGAGGGCGTGAAGCTGTGACCCAACCGCTTCGGCCTGTTCACGAGTATTTGTGAAAACGAGCGTCGACCGCTTTCGTGATATGACCTCAGCCACTTTCTTCGCCCTCGCTATTGTTGTGGGCGGCAAGCCGAACTTGTCGGAATCTCTCATGTCTGCGGGTGTGGGCGGCACGTATTCGACATCGATCTGAATCTGCCTAAGCTCTTCCGACTTGGCAACAGTCACATTGCGAGCAGTCCCAGACAGGAACTTTCCAACTTTCTTCTCCTCACCCACTGTTGCTGACAATCCGACCCTTTGAAAGGCCCTGCCGGTTAGGTGCTCTAGCCGTTCCAAAGCCACTGATAGTTGGACGCCGCGCTCGTCTGTTGCAAGCTCATGAATCTCGTCAACAACGACCCACCTGACGCCTTTCAGGTGCTCACGCATCCTCTTTCCCGGCAGTATCGCTTGAAGAGTTTCTGGCGTTGTAACCAGCATCTCGGGAGGCGATTTGGCTTGCATTGCCCTTGCGCTAATTGGCGTGTCTCCATGCCTCACTTGGACTTTGATGTCAAGTTCCTTTCCCACATCTGCAAGTCTCCGTAGGATATCCCGATTCAGCGCTCTGAGCGGAGTCACGTACAGGATTGAGATACCCTTCGTCTCCCCAGCCGACCTGCGCTCCAAGAACATGTTGAAAATGGGGAGAATGCATGCCAGCGTCTTCCCAGTTCCCGTGGGGGCGATTACGAGGACGTTCTCTCCCCTGAGGATTGACGGGATTGCGATTTTTTGAATGTCGCTAGGTTCCTCTAAACCCACCTTTTCCAAGTGGTCCCGGATGGGCCTGTGCAACTGCGCAAATGTGTTCTCAAGCAAAGTCTAATCCTCGATCAAATCAACTTGTGAAACGTGGCTCTGCCACCGTGCGAACTTTCTCTTCGAAGATTGATCTTCCGTCCGGCGGCACGTTTCCCTTTCATTAGGCAGCTGGTTTCTCGTATGCGAGGTAAACAAAGATCAGGATAACTGCTAGGAAAGCCACGAAAACGATTCCGATCTGGAAGAGCTGCCAGAATTCGTCCGTTGTCAATTTCCTAACGCTCGCATTCCCCGTAGAAAGCTAGTCCCCATTTAAACACTGCTTATTCTGAACTTTCGGGTAATTCCTTCGCCCTCCAGCGATCTGTTATGCTCGAGTATTGCGAGTCACGTTTCGATATTTTCTCGAACTTGTTTAGGGCTTCTGCTATGTGTTGGGCTATTATGTGGTAGCAGAGGCCTCGCTTCTTGTCCATGACTCGAAAGTAGTAATCATCGCAATAGCAGAATGGGATGTCGGGCATGACTTGGTACTCGCTCTTCCGGCCTTGAACAACCCAAACCACTCTGCTGCTAGGTTTAAACTCGTACCGGCGAACACTCCATGAATTCGCCAATTTCAAACCGTTAGTGAAACGCTCACCAAAAGTTTTCTCAAGCTTTTCTCTCAGTCGGGTCGAAAGTTCGCCGCGTGACACCAGTTCTTCGCAGGCTTCTTCCATCATCTTGTTTTCCAGCTGGTAGGCGTTTTCCATTTCCATTCCAACGAGAGAGACATCTAGACGAATTAGGGCACATTCTGGGCTGCGGCTTTAAGTTGCCCTATTTATTGACCAACTTTCGAGCGAACGTTGAATCTACGCGAAAGTTTCGGGAAACGTTTTTAAGTTGTGGTGCTTGGGTCTATTCGACCGCGCTCGAACGTTCTTCAGCGCGATTGCGTTATGCTCCGGAAAACGTTCTCGGAGGGAAACAAAAAATGTACCACCAAGAGAAAAACAACATGCCGAAGTACGTGATGACCGGCACGACCACTATGGGCGTGGTCTGCAAGGACGGCATCGTACTCGGAACCGATACCCGTGCCACGCTGGGCACCTTCGTGGCGCATAAACGGGCGAAAAAAGTCTATCCAATCGACGAGCACGTAGCCATGACGATCGCCGGAGGCGTTGCCGACGCGCAAACGGTGGTTGAGATGCTTCGCGCGAACTCTAAACTCTACAGATACGAGAAGGGTCTACCCATACCGATTAGTGCTGTTGCACGTTTGGCTGCAAATGTTCTCTTCCAATCTAGGTACTATCCCTTCATTCTGCAGTCCATTATTGGAGGCATGGATGACCAAGGCGGGCACATTTTCGCGCTCGACCCTCTTGGAAGTGTTACCGAAGAGAAATACGTCTCAACTGGCTCCGGCTCACCAGTCGCTTACGGAGTTCTCGAACCTGGTTATAGAGAAGGCATGTCGGTTAAGGAAGCTATACCGCTGGTAGTTCGCGCAGTCAATGAAGCTATGAAGCGCGACTCGGCGAGCGGGGATAGCTTCGATGTTGCCGTAATCTCAAAGGATGGTTACAAGGAACTGAGCGAACAGGAGAAGAAAGGAATCCTCACTTAGGCCAGCTAATTCTGAATCTGGATAATTCCTGATTATTCGAGTTTCGGGTGGTTTCCTCAGTGGCGAGACTAGTGGACGATTCGCAGGCAAGGATCCGTGAAACCATTGTCACCCACATGCCGAAGGAGGCTGAGATAACCCGAATCGAATTTGAAGGGCCTCGCCTCGCAATCTACGTCAGAAACGTCGGACTTTTGTTAGAACAGACCCACGTGGTCACCGACATCGTCAACTTACTGCATAAGCGCGTGGTCATACGGTCCGACCCGTCAATTCGGCTTGCTGAGAAAGAATCTGATCGTTTGATTAAGGGCATCATACCCGCAGAGGCAGAAATAACGGAGATAAACTTCGATCCAAGCTTGGGCGAGGTCGTTATTGAAGCTAAGAAACCTGGCTTGGCGATAGGCAAGGATGGAGTTACCCTTCAAGAGATCATTAAGAAAACTAGCTGGCGACCCCGAGTCTTGCGGGCACCTCCACTCCCATCGAAGATAATCGCGAGTTCTAGGCATATTCTGCATTCTGAAAGCGAAGAAAGAAGCAGGATCTTCCGCGATGTTGGCGAACGCATTTTTCGCACAAGGCTCGCGAAGACTTCGAGTGTTTACCTAACACCGCTCGGCGGGTTCCATGAGGTTGGTAGGTCTGCGATGCTTGTGGAAACCGAGGAAAGCTGTGTGCTAATGGACTGCGGCATAAGCGCAGGGGCGGACCGGCCCATCTACGCATTCCCCCGAATCGACACCGATGAATTTGACATTGACAAATTAGATGCGGTAATAATCTCCCACGCACACCTAGACCATTGCGGGTTCGTCCCGTTCCTCTACAAATATGGGTATGACGGGCCGGTCTACTGCTCCGAACCAACAGCTGTGCTGATGACGCTCCTCCAACTTGATTACCTAGATATTTTCGGCAAGGAAGGTGGACATCCGCCTTATGATCAGAAGGATGTGCGCGAAGTCGTTATGCACACCATACCCGTAAAGTACGGCGTGGTCACCGACGTAGCGCCCGATATCAAACTCACCCTCCACAATGCAGGCCACATAATTGGAAGCTCGATCGTTCACCTCCACATCGGAGAAGGGCTTACAAACGTCATATTCACTGGCGATTTCAAATTCGGCAGAACGATGCTTCTGGAGCCTGCTGTCTGCTCGTTTCCACGCGCTGAGACCCTAATCATGGAAAGCACTTACGGCGGGCCGGACGACGTCATGTCCGATCGGGAAACGGTTGAGGGTAAGCTAGCTAGGATTGTCAACGAGACGGCGGAGAAGGGCGGTAAGGTACTTATCCCGACTCTGGCTGTTGGGCGTGCTCAAGAAATCATGCTTGTTCTGAACGCTTACATGAAGAATAAGCAAATCAAAGAACTCCCAATCTTCCTAGAAGGCATGATATCTGAAGCGACAGCCATCCACACCGCCTACCCCGAATACTTAGCACGCGACCTTAGGGAACAGATTCTCTACAAAGACATTAACCCTTTCCAGTCAGATTACTTCACGAATGTCGACCATCCCTCCGAGCGGGAGAAGATAGCGGCCGGGCCGCCGTGTATTATTCTCGCAACTTCTGGTATGATGGAAGGTGGTCCTGCGATCGACTACTTCCGTTACCTGGCTTCGGATGAGAAAAACTCATTGAGCTTCGTGAGCTACCAGGTTGAAGGGACACTGGGAAACAGGCTCAAAAATGGTGCCCGCGAGGTTTCCTTGATGGGCAGGAACGGAAAGGTTGAAGCTTTGAAGGTGAACTTGCGTGTTGAGAGCGTAGAAGGCTTCTCAGGACACTCTGATAGAAACCAGCTCTTCGCCTTCCTCAAACGAATCTCGCCGAAGCCGTCACGAGTCATACTTGGGCACGGTGAGCGGCGCAAGACCGACCTGTTCGCGCACCAAATCTCTAGGATTCTGAAGATGAGAACGACGGCGCCGGATAACCTCGAGAAACTCAGGTTAAGATAAGTTTAGTACATATCGTGGCAGCCTGATGGGCTGGCTATCCTGCTGGAGAATTAAATTCGGCTACGTTTCCTCGTTCGCGGTCGCGCCCGCCGTGGCAACTTCGAGGCGAGAATTCTCCCTTCCCCGCCACACTTTCACGGTTGGTGGAGTTATGACGATCCTTTCTTCTCCTAACCTCGCAATATCACCCTGAATTGACTTGACAAATTCGACGAGTTCGCCTATTGCCGATTTTGTCTCTTCGACACTTCGTTTCGCGATGGGGGTTATCTTGACGATTAGGATGTTGCCTTCTATAATTTCAGCCTTGATTCTGGGTACGTCCATCGGATCTCGAAGCGGGTACGCTTTGACGTAGATTGGGTGTTGAATGGATGGATTCACCAATGGGAACCTCTCATCTCTTTCATCGTCTGAACCGATCAATTAAGGGCAACTCGAGGTTGAGTGAGTTGTCTCGGTCGATGGCACTTTAAACATTTGCACTTAAGAGAGGGCACTCTAACACGCCTATGTAAAGACCACACGCACTCACCTTAGAGAAGTGTGGGCAGTTTGTCACTCACCCGCCCAGAAGAATAGATTAGCGTGGAGAACCGAAGTGGCGCCACTTCCATTGGAACAAGCCTAACACTCAATTAACCTGCATTGCTAGCTGTGAATGATTTCCAGAGCTCATCCCCGACGTAGTGCACGTTCATGACCACTTTGCCCTTATTCGCCGATTTCATCAGAGTTGAATCCACATCAGCCAAACCCAAAGCGATGTTCTTCCCGAACTTTTCGTCAACTATCAATAGCAACTCCCCCTTCGTGAAATCATTTCGAATCTCTCTAATTCCTGGCCTCATGACGTGCGCGCCGTTCGCCAAATGCGCTACGGCACCCATATCGACAACAATCTTGGGCAAAGAGTTGATGACCTCATCAAACTTTAGAGATGGAAGCAAACCAGACTTCGTGCGCAAAATCAGTGGCCTTCCATTCAAGAAGAAGACCAATCTCTCGTCCACAGGAAGCTCCTCAAACACGTTGACCGAACGAAGAAACGTTTCAGAAATTGGATAGCGTTGTATGAATTCCCTAAGGAGCTGTTTTGCTTCCTTATCCTTGAGATACTTCTTTGCTGGCAACTATTCGTCAACTATCTAGGGACCGTTCTTTATACTTAACACCCTGCAATTTCTTCAACGGGTTGGATATTCCGTGTTCCGATTGAAAGGCGACGCGATTCCTAGCCATGGTTTATGTAGACCTAACGTTTAATTTGGGGCTTCCTCCTTACGGGGAACTCACATCCAGAAGCTAGAACAGAAGACGAAGAAAAACAATGTCTGCAGTTGCTGACAAGATCTTCCAAGAGAGCCTTAGCAAAATCGTTCTCGTGGAACTGAAGGGAAGCCGTACGATACGTGGAAAACTCTACAGCTACGACCAACACATGAATCTAGTATTAGAAGACGCAGAGGATGTCTCCAACCCAGAGAACACGCGAAACATAGGCACGATTATTGTTAGGGGCGACAATGTGGTTCTGGTTTCGCCCCCTCCTAAGAGGTAGACTTTTAGCAAATTCTCGCGGGCTGAATAGATTTGACTAAGGGGACCGCATCATTCGGCAGGCGAGGGCGCGCAAAGACCCATATCCGATGCCGCCGCTGCGGCAGACACTCTTACCACATTAGATGGAAACGCTGTTCCGCTTGCGGTTTTGGTGCCAGTAGGAAACTCCGCGGCTACTCGTGGCAGACCCACACGTTGAACAGGTCCAGAAGAATTAGGTAGTAGGCATACTTCGCCTTGGCTGCCTGAAGTTCTTCGATCGATGATGTCTACGAAGGCGGCACCTGTAACGAGAGAGTAAGAATGGTGTGGTGAAGTCCGAGACTAATACAACGAGGGTTGTGGGTGGAGTATGTTAGCGTTGCTTGGATGACAGTTGAAGGTATGGCTGCGATTTGTTCAGGAATAGCGGCCTGGAGTTCTGCTCTTCTTGCGTTCGGCGTCGATTCTTGAAGTCCGCTAGGGGGAGGGGGTTGCTGGAGTGGCAGGTGGTGCTTTCGCTTCTGGCGTTACAGTGGGGGCTGCAGGTGCAGGTTTCTTGAACAGTTCGAGGAAAGAAACGGTTTCGATCTTCGGAAGATACTTCTCTATATCAGCAGTTACTGTTCGCTTTTCCACCTGCAAACCTTCAAGGAAGAATGCCTCCTCAGGTATCTCGATTTCCAGATTCCCCTGCTCAAGCTTAACATGAAACTTCTCAGGTCCCACGGACGGGATCCGTTTGTGAATGAGGTACCGGACTTTATCATCCTCCATCTCAACAATCTTCTCGACCGTCAGGTCGTAAATGAGAGTCTTGCCGGCAAATGGGTGGTTGTAGTCCACTTGAACTCGCCCAGCTCCAACGGAGCGGACTTGCGCGGTCTTACCGTCTATATTCACCTGTAAACCTGGTACAGGAGACATTCCCTCCGCCGTGAATTTGCGAAGTGGAACTAATCGAACCTTTTTCGGATCACGCACCCCGTAACCTTTGTCTGGAGGCAGCTCAATGGTGCTCGCCTTGCCAATCTCTAGGCCGGTCAAGGCTTCATCCAGCCCCTTGGGGACCCAACCTTCTCCCACAACGATGAAGAATGGTTCGTAACGTTCTTCTCCTCGGTAAAGCTTCGCTTCCTTGGCCACAGTCTCAAGCGTCGTACCGACGGTTTCGCCTGTCTCCTTGACTTTCAGAGTGTAGTTGGCGAGTATGAAGTCGCCGTTCTTAAGAGACAACAAATAGCACCTTGAATCATGAAGGGGGAGCCTAGATTTACCCGTTCTACATTAATCTTTCAGAAAAGTCGCCGATATTCCAGGTAGTCAGAAAGTGCTTTTACATCTCAGACTCGCAGAAGGCTCGCAGTCAGTACGAATAGAACGAAAAGCGTTATGAGCAGATATTTGGGGTTCCTGGAAAGAGCAAAGTAGAGCGCGGAGGCAACCACTCGCAGGTAGGGCGTCAACATCAAAACCACAATACCCAAGCCAAGTACTTGCGTTGGCGACCAGCCACCCATTGAAAGTTCCTGAAACAGTTTCCCCGCGTAGCTGAAAAAATTCGTTCCTTTCATTGCGAAGCTAGGCTGGAAGAGTATGTTCAGGTTTCCGCTCGAAGAGTAGTAGTCTGCGATCCCAAGGGCCTCTACCGTAACGCTCGCCAGGACGCCGAGGATTAGAATATAGCTTATCAGCGAATCGAGTTTCTCTTCGCTAGAGGCCCGCTTCATGGCGAAGTTATCCCTTCAAAGAGCATTTGGGCAATTAGGGCGAGAACAATTACTAGGAATAGGTACCTCACCAATCGATTTGGTAACCGGTTCAACACTCTGCCTCCCACCAGCGCGCCAATAGTTGTCCCTACTGCCATTGGCGCTGCTAGGCTAACGAAGAGGAGCCCCGAAGCGAAGTAGACGCTTGCTCCAGCCAGGGCTGTAATCCCAATGATGAAATTACTGGTTGTCGTGGAGACTTTGGAAGGCATTTTCAAAATCAGTTCATGTATTGAGACTTTGAAAGCACCTGCACCGATGCCGAGCATACCCGCGGCCAATCCTGCGATCAGCATACACGGACCTCCTAGGAGGGCATTCTTCATCTTGTAGGAGACTTTTTTCTTCGCCGCCTCGTCGTAGTAACTCCCATCTAACTCCAACCATTTCGAAAAGCTGTCTTGCTTTACGCGCTTCGGGAACTCCCCCCTCCGATGTCCCGACAACCCAAGAAAGGAGGTTAGAAGGAACCCTGCGAAGAAGAAATACAGGAACCTCGGCGCAATGAAGGACGTAATTGTTGCCCCGATTATTGCTCCGACTATGGTGAACATTTCGAGGTAGAACGCGGCCTTGATGTTTGTTATTCGTTCCTTGACGTATGCTGCGGCTGAGCCGCTTGAAGTTGCGATAATAGTCACCATACTTGCGGCGATTGCGTACTTGACAGGTACGCCGAAAGCGACCAACACGGGGATCATGATGCTGCCCCCTCCGAGGCCGGTTAGGGATCCGAGGAATCCGGCCAAGAGTGCGATGATCAGCACGGAAAACAATTCAATCAATTTGGATTCAGGACCAACCTTAGGGCCCATTCCATGAGACGGGTACCCGAAAGCGCTAACCAAAATGGATTGAGTTCTTGGAAGAAGTAACTCGCCTTAGGGCGGAGGCGGCCTTGTGCCTAGGGTTACTTCGACGACCATGTACGTACCTCCCCTGATTATGCCGACGGCAATCTTCTGACCCGGAAGCGTATTTCTTTCGAGGTATGTTGATAACGAGTCATAGTTAACAATCCTGTATCCATCAATCGAAACGATGAGATCTCCACCGATTAAGTATGATTGTCCGTCAATGTCAACAGTTATTGTCCCGTTCTTAAGACCCGCTTGTGCTGCTGGGCTTCCGGCCACCGTTTTCTGAATTAACACACCATATGTTATGTTGGTCCCCACTGCTTGTGAGAGTTGAAAGACCATGTCGACCCCTTCGATGCCCAAGTACGAATGCTTAGTGTATTTCCCGGTAGCTACAAGGGATGGGAGTTCGCGCACTATTGTGTCGGAGGGTATCGCGAAACCAAGACCTTCAGCGCCAGTTATACCGGCGGTTGTAATTCCCACAACTTTCCCATCAGCAGTCAGAAGCGGCCCTCCCGAATTCCCTGGGTTTATCGGCGCGCTGAACTGTATCGCATCAGCAATAGGGTACCCTGTGTTCCCGGAACCAGTATCGTAACTTATCGTTCGTCCCGTCTGGCTTACGATCCCGTACGTTATACTACCCTTGTAGCCGTACGGGTTACCAATCGCAACTACCGGCTCACCGACCCTCAGGGAAGAAGACGGCGACAACTCCAATGGGTAAAGTTCCTGAGAAGGAGCCTGTGGGGAGATTATGCCCAAATCGCTGTAGGCGTCGAGGCCTACAATCTTTCCCCTGTAAGCGTCACCATTCGAAAAGGTCAGCGTCGTATTGACAAGGGAATCAACTACGTGAAAGTTGGTTACTACGTAGTATGACCCGGAGTATTGTATGATGAAGCCCGAAGCAGCAATACCCACCCAAGTTGTCGCAAGGCCCGTCCCAGTGTCTACAATCTCATGTCTTACTCCTTCAATTGTCACGACGCTGCGGCTTGAATTAGCGTAAATCTCGGCGGAGTCAAATCCATTTGACCTCTGCGCGCTCAAGGTCATTCCATAGTATGCAGCAAGTGAGCCTAGGATTACGACGAGCACTAAGAGCGCGACGAGAGTTTCTTGCCGAACTCGAATAGTTCGCGCCTTTCGATGACTTGCTCGCCTACGAGGCATTGTTATGGACTCCGTGTTTTGTTTCAGCTCGGTTAGAAATTAGCCGCATAATAACTTGCCGCTGTTTTGGAATGGAAAATTGCCCTCACATGGCCTCTTTCTTCGTGTAACTCGCGTAGCTCATTTTTTGTGTTACATGAGCCTTGGAAATTTCACTGTGACCTCGCCTCTGATGGTTATATCAGCGTAGTGTCCGCGTTGGGCTGACCCAGTGTTGACTATCGTGGTTGAACCGATCGTATCAGTCCCCTGAGATTCGTGTACATGGCCCGAAACGACTAATGTGGGCTCCGTCTTCTCAATGAAACTTCGGACGGCTATGCTTCCAACGTGTTCGCCGCTGGATACCTGATCGACCTTGGTGTTCTTAGGTGGGCAGTGCGATACGAGAATGAGCAATCCGCCTCCACAATTCTTGGAGGCTTCTTCGATGAGCGCTTCTGCTTCTTCTTCACTGTACTCAAAGACGGTACTGAAGGGACCGCGCGGAGAGCCGCCCAAACCTATCAGTGACACGCCTTCTACGCTTCGGCATCTCGCATGGAGTGCGTGAACGTTTTCCCCTCCTGTCCAGTCTCCAAGCTCTCGACCGTCCATGTTGCCCGGAACAAAGTATACCGGGTGTCCAACTTTCCCTAAATCCAAGAGTAATTGCTTGGCTCGGTTTGAGTCGTAATTGATTATGTCGCCAGCGACGATTACAAAATCGGGCCTCTCATTCGCAATTAGTTCCTTTGCGTGTCGATATGCTTCTTGATTTCCATGAAAATCGGTAAAAGCCAATATTCTCAAGGAACACCTATCCAGTACGGAACCCCGTTTCAATGAGGCCAGTGGGTATTCGCGAAAACCGCACGTGCTGCCGCTACGCCTTCTCCAGGTTTGAGTTTGTGGCCTTGTTCGATTAGGGCGGATTCAAGGGCGGTTGCGGTTGCTAGAATCTCGAATTCTGAAACGCTTCCCATCACACCAATTCGGAATAGCTGGCCCTTCGTTTTACCCATACCCCCAGCTATGACGACGCGGTACTTCCTGTTCAATGTACCCCGGAAGTTCTTGTCGTCCATGTCGCTGGGATATTTGATTGCCAATACGGTTGTTGACCTGACTTCTTTTCGAGCATACATTTCTAGGCCCATGGCTTCTACCGCAGCGTACATGGCGTTGGCACATGTGGCGTGTCTTTTGAATCGTTTTTCGAGGCCTTCTTCGCGGATCATCTGAAGCGCTTCGTCAAGAGCGAAGAAGAGTGTCACGGCGGGAGTGTATGGGGTTTCCTTATTCTCATCCCAGAATGTCTTACAGAGTTGAAGGTCGAAGTAGTATGAGCGAGGGGCCTTCTTGACGGCCTCCCACGCTCTTGGGCTAACTGAGATTAGGGCGAGGCCTGGAGGTGTCATGAGACATTTCTGGCTGCCAGTTACGCATATATCGACACTCCATTCATCGACTGGAAGTGGGACGCCGCCTTGAATTGATATGGCATCTACGAGGAAGAGGGCGCCATATTTGTGGCAGACTTCGCCGATTTGCTTAAGGTTCGGCGTAGTAACGCCCGTTGATGTTTCATTGTAGATTATCGCCAAGGCTGTGACTGGAGAATTCTTCTGTAGGATGTCCTCAACCTGGGCAACGGTTACGGCATTTCCCCACTCAACAGGTATCTCAATCCCTCTGCCGCCTAGTAAGTTCACGGCTTCCAAGAACCGTTGGCTGAAAACACCATTAACCGGTACAATGATCTTGCTGCCCTGCGAGCAAATATTTCTGACGGCACATTCGACGCTGCCCGTTCCGGATGCTGAAAGAACAAATAGATCGTTTTTCGTTCCGAAAACGTACTTTGCATTATCGATTATTCGGGAATGAAGCTCGCGGAATTCTGGCCCTCGATGGTTTATCATTGGCCGCAGCATCGCATTCGCAACACGTGTCGGAACGTTTGTTGGCCCAGGTAACATGATCAATTGCTTTGTTTCCAAGTTCGAATCTCCAGCTGTAGGGCGAGGAATGGACTGTTCACTGAAAACCTTTTCCTAGGAGTCCCGTAGGTGGCATTCAAGTTGATTGGAAGGGCTTTTCAGTAGCGCCTCCGGTTGTGATTGGCGTAGAGTGAGATTGTAGAATTTGTCGGTTAAGCTTGGGAAGATTATGGGGATCCCGGTTCGGATCCATTACACGTTATGGTTTGTTTTCATTCTAATTGCTTGGTCCCTATCCTATGAGTACATGCCGCACCAGTATCCCGGCTTAAGCACGGTCACCTACTGGACAATCGGAATTTCGTCGGCAATAGTTCTGTTCGCTTCCGTCCTCGTCCACGAACTATCACACTCGTATATTGCCAAGAAGAACGGATTACCGATTGCGAGGATTACGCTATTCTTCTTTGGCGGAGTCTCAGAGATGTCTGAGGAACCTCAGGATGCAGGGTTAGAGGTCCGTATGGCTGCTGCCGGCCCGTTGATGAGTTTCCTGATTGCAGGTGTGCTGGGCGGACTCTGGTATATCGCTGAACTAGTCGGCTTACCCATCGTCATATCGGCCACGGTCGGTTATGGAGCCCTGATCAACGCGGTTCTTGGCGCGTTTAACTTGCTACCCGCATTTCCACTTGATGGTGGGCGGGTGTTTCGCGGGAGCTTGTGGAAACATTCGAAAAATCTTGTTGGCGCCACACGGACGGCCACCCGCGTTAGTGAAGCTTTCTCGCTTCTCATGATGCTTGGGGGTTTCGTCGCGATAATTCTCGGAGACTTCGTTGACGGAATTTGGATCATAGTTCTTGGTTGGTTCATAAAATCTGGTGCCGAGACGAGCCTGAGGCAGACACTCCTCGGAGAAACCCTGACGGGTGTAAGAGTCGGTGACATTATGACCCGAGGAGTACTGACGGTATCACCAGAAATCACCGTTCAACAGCTTGTGTCCGACTATTTCCTCGTTCATCCTCACGAGGGCTACCCTGTGATGAAGGATGGCCAGTTGCTCGGGTTGGTTACGTTGCAGTCTGCGCGGGCGATTCCGAAGGAGCAGCGGGCCACTGAAACGGTGGCCCAAGCGATGGTCCCCTATGAACGTGCACCCATTGTTCAATCTGATGGGTCGGCGTTAGACGCTATGCATAGGATGGCCCGAGAGAGAGTTGAAATGATGCTGGTCACGGAAGGCGGTCGGCTACTCGGTGTAGTCACCCGCGGCGATTTGATAAAAACCATTCAAACGAGACAGGAATTAGAGCTACATCCAGTTTGGCAACCCGCCGCAACCCCAGTTGCTGTCCAATACTGCGTGCAATGCGGCGCACAATTACAGGTTGGAACGCAAATTTGCCCTCACTGTAACGCAAAGCAACCTGAGCAGGCTAACCTTCGCTAAACGAAGCCTACTCGTTTCCATCACAGCCTTCCGACGTATGCGTCGGCCCTTGTGACGCCAATCTCTTTGAGCGTAGTATAACGGCAGTACCGGTCGAGAACTTCCATGTTATAGGAGATGCCTTCGCAGGGTTCAGTTGCGGGGGGATTGGAGTTGTTTCCATAGAACGACGGCGGGATGGTTGACTGAGAGCGACGTGCCGTGCTCTATCTGCATCTTGCAAACGCTACTCTCAGTTAAGACTTGGCTAAGGCCTAGGGTCTTCAACCTTTCAAAGAGTGTTTCGCCGATCGCCATTGAGACATCGTATCCTTCGGGACCTTTCTTGAACCCAAAGGTGCCTGCTATTCCGCAGCAGGTATTGTACCTCACGGGGCGTACGTCTATTCCGGCGAGTTTCAGAATTTCTAGGGCGTTGGATTTTCCGTAGACGCTTCTTGTGTGACATGGGGAATAATACGCGACCGGCCCCACAGTAGCTTTCGGAAAGTCTCTTAGTTTTCCTTCGTGGTGCATTTGTAACATGTATTCGAAAAGGTCGTGGGAATGTGTTGCGACCAAACTAGCTTCTTCTGAATTGAGAAGTCTAGGATAGAGCTCGTTCAAACAATAGGTTGCCGTTGGCTCTGAAGAAACTATTTCACAGCCATCCCTCACGGACTCGGCGAGCTTTGGAATGTTGAATTCAGCTGCACGTGTGGTTCTTTTCATGTCACCATAGAGGAAGGCTGGGATCCCGCTACCGATTTGTTTGGGAAGGGTCACCTTGCAATCGTTGTACTCGAGAATTCCGATGACCGCTTTGCCAATTTCTGGTTCGCACACGTCGGCGTATGTGTCAACGAAATAGGCTACTGGCCTTGAGCCTCTGCTTGTGTGGGAACCATACCATTTCTTGAACGTATGTCGGTTAAAGGGTGGGAAAGGGCGCCGTGCATCTAAGCCTAGAAGGCTTTGGAGCATTCGCCTGAAGGCCTTCCGCCCCATGAAAAAGTTTGAGATAGGGGCTGTTGTGCTTGCGAAGCCAACGAAGGTTTCATAATTGCAGAAGGTTCTGTTTATCGATAGTTGCCCGTGCCGGTGTGTGTACCTTTCTTTGACTTGGGCTATGAGTAGCGGAATGTTGATGTCCTCTGGGCAGACGCTTTGACATAAACCGCATGAAATGCAAAGGGACGCGAATTGTCCTGCAGCGTCCGGGGTTGCGGTGTACTCGGTCCAAGGAATTCCAATAGGGCCTGGGTAGATGTAACCGAACACGTGGCCGCCAAATAGTCTGAAGGTGGGGCAGATATCCATGCAAGCCCCACACCGCAAGCAATACAAGGCCTCCCGAAAGTTCGGGTCTGTCAGCATCTTTGAGCGACCGTTATCGATGATGAGAATGTGTTGTTCTTGCGGTTGGTCTGTCTGCGCGAGCTTGCTTCCACCTCTAACGATAGTGACGTAGCTGGTTAATTTTCGAGCTGCGGAGCTCAAAATCAAGGTTTGCAAAAGCGTGAAGGCGTCGGCTGTGTTCGGGACAATCTTTTCTGACCCTAGGATGGAGATGGTCATGCGTGGGAGAGCTGTGACGAGGCGGGCATTGCCCTCATTGCTCACAATCATGATTGCACCCGAATCGGCGATTGCAAAGTTCGCGCCAGTAATCCCGACATCGGCCTGTAGAAACTCATTTCTAAGAGACTCTCTTGCCACTGCTGTTATTGTTCCAGGGTCGGCAGGCAGCTGCTTACCCAGCTTTTTCGAGAATAGTTCGGTGATCTCTTCCACGGTCATGTGAAGGGCTGGAGCGGTGATATGGGAGGGTCGTTGGTTGGCGAGTTGGACTATTCTTTCGCCTAGGTCGGTCTCAACAACATCTAGTCCTTCCTTCTCGAGGTGCTGGCGAAGGTCGATCTCCTCGCTTGTCATTGATTTTGCTTTGACTATACGCCTAGCTCCCGCCTCATGCACGAGGCCTATAACAACTTGGACAGCTGTTGCTCCGTCGTGTGCAAAATGCACTTGGAAGCCGGATGCTTCTGCGGCCTGAGTGAATTTCTTGATGTTGTTATCCAGGTTTTCTATTGACTGACGCTTGATTCTCCTTGCCTCTCGAAGCAACCAGTTTCCGTTAGGGAGCTCGGAATACGCTTTCTCGCTTGCTTCGCGTTCCCCTTCAGTCCCAAGGTATAGCTGTGCCCTTCGTCGCTTATCTCCGATACCGTCTGTGATTTTGCTGATCAGTTGCTCATGGGCTTTGAGGCCGATCTTATCCAAAGTCATCGGCCTCCCGGAATGTCTTGGTCGAGGAGTAGGACATGCAATTCTTTCGGCCCATGCGCTCCTAAGATGCTGATGCCCCCAACATCCGCGGTTCTGCTCGAGGCGGAGATGAGTGAAATTGAAAACGCGGCTGAATTATTCATAAGAAGTTGTGAAATCTGCTTCTGCGCATCATCGAGCGCGAAGACCAGCCTAGAACGGGGGAGAATCGCGACGTGGACTAATGGCAGTGCTGTGACGAGTCGGTCCAATTCATCCGCCGTTGCAATAATCAATGTCCCCGTTTCTGCGACACCTAAGTCTGCACTAGTGACCCCAATCTCAGCTGCCTTAAGCGCTTCGAAGAAGTCTGCCCTCTCCATGTTTGCCCGACTTATGAGATCGCAAGGGATGGGAAGTTTGGGAAATAGTAATTGGGAAGAGAGATCTACTCCACAGACTGCTATTCGCCTCGCTTTCATTGTGGAAGCCAATTTACCTACGTACTCGGTGACTTCGACGAAATTTGTCACGGAGAGGAAATAACCGCCCACCGCTTTCACTTGAGCGCTGAACCTAGTTACGAGGTCCTCAGAATTGCGACCATATGACATGAGTTCTGGAATCGACCTACCATTTGTTCTCATGGATGAAATTCTCGATTGGATGCCGTTTGGGCTCGGTGAAGCGCGACGCAGGGTAACCCACGTAAATCAGTATTGCTGGCTTCACGTAATCGGGAAGTTGAAGAACACGCTTCAGTTCGGTAATTCGAAACAGCGGGAAGATTGAAATGGCTGTTCCTAGACCCAAAGCTCGCGCTGCCAATAGGAGGTTTTGCACGGCTGGGAATACGGAGGCCCAGTTCGACTGCTCCTCAAGCCAAGCCCACTCATCCGTAAGCCGCTTTGCCCGTCTCGTGTTGAGACATGCAAAAATTAGAACCGGAATCTTGTCGGTGTTCTGAGCGAGCCAGGCTACTGGGTTCGTGGAGGATAGAAATTCTGGGACAGAATCCTTAGGGATCCGCAAGTTAGACCGTGCGTATGTTTCAAGCCCTTGAACCACAAGTTCGCGTAGTTGCCCCTTGACGGCGGTGTCTGTGATCAGAATGAACTCCCACGGTTGCGAGTTTCCGCCTGAGGGTGCCATTCCTGCAGCGGTTAGAATTGCTTGAATCTTCTCCGGTTCCACCGGATCACTCTTTAGGCGCCGCATACTCCGCAGAGTTCTAATAGCTTCTTGAGCTGTGACCGCCAACCCAACCATCACACGCCGAAGAAATAACAAAGTCGCCTTATGGCTTCAGCGCAAAACCCGATTTGGGAAACTAGTACTCACGATAATGGCATAATGCCTTTCAATAGTCGATTGCCTTTAATACTTACCCGCGTAAAACGCGCCCCCGATTGGCATATGGTACTGAAAAAAACTGCGCTTGATAGTACAGGACTTAGTTCTCAAACATCAAAACGATTGAGATAAAGAACACGAGTCGCATTATTACGCCAGTGACAAGAAGCATCATCCCATTCTTATTCATCCTTTTGGCGGCGGCTTTGCAGACGCCTCCGACCCTAGCCGTTCAACAACCTGACTTGGCATCGCGATACTACGGGTTAGGATTGGAGGCAACAGATTGGATAACATCCTTCCAAGTTACGCCCCTCAATGCGTCATGGGGGATACCATATCAGGATCAGCGCACGTGGGGGCTGGATCCGTTCTACTTTGAGAATGGAACCATTACGGCTGGGACCGACGGCATAACCGCTGGTCAAAGACAAGAACTCGTGTTCTTGCTCGCCGGACACGATGCTGGCCTGGGAGCCTCCGCCGCGCTCGACGCGTACCTGCAGACCAAAGATCCTAGGTACCTCAACGTCTTCAACGTTTATTACAACTATTTCCAGAACGCGCAAATCCCAAGCGGGATGGCCAGCACGCCTGCGCTCGCCTTATCGACCATTTATGGACATACCATCACCCTTGATAATGCTGGGTATTGGGCTGAACAGGCAGATGTGTCTGCGGGCCCAGACGGCCGATACGGAACACAAGATGATTCTGCGAAACTGCACGCGGCTTTTCCATCTCCTGAACATGGAAACCTCATAGCAGCCGCACTAATCTCGTACTATCGATGGACACACGATGATAACGCCCTGCAACTCCTAAACCGATATGGCAATTGGCTCGTGAAGTTGCAAATCATAACCGGGAATTACACTGGCGCGTTTCCCGTTACTCAATATTATTGGAATTTAGGTTGGAAGCCCAGAATGTATGAGACAACCGAGTCGGCGTGGATTCTTGCTGAGCTTTACCTGCTGACAGCGAACGCAACCTACCTAAATTCGGCTGTAGCCGCAGGCCAGTATATGTTGTCCAGGCAGTTTACGAGCCAAGAATGGATGAACACGCCTGTCTACGGCGCTCTGCCTTACGAATGGAATCGAACAAAGTATACCACCGCAGTTTCCACAAATCACGCAGGCTTCACGCTATTGGCGTGGACCCAACTCTACAGGCTGACAGGCGACAAACGCTACCTGAGTGCAGCGGAAACCTACGCGAAATGGCTGATGAGCTTCCAAGTAACTAACCCTGACATGGCTTGGGGCAACCATACCTACGCGAACGACCCCATGGCGGTTGGCGGCTACTATTACGGCTACGACACTGAGAAGCACATGTTCGGTTCAGATGTCGCTCTCTCATTGTGGAGCGCTGCATATTCAATACGCGGCCTTCTCTTCCTCACAGAAACCACAAACGATGAAACATACGCACGTTCCGCCGTATTGGCTGCTGATTGGCTGACCCGCATGCGTTACCCCGACACTACACTAATCCCACTGCAAGCCTTGGCCATCACAAAATATGTCTCTTCCAGTTGGTGGGGCATTTACCTCCAGTTCTACCAACCCGACATGAGCGAGGTAGAGAAGGCAGGCATACCCTCATTCGTCAAGAAAGGGCAGATCAATCTCCAGGCGATTCTTAAC
>JBEKSC010000028.1:0-36266 GCA_049517415.1 Bathyarchaeia archaeon
ACAAGCGGGATATTCAACTGGGACGCAACATGCAACGCAGCAGCCGTGTTGCCCCCTCCAAGCTCCGAAGCAACCGTTGCCGCGACCTTGCGCTTAAAATGGCGCTCTACCAATTCCAATGCCACGGCGAAGGGTTCGGATATGGTTACTTTCTTATTCGCCTTAACTCCCGGAGCTATGGATCCAATGTAATATGGGCTTACAATCAGCGCATCATCTGAAATCTCATCAAGATCCACAACCCTAAGCTTGCGGCCAGCTTCCAAATCATTTTCGAGAGTCTTTCTCCCAGTTTCTGGACTACCTCCGCCGCCTGTCCCAAGGATGGTAGCTCCAACGACAAGATTGTCGATGGCATCCTTATTTTCGATTGAAAACAACTAACGGCACCTCAGCAAAGGAAACCGTTCACTGGTACTTATCTTCAAACCTAAAGACCTAGCTGAGAATATCCAGGTTGAGAATCTCTTGCCGCATACGTACAATTGTCGGTCTCCAAAGGGAGCCAAACTTGAAATTTGAACAGCTAACTGCGAGGTAAGAGATTTTTATGTAAAGCAAGCGCTTTAACGGTCGAAGGAAGGAGAACATGAGTTCAAAAGCTGATGACTTCATTCAACATGCTGATGCAATTCTCGACATCGCGAAGAAGAGACAGGTTGTACTTCGTCTCTTGGGCGCTTTGGCCTTCAGGATTCGCTGCCCCAGTTTCTCGCAGCTATACGGTGCTCTCGGCAGAGAAATCTCTGACATAGACTTTGCAGGTTATAGCTCTCAATCCAAGGATATTGTCACGGTCTTCGCGGAAGCAGGATACATCCAAGATAATGAGGCGATGCATGAGGTTGCACTCTCAGGCAGAATGATCTTTCGGCCCAAGCCGCAGCCGACCCCGCACATCGACGTATTCCTAGATAAGTTGGAGATGTGTCATACGATAGACTTTCGTGGCAGGCTTGAACTTGATTATCCGACGCTGAACCTCGCTGATATGCTCCTTGAGAAAATGCAGATAGTTATGATCAACGAAAAGGATATTCAAGATACGATCGTGTTGCTGCGGGAACACGGGGTATCTGAAGTAAATGACAAGAACAATATTGAGGTTGGCCATATCGCGAATCTTCTTGCCAACGACTGGGGATTCTACTACACCGTGGTAACTAACTTGGGGAAGGTCGCTGAAGGTCTGAAAAAGTATGAAGCGTTGAGCAACTCAGATAGAGAAATCGTAGCTGAAAGGATTCAATCCATTTTGGGCGTCATCGAGGGAACGCCGAAGTCGACGAAATGGAAACTGCGAGCCAAAATCGGAACTAAGAAAAAATGGTATAATGACATAGAGGAAGTGAAACGCTGAGGGCCGTCCCGGGAACAGGATCGTAGAGCAGATTAGCCAGATGTGAACTGGAAATTCTTGATTTTGTTGTCCTCGAGCGTGATCAGTGCTCCCCTAAGAATTCCTTCAGCATATTCGCTTCCCGGATTCAAACATAGAGTCCGGCCAATCTTCACCGAACCTTTCGATTCGTGGATATGTCCATGCAGGCCTAGCAGTGGTTGATACTTCTCAATCGCAGCTCTTACGGCCGTGCTACCAACCGGAATCATGACGACCTCGCCCCCTCCAGATACCACAGGCTTGAGGTCCTTGTCTAACTTGGGTGCTGTATCTATGTTCGAGTCGAAGGGTGGGCAATGAAAATTGAAAATGCAATGCTGCATATCTGAAACCTTTGAAGTCATATCCTCAATTCGCTTTGCCAGTTCTTCTTCAGAAATGTCCCTGGGGCAATTCCAAGGTGTCATGTTCGTGTAGCCTGTGCTGATCATCTCGTGTTCCCCGTCCAGGTTGACGTTCTTGCCCTCAGGGTAAATCACGACGTCTGAGGACTGGAGAACGTCATCGATTTCCATCCGGTCGTCGTTCCCGGCATTCAGAATGCACTTAATTGTTGAGCCTCTTAGTTTGTCTTCAGCCATCTTAACCCAATTCTTCAGCCTCTGTGTCATCAATTCTGAGAATAGTCTGTCGACGTTCTCCCGATCGGCGTTCAAACGTGAGAATTCTTCCGTAGTGGTTCTGAATGGGTAGTACCCGGCTTGGGAAATGCTCTTCTCAAGTTGGGTCGCTTCATCTTCTCGCTTGACTATTTCCTTTCGGCCAAGGAACTCGGCTTCGTAGCCGCCGTCAGGCGTTGAAATAAGAGGTACGATCATCTTTCCGGTGATGTCTCCTCCGCAAACGATCACGCTTGCCTTGTAGAACTTACCCGCATTGATGAATTTCAGAAAGCAGTGGTCAGAACCGTGGAGGTCGGTCGTGAAGAAAATCCTAGTCTGCAACAGTCCAGAGCTCCGCCGTCACTTCCCAGAAGAGTCATGATGCTAGGTTATAGCAATGATGCTTTATGCGGCACGTTGTGGCAGTGGGGTTCGAGTTAATTCGCGTTTCCAATGATTCCCATAACCTCTTTGATTAGCATCGCTGAAGCGAAGGCAGTCGTTCGCGCATTCGAGTCGCAAACTGGTGAATATTCAACGATATCAGCCGCAACTATATCAAGTCCTTTGATGGCGTGCAATATCTCAAACACCTGCCTCGTGGTCAAACCGCCTGGTTGAGGGTTTCCAACTCCAGGCGCATAAGCGGGGTCGAGGCAGTCAAGGTCGATCGATAGGTATACAGGTCCACCTTGCAGCCTATCCTTTACCGAAGAACCGACTGCATCGCAACCTTTTGTGTAAACGTCGTGCGCCGTGTATTGACTGAGGTTAAGGGACTCGATGCGTTCATCTTGTTCCTTCGTCGAGGCTCTTATGCCAACGTAGCAAACCACTCCCGAGCTAGAACTTCCTTTTCCGTCCAGTATCCTCGAGACAACGGTGGCGTGAGAATATGGGCTATTGTCATAACTTGCATACAGGTCTGGATGTGCATCGAAGTAAAGCAGTGATAGTCGCTTCCTGCGAATTTCTGATACGACCTTAAAGGCTGGATATGTGACAAAATGATCTCCCCCAAGGAAAAGGACTGGGCACCTGTCATGGTCGTGAAGAGTTGTTGTCGAGTAGAGAGCTTTGTAGAGGCTAGAGGGTGTCGTGACTTTCTTTACATTGCCGTGGTCGCAGACCTTCCAAAGATTGGTCAAGTCATCTCCTCGTTCTGTGAAGTGATTATAGAGGAGGCTACTCGTTGCTCGTCTGATGGCGTCTGGGCCAGCGGCGGCACCGCGCATGTACGAAGAAGTGGCGTCCCAGGGTATCCCTACCACCACGAAATCCTTGCCATGAGAACGAGTTAGGCCAAAAAAGCTCTCGCTCTGTTTGACTCTAATTTTTCGCAAGCTTTCTCATGATGAGAAGCCTGTTTTCCCTAAAAGTTGTTTTGTGGCTTTAGATATCTCGTTCGTCCGATCGGTTCTAATCGTATAATCCTTCTCTCCAACTCAAATTCCGAGTATATGGGTTGCATTTGTCCCTAGGATTCCTTCCTTCTCTTCCTCGGAAAGGATTGGAAGCGCTTTCACTAGCTCTATAGTTCGGTCTAGGTCGTACCAGGGGAAATCGGTGCCCATCATTACTCGCTGTGGGCCGACGTCCTTAATGAGTTGGGCTAACTCGCGAAAGGTTGGAGCCGATGGCGCTCCAACCCATTCTATGACCTCAGAACAATCGAAGTATGCGTTCTGGTATTTGCGGGCAACTTCCAATGTCTGTTGCCACGCGGCTCCCCCGAGATGCGCCAGGACTAATGTAAGTTTGGGGAACTCACGCAATACCTCAACGAAAGCTCGTGGTTCAGCATATTGCTTCGAGCCACGCGCTGCGCCACTGTGGCTAAGAATTGGGATTCCCAACTCAACGCACGTCCTATAGGTCGGCCACATCCTCTTGTCGCTTGGGAAGAATTGCTGGATCACCGGGTGGAGCTTTACACCTCTCGCACCGTGATTCGCTACCATTTCACGCAAACGTGCTTCCGATTCGTCCGGGCTAAGCGCGTAAGGGTCGATTATGATGAAGGGTACCAGTTCAGCATGCTTTCGTGCGAGTTCACAGATTGAAACATTTGAATCATTCAACATTTGAGCGATCTTCACCTCGGTGTCTATTGCCTGATTGGTCGACCGGCCGGAAGGTTCGGTATTCCCCCGGAGGTTAGCGATGGTTACGAGGAGATGGCTCATCGCTACTGCTTTTGATGTGCCAGATTCTCGGATGGCTTGCAAAGCGTCGTCCAAATCACCATCGTACTTGCTTAGGCGAACCTCCGGTTTATGGCCGTACTCCCAAACGTCGTAAGTCTGTTTTTCTTCGCGGCCGAGTGACTTTGTTGGATAGATGTGCATATGACAGTCGATGACGACATTCGCTGTCATATCGTTTCTAACCTAGCATCAACTCTAGCTACAGGAACGCTTGAAGAAATGAAAAGAGATGGGTTCTATTCGACGGGAACCTCTTTGAAGAGCAGGTCAACATCGATGCCCTGTCTCTTCCTTACGGCGCGGATCGCATAGAACAGAACAAAACCCATCACGAATATGCCGAAGACCGTCATCATGGAGGTGAGTGAGTTCGCGCCAGCTCTGGCGTCGGTCAGAATTATGTAAAGTATCACTAAGTTAGATACAACGTTCACCCCACCGGCTATGCTTATCACAGGAATACCAGCGAGTTCCCAATTGATACCTGACCGCTTATACAGGTCCTTGCGCACGAACGGAAATACGACCGCTGATACGGAAGCAACGATAATCGCGATTCCGAATCCAATCGTACCGGAAAGGATGCCCAGATACGTCGTGTACGACAAGCCTGCCAGGAATATTAACGACCCTATTCCGCCTACGATGATAGTCGTCACTGGTGTTCTGAACCTCGGATTGACATAAGCGAAGGCACGTGGGGCCATGTTATCAATTCCCCAGGCAAATGCAACCCGAGTTGTGTATAGGAACGATGTTCCCAAGACGAGAATGAACCACATCAGCCAACCGAAGAGTATGAAGGCGCTTACGCCCACGTTATCGGTCAGAAGAGCTCCCAGAAGGTTGTACCAAGGTGTTACAGGGATTGTTAGCGCCGTTGGGTTGTTTAGCATAAGGTAAGCTGTGGCTCCAAGAAAATTGTATCCAAAGACCCTTCCCCCCAACGAGGCGAGTAGGAGGAAGATTATTCCACAAATAACAGCTGACCCTAGCATCCCGAACAGCTGACTCTTCTTTACGCCCTTTACTTCTCCTGAGAATGACGCCGAAAGAAAGCAATACCCTATCGCAAACCATGGCCAGACGAAGAAGAACACCGTCTGCAAGGACGAATACGGCGCGTTCACAGCGTATCCTCCTTGGGACGCGCTAGTTATGATGGAGTGGTATGTGTCTGTGGAGTTGGAGTATGGCTGCGCGAGGGCATTAAAGCGCGCTATGAAAGTCGATTGGCTAGTCGTAGCCATGAGTACTATTACAACAAGTGTGCTTAAGATTGCAATCGCGAAGACTACCTTCTGGTATAGGAAGTAACTCTTGTTACCAGATATCAGTAGCAGCGTCATTAGAACAACGGCGACGCCTCCTACTGCGAAAAGTCCGTTGGGCGTTCCTGCCCACGCTCCCATCGAAATCAGATTTTGACTGTTTGTTAGCAAACCCATTCCGCCGAGGAAAGGACTCACACCCCAAATGCCCACTGTCCAAGCGTTAAGTCCCGTAGAGAAAATGAACCAGACCCACCAGGTCCAACTCATAGAGAAACCAAGAGATGGATTGAGTATTCTAGATACGTAGACATAGTCAGCGCCAGATCGCGGATAGGCGGCGGCTAACAGAGCATAGGTCAAACCCTGGAAGAGGCCAAGAATTATTGAAATCCCAACTGCTACTTCCAGGCTCGCGCCGGGATAATTAGCCCAGAAAAGAAACATGAACAACGCATAGCCGATGCTTATCAGGCCAATATTGTAAAACAAGACGTCGAAAGCTGAAACCTCTCTTACGAGGCCAGATGCTCGCCTAACAAACGTCTTTGAATCTGCCATGTGACTACGGAAAACACTTGGATATTTATCACTTTCCTATCCGCTACTTTGGTATGAACTCCGTCTGAACTAGGTAGGTTCACATCCTAGCGGACCCGCTACGTTTGCGTCAACCTTTGCGAACTACGACTCCTGTCCTAAGGCACAAGCGGCTTTCATATCTTGGAGCTTCAGCGAGGCATAGGTGAACTCATTCACCGGAGTGGACACGGAGAGCTGCCGACCCAGTTTACATACCAACCCGCTTAACGCTTCAACTTCAAGTCGTTTGCCCCCTTCCAAATCACGTAGTATCGATAATTTCGTGGTTTTGTCTACACGTTCAGTTTGTAATCCGTTGCACGGCAAGAACACGTGATCATCATCGTACAGATTGAGAGTTGTAGCTTTTGGTGTATGTCAAGTTCCAATCTTGGAACTGAGTTAGATTTGATCAACGTTTGCGTTGCATCAATTTTGTCAATTAGAAATCTCCAATCCAACTAGTCGCGCATCCCACCATGCGTCTAAACACTTTATGAAAATTCTCACATCCGCACCTAACTTAGGACGGCGAGTTTTTGGTCGCAATAGGCAGACGAGCGATAGTTGCCCTAGTATTCCTAGCACTGGCCGCCAACTTCACTTTAGTCCAACTCACACACTCCATCAGTCCCTCGCCGCCCATCACTAGTCTAGCTCCTTCCAATGCGCGATACCTTGAGCAGGTCGGAACCTTCAGCTATAACTCCCATATCACACCCGTTCTCGGTATCATCCGCGTGCTAGTTATCGCTGTGGCTTTTCCAGACGTTAAGCCGACCTTGAGTATTGATGCGATAAAGCAGGAGTGGTTCGGAACGGTCCCCGCGTACTATCATGAAATATCTTATGGGAAGTTGACGATTCAAGGGAGCGTTTACGGGTGGTACGTGCTCCCACACCCTGAATCGTATTACGGTAAGGATTGTCACGCGATCAACGACGCTGATTGCAGCGGGACTAATCAATCGTGGAAAATTGCAAACGACATAGTACCTCTAGCCATGAAGGACGTTAACTTCAACAACTACGACTACTTCGTCTTCATCCACTCCGGTGCCGGCCAGGAAACTAGCCTCATGCGAAACGACGTATGGTCAGTAACCTACCTAGATGCATCCGTGAAAGCGAATTCGAGGACACTCACAAGGTTCAGTATTGTCCCGGAACTAGAGGCGCCGCCAAATGCTCCGAACGGTGTATGGTGCGTCGAGTTCGCGCACGACCTCGGAGTGCCAGACCTTTACAATACTACGAAGGGGCCGGACCACGGCAAGCCGATTCTCGGTCCGTGGGAACTCATGGATAAAGGGTCTTGGAACGGCGACCCGCCGGGTTCCCTTCCTGCTCATATGACAGCTTGGCCGAAAATTCAACTTGGGTTCATTAGCGGCCCAATGCTAGAGACAGCTTCGCCCGGGCTCTCCACCATCATGGTGGACCCAACTGAGGTCCCTTCGAACAATGTCCACGCCATTAGAGTACCCATTGGCGGTTCGCAAAATTCAAGTCAATATTATCTGGTTGAAGTGAGAAAACAAATCGGTTTCGATTCCGCACTTCCAGGCGCTGGCGTTCTAATCACGTTTGTGAACGAAAGCTTCTCGGTCGGGGAAGTCCAATTAATTAATAGCGATCCCGGGGTTCCCGATTTGGAGGACGCGGCTTGGCACTTGGGCCAGGCGTTCACTGACGGCCGCCACAACCTCACCATCACGGTATCAGGCCAAACGGGAAACTCCTACGAAATCACGGTAAACAGAGGCACCAGCCCTACTGCTGTACAACTGGCTGCAAACAATTCTACAGCTCAGGTCGTGATAGCGGGAGTTCGTTTGACTGTTGAACTCGCCACGACCCTCCCCGCTCAGGAGCGTGGCCTCTCCGGATTGCCATCGCTACCCAGTGACGAAGGGATGTTGTTCGTCTTCGACCATGATGACTACTGGGGATTTTGGATGTTCAACATGAATTTTCCCTTGGACATAATCTGGTTCAATTCAGCTAGACAAGTGGTCTGGACTGAACCTGAGCTAAAACCATGCCCAAGCTATGATTGCCCGGTTATCATGCCAGATGTAAAGTCAATGTACGTTTTAGAAGTGAACACTGGCTTCATCGCGGCCCATGATATTACCTTGGGAACTACCTTCTGCTTCTCGACCGCGTAACGGAGGTCTGTTCAAGCCTTGTCGCGTCGAGTTGAGTGGGCGACCAACTTGCAGTGGCACTAACATTTTCCTTTTGGGTTTCGTCTCCTCGATTCGTGCCTAGAAAGATTGAAGAGCCATCCCTTGATGGCTAATTTGGCAGTTTCTTGGTGCGCACTAGCTTATGCTTATGATTGTGAGCTTGGAGGAAAATTAAGGCCAGAGCCACCGAGACCATAGTTATTATCCAGTCAGCTTGAAATTCGGGAGTTTGTACTGAAGAGATAACTGGGCAGTATCCAAGACCTTCGGGGATAATGTTCGTAAGTTGAAAGAATATTTGACCGGGCATGTAGCCGTTTGATTTGGGAGTTACGTCAACCACTTTCACAGCTATGTTAGGCATGTATTCGAAATTCACTGGGGCATACTCATTGGCACTGATAACATACATCACGGTATCACTTGTCACCGTTAGACCTGAGTCTGTCCAAATCGGGTTAAGCACACTTGGGTAATCCGGACTGTACTGGTAGTACTGGAACTGCAACATGTCACCATAGAGCCCCCTTTCAACCAGAGGCCCCGTAAAGGTCACCTGCACATCCGTGCAAAGCCAATACGAAGGGTTGAAACTGATCGAATAACTGGCACTGCTGCCAAGCGTGAAGGTTTTCGTAACCGTAGGGTCGTCATTCTGAGTTACGTCAGGGGCCGCTGGATTAATCGTCGTGGCTGATGCAAAGGAAGATGTCGATGTCTGAGTCGAGCCTGGTGTCGCCGTCAGATTTGAAATTGAGTCAATTGTCATTGAAATTGTAGTTGTCATTTGAGTAGAGTTTGTCGTCGTTGGCGTGGTGGATGATGTCGAAGAGGGACTTGCAGTTGTCGTTATAGACATACTACTCTGACCTGAGCTTGTTGAGGTCGAATTTAGGAGACTGGTTGTTGAAGTAGAGGTCGAATTCATGTTCTGGTCAACCCGCGCAAAGTTATACGCTTGTAAAACGTTTAGCGAGCTAAGATCGGGAGCTGCCGCTGTCTGATTGATTGCTAAATTGCTAAGTAACGAGAGCACAATAAGAATTAGAGCGATTGAAAGGAGATGGTTCGAGCTTAGCAACTCAGCTCACGAGGCTTGAATCCAATTAGACCCGGCTACGCGGCGCAGTTATTTAACCGGAGTGGATGAATCATGCACCAAGTCCGTGAGCCCGCTGGTCCATGCGACTGAGCACGTGACTTGGCTGGATCCTAGCTTGCTAGAGTGCTGGGGTTCGGTGCCCGGATTAGTGTTTGCAGCCACTTGAGCGAGGAAAATCCATAAGGCATACCGTCAGATAAGCTATCAAATGCGTATCTCGAACCGTCAATCTTCAAGCTGTGGTCGCAGGAGTGATCCCAGTTCGATAGCCTCCGCATTCGGGTTTAGTGTTCGGTCCAACACTACTATTCGGTTGCCGTCGTAGTGACCATTCGCGAGTCTCTGAAGAATAATTGACTCGGCCTTGCCACGGCCGATACAGGTGCCTGCAGAGTAATGCAGACTAAATCCGATAAGGACTATGAGCGCATAGTGGTAAGAAGTAGGTGCTCCTGCCGAGAGAACTTTGTAGAAGATTCCTAGCAGACTGACCACGATGTTGAGACCGATAATCGGTCCCAATACAGCGGTTAGAAGAGTTGAGTGAAATGGTCCTGAATTTATGCCAATAATCTTGAACCGCCTGAAATATGGAAGGGCGATCGAAGGGGCCAAGCCCGAGATCACAGTGATCGCGACCAACGCCGGTGTAAGCCGGAGGGAAAATAGAACACCGGTCGCATGCTGAGGAGTAGCCAAGAAGTTCAATGAACGCAGTACCAGCCTTAGCATTGCGGGCTTGCTGGTTGTGGTCCTTGACGGGTCAGCAATGTAGATGTCCCATCCTAGGGCAATGGACGTGAAGAACAATACTAGGGGTAGGTAGACTAAGTGAGATTTCTCGATCAGAGCTTTTCTTAGCTGCAAGGGTTCTTCCTCTTTAGGTCTGATCACTTGCTTCGTCTTAGTGAGCCGCGAAATCAATCCGGCTATGTTTAACGAGCATATGCCTCCGAGGAGTACGATTGACCCATAGCCCAGGCCTATGACCAGAAGCCCCATTATTGACGTCAAGAGTGCGATTCCAAGCGGATCAAGACCAACAAGTGTAAGTTGGGGGATTGAAAACGTTGAAACCGCAGCGACAATATACGCGCCGAAACCTAGGATCAGCGGCGCGGTCGAATCGGTAACCATTCCATGTCTTCTAAGTTTTCCCTTGATCTCAGTTTGCGCTACCATTCTCGGAGTCATCCTGTTCTCGCGGCAGACTAGCTTCTGTAGCGTTCGTCAAATCCTTTTCCAATTATGAACGTTACGGCATCCGACCACAATTACTAGTTCGAGTGCTGCTGGGAGTGTAACTCTGACATCACGTTCGCTGTTTCTTCGAACAGAGCTTAGATTCTGGCGTAGTATTTCGGAACGTATGAATGATTCGTCCACAACAACTAATTAACGGCAATCCCAACTACGAGCTATAGTTTCCAGCGAGGTGAGAAAGTTGAGTTTAATCGAAACAGTTCTGCAGACTGCTCCTCGGTACGCTGGGCGAGGCATGGGGTTTGGTGGATCGTTCATCTTCGGAGCCATCGGTGCTGTCTCAGTCCTCCTAATCACTATAGGCGTCTTCTACGTTTTAATAAAACTCGGAAGCCTCCTAGACGCAATGAAGGAGAAAACGGAAGCTGGTTCCGCAAAGAAATGAACCCCGCGAAGTCGTAGACTGGGCGAGGCTTAGTTGGACCACGCCCAAACACCTTTTTTTCTGATCTGAACATCCGCATAGGCAACCTCCAGCACGTTGACCCCAAGAGCGAAGCGTGAAACAACCAATCAATTTCCTCCCCTAACGTTGTCGATGTCGGGAATCTTATGGATACGGCACATCGCGAACGAGATCGTTATGCACATAACGCAAACGGTGGACTGAAAAATAGAATCAAAGTGAGGTGCTCCTCAAGTCTTCCCGAGAAATGTTACAATCTTCTTTATGGGATTCCAATGATCAATCATCCTTAGAACAGAGACGTAGGCAGTCAAGTGAAGACTGGACTTTGCTGTCCAACTCGTATTGAAAAATACAATGCGAGGGAAAGGTAAAGCACGATTTCCAATGTGTCCGGAAGAATGTAACTGAAGGACCGAGCATTGGTCGCCACCCAACTCACCGCCATATCAATCGTGGTCCTAAGATTGTGCATTAATTCCGACTTCTGCGATGTGAACTACGCGGCGTAGTCAATATTTATTCAAAATGGATGAATCATCCTAGCGCGTTGCGTTCTACCAAGCAACGAAACATTTCCAACCCCTCCCGCTGTTCATCTTCGCTGCAAGTGAATTCTGGGGAAGTAGTGGACGATTCGTCCATACCGATTATATATGGAGTGAAGTTGCGCACTACGCGGCGTAGTTTAATGGCTAAGATTGAGCAGCACCATACCGTCAACAGAAGGCTGCTCGTTTCTCTAGCCCTCATTTTTTGCAGCGTCATGTCGCTATACAGTTACTTCGGTAACGTGGCTGCTCAAGCGCAAACAACAACATCATGCACAGATGTTCATGGGCCATATGTTCTCGAAGGGAACGACGGCGGGCTATACGGGATAGTTGGGATACCTTTCAATCTCCAAGTAAGCAATCACACTAGCGCAACAATATCAGGCACTCTAGTTCCAAGCACACCTGGCGAGGTCAAAATTTTACCTGCGTTTCGAGGCGACATATTCGCGACAGAGTGGCTGATTAACGGAAACACCTACAGTTTTGCGCAAACCTACACAATTCGCCAAGGAACACAAACGACAACCACGACAATGACAAACCAAGTAGTTTCGCCAACAACGATCTCCAGAACGGCACATACTTACTCAGTGACAATAGAACTATCAAGTACAACGACAATTAGGTTTGTTGTAGTGGGACAGCAAACAACCGTAGTGCTTGCCCCTGTTACGGTTACAGGCTATTTGGACTACCTCTCAGAATTTTGCTTCAGTCTTAGTTCTGTTTCTGTTTCAACGGTTACGTCAGAACAATTAATTTCAACAACCCAATCAAACTCCTTGTTGCTATGGGCTTTAGTCATTGCAGTTGTTGTCGTTGTCGCGATTGTGGTCGTGCTCGTCGTTCTGTTGCATCGCAGACCAAAAAGAGCAGCGCCTCCATACTTAGCACCATATGCCGTAGGAACTTCTGATATGATGTTTTGCCCGTCATGCGGAGCCTCAGTGAAAACCGACGCCAGTTTCTGTCAATCATGCGGCAGTAGACTCAAGTGATCCAAGTAGCCCATATGCCATCTGACCTCGCTGTGTGAGTTCACATGACTCCGATGGTCGCACAAGAGAAAATAACTTGAAAATTGGACGACATTAATGGTCCTTGCAAGAACAGAGCAACACGGGACCGCAAACATTCAAGAAAGTATTCGAACGCAGGGCACGAATATCTCGCTGAATTATAATGGCATTAACGGTATTTGTAGTGTCCCTCGAATATGTCGCGGGTCTTCTGTCCCTCTTCGTAGTATTCGTCGTCGAAAGCTGGCACCGTGAGGGTGGAAGCGAAGTCGTAGTTGCCTGACCACTTCAGGTCTATGATTCGTCGGATGCGTCTTGCCACCTCGGGAACCGGAATGCGTTCCACGAGTGGTTCGAAGAATCCGACTATGATAAGTTTTTTCGCTTCGTCTTCCGAGAGGCCTCTGGCCATTAGGTAGAAGATTTCTTCTTCATTGATTTGCGCAACCGACGCTGAATGCGTGGCCTTGACCTCGTTCGTTTCGATCTCGAGGCCGGGGATTGCGTCGGCTAGGGCGTCTTTGCTGAGTATCATGGCGTGTTCTGCGAGGTAGGCTCGTGAGTTCTTAGCGTTCTCCTCGATTCTAATCATGCCCTTGAAAATTGCCTTTGCCTTATCTTTGACCACTCCTTTTGAAATTGCGTGGCCGCTAGTATTTGGTCCGCTATGAGTAATGTTCGAGACAGTGTCGAAGCGTTGTGTTCCAGCCCCAAATACAACCTCTACGTTCTCAGAGGACGCACCGGATTCCTTCATGACGCTCTCTAAGCGGGACCTTGTATAGGCGCCCCCGAGCAATCCTGTGGACCAAACGATCTTGCTATCCCGTTCCCCTATTGACTTCTTGTTCGAGAATATGTTCACGTTTTGGGATAGGTTGTTTATACTTCCGAAAGTAACTTCTGCGCCTTCGTGCAAATAGACTTCAGAGAGCCCACTGTAAGTGGATTTCTTCGATTGATCTGTTGAGCGAGTCGAATACAACTCTTCGAGGACTGTAAACTTACTCCGATTATCCCCCATCACAAGGTTCTGGGCGAAAACCCCGTGCCCCTCCGAGTCGAGTATGGTTACAACCCTGAATGGGACGATTACTTCAAGTCCCTTCGGGACATGTAAGTAGAATCCTGAAGTGAAGAGCGCGTTGTTCAATGCCGCGAACTTATCATCTTCAGGGAGAATTGCTTTCTCCAGGAAATAGCGCCGGAATAATTCTGGTTCGCTTCGAATCGCAGTCCCGATATCCGTAAAGATTACGCCTTCCTTTCGGAGAGCTTCGGGCATCTCGGCTGGGAACGTTTTCGATTCAATTTGAAAGATCGTGATCGCCTTGTCAGACTTCAGCTTCACCATAACGTCCTCCACTTGTGACTCGGACGGCTCTGAAGGGGCTAAGCTGACTGATTCGAAGTCGACGCCTGAAAGATCCGCGTACTTCGTATACAAGCTTGAGAGTTCGACGGGAAGTTTGCGAAACAGGTTGAGTGATTTGATGCGAAATTCCCGTAACCATTCGGGTTCATGCCTGGATTCCGCCAAGGAGCGGATGTGCTGTTCGCTTGCTTTTGTTAATGTCAACTCCGACATTGCTCGAACGCCTTCTCAGGTTACAAGTACCGGTACGGGTTGCGTGAGTAAAAAAGAGGTGTCTAGCCGACGGAGCCGGCCATTTCCATTTGGATGAGCCTGTTCAATTCAATCGCATATTCCATCGGCAGTTCCTTGGTGAATGGTTCCATGAAGCCCATGACGATCATGCTAAGTGCTTCTTGCTCAGAGAGGCCTCGTGACATCAAGTAGAAGAGCTGGTCGTCTCCGATCTTGCCAACCGTTGCCTCGTGGCTTGTCGTCGCGTCGTCTTCGTTGATCTCGTTGTATGGGTAGGTGTCGGTCTTTGAGTATTCGTCGAGTAGTAGTGCGTCGCATCTCACGGTTGACTTGACCCCCTTAGCTCCTTTAGCAACATGTAGTAGGCCTCGGTAAGTTGTTCTTCCCCCATCTTTGGAAACGGACTTGGAAGTGATTCTGGAAGTCGTGTGTGGGGCGAGGTGTACCACTTTGCCGCCGGCGTCTTGGTGTTGGCCTTTACCTGCGAAAGCGACTGAGAGGATTTCGCCCTTAGCTCCCGGCCCGAGCAGGTAGATGGACGGGTACTTCATTGTGAGTTTGCTGCCGAGGTTTCCGTCAACCCATTCAACAGTTGCGTTGGCATAAGCGTAAGCTCGCTTCGTGACCAAGTTGTAGACGTCATTAGACCAATTCTGGATAGTCGTGTAACGCACGTACGCACCCGGTCTGGCTATGATTTCGACGACCGCTGAGTGCAGGGAATCGGTTGAGTAGATTGGGGCCGTGCAGCCTTCTATGTAGTGTACTCGGCTGTTCTCGTCAGCTATGATTAGTGTTCGCTCGAATTGTCCCATGTTTTGCGTGTTGATTCTGAAGTATGCTTGGAGGGGTACTTCGACGTTGACGCCTGGGGGAACGTAGATAAAGCTTCCACCGCTCCAGACCGCGCTATTCAACGCTGCGAACTTGTTGTCTTCCGGCGGGATTACGGTTCCGAAATATTTCTTGAAAATTTCCGGGTACTCTCGGAGTGCGGTGTCGGTGTCTGTGAAAATGATGCCCTTCTTCGCCAGGTCTTCTCTAAGGCTGTGGTATACAACTTCGGATTCATATTGTGCGCCCACGCCGCCGAGGAATTTTCTCTCAGCTTCGGGAATGCCCAGCTTATCGAATGTATCCTTAATGTACGAAGGCACGTCTTCCCATGAACGACTTTTCTTTTCGGTTGAGCTGGCATAATACAACATGTCGTCAAATTTGAGAGTGGTCAAATCGCCCCCCCACATGGGCAACGGTCTCTTGATGAAATGATCGTAAGCCCGTAGTCTGAACTGGAGCATCCAGTCAGGTTCCTTCTTTATCTTAGAAATCTTCTCGACAACCTCACGCGTGAGGCCCTTCGGAAACTTGTACTCGTAATCTTCGGTGGAATCTCTGAAGTTGTACTTAGTATAGTCTATGTCTAGGGTTTGCTTAGTTGCCATAGCGAATCAACAACCTCTCTCATGACATACGTAATAAGCGTTCCTTTCAAGAGGCTGTAGCTGCAGCCTCTTGTTCCACCCACGAGTAACCCCTTTCTTCTAGGATTTTGGCTAATTCCGGTCCTCCCGAGCGGAATATGCGCCCGTTCACCATAACGTGGACGAATTGGGGTTTTATGTAGTCCAAAATCCGCTGGTAATGCGTTATCAGAAGCACGCCCATCTCCGGCCCAGCCATGTGGGCAACCACCTCAGCCACCTTCCTGACCGCGTCAATGTCCAACCCGGAATCAGTTTCATCCATAATCGCGATTGCCGGTTGAAGGATTGCCATCTGGAGGACTTCGGCACGCTTCTTCTCTCCGCCGGAGAATCCTTCGTTTAAGTAACGTTTCGCGAAGGCAGGATCCATGTCAACCTCCTTCAACTTCTCCTCGAGCTTCTTCTTGAACGCAAGGGCGGAGATCATCTCGCCGCCGACACCTTTCGAGTCAGCGTTCTTCTGCGTCTCGCCCCTCAGTGATCTGTACGCGGAGCGTAGGAACTGCGCAAGTGGGACGCCTGAGATTTCAAGGGGGTACTGGAAAGCTAAGAAGAGCCCTTTCTTGGCTCGGGCGTCGGGGGTTAGGCCGACGATGCTCTCTCCATTTACGAGGATGTCGCCGCTGTCGACCTTGTATTTGGGGTGGCCCATGAGCGTGTTGGCTAGTGTGCTCTTACCGGACCCGTTTGGGCCCATGATCGCGTGAATTTCACCTTGTGTGACTTTCAGGTTGACTCCTTTCAGAATCTGTTTGCCCTCGATGCTTACGTGTAGGTCTTTAATCTCAAGCGTAGTTGGCATTACTGGTCACATGTGGTTTGTTTAGCGCGGTAGAACTTAGCTGTCGCTATTAAATATGACGTACGTAATAAAAAATCAGAATGGAAGCGGCGACGACTTCCTGTAAGGACCGCGAGTACGCTTCCGGGCCTTCGTTCTCTTTTCGATCTTGCGCTCTATCTTATCGGTGACATCTGACATTGTTCTCCCGTTACTAAACTGGGGACTAGAATTTCAATTTTAGGACAGGTTCACTATGATTTCTGCTTGTTCACGCGCTCATACGCAACGCCCATGCTGCCCTTGTTGCCGTGAAGGACTGACTGGTATTCGCCAATGTTGGTTGCTGGCCTCGAAAGGCGTTCCGGGCTCCAGAGAAGTAGCTCACGATCATACTCAGCCAACTCATAATCGGGCGTATAGTCCAGCGCCCCAGTTGGACAATAATCTGTGCAGAAATGGCAAAAACAGCAGCGGGCGTACCAGTACTGTGGAAATCTCTTCTCAGGGTTCTGTGGATATTCCTTTTGGTCAGTGACTGGAACCATGCTTATGCATCTCTCGGGACAGATCCACGCGCAAATTCCGCAGCCAGTACATTTCTCCATGTAAAGCTGGTGTCGGCCTCTGTACCCTTTCGGAAGCAAAATTTTCTGGTAGGGGTACTTCAAAGTGAATGTTCTTTTGAACATGTGTTTGATTCCTTCGTACATTGCCCCGAAAACCAAGTCGATTGTGCCTCCAGTCACCTGTCCGCCTCGACGGGCCAGTAGTCCAAGCTTCCATAGATGATTGGCATATCGGCAACATGCACGTTGCGGATGAGGTAGGGTAGTGCGATTAAGTTTCGGAAGGAGCCGTTCATGATTTTGACTCGGTACGGCTTGTCGCTATTGTCGCCCATGACCATCACCGTATATTCTCCGCGAGAAGATTCAACGCGACCAGTTGCTTCACCTTCGGGTGCGACGAGCGGAGCTTTTCGAGCGATGGGCCCTTTCGGAATTTTCTCGAGTGCCTGTCGGAGGATCTTGATGCTCTGTTTCATCTCCTCAAATCTTACCATGAACCTAGCATAGGAGTCGCCCTCTTCATAGGTAGGAATCTCAAAATCGAGATCCGCGTACGCTCCGTACGGTTCGACCTTTCGAACATCATACTTAACGCCTGAGCCTCGGAGCACTGGGCCTACTACGCCTAACTCTATTGCTTCCTGCCGCTTGAGCACACCAATTCCCTTAGCGCGCGCGACGACGAGTGGATTACTGAAGAAGATTCGGTCGTACTCGACGAGCCTCTTCTCAAAGTAGTCGAGTAGTTTGGTGAGTTTCTCTCCAAATCCCGCGGGCAAATCTCGCCTGGGGCCGCCTGGCGGAAGAAACGAGTACGTTAGGCGCGCACCTGTCAGCATCTCTGCGAGTTCAATGAATAGATCTCGGTCGCCGAAGGCCCACATGAAAATTGTTGTGTGCCCAGAGAATACTCCGGCGTTTATTGCCACCCAATATAGGTGGTTCATTATGCGGTTCATTTCAGCCGCGATGGTTGAGATATATTGGCCACGGGGTGGAACTTCGACGCCTTGGAGTTCTTCAACGGGGAGCACGTAGCCCCAGTTTAGGTGGATCGCGTCAATGATGCATGGCCTCTCAAGATGCGGGATGTTACTCACGTAATTTCGATACTCAGCGATCTTCTCGCAGCCCCGGTGAACATACCCTATGTCGGTGTCTACGGAGACGATGTAGTCACCGTCGACACGGATGAGCATTCGTAAATGACCGGATCCTGGGTGTTGCGGCCCAACGGATACGTCCAAGGTCGACGGTTCCGCGGTCTTAGTAATCGTGATGGGAGGGGCTGGAGGCTTTCTCTCAGCGGGGGGTGTTGTCATCGTTGCCCCATCTCCGGGAACTTAATGTCCTTCAACATAGGGGGTGGCCCATCCCAATTGTCCAGTGTGAGTAATTTTCTTAGGTCGGGATGCCCCTCGAATTTTACCCCGAACATTTCGAATGTTTCCCGTTCGTGGAAATGCGCGCTTTGCCACACTGAAACGACTGAGGCGATCGATGGGTTATCCCGTGGTAATTCTGTTTTCAGAATAACGACAAGGTCTTGAATTTCCGGTTTTGAGAATGAGCCCGTGAAATACAGTACTTCTATCTTCTTGTGGGTTGGGTAGTCGATGCCTGCGATTCCTTTTACGTGGTCGAAGCCAGCTTGGTCTCGCATGAATGTTGCAATTTCTTGGAGGTGGTCCTTGTCAAAGGTGATGGTTACGCGCCGCGCTCGGTCGACCTTGGTTTCTTTGATCGCTTCCGGAAATTGGTCTTTCAGTTGATTGATTATTCCTTCTTCTCGGGGAAGCGCGACTTGGGTCACTAGGCGAAGACCTCTTCTCTTCGTATTTTCTCCCGGAGCTTCACAATAGCGCTGAGGAGTGCTTCGGGCCTAGGTGGGCATCCGGGCACGTACACATCCACCGGGAATATCTTGTGCACGTCATTTACGATACTGTATGAATCATGAAAGAGGCCCCCAGAACAAGCGCAGTCCCCCATTGCAATTACATACCTTGGCTTGGCCATCTGCTCGTAAACAATTTTGAGGCGCTTGGCCATTTTCTTCGTAACGGTACCTTCCACAATGATTAGGTCGCATTGCCGAAGGCCCCCCGCAACTGCCTGTAGACCAAACCTTTCAGGGTCGAGCCGAGGGCCCATCATTGCTCCAAACTCCGTGCTGCAACAAGCTGTGGTAATGTGCACTGGCCACAGCGCATACATTCGGCTCCAGTTGATCAAGTACTTGATAGGGCCTGAACCAGTTATCGTTCTAACGACTTCGCTGATCTTTCCAATCCAAACCCCAGCGAAGTCCAGCAGTGTTTCTTGACTCACCTGTTAATCCACTGCCCCTATCGAGTGATAATTATGGAAACGGGAGTCTGTAAGCATTGAAAAGGTTTGCCAGATTCTTGAGGGGGCGTGTCGCTTCAATGACAGACAGGACTTCGGCTTCAGGCTAGTTCCTTTAGGGCTGCTACGACTTCCTCGGTGTGCTTGGAAACGTCAACCTTAGGGAAGACTTTTGCCACCCTCCCATTCTTGTCAATGATGAAGGTTATGCGGTTCGTGGACGACCCGATATCTTTGAGGACACCGTAGGCCGTAGCAACTCGCTTGTCTTTGTCGCTAATCAATGGGAACGGTAACTGGAATTTCTTTGCGAATTTGTCGTGGGACTGAATGCTGTCGAGGCTGACGCCTACTATTTCTGCGCCCATGTCTCTAATTGGTTGTATATTGTCCCTGAAGCTGCAGGCTTCCCTCGTGCAGCCTGGTGTATCGTCCTTGGGGTAAAAGTAGAGCACGACGTTCTTCTTTCCAACAAAATTCTTTAGTCCTAATCTGCTGCCGTCCGAGGTTGGCCCTTCAAAGTCGGGAGCTTTGTCTCCTGCTTTGACTTTAATTTCCATTGAATGATACACTCCGAATCTTAGGCTTGTTTGGGTGGAACTATTGTTCACATACGTGGCAGGAATCTATGTCCATGCCTGGTTCTAACTTCTTGTGAAGGTCACACATGTATCTATTTCTGCGAACGTATTCGCACGCAGCCTCAATTCTGCTCATGACTTCGACCGGTTGTGCTTTCTGGGAAGAGACCATTTCGGCGATTTCCGTGGTGGCTTGGTCGATTTCCCTTATGCCAATGAGCCTAATCGCGGCGCCTCGTTTCTCGTGGAGGTATTTGCTCACTGCGGGTTGCGTGACTCCTAGAAGTTTAGCCGCTTCCTGTTGTGTCATGCCGTGATCTTCGACCAGCCTCTTCACGATAAGCGCTCTAATGGCTGGTATGACGGATTTCGAAGCTAACTCTTCGGGGAGTATCATAGGCAAGTTGAAGTTCCACGACTCCGAATATGACGGAGGTTATATAAACGTGCTCTGGCCGCTTTCATATTCAGAGTCTTTCTTGCGTTTCACTCGGTAAAAGAATATCATGCGGTCGCGCCTCTTCAGCACCTGAAGGGCTAAGGGCTGCAAGTTTTGCTTTCGACCATAGTTCCTGTATGTTTCTTGCGCCGGCGTATCCCATTGAGGCCTTCAAACCTGAAACGAGTTCATCTAGGACGATGCTCACTTCGCCTTTGTATGGAACCCAGCCTTCCACGCCTTCGGGAACGCCTTTAGATGGCATGCTGTACCGGTCAAGCGAGTAACGTTTCGCGCGCGCAGTTTGGCTTCCCATCCCTCTATATTGCTTGTAATATCGTCCGCCTATCGTGATTAATGTCCCAGGGGATTCCTTGCAGCGCGCGAAGAGGTTCCCTACCATAACTGCCGACGCGCCTACAGTTAGCGCAAGGGCAACATCTCCAGGCGTACGAATTCCCCCATCAGCGATGATTGGTATCTTTGCGCCATATTTCGTTACGGCGTCTGAAACTTGCGCAGTTGCGAACAGCGTCGGAGACCCTGCCTTGGTTACTTCGGTCGTTGTACAGATCGAGCCGGAACCAATCCCCACTCTGAAGCCACCGACCTGTTCAAGCTCGGTAATCACGTCTTCAGCTGCCTCGTACGTCCCGATGTTGCCGACAACCACATCCGCGGAGACTTCTGATATAAGTTTCTTGGTTGACGTGAAGACGTTTTCATTGTGAAAATGTGAAACGTCAGTGACTAGAATGTCGGCGTATTCGTCGAGCTTCTTCGCCCTATCTAGGTCGAACGGTGACACCGCCGCGGCACAAAGTAGTTGCCCATTCTCGTCCCGAGCGGCGTCTGGGTATTTCCCTCTGAGTAGTATGTCCTTGAATGTTATGAGCCCTGTCAGTTCTCCGGTTTTTTTCACAATCGGGAGCTTCTCGATTTTGTGATCTCGAAGCAACCTCTTAGCTTCGTCGATGTCGATTCCTTCTTCAGCCTTCACAACTTCTTTCGTCATTACCTGTCTCACGGAGAGGCTCGGTTGGGCGAACCTAACGTCCCGCCCGGTCACAATGCCAGCAAGCCTTGTTCCATCAACTACGGGAAGCCCTGAAATGTTGTGTTCTTGCATCAACGCTAAGGCTTGGCCTACACTGTCTTCGGGCGTAACCGTTATGACATCTCGGATTATGAGTGCTTCAGCTCTCTTAACGCGTTTCACCATCTCGACTTGTTCTTCCGCTGCGCAGTTCCGGTGAACGACGCCTAGGCCACCCTGTCTCGCAACAGCGATTGCCATGTCGCTCTCCGTCACCGTGTCCATAGGTGATGAAACGAAGGGAACATTCAAGCCGTGGTTTTTGGTTACGCGTGTCCTTACGTCAACCTCACTCGGTTCAGCTTCTGCGCGCCCTGGAAGAATCATTACATCCCGGAAGGTAAGGGCAACCTGTATCCCTTCGAATTTTGCGCGAAATGAATGCCTCAGCGTTTCCTCAGTTTTCAACGAAGGAACCTGCAATCAAAGGAGATAGCGGCGTTCAGAATTTAAGCTCTAGTTCGGGTCGGGTGAACTAGAATTCGATCGTAGCTAGATCTGTCCCTATTTGAAGTTCATCACCATAAACGCCCATGGCTTCGTTGTGGAATTCGTTTTCCCTATGTTCGTTAGGAGGAGGGATATGGAAGAGGGCCAAACGCTTCGCATGAACTTCCTTCCCCACACGCCCCACCATACGTGCGGTAGAATGCTTTGTTAACTTCGTGATGTTCAACTGATCTTCTAGGAACGTTGCTTCGTGCACTAGGAGGTCTACGTTTCTGGCGAGTTCAACGACCGAGGGGCAATAAGTTGTGTCGGCGCTGTAGCAGATCGACTTTCCTACTGATTCGATTCTGAAGGCTAGGGTAGGGACCGGATGGACCGTGCGACAAGTCTGAACTTTCTCCGCCCTTTGCCCGTAATCCAGTTCGGAGATGGTTAAGGAAAACTTGAAAAAATCATTCGGGGTGCATGTGTCTTCCAGTAACTTCTGAAAGATCTGTCTGAAACCCTGGGGGCCATAAACCTGTGAGAGGTCTTGCGGCCATCTATTTGAATTGCCTACAAGAACGGGACCAAGTCTGAGATATGGTCGGCGTGACAATGGGAGATGAAAACGGTGGTCAAGCTTTCTGGGTTGAGGCCAGAGATTCGTAGGTTTCTCAACGACCCAGGACCCAAGTCGAGCAATATTTCGTCGTCCACCACGATCGAAGGACATGCCCGTTTTGCACTAACCGAGGAACCACCAGAGCCCAAGAACGTGAGCTTCAAGAAGTTGTCCGCCTTCGAGTCTTGGCTTTCGATCGCTTCGGACGCTTGCGTCTTGTGGGTGGCGGATAGATCGGAGTGACGACTTCATCGCTCAAAGCATTCACCTTGGCTGTGAAATAGCTGTATCCCTAAGGATTCCCAACGGACGTATTTCATTATCGTAAGAGAACACCAGGATCCTCGAAGGGACTGTGCATATAACGACCCAGAATTGTAGGTCAGGGTGTAATAGACTCGACTATGATTCACCTGGATAATCCGTTCTCTCGGCTACGATAAGCACAAATAGAGCAAGCCAAAGGTTGGCTATCGCTAACCTGAGAAGTGACACCTTGTGACCAATGGCGCCAGCGGCTTGTTTGCCGCACGAAAAACAACGAGAGACCGAAGCCGTTTCAGGTGGCACTATAGACCGTACAAGCGTCGTATGTTAGGGTTGGACTCTAAGGCCGACCCATTGCAGGGAGCGCCGCAGGGCCGCGGCATCGTTCTTGAGAAAGTGGGTGTTGAATCACGCCAGCCGAATAGCGCTGTGCGCAAAGCAGTCCGTGTTCAGTTAATTAAGAATGGGAAAGTTGTGACGGCGTTTGTCCCAGGCGATGGAGCGCTGAACTTCATCGACGAGCATGACGAGGTGTTGATTGAAGGGATCGGCGGCGCTGAAGGTAAAGCGATGGGCGATATTCCTGGCATACGCTACAAGGTCTATGGAATTAACTCAGTTTCTCTAGACGCTCTAATGAAGGGGAAGAAAGAGAAACCTAGGCGCTAAGCCTATCATTTGCAGGCTTGCTGAATTAGCTCTTTCCGCCTTTCTTCTCACTTGACGCGAAAACTTGAACCGATAAAGCACCGAGCAACAGGAAACTAAGCACAGCCACAACTGTGGCCGAGGTAAGTAGTAACGGCGAGCCTATCTCTTCTCCCACAAGGATTCCGAATGTTGAGACTATGCAGCAAACTACGTCCAGCTGCTTCATAGTTGACCATAGCGAATTAACTTTAGGTCTGCCAAGGCGGCTGCAAATGACGGCTATTGGCCCGATATAGACCGCCCCAATTCCAAGGGCCGCAATGATTCCGGAGATCGTGATTGCGAGTTCCGCGTTGAACGATAAAATTTGAAAGATTTTGCTAGAAAAAAAGAGGATTCCGATCAACGGGTAGAGAGCAACCTTCATGGATGACCTTACTATTCCATTAGCAGAGATGAAGGATGCGACTTGGGGGCTGAAACTATAGTAGAAGGCGTTGAAGGCTTTCATGAAACTTGTACCCGCCGATGTCCTGAGCACCTGGGCGTCTCTGAAGTAACGTAGTAGGGCAACTTCAGGCGCAACTTCGGAACCATAGGTTGCCGTTGCGATGAAGCATTGGCCCGGTGGGCCGTTCGATTGAGAAGAAGAAGACGAAGATGAAGGTGTCGACGAAGATGATGAAGATGTTGAAGTTACGTTGGTCCGTGGCAGGATTGTGAATTGAGTTTGTCCTTGTGACGATGAGTACCCGGCTCTGCCAACTGACGCGTACACCGTGTATGAGCCTGGAGCAGCACTTGTTGGTAGAATGAACGCGTCCAGGTAGGCCCCTGAATTATCCGAGTATACCAGATCTATGTGCATCGGCGGGTCGCCCACTTGTATGGAAACGGTTGCACCAGCGACCGGGTTATTTTGTGAATCCAGAACCTTTCCCGAAATATTGACGGTCCCACCTTGGAGGTAGTGAGGCTGATCTGTGGAAACGGTAACCGTCAAGGATCCTTGCGAAAACACTAGAGGGACGGCCAGTAGAAGGGAGACGACGAGAAGCAATGGAAGCAATTTTGGCAAGGATGACAGCTAGTTCACCCGTTCCCTTGAAGCTTTCAGAAGTGTCGGCTAAAGATTTAGTTTATGTTCTTCAAGCTCGTCGGGACTTACTCCAATAGGCCAAGTAGCTTCGCGTCTGCGATTTCCCCACTCGTCCCGTTGACTATTACTTCTCTGGGGACGAGTCCTCTTTGCATTGGAACCCTTATTATTGGGACATAGATTCGCTTCAACTCTGTTATTTGCAGCTTGTTACTGAGGACTTGCTTGAAGCGTTCGGGCATGCTAACCACGTTTTCTCTGAATCTAGTCAAGACTGCTTCTTTTGAAATCGAGTCACGAACACTTACTTTCATGCCTCGAACCTTCAGGCCTTCTATGTCGAAGATACGCTTGGTACGCCAAGAGGTTAGCTCAGTTTCTTCATCTCGGGATAGAGAACGACCTGTATTGGTTACGACCAGCTCACCCTCTGATCTCTTTGTAGCGAGTTCGAGAGCGTCGGCTACTACGAAGTACTTTGATTCGTTTGATAGGAATGAGCCTAATTTTTGGAGTCGTTCCAGAACGGCTGCGGGGATCAGCCGGCTGTGCTTCCGTTCTAGTATCAAATCCCTGCTCTTGCCTTCCACCTCGACTGCAACAACGTCCTCTTTGACGTTCACCCTGTAGGAATTGGTTCTAACGTAGTAGCACTCGTGGAAGCCTTTCACTTTCCAAATTGCGACATATTCAACGGTCGGCGTCCCAACTATTCGCACTTCATCTTTTGGGCGTTTGAAAAAATCTGAAAGGCGTTCTTTCACTTTTCGATCCGACGAGACAGTAATCTCCACGGCACGTTTGATTGATATAGGTTCGATTTTGAAGACGAGTTCTACGACTTGGTTGGCATCCCAACCATTCCCAGTTTTCAAACCTTTGATTTCTTTCTTCTCTGCGGCAACTTCCCCAATTTGCTGTAAGCGGCTCGCTAAGTATTCTTCGAGCGCAAGTGAGCGTTGTTCATCCGCGGGCAATTTGTCCTTTGAAGCGTCCAACCCATCTGGAGATGACGCCGTTACCGTTTGGCCCAATTCCTCACGTATGTTATTCAGGTCTGAAATTATGTCAGCAAGATCGTAATGTTTCGGGTGCGACATTTTCTCAATCCATCAAAGCAAATTGGGTTTGCGCTTCCGCCAGGAACGTGCCGCCTTGGGAGATCATTTTGTCAGAAACTAGGGCGTCGACACGATAAACACCGTGGGCTGCGTTGTTCGGAAGAGTGAAACCTAGGCCATCTTTGATAGTTTCGCCTGAAGTGAGGGTTTCAATGTGAATTCCAATTTGAACAGGCATGCCATTTGGATCATGAACTTGAACCCAGACCACTCCCTGGAATGTGGCGCCATTGTTATGGACGACGGCCCAAATCCATACAGTTTGGCCAGCAGAGACTGTTGGCACTGGGTTGCCAGAGCTGTCTCCAGCGTAGACGGCGCTGATGCTGACGCTCGGAGTGGTTGAGGCCCCGACTACGAATGTCGCACGGGCGGCGGTGCTCAGGTAACCTACCTGGCTCGCAGTAGCGAAGACGGTGTATGTGCCCAGCGTGGCGCTGGCCGGGAGCATGACTTGTGCTTGGAAAGTTCCCGCCGAATCCGTCTGAATGCTCTCGAAGAAGACCTGCGTGCCAGTTGGTGAATCAACTTGGACTGACACCGCAGCGTTGGTTATTGCGCTTCCCGTAGCATCGGTAACCTGACCTTGCACGGTGACTGTTGCGTTTGGCTGATATTGAGTTTGGTCTGTGGTAACGGTCACGTACAAGTTCGCAGCAGTAGACATGGTCATAACCGTGTTTGCACTTGTGGTCGCCGTTATCTCTAAGGCGACTTGTGTAGAGAATTCTTGCCCATTGACCCGAGCTACGACTGTAACCTCGTAATTGTCAGCGGGTGTGTTAGGGGAAGTTACGATAGTTAATGTGGAGTTAAATTCAGGGTCTGCCACGCCTGCGTCGGGCGTGAAGATCGCGACGCTACGTGGTGGGACTCCCCTCGCCACCAGATAGATCACTGCTGAAATATCAGCGTTAGGTCCCTGTTCGATTCGGATGTTGAATTTCGCGAAGCCGCCTGCTGAAATGGAGTTCGAAACTGGTTCCACTCCAAGCACGAATTCCGCAGAGGTGCTGGTTGAGACATTGTTTTCAGATTCTGTTGATGTGCTTAGGGTTGTAGATCCAGATGAAACGGTAGTGGACGCGGAAACGATCCCCCCAAGGTTGAATGAGGCGGTTGCGGTTGTGAATTGTACGAGGTCGGCTCGTAACACTTCGAAAACTCCGACATATGCTCCGGAACTCAATATTCCTTGAGCGTTGCCCTCTCCACCTTGATCAGTTACGATTGTTGCAACTTGGACACTTGCTGAAGTTGAAGCGGATAAGAAGAGGGCAGTGTAATTTGAGTCAGGTGTCGCCTGATGAAGTTGTAGGGTCACCTGGCCATTATCTAGGTTCAGGTGTACAGTTCCATTGGCCGCTAGCGGTTCCGTGCTTGTAGGTGATCGGAGAAGTTCTATTGATAGGATATTATTAGCTGAAACTACGACGGGTCCGATTCCACCCGCTTGGGCCGCGGCGAATGCCGCTATAGTGCACAGGAAAATTGCAATGTTGTTGGCCCGGAATCGGAGGGACATTTCTTTTCCTCTTAGCCTTCGTATAGCGCATGGCTCCGTATTTAAGTGCTTTTGCGTGCCACACAACTACACTTAGAGATGCTGTCTACGTGTGGCGCTAACATACTTCATATATCCTGGCAACTCACGGTTTCTGTGTGAGTTTCCGGTGAGCTCTAGGGGTGCTGACTCCGTCCTAGTTGATTTGCTAAAGAAGATGAATAGAAATATGGAAACAATCTCGAAGAAACTGGACAGGTTAATAGAACTTCAGCGGCCCAGTGGTGGACAAGGAGCCCGCCCAAATATCTCGCTCCCCGAAGACATGCCCCTTGACGTAACCACTCTGCTCTCTCTTCCGGATCACTTACGTAAGTCAGCCTTGGGTCTGGCTACACTTCGGGAGGCTACGGCAACTGACCTTTCGAAGGAGACGGGCAGGGTCAGAGCAGTGGAAAGCGATTACCTAAACCAGCTTGTGTCCATGGGCCTAGTGAAGAAGAAACGTAAGGGTAGAGATGTGTACTTCTACGTGGAGACTTAGGAAGCGGCGCGAATGGGCAAGAGTTTAGCTTTTCACTCCTACAAGGGTGGAACGGGAAAGACTTCCCTCGTGGTAAACCTTGGCGCACTATTTGCGAAGCAAGGGGCAAACGTGTGCCTGTTAGACTATGACTTTCGCGCTCCCAGCTTGAATGTTCTATTCAAAGCGAAACCAAAATTCTGGTTAAACGATTACCTTGAGGAAAAGTGCGGAATCATAGATACCCTTGTTGACGAGTCGGACCGACTGAACTTACGAGGCAAACTTTGGGTCGGTTTCGCAAATCCCTTGCTCGAAGCTTTGAAGGATATAATGAGTAAGGATAGAAAATGGGAAGTGAAAGCCCTAACCAAGACGCTCGCATGCAAGAAAGAAATCTTCGAAAAGAAGAAGGTCGACTACCTGCTATTCGACACAAGCCCGGGCGCACAATATTCATCCATAAACGCTCTAGCTGGAGCAGACTTGATTTCGCTAGTAATGAAGGCCGACGAATTTGATTTGGAAGGAACGAAAGAACTCTCGAAAGGCGTCTATGAAGCCCTTGGAAGGAAGTCCGGTATTGTCCTGAACAAGATTCCGATAGAGCAAATAGCTGCAGGTGGCGGCGCAGAGAAGTTCGGAAAGCAGATCGAGTCGGATATGGGGCTTCCATTGGTCGGAATGATACCTTGCATGTGCGAACTAATGGCGTACGGCGGCAAAATCATCTACACGATAGAGAAACCCGAACATACATTCACAAAATCACTAAGCGAGATTGGTGAAACGCTCAAGAAAATGTCAGTCACTTAGATTTCTCGAGCCGCTTCTCATATTCCCTCCTCAGTCGTAGATACGTAGACTCGTCCACCCTGTCCATCGCGCGCAATTCTTCAAGTCTAGCGATCGCTCTAGCAGTTGCGACGTAGCCCTTGTCGGCGGATGATTGTTTGATCAAATCTTCGACCGCAGCTTCCTTACGCTTCTGCTTACCACGGCGCCTCAAGAGGAGAAACAACACAAGTACAAGAATCACAGTGAATCCAATGAACAGGTAAACTGCCTGAATCAGTCCGGGAGCAATGTTGAGCTCGAATGAAACTTTGTGGCTCACGGATCCAGATACGCCAAGAAGTGTTATAGTGTAATTGCCGGGGACAGCAAAAATGGACGATGCAATGTTGACGGTTACGGTTCCGCCGGGAGCAATTGAAGCGGGCTTGAACTGAAGGCTAACGCCCGCCGGGAGTTCAAGGGCAGTTAGGTTCACTGGGGCGTGAAAGCCACGAAGACCGAATACCGTAACGCTCACCGTCCCCGTTCCACCCTGACGGAGCGACAATGCGGAAACGGAGGTTTGGAGTGCGAAGTCGGGCGAAGAGTATGTGAATACTAGTGTCACACGGGCTGTATCGTACCCTGGCTTATCCGCCACCAAGAAGGTTGTGTAATTTCCGCCAGGGGAATTAGATCCGATAAAGAACGTATCTTGGAAGGAGCCACCGAGGTTAGTGTAGGCGATGGCTAGGTGAACACTCGTTCCTTGGGGGTTATTGACTTGAATTGAAATTACAGTGCTCGGGATTGAGTAGTTAAGGGTGTCAAATACCCGGCCGGTGATTGCAACGGTGACTCCTTGGTCGGTTTGGGTGGGGTTGAGGGTTGCCTGCATGAGCATTTTTCTTGCTGCGAAAACTGGAAGTGGAGAGGCCACAGCCATGAGCAGGAGAGTAATTAGCGCTAAGTGAAGATAGGTAGTGCGCAAAGCCCATGGCCGCCTGTTCATATTCGAATTATCTGCGCTTATTCTATATTGTTTCCAGCCTTAACCATGAGTACCGGAGCAGATCGACTTGACGCCTGTCTTCATTCACGGTGCCGGGGCAAGCCCTATTGTTTGGCGGCTCCAGCTACTGCATTTCAAAGGGGGCCTGGCAGTGGAACTGCCTGGGCACCCATCGGGCCTAGGATGCAGCACAATCGAAGACTATGCCTCATCAGTTGAGGAACATATCAGGGAGAGGGCCGTAAATGCCCCCGTTCTTGTCGGGCATTCGATGGGTGGAGCGATCGCAATCACACTCGCCCTGCGAAACTCCGATTTGGCGGGACTCGTTTTGGTTGGCACTGGAGCCCGGCTTAAAGTTGATCCCAGCATACTAACTGGGATCAAGGAAAACTACGAGGAGGTCAGCAAACTCGTAGGGAGATGGTCTGTGTCACCACGCTCGGATCCTGTAATAGCCGAAAGGATTGCGGAAGATTTGTGTAAGGTGAAACCTGAGGTCGCCTACGGCGATTTCATCGCATGTGACAGGTTTGACCGAATGAACGATGTGCAGAAAATAACTTGCAAAACTCTAATCGTGGTGGGGGCGGATGATCGGATGACACCGGTAAAGTATTCGCAGTATCTTCATGAAAAGATAGTTAACTCAAGACTCGTTGTAATCCCAGATGCCGGGCATAGCGTCATGCTCGAGAAACATCGAATGTTCAATGCTGCGGTTGAGGCTTTCCTGGACTCACTGTGAGTTTCTGCGCTCGTAACTTGGAGCTAATGAGGCTTAGGACCTTATCCAGGTTCTGGCCTGTCTTGATGCTCGCCGGGACGATATCTTCCGTAATGAAATACTTTCGAATTATCGAAATAGATTTTTCAAGTTGCTCGCTAGAAACTAGATCCATTTTGTTCGCGCAAACTATTATTGGTGAAGTAATGTCGATCTCACGAAGGATTTGGCTGCACGCCCGAATCTTTCTTTCCAAAGGGAATTCTGTGTCGCTCGCGTCAATGAACAACAAGACTAGGTCGGCAGTCGCAAGCTCCCCAAGTGTAGCGTGAAACGCCTTCAAAATTATGGGATGCATATCTTCTATGAACCCAATTGAGTCGATGAGAATGAACTCCGGCGAGTCAGGGTCCGTGTTCATGTCGGCCCTGCGTGCGAACGTGCCGAGTGTTGTGAACGGCCCCATGCCAACGGTCTTGTCTTCGTGTGTTACCAAATTGAAGAAACTGGTCTTGCCGGCTTGAGTGTAACCGGTGAGCGCAACGATTGGGAACCCAAGTTCCCGCCTTCGGTCCCGCTTGAGCATCTTCTTCTTGTAGATGTCATCAAGCTCATCTTCTATTCGGCTAATTCTGTTCCTGGCCGCGCGGTAGTATTCTTGGTATGGGTAGTCCCCTGGTCCCATCCAACCCAACTGTTCGCCCATAATGCCGCGGAGCTTGATGAACTCCCTGCCCCAGGATAGTGTGTACTTTAGCTTGGCTAGGCGAATCTGGAGCTTTGCCTCATTCGTGAAAGCTCTTTTGTCGAATACTTCGAGTATCAGTAAGTTGCGGTCTATGACGCGCACTTCTCCGCCTAGATATTGAGTTAGCTTGAAGACGTGGCTGCTGGTGAGGGGGTTTGCAAATATGACCGTGTCCGCTTCCGTTTCCTCTACGAGTCGTTTGAGGTCATTCAGCCTACCCGGCCCTATTGTGTATGAGTGGTGGACGCTCTTCCTCCTTTGAATGAGCGTCCCTCCCACCTCGTAGCCGATGTTCTCAGCCATGGTCCTAGTTTCTTCCGCTAAAGGTGGAAAGGCTGGAAGCTTCAGCTCGACGATTACTGCTCGCAAACCCTCTTAATTCACCGGGAAACTTTTCTGCTACGACCCACATTTGAAGCTGCGATTATTTAGACATGCATGGACGGATGGACTGTGAAGGCAAGAGCACACGTTTACGTAGGCGGTAGGGTCCAGGGCGTATTCTTCCGCGCCGAGACGGCGAACTTCGCCCATCGCCTCGGCCTTGCGGGATGGGTGCGTAACTTACCCGACGGGCGTGTCGAAGCACTCTTTGAAGGAGAACGGGACAAAGTCGAGGAAGCGGTTGCCTTCTGTCACCGCGGTCCACCGGGTGCCCACGTTCAAGACTTTGACGTCAAATGGGGGGAATGGAGAGGAGAATTCAAAGACTTCCGGGTAATCCACTAACACGAAAGAACTTAATGCATGGAGTGCGTCGATTGCCGCAGTGCTCCGGTGGTGTAGCCCGGTTAGCCATGCTGGGCCGACAGCATAGTGGCCTTTCGAGGCTCGGTGCCGGGGAAATCATTCCCCTTTAGTCACTGATCGCGGGTTCGAAATGGCACCTCAAAAAGTGCCAAGAAATTCCCGCCCGGAGCACCACATCTACTTCCGTGTAGTATCCTACGTGAAATGATGGGGCGAACTTCAGCAAGGGACTGCAGGAAGCCAAGCGCCTAAGTTTTCTTCTTCTTAGATTTTGTTTTCAAGAGCTTCTTTCCAAGCGAGTGCTTTCTGAGCAATTTTGCTCCCAGTCTGGCCCACATCACGAAAGAGGCTGGTCTCCTTCGGATCTCTGCTAGGGTTTCCTCAAGGGATGCCCATCTGAAACCGTAGGTTACCCTAGGGTTCGCTTTCACCTTGCCATCATATTTCCCGACTATTAACGCGCAGTGTTCATTCTCGCATTTCTTTCCCTGCGGGGCGAAATAGTTGAAGGCCCCTACCTTTCTAAACGAGATTCCTCTGAGCCCGAACTCGTCCCTCACGCAACGGGCCGCAGCTTCTCCATACGACTCATTTCTGCTATGGAGTCGGAGCGGGTGGCTCGCCCCCGTAAGATCCCATAGATTGGAGAATAGTGCGTGTTTCCTTCGTTGGAGCAGGATCTCTCCCTTACTATTGTAGAGTGCGATCACAAAAGCCCTGTGGCGTTTTCCCTTGCCGGTGTGGCATATGCTTCTCGGCGCGTAACCCAGAATCTTATCCTTGTCATCTACAAGTATCAAGGTCTGCTCCATCAACGATTCCTGCTCGCCGTATTCACGGGGACGGATTGAGCTTAAAGACTTGCACTTACTTTCAGGCGGTGGAGGATGGCGATGAGCAGCACTCCGAGTGCTTAAGACCCTGTAGAGTCTCTTGGGTTATGGAAGCCGCCAGCCTGGAATTCTTAAGCTACTTGCTCTTCGGTTGGTTCAATGAGCGGAATAATATCTCTTGTTCGCAGCTTAGTTGGTTTGCGTTTACTAGCCAAATGAACCGCTTCCTATTCGTGCGTACGATGTTCACATTGCTACCTACCTAACTCTGCGTAGAGAAAAAGCAGCGAGGAGAGTTCTAGGCCTATTTCCACCATTTAGAGGGCAGGCCTTAATTGTCATGCCATCAAACGATACGCACGCATGAGACTAGGATGCTGGAGATGAAGAAAGAGATTCTTGGGGTCCACCATGTTACCGCAATAGCAGGCGACCCGCAGCGGAACGTGGACTTCTACTGTGGCGTTCTAGGCATGCGATTGGTAAAGGTAACAGTGAACTTTGATGAGCCCACGACCTACCACCTATACTATGGGGACGAGCTAGGCGACCCAGGCACAATCCTAACTTTCTTTGCATGGCCCGGCGGCCCAAACGGTCGCATAGGAACTGGTCAGTTGACAGCAGCTTCCTTCTCCATCCCTGAAACGGCGATTAGCTTCTGGATAGACCGTCTCAAGAATCATAACATCCAATTCCAGGGCCCGATTGCACGCTTCAATGAGCAGGTAATTTCATTCTCCGATCCTGATGGCCTCCAGCTGGAGCTTGTAGCCGCTCAAAACGGCCGATTGGATAGGGTATGGAAAGATGGTCCAGTTCCGCCCGAGTATGGCCTGAGAGGCTTTCATAGCGTTGCGGTTTCGGAGGCAGGCCCTGAACGAACGTCGTCCCTCCTGACTGAAACGATGGGTTTTCGACGAGTTGGGCAGATTGGGAACCGGTATCGGTTTGAGGTTGGGGAAGGCGGAGCAGGTGCCATCGTTGATGTTTTCACGGACCTCGACGTTCCCCGCGGAATTGTCAGTGTAGGAAGCGTACACCATGTTGCATGGCGCACACCGGAGGATGAGCAGCAGAAAGCTTGGCGGGAAGAGCTAATCGAAGCCAGCCTGAACGTGACGCCTATCATCGACAGGAAATATTTCCATTCTATCTATTACCGTGAACCTGGGGGCGTACTGTTTGAAATTGCCACCGACCCTCCTGGTTTCGCAGTCGATGAGCCTGTTCAAGATTTGGGTGGACGCCTCATGCTACCATCCTGGCTGGAACCACACAGGTCAGAGATCGAGGAGACTTTACCGCCTCTGACTCTCCCGGGCGTCCTCAAAACACAATCATCAAAACGGGATCCCCCGTTCTAGGTCTGACGTTCAGCTAACTCGTTATATCTGTTGGGTCATATTCACCTAGGAAGTGTGAGACCTGTGGCCATGAAATCTGTCGGAACCAAAGTCGCTACAACCATATTCTTTATGGTATTTTGGTTTGCTTTCATCGTGCTTTACCTCGCATTCTTTGCTGGGGGCTTCAATCTTTGGCAAAAGGTTGCCGTGTTCTTGGCGTCAGGAGCGATAGCTAGCGGCATAATCGCAGTCCTCTGGGTTAAATGGACGATGAAGTGATCAGCAAGATTTCTCTAACCAGTTTTCTCTTATATTCGCCCGACAAGTTAACAGTAATTATCCTGAGATGCATTTACTATGGTACTTGTTGCGAAGGACATAGTAGAGAAAGACTTCCTCTCAATGCGGCGAGACACAACAGCCCTTCAAGGCGCAAAACAAATGCAATCCAACCGTCACGGCTTCGTCGTCGTGACCACAGCTGACGGAAAACCTGAGGGTATCGTAACCGAATGGGATTACGTATCAAGAATCGTGGCCGCGGAGAAGGATCCGGCGCGGGTGAAGTTAGAAGAAATTATGAGCGTGAATCTTGTAACCGTTAAAGCGGACGAAGATTTGGATGAAGTGGCACAGTTGATGGCGGGGAAGGGAATACGAAGGATCTTGGTAACTCAGGATGGGAAGATTTTGGGGACGATAACAGCGAGAACTATGCTGGCAAGATTGAAAGACTATATTGACAGTATCTCTACCCAAATAGCCCGACTTCAGGTACCGAGAGCTTAGAGTTAATTCTAATGAAGTTTGCAACCGTCAACCCTGCGACTGGCGAAAAACTCGCTGAACATGAGATGGCCACGCCGGATCAGGTGAAGAGTGCAATCGAACGCGCCAGGAAGACTTTCCATGAATGGCGTCGCCTTACGCCCGCTGAACGTAGCAAGTATATTTCGAAAGCCGCTGTAATTCTAAAGGAGCGAAAGGAAGAATTTGCCCGTGATATGACGAACGAAATGGGGAAGATAATTCGGGAGTCGACGGCGGAGGTTGCTAAATGCGCCTTGGCTTTTGATTATTACGCGGAGAATGCAGAGCGCTTTCTCACCTCTGAGCCTGCACAGACTGATGCTGTGAAGAGTTACGTGGCCTTCGAGCCGCTGGGTGTTGTTGCCGCTATCATGCCATGGAACTTTCCGATGTGGCAGCTGGCAAGGTTTGCCGCGCCTGCGCTCGCGGCAGGAAACACCACCATCTTCAAGCCTGCAAGCGCAACCCCACAGAGCGGAGTAAACCTGGAAACGGTTTTCAACGAGGCTGGTTTGCCAACAGGATGCTTCAAGACGGTTTTAGGTGATTCGCGAATCGCTGACCAGATGATTGATGGTGATACAGACGCAGTAACTTTCACCGGAAGCGTCGGCGTCGGAAGCAAGGTAGGGGAACGAGCTGGAAGGAGCCTGAAGAAATTCGTGCTCGAACTCGGCGGAAGCGACCCATTCATCGTACTTGAGGACGCAGACCTGGACCTAACATCCGGCGGCGCCGTCGCAGGGCGCTTCATTAACTGCGGCCAGAGTTGTATTGCCGCGAAACGCTTCATCGTCGAAAAAACGATTGCCGAGAGTTTTATCAATCAATTTGTGTCGAAAGTTGAGAAGCTCAAGATAGGTGATCCATTGAGCCCTGAAACAGACGTTGGACCCATGGTTAACGAGAGTGGTGTCAAGGAGGTAGACAGGCAGGTAAGGGATTCCGTGAAGATGGGCGGACGAGTGATGGTGGGTGGCCATCGCCTTGAGCGTAAAGGCTTCTTTTACGCCCCAACCGTCATGACCAAGGTAACTCGCGACATGCCAATGATGCGCGAGGAAGTCTTCGGACCCGTAGCCCCTGTCATTGTCGTGAAAGATGCCACGGAAGCAATTGAAGTGGCGAATTCCACCGAATTCGGTTTGGGCGCCTCTATCTGGACGCAGAATCTTTCAAAGGCTGAGAAACTATGCAGGGAAATCCAGAGCGGCGTGGTCACGGTAAACAATGTTGTTGCATCTGACCCACGTGTTCCATTTGGCGGAGTGAAGAAGAGCGGAATTGGAAGGGAATTAGGTAGGTACGGCCTTCTCGAATTTACTAACGTCAAGACGATTAGGCTATACGAGCGACGCGCCGAGAAAATGGCTGTGGAATAGACGGGCGTCTTCGGAGCACTACGAAATGGGCGTTAGGAGGCGAGTACATTGAAACTTGCACACTACATTAAGAATGGGGAAGTCAAGGTCGGTATTGTTAAGAATGGCTTTCTTTTCGACGTTCGAGAAGCAAGCGAGAGAC
>JBEKSC010000029.1:0-32912 GCA_049517415.1 Bathyarchaeia archaeon
GGGGGACAAATTGCTGCACAAACTGCGGCCGAAGCATTCCAGAACAACCGGTTCGACAAGGGATTTCTCAACCGTTACGAGCGACGGTGCAGAAATGCCTTCGGAACTGATTTTGATGTCGCGTACCGTGTAGCCTGCTTCAGCTTCCTGGAGCAATATGACATGGAGCGGGTGGCCAGGTTCTTTTTCTCGAACAGGAAGATGCAGGAGTGCATGGTTGGATTATTGGACGGCTCGTTGCGATATCGGGATGTGGAACTGAAGTTGGCGTGGCCTTACTTCAAGTACCGCCTCGCCAAGTTAGAGCTACCCTTCTACTCCTGAACCAGCCCATATCCTGAAAGCCCGCGGTCACTACTTTGGGTATGAGCGCAGAATGAAAACAAGCTTTGATCGAAGCGAGTTCTACAGTCGACAAATGGTGTTAAGCGAGCTGGGTGCAAGCGGCCAAAAGAAACTTAGGAACTCAAAAGTCGCCGTCGTAGGTTTGGGCGGCCTAGGAAGTGTTTCAGCACTTTACCTTGCTTTAGCCGGACTCGGCAGGCTAACGCTTGTGGACCAGGACACCGTTGAGATGAATAATTTACACCGGCAGATCCTGTATTCGCTCGAAGACATCAGATATCCGAAGGTCGAGGCAGCCGCTCGAAGGATTGGCATGATCAACCCGGAAGTTCAAGTCACCCCTGTCCCAGAGAATTTGGATGCCGAGAATGTTTCAGCAATTTTGGAGGGAGCGGATTGCGTCGTCGATGGGCTTGACAACATGGAGACAAGGTACACAATCAACCAATATTGCGTAGAGAGGAAGATACCGTTCGTTTTTGGTGGCGCAATCGGAATGGAAGGAAACGTAGCCTTACTCAAAAGCCCCGAAACCCCCTGCCTCCAATGCGTCTTACCGGGCTTGAAAGACGTAGACCTTCCAACCTGCGATACTCGCGGAGTCTTAGGTGCGACGACGGGGATTGTCGGCGCTATTCAAGCATTGGAGGCGATCAAGGCCCTCGCGGGAATTGAACCACAGTCCAGAGGCAAATTATTGATCTTCGACTTCGCGCAATCAGAATATAGAACGGTGAACCTGAACATCCGACCAGACTGTGAAATCTGCCAAGTAAAACCAACAACCATCCCAACCTACGCCCGTCGGCTCGCGTGGCTGTGCGGGTCTGACACTGCAAATGTCAACCCTGAGAAACCTCTGTCGCTCGATTTAGAAAAACTGACACGAACTCTTACGCGAAACTACAAGGTTCTTTTGGCGACGCCGATGGTCATTGTCTTCGACTTTCATGGGCATGAAATAAGCCTATTTAGTAAGGGACGAATGCTCATCAAGAACGTGCAAGACGAGAGAGAAGCTCTTTCAGTTTCGAGCGAAGTCGCCAAGTTACTTGATGCAGGTTGACAGAACTGACACTTCAAACGTTAGCTCCAAAATGGCCTACCCTAAAATTATCCGGACGGTCGGTCTTTCTCATTTCAGGCGGGATTGATTCCCCCGTTGCGGCATGGCTGCTGATTAGGAAAGGTGTTGAACCCATCTTCGCCTATTTCGACAATTATCCGTTATGCGACCAGGCCGCTGAGGGCATTGCCCTAGAGACCATCCGTAAGGTCTGCGAGAAGACGAACGTTCGAAATTCAAAAGTGTTCATTGTTTCACATTCGCCCGACCTACAGGAGATATTGTCGAAATGCCCTGCCAAGTTTGCATGTATGCTTTCTAGGCGTGTGATGTTCAGAGTTGCCGAACGAATAGCTGAGCGTGAGAATTGCTCTTCGATCGTCACGGGTGACGCGGTTGGGCAGAAGGCGAGTCAGACGCTTCAGAATATTGTAGCGGCAGACTGCGTTCTCAGCAAGGTGCGTGTGCTCAGACCACTTGTGGGTATGAATAAGCAGCAAATCGTGACGTATGCTAAAGAGATTGGAACCTACGAGATTTCGATACGCCCAGGGGTCGCCAGCTGTGGCGTTCCAACAAACAACCCCAGCACCTCTGCAAAGAGGAGTCAACTAACAGATGTCGAGGCGGCGTTAGACGTGGAAGGAATGGTTAGCAGAGATGTTGAGAACGCCCGCGTCATTTTCATTTAGAGTTTAGTTGTGGAACTCTTTCATAACTAGGCTCATAACATCCGTGGCGGCAGCATGCGCAACCTGCTCGGAGCTAGCTTTCCGAACTATCATTCGCCCATCCCTTCTAAGCGTGATTTCCTGCCCTGCCCTGTTCTTCAGGATAACGAAATGAGGTGTCCACATCATCACTTCGTGCTTATGGATTGGCTGACCCTTCATCCCCTCAATATCGACCGCTAGGGGCTTCCTTGGAATAGCTTCAAAGGAAAGATGATCCGAACACAACTTGAAAAACAACGGTGACAAATTTCCGTGAGAATCAGTCACCCAGATCACCAAGTTGAGAACTGTCGTCGAATTGCAGGTACACGTGCAGGTTTATTAGAGCTATGTGCTCCAACGATTCTTTTGCCGGGGAGAATGCCGGGGTTGGTCTTTGGCTCTATAGCCTATGGCCACCGAAGGCCGAACGGTCCAGGCGGCGGGCTGCAGTAGACAATAGCTTGCCGCAACCCGCAGTATAGAAAGCGAAGGTCGCTGAGGTGGGTTCAATTCCCATCCCCGGCTCCAAGTTGTTTACGGTGCTTATCGAGCTTCGGGTAGGGACTTGTCGAAGCTTTCCGCGGAAATGCTGCTAACTGCTGTCAGGATGTTTGGCGCCACGCATTCCTCTGAACGATGTACTTGGTCGCTGGTGACCATGTACATGGTTTGCGGCCATGCTACCTCAATCCCGTTTTCGGAAAGGTGTACATGTTCGCTGGTGAACATGTACATATTCAGGCGAAACTTCAGAGGGCCCCCGAAAACACGCTTGCGCTGCTGAAAGCCCTCTATTGCTCAATGACACTTGGTCGCTGGCGAATTGTGAATGGTCGACGATTGTGATGCCGAATGATTTTGCGCGTGAGGCGTCGAGTGCTACCAGCGCGGCCTGTTCTTTCAAGATTGCCGTTCGAACGAATGCTCCGAAGCCGTCCTCTCGGCACACCCTCTAGAGAACCTCTAGATCCTGTTCAGTGACGAACCTTGCACCATTCGCACCTCATGTCGGGGTACCTCAGGAACATCTCCAACTTTTTTCAGGGGAAGAGGGCGCGCAACTCCTGTTCGCATGCAAGAGTTAATGAATTTTTGTCGCTCTTGATTCTGGAAGTTCTTCTACGAAGGGGAACCAGGATTGTTTTCCTTTTGGCGCAAGGGTTTTACGCTTGGGTGGCAATTGGAACCTTATGAAAGTTGACGAATCTCAACTGGTTTCGCTGAGGATCGAAGACAAGTCGAAGTATGAAGACGCAATCACTTACCTGTACGCGGGAACGGACCCAGCTGCAGTGCACAAGCCCATAACGATATACAAGGAGAAGAATGCCAGCGCATACCTAGTCGCAGGCCGTTACACTAGCTCAACCGAAACTGAGCTAAAGTACAAACCCCTAAATGAAGAAGAACAGAAGATTGTCGTCGCGAAACTCGGTTCCGGGAAGATCGTTAAGTTCCTATCGAAAGAGACCGCTCCGCGCCCGTAACTTCAGATTTACCTTCAAAATCTGTTTACGGAGCAAAGATACCGGTCAGCTCTTTCTCTTCAGAACTGATGTATTGAGATGAATTTTCGTACTCTCGTTGAAACCGTAGTCGCTCTAGTAGTGTTCGCCTCTGCATATACCTTGGTACGAATCGGCCTGACCGAATTACCGCCGCTAACCTTGGCAGCCCTGCGATTCATTCTGGCATCATGCCTGATCGTACCCTTTACCCTATTTCGTTACCACGGCAGCGCTTCGAGCATCAGTAGAAGAGACTTACCAATCTTGTTTGGCCTGACGATTGTTCAAATATTCATGCCGAATGTTCTCCAGAACATTGGGCTTGAGTACACCACTGCCTCGGTGACCAGCGTCCTTCAGTCAACAACGCCCGTCTTCACTTTGCTGCTCTCGTTCACCTTCCTTAAGGAGGATGTTGGGCTGAGGGAGTTGGTAGGAGTAACGGTTGCGATGCTCGGTGTAATCCTCCTATCAACGGGAGGCAACGTCGCGAACCTTGCTGGATCAATGTTCCTCGGTAACTTGCTCCAAGTCGGAGTCGCAGCTTCCTACGCTGTGTCCGGAATCGTTGGAAAACGTTTGTTGAGGAAATATCAACCGATGTTCATAATGACACTGACATTTGTATTCGGCGGTGCATTGCTAACAGTCTTCGCGGTAATCTTCGAAAGAAATCTGTGGCCGGCGGCGCTCTCGAACAAGGTCATATTAGCGCTGTTAATGCTCTCGTTCATGTACTGCGTTGGTCTTGTGTGCTGGTTTGATGTCCTCAAACGTACTGGCGTATTCCGTCTCTATGTTCTTCTCTTTACGATGCCTGTTCTGGCTGTTCTAATTTCAATCATCGTCTTGAGAGAAAGTTTCACCGCGCTCGACATTGTCTTCTCCGGGCTAACCCTTCTGGGGGTAGGTATAACACAATTCTGAAAGACCAATTGACAAGGCTCCCCCAACGCAGCCCAACATATGTTGTCGCACTAACCGAATTTTAATTGTAGTCGAATAGGGCTGACTGGTCGAGGGAACCTGGGGAACGTTTCCTGCAGGTCAGCGGCCAGTGGAGAACGTTACTGCTGTGACGGTAAGACCCACTAGAAATAGAATGAGTCCTACCAAAACCCAGGCCAACCAGGCAGGCATCAATATCGCGAGCCACCTAACCGCCCCAACAGCCAGAAAAGCTATTCCGAGAACGGAGATAACAACTCCCGCGAGAATAAGGCCGACAGCTCGAGCTACCCGTTTTGCCAATCTTTCCGCTGGTTTGGCGATGCCGCCTAAGACTTCACGCAGAACTAACCGTGCAAGCCTCTCAAACAAGGTAGAGGTTTCTTTTTCTGGCAATTCTGTTCGCCTATTCGCTGGACCTGGATAACGCAACTCCTAGCGCCATCCCGGCTACGAAAGCTACACCAAGGGCTAGGATAGGGTGGTCTGTTACTTTTTGCGCAGCTCGCTCCTGAAGGGCATCCATCTGCACCTTGAGTTCGCTTAGACGCCTGTCCATATCCTTCTTGAGCTCTTTGACTGATACCTCGACCTTTTCGGCTTCCCGACTTTCTTTCTTCGACAATCAACTAACGCCTCAATAAGTGCAGGTCAATGAGTTCTTCTGTTCCCATTGCATAAGGCGACCCCAACAAGTAAGCCGAACGCGAAAGCCAATCCGGTCACAAGCAGCGGGCTATCTTGCGTTGCTTTCCGAAATTCCCGCAGTAAATCCTTCGGGGCCCGCATATCTAGAATATCTTCAACTTCCTCGTCGGAATAGTCACCCTTTTTCTGTGTCGGCTTCGACATATGTCTCTATTCTGCTAACAATTAGCCCCAACAAATATGTATTTGCGTTCTATGTCAGACCAGCAATCAGCCTCGAAATGGCGGACACCTATAAGGCTGGAGCTTTGAAGAACAGGTGCATTGGGATGGGCACGATGCAAGACGTGAAAAGGCAGACTAGCTATATCCTACCTAGACTCAGGGAGGCTAGAAGACTCCCCTCCTCTGACCTTACGTCGAGCGTGGAAGACTATCTTGAAGTCATCTACGAGTTGATGAAAGAGAGGGGCTATGCGAGGTCAGTTGACATTTCTGAATACTTAGGGGTTAAGTCTCCAAGCGTTACGAACATGTTGCAAAGGCTGCATGGCATGGGGCTCGTTGTCTATGAGCGCTATAGAGGAATTACGCTAACTGAAAGGGGTAAACGTTTGGCACGCTCCGTGGAACAACGCCACCTTGTCATAACTCGGTTCCTTCGAATTCTAGGCGTGAGCGAGAGCATTGCGAACTCAGATGCCGAGGGCATTGAGCACCACGTCCACGAAGCAACGATCGAGCGAATCAGTAAATTCGTCGACTTTGTCGAGAAGAACAGAGCTTGGTTTGACGTCTTTGACCGTCCGGCAAAGAGGGGCCGACCTTAGGGTTAAGCGTCAATAACTCGGCTTTCCGAACTTTATTATATCCATCTAATTTTGCATAGGGGAGATTTTCCAAATGGAAAGTTGACCCACGACAGAAAATGTGACACGGCTATTGGGCATCACCAAGAAAGACGCGTTGGTACGTCTGTCTAGATTGCCGGTGCCTAGAGTTTTCTGGCGTGATTTGTGGAATTATTTCGGGCCCGCGTTGATCGTAAGCGTTGCGTATATGGATCCGGGTAATTACGGGACTGACATCAGCGGGGGTGCGTCCTACGGTTACAGCATGCTATGGATTGTTTGGCTTGCTGGAATAATGGCTATGCTTTTGCAATATCTCTCGGGAAAGCTCGGCATAGCTACCGGTCATTCTCTTCCGGAACTCATGCGCACATATCTCAAGAAACGTACCTACATCGTGCTTTGTTGGTTGGCTGCGGAAATAGCGGCCGTTATGACGGACCTCGCAGAATTCCTAGGGACTGTCATTGCACTGAACTTACTCTTTGGAATACCGCTTCTCTATGGGACCTTTCTCTCTGTTTTCGATGTCATTCTCATCATGGGCGTAACGGGCGGTAGGGTCCGCAGGACGGAGTATATTTTCATGGCCCTAGTATCTACGATTGGCATTGGGTATGTGTTCGAGATTTTCATTACGGGGCCTAGTTTGGCCCCATTGCTGTTAGGGTCGGTGATTCCGAACCTAGCTTCGACGGATCGGGTTCTAATCGCGGTGGGTGTGATCGGTGCTACGGTCATGCCCCACGCCGTTTTCGTTCATTCTGCTCTTGCGAACGATAAGATAACCGACCCGAGCATTGAAACGAAAAATCGAGTGATGCGCCTCCATAAAGTTGAGAGCATCATCATGTTCACTTTCGCAGGCCTCGTGAATGCTGCCATCATGGTAATGGCTGCTGCAGCGTTTGGTTCACGTGGATTAGCTGTGGCCACGATTCAGGACGCATACTTGACCCTTGTCCCCCTGTTTGGGCCCGCCGCCGCCGTAGTGTTTGGAATCACGCTCCTCGCGTCAGGGCTTTCATCCTCAACAACGGGAACCATTGCTGGTCAAGCTATGATGGAAGGAATGCTCGGTCGAAAGATGAACATCTGGGTTCGTAGAATTGTAACGAGGCTGATCAACACTGTCCCGACCACAATCGCCATTCTGTTAGGAATAGAACCGCTTTTGATTCTGGTCTACAGCCAAGTGGCATTGAGCCTACTGCTTCCCCTCCCGCTTCTTCCTTTGTGGAAGTTCACGAGGGACAAGAACTTGATGGGCCCATTTGTCAACAAACAAATAACCAGTATTCTTGCTGCAGTTTTCATTTTGATCATAATCGTGTTCAATGCTCTCTTGCTCTATCTCAGCTTCGGTGGAAGCATCTAGCGCAGATACTGGCCCGGTCTTCATAGGTTTCTTTGTGCACGTTCAGCTATGGCATCGGCCATCTCTGAAAGGCGTGCGGTGCCACCCAGGTCATAAGTTACTTTCTTCCCTTCCGCGATGACCTCCCGTGTTGCCTTGAAAATGGCTTCAGATTTCTTCTTCTCCCCTAGATATTCAAGCATCCAGGCACCAGCGAGAACCGTCGCAGTAGGATTGACCTTATCCTGGCCCTTGTAAGCCGGGGCACTACCATGGGCCGGTTCGAACATTGCATAATTATCCCCGAAGTTAGCCGAATAAATGCATCCGATACTCGCGACCAACGCCGAGATTTCTTCGGAGATTATGTCCATGAAGAGGTTGGTTCCAAATATGACACTCTGATTAAATCGTTGGGGATTCTTGATAAGTTGCTGTGCAAAATTGTCTATGAAATATTCCTCCATGCTAATGTCAGGATAATTTTTGTGGGCGTTTCTCGCTGCTTCCATGAAAAGGCCGTCCGTCTCTTTCAATATGTTCTGCTTCGTAATCGCGTAGCACCTCTTCCACCCGCGCCGCTTCGCCTCTTCAAAGGCCCTCTTAGCGAGCTTCTCGCTCGGTTCACGTGTAATCTTCCGAAAGGCTATTGCCACATCGTTCGAAAGGCGATGCTCAAGCCCAGAATACAGACCCTCAGTTGCCTCACGCACGCAAACTAGCTCCACATCCCCAAGCGGCCTCTTAGTTCCCTCGAATGTCTTCACGGGACGAATATTCGCGTAGAGGCCCTTCCGCTGGCGAATACTGACCGCAACACTCCGCGGCGTGTTCGGCCCAGCAGGAGTTGTGGTTGGGCCTTTCAAGCATGCGTCCGCGGCCTCGATCACCTTCCAACTTTCATCGGGTACCAGCGTTGCTCCACCATGTGTCTCCCACCATTCAAACCCAGCATCGCAAGAAAGGAATTCTATGCTTGTGCCGACGGCTCTTAGAACCTTCAACGTCGCATCCGCGAGTTCAGGACCTGTTCCATCGCCTTTGATCAAAGCAACGCTCTTCGTCAAAACTCATCCGAGCGCAACGAGTGGCCTCGATAGTTAAGTGTTGTTTTGAAAACTGTGCAATTGTGATGGCGGGCGGGGAGGGATTCGAACCCCCGACCTCAGGCTCCGGAGGCCTGTGCCCTATCCAGGCTAGGCTACCCGCCCCCGTTAGATGAGAGAGTAGGTTTTCATGTATAAGGGTGGGCACAAGAACTTTCGAAGATCAGCGAACCAATTTTAAGGTGAACGATGCCATAGCAAATAGCTGAACTGCTTCCAAAAACCGGAAAATTGGTCGCCTTGGGGAACATCCTCCAGCAATTTAGGGATGAGTGTAACAGCGCTCTTGGTGGTGCGCTGGAGAAGTCCTTCCCGGAATGGGTCGATAAGATCCCGCGCCTTACGGTCCCACCGTCCCTCGAATTTGGCGAACTGACATCCTCAATTGCACACGAAATCGCTCGTCAAAAACAGCTCCAACCACAACAAGTTGCCCAAGCAATTTGCGCCGCCATACCGATAAGAAAAAGCACGCTGCTGGCAAATGTCGAAAGCGTGTCAGGATACGTAAACTTCAAAATAGATTACAAGATTGCCGCCCCACAAATTCTTGCGAATGCAGTTCGAGAGGACGCCCGCTTCGGCATTGAGAAATCAGAACACCCGATAAGGATAACAGTCGAACATACAAGCGCCAATCCTAGTGGCCCCCTAACAATGGGCCATGCTCGAAACGCCATACTTGGTGACGTGCTTGCACGCTTACTGAAGGCAAGAGGGCATTCAATCAAGAAAAGGTTCTACATTGACGACATGGGACGGCAAGTGTCAATTCTCGCATACGGCTACAGCATCCTAAAGGAACCTGAACCTCAAGGGAAGGCGGACCATTGGTTCGGACGCCTCTACGCTTGCACGAACTGCGCGGTTCAGGTCGAAGCCACGAAGATGAAATTGAAACAAATCGGGGACGATCCCAACCACATTGAACAAAGAGCTGAACTTCAGCGGAACCTCGACGAATGGGTAGGTATCGCAGCGGAACTCGGAGCAACCGACGCTGAACTCCTAGGAAAAGTTGTAAACGCCGTGCGTGCGGAGCCAAACGCTGAGAAAGCCATTCAAGATATTGGACGCAGATACGAGCAAAATGAGAAAGAAGCCGTTGCTTTGCTCAGAAAGGTTTCTGAACTATGCCTAAACGGAATCAGGGCAACGTTAAGCGAGATGGATATCACATTTGATACTTGGGACTGGGAAGGGGAACTACTTTGGAACGGTCTGGTTGAAAAAACGCTTGCCAGGCTCGCTAAACTGCCCTTCGCCAAGAAGGAGGGCGCGTCAATTTCGTTGGACGCTAACGCAATATTGGAGGCCTATTCGCTACGCAAAGAATTCGGCCTGTCCGAGAATTATGAGATCCCACCTTTGACCTTAGTTCGCAGTGATGGCACAACCCTCTACCCAGCGAGGGATATCGCATATTCAATCGCAAAGTCCGCCGATTCGGAGAAGGTTATAAACGTAATCGCGTCGGAACAGACTTTACCCCAACTACAAATCCGCCTAGCACTTTATGCGCTCGGCGAACAAAAGGCGGCATGCAACCAGATTCATTATGCGTACGGGTTGGTTGAGCTACCAGGCGGGATCAAAACGTCGAAACGGAGAGCGCATTACGTGGCTCTTGATGACGTGATCGAACAGGCCCGATCCCGAGTAGAGCAAACAATGGCGCAGAGAAAAGATGAACTTGGGGCGGCCGAATCTAACAGGACAGCTCAGAACATAGCACTAGGCGCAATCAGGTTCACCCTTCTCAATGTTAACAGCATGAAGAATATGACATTCACTTGGGACAGGGTCCTCAGCCTAGAGCGCAACAGCGCCCCGTTCATCAATTACGCCTATACTAGGGCTGGGAGTATTCTTCGGAAACTAGGCGAATTCCCGAAAAATGCAGACTGTTCGCTTTTAACACATCCTCTTGAATTCCTGCTCATATTCAAAATCGGGCGGATGACCGATGTCTTCTGCGAAGCAGCAGACCAGCTCAAGCCAGAGGAATTGACTGGATACGTAAATTCCATGGCCGAAAAGTTCCATGAATACTACGAGAAGGTGGACGTAATCCACGCAGACGCAGATGTTAAGAACGCAAGGGCTTGGCTAGTTAGAGCCATACAGGTTGTGCTCCGGAATTCAATGGAATTACTCGGAATCAACGTAAGCGAAAGGATGTAACAATCTTGAGCAAGAAATCGTCTATGCTCAGTTGGCAGGGGATGAGAAGCTACTTCACGCTCGATCTTAGCCTACGAAGCCTATATGATAGGCTATTCTTGCTGCTCTTCGTTTTCGATGTGATTCTGCGAGCCATATGGCTCGACAAGCCAACGGGGTCCCTCATCTTCGATGAGTGGTATTACGTTAATGTTGCGCGAGTCATCCTCAAGCTCCCCCAAAGCATAGGAGCAAATTCGCAACCACCCTATGTCAATGTCCCTCCTGGCTTGGACCCGAACCATGAACATCCACCTTTGGCCAAATTGCTAATCGCATTCTCAATGTACTTGTTGGGGAACAATGGTTTCGGCTGGCGAATACCGAGTGTAATATTTGGTTCGATTGCGGTCCTTGTTTTCTACTTACTGATGAAGAAGCTTGCGACCTTCAAGATGGTTCCTCTCGTCGCGACCTTCCTATTTTCCTTCGATAATCTGGTCTTCATTCAGAGCCGGATTGCAATCCTCGACATCTTCGCCTTGACATTCATGTTGCTGGGGATCTACTGGTACTTCTCGGGCCATTCCTATCTTAGCGCGATTGGTATGTCACTCAGCGCTTTAAGTAAGATTACTGGCGTAGCAGGAATTCTCATAATTGTGATTTTACATGCGATAAGATGCGCGACGGGCCGGACGAAGGGGAAGACGTGGAGCGACTTCTTTTCGTGGTTCGAAAAGTACTTTGCAGTTTTTCTAGGTTCGTTTCTAGTATTGCTTACAATAATGGACCGGTTGTGGGTGGGTTATTCTACCCCCTTTGAACACATTCAATTTATTCTCAGTTACTCGGCTAATCTTGTATCTCAATGCCCCAACGGAATCATAAGTTGTCCATGGCAGTGGCTACTGAATCAAATTCAGATTCCCTATCTCGTAGTGAACGTCCAAGTTTCCTCGGCTAGAGGTACATCGAGTCACACGGCTGTCTCATTCTTGGGTGCGGCGAATCCTGCGATTCTATACCTGACTATACCTGCGATGCTGTATGCCTCTTACAGTTATTATCGGAAGAGGAGCGACCTAACTTTGTTGTCAATCGTCTGGTTCGCGGTCACATACTTGCCTTACTACCCCGCCACGATAATCGATCAACGAGTGACCTACCTCTTCTACTTCCTTGCTGCTGTACCGGCAATCTGCGCTGCCATCGCCCACATGATTTGGGACCAAAACCCGCCGAAACTAGTTGTCCTCTTCTATCTCGGGGTAGTTCTGGTTGCATTCTTCTTTATGTTCCCATTTAAGGTCATACCGACCTGAAATCTAAAGGGGCCTCGACGGGACTGGCCTGACCGAAATCAACAAATACGAAGATTGACGCTTAGACCTGCTTACACAAGGATTCCAACAGATTGCACTGTACAGGGAACTTTGGATAACTAGGAGGTGACTAACGCATGGCACAAGAGAATGCAGCTCCATACCCCACAAGGGCTCGAGAGCCGATTCCACCGGACACCATCCTGATCGGAAAGAAACCCATAATGGCCTACGCAACCGCGGTCATGATGCACTTTCAGGCAGGCGCTCAAACTTTGACCGTTAAGGCCAGAGGGCGCGCAATCAGTACAGCGGTCGATGTCGTCGAAGTTGTACGCCGTAGATTCTTTGCAGGAAAACTTGCAGTCCAAGAGATAAGCATCGGTACTCAGGCACTCGGAGAGGGTAATGACATCAGAAACGTTTCAACGATTGAAATCAAGGTGAAGAAGACAGGATGACATGGCTCGCCAAATCGGGCTTACGTACTGAAGTGAAAATCCCAATTTCTTTCTCATGTTTTCGGTTTACTGTCGAATTCGTACGCGAATTTGTTGAATGCCAAACGCGATTGGTGGAATCGACAGAAACAGCTCGTAATGTTCTCTGTTATCGCAGATTGATTAGTTCTCGCTTCTGTGCAACATCAGAATAGTACGCATTCTTAGTTCCTGAACGATGATTATGAGAAACCTGTTTCGTTGACTCGCTGATTCTTGACAGCTTTCTTGCACGAAATTTGAATAGCATTCGTTCGTGTACGCAGAACAAACACGAAGAATTGTTGTAAGCACAAACCGGTGAATGTTAGAATGAATCAAGGTTTTCTCAAGGACTGGGATAGGGATCAAAGAGAGCCTGTTTTTTCAAGATTCGGTGACCGTTTCCATCATAAACCCGCTGTTAAGGAGCAAATTACCTCGGCGCTCTACAGGCTGAATGTTCAGAAGAATAAGCTCGAAACAGCCGCCTCCCGTATGCAACAGCACGACAAGGACATTTTCGCTAAATGCATCAATTCTCAGATGGCACATGACAATGCTCGAGCGATGATGTATGCGAACGAGTGCGCAGAAGTGCGCAAGATGGCCAAGGTAACGGTGCAGTGCCAGATGGCCTTAGAGCAAGTCTACTTACGCCTCGAGACGATCGAGGAGTTTGGCGACGTTGCCAAAATGATGGCTCCCGTAGCGAGCGTGGTCCACTCGATTAAGAACCAGATATCTGGCGTGATGCCTGAAGTGGGTTTTGAACTTGGCCAGATAGGAGAAGTTCTAAGCGGCGTGGTTGATGAGGCGGGCGAGGTCACTGGGTCAAATTACGACGTGAACGCATCTGGTGAGGAGGCTCAAAGAATACTCGGCGAGGCTAATACCATCGCAGAACAGCACATGAAGAACATATTTCCTGATCTACCGAGCAACGGCTCCATGTCGCGCCAGAAAGTTGGCGAGGCAGGGATTTCTCACTAGAGGATTAATTCGCCATGACTCTGACCGTAGAAGAAATTGGAAAGTATCTAGGGCAAGCCTTTGAGGATCCGATGGGACGGCCCTCAGGCAAGCTAGTAGGCCTTACAGCGGATGTCAAAGATGAAGTGCAAGCCGTCCAAGTAGCATTGAGTAGTGGGGAAGTTACAGAATACCCGATCAACTCCGTCAGAGTCATCAACGGACGCCCAATCATACTAGAGGCATGGCGCGTAGAGGCCGAGGATCTGGAAAAGGAACACAACATCATCAAGAGAAGAAGGCAAGCGCTCGACCTGCTCCTAAAAGACGGAGACATTGACCAAACGGAGTACAACCAGCTACGGAACAGCTATGAAGACATAAACAAAGAGATCATTGGAAAACGCGAAAAAGTAGTCGAGACCCTAACGGAAGAAGTAGCAAAGCTTGAACAACAAATCAAAGACCTTCAAACAGCCTTAACCAACAACAAGATGCTGTACACAGCTGCCGAAATCGACGAGAGCACTTACCACTCAGTAACCGAATCTATTCGAGCGGGACTCGAAATTGCCCGAAAAGAACGAAAAGACATTGACAACACGAGGGAGTCATTGCAGACAATCGATAACTTAGAAGCCTCAATTACGACCACGGAAACCTCGGCCCCGCCAAAAATCCCTGATGTAGTAGTAATCAAGATGCGAGAATTAACCTAACCACGACAGGATGTGGTTACCTTCTCCATCTTCAAGAAAGTTGAGGACAAGCTTCACCCCGTGCCACTAAAGGAACGCATTGAACACGCATCCTTCAGACTGCATGCTCAACTTGAAAAACTAGAGCACATGTACACTCGCCTCCACCAACGTGACACCGACCTCTTTCAACGCTGCGTAGGCGCACAGCTTTCGAACGACTTGGGACATGCGAAGATATACGCCAACGAATGCGCCGAAATAAGAAAAATCGCCCAAGTCGTCTTGGGCAGTCAACTTGCCCTGGAAAAAGTAATTCTCAGGCTCGAAACCGTCGAAGAATTCGGTACGATCATGTCGCAGATCGCCCCAGTTATGGGCATAGTTAAGGAAACAAAATCGAAAATTGCTGGCATCGTTCCCCAAGTCGCCAGCGAACTTGAAGAAGTCAACAACATGTTGGGGGACCTAACCGTCGAAACCGGCGAAGTCACGGCAAACACCCTCCCCATAGAAACATCGGACGCAGAGGCAAGAAAAGTGCTCGAGGAGACTGGCCTGATCGCAGAACAGAAGCTGCATGAACACTTCCCAGACCTTCCAACCTTAGAAACCCCTCAAGTTGCAGTCCCCGAACCCGCAATCCCACTCATAGACATGGAAGCGGGCATCGATGATCAAGTCTACGAGTACGCAAGAAAACATGATGGCGAGATGAGTGTGGAATCATGTGCGCAAGAGCTCCATGCCTCACCCGTCCAAGTGAAAACTGCCATTCAAAGACTGCGGGAAAACGGAAAGGTCGTAATCGAATGAGCAGGACTAGTGTGAGTGGTTCTTGATGCAGCTCTCGGCTTCTGAACAACTCGAACAGATGGCAGCGAGATTCGCAAATGAAGCCGTTCAGTTTGATAAGCAAGGCGCAAAATCGAACGCAATCTCAAGGTACGAACGGACAGCAGAAATACTTCTGAAGCTCTGCACTCTCTACCCCGAAGCCCCCCAGACCCGCCTCTACATGCAACAGGTAGAAAATTGCAAACGCAGAATCAAGGAGCTTAAGGATGAGAATGGGCACCTTGATGAGCGCCCTAGCCTTGCACAATCTACTAGGCTTGAGCAGCTCGTATTGGCAGAGAAACCGAACATCAAGTGGGGCGAGATAGCTAACCTCCACGACGCCAAGAAAGCCATCGAAGAATCCATAGTCTTTCCCGTGAAGCGCCCCGACCTTTTCCCATTAGGTTGGCCCAGAGGAATATTGTTTTTCGGCCCACCGGGTTGCGGGAAAACTCTCCTTGCCGCCGCAATTGCGACTGAAATTGATGCAGTCTTCTACAGTGTTGATGCCGCGTCAATCATGTCGAAGTGGCTTGGCGAATCTGAGAAGAATGTTGCCGAACTCTTTGGTTCGGCCCACAAAGCGTCCAAAGAAAACCACCCCGTCATAATTTTCGTTGATGAAGTAGACTCGCTGGTTGGAATTCGTCGAGAAGAGGTAGGTGGCGAGGTAAGAACCCGCAACCAATTTCTCAAGGAAATGGACAACATCTTGGATAAGAAACGCCAAAGCCATGTTTACGTGATTGGAGCGACCAACAAGCCTTGGGCTTTAGATGAGCCATTCATTCGCAGGTTCCAGAAGAGAATCTACGTCCCGCTTCCGAACTCTGAAGCTAGAAAGGAATTGTTCGGCATTTACGCGAAGGACCTTCGGCTGGACCATGACGTAGACCGAGAAGTCCTCATTCAGAAGACGGAGGGCTATTCTGGGAGCGATTTTCGGGACATATTCCAAGGCGCCCAAACGAGGGTTGTGCGTGAATTATTCGAGGGCAACACGTTGAAGGCTCAAGGTCAAGCGCGACCCATCACGATGGATGATTTCAGAGAGATTTTGAAGAAACGGAAACCAAGCGTTTCAGTCCAAATGTTGGGCCTTTACGATAAGTGGTTCGATACATACAAAGCACTTTGAGGTAAGAATGAGATGATTGATGCAGTAGACTACAAGATCCTGGCGGAACTTGTGGAAAACGCGAAGTACTCCTTTGCAGAGATCGGGCGCAAACTGAGTCTTCATCCAAATGTCGTGGCCTACCGTGTAAACAAGTTGGAGAAGAACGGGATAATCAAGGACTACACAGCAGATCTAGACTTGGAGAAACTTGGAGTAGCGGAGCAAATCTTAGTTGGCGCTAGCTTCCCGAGAGACACCGAAAGGGACTCAATTATTGAGAAAATTGCGGCAATCCCCCAAACGGTGAAAGTTGTTAGCTCACTGGGCGAACCTGAAGGGCTTGTTTTCTTGGTGGGTAAGAACAAGTCGGAAATCGAGAAGTTGATGACCAAACTGAGATCCCTCAATGTCAAGATCGAATACACCGGATCAATAATACGAACTCTTGAAGAAGGAAGACTCGGCAATTTCCTGAAGATCTTGGCCAACGAACACGAAACAGCAGCGAACCAAAGCGGCGGGAATGGAACACTCACAAAGGGGGGATAGATAGTATGTTCAAAGAGAGAAGTCCGTGGAGTAAGAAGCTCAAGGAAGCAATCCACCCAACTCCAATGAAGCAGCGCATTAGCGAATGCCTCTTCAAACTGAAGGTTCAACAACGAAAACTCGAAAGGACCTCATATCATATGCAAGAACGCGACCAAGCGCTCTATGGGAAGTGCGTTTTAGCTGTTCAGGGGAAGAACACTGAACTCGCGTCAATCTATGCTAACGAATGCGCCGAACTCAGAAAGATGGCGAAAGTCGTCTTACATAGTGAACTAGCACTTGAACAAGTCACATTAAGATTGGAAGCAGTGAACGAATTCGGCCAACTAGCCTACACAATGATGCCGGTTGCAGGCGTTGTAAGAACACTGAAGTCACAACTGGAGGGCGTGATGCCTGAGGTCTCATTAGAACTCTCCAGCGTAAACGAAACACTTGAAGAACTGAACATGGAAGTTGGAGAAACTACCGAGAACACTTTCGACCTTTCATCATCCAGTGCTGAGTCGCAGAAGATCCTTCAAGAAGCAAACCTCGTGGCCGAACAAAAGATGAAGGAGCGCTTCCCAGAGCTGCCACCGATTCCAACCAGTGAAGCTCGGATGTAGCCGGGCTTCCGTCCCCTTCCTTTTTCAATCTCCTCTACTCTTATCTGCACCCTAACGAGGTGCAGTTGAACGGCCGTCATTAACAAGCTTCTGACATTGAGGTCGTCTGAAAGAAGGCAACTCATCGATATTACGGCGGAAGTGATGGATTTTGTTGAAGGAGCTGGAGTAGAGAATGGAACGTGTATCATCAGTGTACCCCATGCAACTGCCGCTATAGTCGCAAACGAACACGAAAGGGGCCTTATGCAGGATATGCTTGCCAAGGTCGAGGACGTATTTCCGAGATCTTGGAACTATGGTCACAACGCCATCGATGATAACGCTGACGCCCACTTGGCTTCAGCATTTCTCGGGCATTCTCGAATGTTCCCAATCGTCAATGGCCAACTCATTAGGGGGACTTGGCAGAACGTCTTTGTGGTCGAACTCGATGGCCCGCGCACGAGACGTGAAGTATGGCTTCAAATCATAGGCGAGAGTTAATGGCCCATATAGGAGCCCTTGTATGTCGTACTCGGCTCAAACGAAACCCTCCCAATACACGAGGGTGAAGTTTTAGGCCTCGTAAAGCCTAATAGCGATGAAAACGGAACTCACACAGAAGGAATCAAAAGTGTCGGAAGAGAACAACCTTACTTGGGTCATCGGTGGCCCTCAAGGCAGCGGAATTAACTCTGTTGCGGAAACCTTCGCAAAGGCTTGTGCCCGAGGCGGGCTCCATGTCTTTGCCAACATCGAATACCACTCAAACATCAAAGGAGAGCACAGTTACTATCGAGTACGTGCCTCCGATACGGAAGTTCGGTCGCACGTCGACTGGATCGACCTTCTCATAGCGCTTGACAAGGAAACTCTCTTCGGGGACTTGCACAAAGAGTACCCGTCACACAACGGGCATCGGAATGAAGTTAGCCCTGGCGGAGCAATTGTGTTCGATTCCGCTCTAAAGTTAACGCCAGAGGAAATCGGGCGCCCAGATGTCAGCTTGTACCCCGTCCCATACATGGCCGTATTGATCGAGGCTTTGAAGGAAACTGGCCACGAGCATGAGCTGAGCAAGTATCAGGTTATGACAAACACCGTGGCTTTCGGTGCGTCAATCGCTTTAATCGACTATGACTTCGATGTAGTTGCCTCGGCGATCAAAGAAGGTTTCACGGGAAGAAAGGCTGCCCTTGGAGAGCTCAACGTGACGGCAGCACGTCATGGGTATGACTATGTCAAGAAGAATTTCCAGGACGGCTTCGCGTACAAGCTCCATACGATACCGTCACAGGAGAAGCGAATGGTGATTCGAGGAGTTGCAGCTGTTGGAATTGGAAAGGTTAGGGCGGGTTGCGGTTTTCAAACTTACTATCCAATTACTCCTGCGACGGACGAAAGTGAATACTTAGAGAGTCACCAAAAGGACTTCAACATCGTTGTTGTCCAAACTGAAGATGAAATATCCGCAGTGCTCATGGCAACCGGTGCTGCGCATGCGGGCGTTCGTGCGTCAACCTCAACTTCAGGTCCAGGTTTCTCTTTGATGGCTGAGGGACTCGGTTGGGCTGGCCATACAGAGGCTCCAGGCCCAGTCATAATCCTGTGGCAGCGTACGGGCCCTTCCACTGGCCTTCCGACTAGGACTGAGCAAGGAGACCTGCAGTTCGTGTTGCACGCAGGCCACGGAGAGTTCCCTAGAATGGCAGTGGCACCAGGTGATGTAGTTGAATGCTTCAGCGACACATTTGACGCATTCAATTACGCTGAGAGGCTTCAAATGCCGGTCATAGTGATTGCTGACAAGTTTCTCGCCTCAAGCTACCGTACCGTTCCGCTATTTGATACAAGGGACCTGAAAATTGACCGCGGCCAAATGCTTACAGAAACAGACCTGGTCGGGAAGGGTGTCTACAAACGCTATGAGTTTACGCCACTTGGCATTTCGCCAAGAACTTTTCCAGGCACGGCTGGGGGAATATTCCACACAACCGGCGATGAGCATGACGAGTTGGGTAGCATAACGGAAAACTCAGAAAATCGTGTCAAGATGATGCAAAAACGTATGCATAAACTTCAGCTGGCTAACGAGTTAATTCCAGATGAGAAAAAAGTCAACTTTTTCGGCCCCGAGAAGGCAGACATAACGCTCGTGGGTTGGGGGTCGACGAAAGGGGCAATTCTTGACGGGATGCAGGACCTTGAGGCAGACGGGATCAGATGCAACTTCCTTCAAATCAGATACATGAGCCCGTTCCCCACGGAATTGGTGACCAAACATCTTTCGAACGCGAAGAAGACAGTGTTAATTGAGAATAATTACACGGGACAGTTGGGAGCGTTGATTAGGGAACACACAGGGATAGCAATGGATTACAAGGTTCTCAAATACAATGGCAGGCCGTTCTCGCAGAATGAAGTCTATGAAGGAGTTAAAGACGCAATTAAGAACGGCACCAAGGAGGTCGTGATGGCCCATGCTTGAACTCAAAGACTTCAGAACTAAGGTACATAACGACTGGTGCCCAGGTTGCGGCGACTTCGGCATACTAAACGCGGTGCAGATGGCGCTATTCGAGCTCAAACTAGAACCGCATAATGTTGCCATAGTCTCCGGCATAGGTTGTTCCGGAAAGACACCACACTTCGTAAACACTTACGGCTTTCACACGCTTCACGGCCGGTCCTTGCCTATAGCAACTGGTATCAAACTTGCAAACACGGCCCTAACCGTGGTGGCCGTCGGCGGCGACGGCGACGGTTATGGAATTGGTGCAGGCCACTTTCTCAATACGGGCAGGCGAAACCTCGACTTCACTTACGTCGTACATGATAACCAAGTGTACGGGTTAACCAAAGGTCAAGCCTCTCCAACCTTACCGAAAGGGCAGAGAACCAAATCCATGCCATCCCCAGCGATCATTGAGGGAATAAATCCTCTCGCGACCGCTATCAGCGCTGGCTATACTTTCGTGGCGCGCAGCTATGCGCTTGACGTCAGGCACCTGAAGGAAATTCTGAAGGCAGCTATCCTTCATAAGGGTAGTGCGCTGGTTGACGTGCTACAGACCTGCCCTACATACAACGACATAAACACGAAGGAATGGTACGCGGGCGCCGACCTAGCCACTAAGGCACCGAGGTTGTACAAGTTAGAGGAAGACGGCTACGATGGAAACGTCAAAGACCCGAACGACGCGAACGAAGTAAACCAGATGAAAGGTCGAGCAATAAGCCGATCCTTCGAGTGGGGCGAGAAAGTACCAATCGGGGTGTTCTACAGAATACAGGAACCAACTTACGAGGATATGATCGCCCACAGGATGCCGTCGTACAAAGAGGTCCCACTCATCAAGCAGGACCTGTACAACCGAGATACCACTTCATTGTTCGAAGCCTTAGTTTAGGGCAGCCCTACCTTTTCTTTTCTTTTCCGTGGACCCCGGGCGTCGTCATCGCGAAGGGGTCCAATATTTCATCGAGTTGATGAGCTGAAAGTAAGCCCCTTTCCAAGACCACCTCGCGCAGTGGGACCCCACGCGTCAATGCTTCCTTTGCAACTTCAGCTGCTCTCTCGTACCCAATGAACGGGTTGAGGACTAATGCGACCCCCGCGCTTTTTTCAAGCAAAGCTGTACACCTTTCCTCATTCGCTTTAATCCCCTTCACGAGCCGCTCATTGAATACTCGTACAGCATTCGTTAGGATCATGAGTGACTGTGTTAGGTCATATGCGATTACCGGCATCATCACGTCCAGTTCTAGCTGGCTCGCTTGGGCGGCCATCATAACTGTTACGTCATTCCCAATGACCTCGAAGCAAACCATGTTTAGCATTTCAGCAATACTCGGGTTAACCTTACCTGGCATTATCGAGGATCCAGGCTGTACAGCAGGTAGGACAATTTCTCCGATCCCGGTGGCTGGCCCAGAACTCATCAGGCGCAGATCATTAGCGACTTTCGTCAGATCCACGCTCAATGTCCGGAGCGCAGCCGAGAATGTTACGAAATCGGCCATAGATTGCATCAACGCCGCATAGTTGCGTGCAACACGAAACTTGAAACCCGTGTATTTGGATAAGTTCTCCACCGCAAGTTTCACGTATCTCGGGTCTGCGTTCAAGCCGGTACCAACAGCCGTCCCCCCCAAGTTGAGTTCCAGCAACTTGTCCCCGGCACGTTCAACGGTTCGGAGGTCATCTTCCACAATTTGCGCCCAAGCTGCAAACTCTTGGCCTAAGCGAATCGCACCTGCGTCCTGCAAATGAGTACGGCCGGATTTCACTATGTGATCGAATTCCTCCGCCTTCTCATCAAAGCCCTGCTTCAAGGAAACAAGGGCTTCAATGAGTAGCTTAGCCATCAATACGCTCGCTACGCGAATGAAAGTCGGATACGTGTCGTTAGTGGATTGACCCATGTTAACGTGGTCGTGGGGGCTCACGAGCTTGTAGTCGCCCTTCCGCCCGCCAAGTATTTCGATGGCTCGGTTCGCCAGGACTTCGTTAGCGTTCATGTTGTGGGAAGTCCCTGCACCAGCCTGAAAAACATCTACGACAAAGTGGTCTCGAAGAGCACCGTTAAGGATTTCATCAGCTGCGGAAACAATCGCGTGCCCAACTTTCCTATCCAACAAGCCTAAGGACAGATTCGCATCCGCTGCAGCTTTCTTGACTAGAACCGTTGCCTTGACGAAATCTGGCAGCGGTCTTATTCCACTGATTGGGAAGTTCTCCACGGCCCTTGCAGTCTCTGGGCCGTAGTAAGCTTGCAACGGCACGCGGACAGACCCAAGCGAGTCTTTCTCGAGCCTCGCATCATCATTTCTCGACATGAGACGGACGCCAAGCGGATTCTAACGACGCGGCAATAAAGGCCTTAGGCCCAACATTTGGAATACAGCAAACCAACCATTCAGAGTCGGTCCAGAAGGCTTGACATATACGAATACTGGTCCAACCGGTAGCTGCGCGAGGTACTCAAGGCAACGCATCGCAAACACTAGCAAACACTAAATATGCTTAGGCAGCACACCGCCTTTCTCGTCGAGGCAATCGTACACTTGGAAAGTTCCGGTGTTTTCCTTCCAGAAGCTTAAACGAACTCATTCACTAGTGGGTATGCGGAATAATTATCGGGAGCGATTGTGCCTTGAGTAAGGAAATTGGCATTAATAGTTAGTTTTATATGTCAATAATTTCCGGTCGCAAAACTAAGGTCCTTTCTCTTTCCGTCTGGTGTGGAAGATCTCTTTCCGAGGAAACAGGTAGGTTCCAGTCGCCGAGTCAAGTTCTTGATCCAGATCTCGCGGGATTCTCCAGTGGCCTTGCGTGAACTTCGTCGTCCTGGCTCACTCTACCAGAAATCGCGTACGACATGCAAAATGTTAAGCTCTCACGAGCGGATACTTCTGACTAGGAGACTGAAAACAAAACGAAACGACATTGGAGATGATTAAATCATAACTCAACGACGAACCGTTATACTACTCGTGGGGGTATTCCTCGTCGGACTGATCGTTGGCTTGTTCATCGGCGCATCGCCAGCGTCAACTCCAAGGACGTCAAGCGAGCCGAATACCGTGACAAGTCTTGTCACGACGACAATGCAACTCACAGCCACCACAATCACAAACCTCCAATCACCGGATATCCTAGGCGCGTGCTTCTCACCTGGCGGCAACTGCGCTGACCTAGTCGTCTACTGGATTGGGCGAGCGAACAGCAGCATCCACATCATGATCTACAGCTTCACCCTGGAGAACGTAGGCGACGCGCTCATCCAAGCCAAACAACGCGGCGTAGACGTGAAAATTGCATGGGACGAAAGCGAGATGAATGTGCGAGGAAGTGAATACCAGAAATTGCAGAACGCGGGTATACCCATCCATATAGACGAGCGGCCCGGACTCCTCCACGATAAGTACGCCGTCATCGACAGCCACATCATACTAACGGGCAGCTTCAATTGGAGCAACGCCGCAAATCAGACTAACCGGGAAAACCTGATCGTCCTAGACAGCCAGGAATGGGGTTCAGCCTATGAACAGAACTTCCAACAGAACTGGCAGGCAACCTAGAAACTTGCATAAATGCCCTCATTAATGTATATTGACAAGTGATAAACCGTCAGCCCACTCTTGTTCCAAGGGTCTTTCAGTTGTCGCAGACGAAGACTAAGTATTGTCAAAGTTGCGGAACCCGCATACCCATAGCGGCTCAGATTTGCCCAAGTTGCAACCAGTGGACTGTTCCTCCTACTGAAGTATCAGTCGCCAGCGAACAAGTAGTCTCCAGTTCTTGGATTCAGAAGATGGGGCAAGAAGGACTATTAGCGTTGCTTGGGTACTTCCTCATGGCTATTAGTGCGTTCCTTCCTTGGGCGACCGTCTCAACAGTATTTGGGCAAATCCAAATGACTGGGCTGCAAGTCGCACAAGGAGTTCCTGGCATTATTCTCCTCGCAGTTGGCCTGTTTGGTGGATTGACAACACTAGTTCCGAAGAAGACTTCATGGACAGGATTCTCGGATCTCGCAATAGGAATTATCGTGCTGTGGGAAACAGGAGACGACATGAGCAACATTGCAAGGATCGCCGAAGAGGCTACCACATCGTATGTGAGGGCCGATCTCGGTTCAGGAGGTTATCTCGCGATGGTTGCAGGTTCTCTAGTGATCGTTGCAGGACTCGTTACGCTGGTCAAGGTGAGGTCAGCTAGACAAACGGTCAGAGCTATCAGCGCTCATGCCAAGCCAAGGACTGGCTTGAGAGGCCCGTTCCTGCTCAATGAACAGACTGTAAATGAAGAAGTTGGGTATGGCTCACCTGGTGTGTATGCTCTTGGCCGCAAGCGAGACAAGACTTTCTACCCTAGATACTTTGGCCGTTCTGATTCAGATGTCAATGCTGAACTAAAGAAGCATTTCGGAAAGTATGATGCGTTCAAATTCGAATACTTCGATTCTCCAGAGGCTGCTTTCACTAAGGAATGCGAATTGTACCATGATTTTCGTGGGCCTGAAAGTAGACTTGATAACAAAACCCATCCTGACAGGTCGCAAGGCGCGACGTGGCAATGCCCCAAGTGTAACGCGTTTGTTTCGGTGGGCGCTGCCCAAACCAAAAACCAATTCTGCTTGAACTGCGGTTCTAGAATCCCCATCGACTCAAAGTTTTGTCCTAGTTGTGGCACACAACCCACCTAATCAGAATGCCCTAGTCAACCCATGCTTACTTCACTTACTTCACTGGCAACCCCAACTTTTGATCCGACCAAAGAATTTCTTGCGAGTCATGAAATGCGAAATTAGATATCGTAGCTCAGTGTTTTTGATTTTACGCGACCTGCCGCGTACATAGTGACAATGCTTCTGCTAGCGTCGATGTTAGCGGGATTCTCGTCCGCCACGTCAAGTTACCCTACCCAGGTTGTCACTTCATATTCATATTCGACAGTTCCGATTTCCACAGTTACGTCGACATCAACCGGGCAGCAGAACTTACTCACCGACACAATTGCGCTTCAACCGGCTGGATTTCATTATTGCGGTGAATATGACGTGGAAGACTTCACTGCTTCGGCCGGAAGCATATCCGGTACGGTCACTTCCGACCATCCAATCGATGTCTATTTGGTTTCCAACGCTGTTCTCACTGAATGGATTAAGGCGGCATCGTGTGACGGTCCTAGCCAAGTCCTGTATGCTCGAACGCAGACAACCAATTACAACTTCACTGCTAACCTTCCAAGTTCCGGAGAGTACGAAATTCTCTTCCTTAATCACTCTCACGATTTCACAGCGAACATTGTCATTACCGTGAACTCTGCAGAAACAGAGGTAACCTGGACAGCGACGAGTTACAGCATGTTGCAACAAACCTTCTTTTCTACGGAGAGCATGTCTTTGCAAGAAGAATTGCAGACAAGTTCCTCGTCTGGTTTTGGTAACTCATTGTTGATGTTTGGTGTCATTGCAGCCATAGCAATAGCGCTTGTAGCAATAGTTCTAATGAGGCGAGGTAAAGCTGGGAAAGAGACCCCCCGAACTAAAGTCGGAGAGCCTGAGACTACCGCCGCTAAAGTCCAGGAGCGTGAGGGTTCCATGTTTTGTAGAAAGTGTGGCGCTAAGATACCGCGTGACAGCACGTTCTGCAAGGAATGCGGAGAAAAAACGAAGGCTTAGCAAACTGTGAGACTGCATGCTTCAGTAGCGATAGCATGCCTGGTGATACTGATCCTAGTAGGCAGCGGTCCACCTAACTCACATGCTGTCACGCACAATTCCGTTGGTCGATACAACTCCGTTGGAGTCGTTAACGGACTATACTGGTTTCAGGTAGGAGTTTCGGGTGAAAGTGACTTTGGTTATGGAGACCAGTTTGGCATTCCAATTACCGGTGCCAGCGTTGACATTAGAATACTGAGCCCCCAACCGACCCTCCATTACGATTCTGAACTGTCATACTGGGTCGGCATCAACCTTCCTAACGACGCTTTCATTCAGGTTGGGTATGAGGTTGATCCGCAAGTCAACGCTGCGAGGACCAGCTGGTTCTGGGAGTACTTTCTCCCCGGAACTGCAGCTGAAGCGACCGGCGGTTTTCTTGGAAAAACTGGTGACGTTATAGGGCCGAATGGAACCTGGGTCACGTTTTCGTTGACCTCCAGCGGCACAGTATGGTCTGCCTTTGTGAATCAAGAGGAGGTGGGATCAATTGACCTCAAAGTATCGAATTCCGGCACAAATGGTCCATACGCCATCGCAGAAGTCGCCAAGGTTCGCGAAGCAGGCAATGTTCTCGGACCGGTCGAGTTCAGAAATTTACAGTATCGTGACACATCATCTGAATGGCACACGGCCAACACCGGTGTCTCGAATTGCTGCTACGGTGTGACAAGTGACACGTTTGAGGGATCATATCCGTATGGTGTTGAAGGTATCCCAGGGGAGAATAATCATTGGCTAGCGGGCAGTGGCTTGCCCACACGTGCGGATGGAGAATACATTTGGCCTTGGTACCACGTCTCTGTGTTATCCCCTTACGGAGCGGTAGCAGGAAGCGGATTCTATGTCTTGGGTAGTTCTGTTCGTCTAGCAGTTGCAAACGTGAACTTGTCGAGTAACACTCGCATGAGCTTGGCCGGTTGTTATGTGAATGGAGTCCTCTCGAAAGATTTGTACTTCACCGTGACCTCGGACCTCAATTTGACCGCGTCATACGAAGAGCAGTTCTTGGTTACTGTAACCTCAGAATATGGCCGAACAGTTGGGTCTGGATGGTACGACAAAGGAAGTGAAGTTACGATCTCCGTTTCTCCTGCATTCAGCACAGAAGGAATGCTGGGCGCTATCGGGTTTGATTCGATTATGATTGGATGGATCGGTAGCTACAGCGGGTTCTCCCCGGGGAACCGGCTTTCTTTTGCTGTCAATTCTCCCGTTATGTTAGATGCAGTTTGGTTCGATTCGAGCTTGGCTATACCTATAGGCGTCGTCTGTTGCGTGATTATCATAATTGGATTGAAGAGACGCGTGAGAGCTAATACGTCCATGTTCTGCTTACATTGTGGCAGGAGGGTTCCCCGAGATAGTGTCTTCTGCCCAGAGTGTGGCAAGGAACTCTAGCGCGGCCGAGGGATCGGAACCTGGGGAATAATATCTCGAGATAATCTTCGAGACGTCGTTCATAGCAACTTCTACTTGCTTGAGATCTCAGTCATCTAGAATAATGGCGACGGGAGCCAGTCCTGGTGCGGATTCCTGTGACCTGAAGCAACCTGTCCAAGGCAGTGAATCTCTCCCTGGACCCCTTTCTAGGAGTCGCCCTCAAGAAAGCCAAGGAGATTGATCGGGGCGTCATGGTAGTCATAGCGCCCGACGGTGGCGAAAAATACCTAAGCACATCGCTATGCGAACCCAATCGATGTTTAGAATGTGCACAGAAATACGGAATCAGATGTTCGTATTTCGACGGAAGACCAACAATTGAAGCCAAGGCCTTCCTCTCCGAGCACGTATCACCATGAAGTCACCTTGTAGCGATTGGGATAGGTACCCGTTTGGTACTTTTGGTGATTGGGACATGTACCCTTCAGGGGCCAGTTGGCTCATGTACCGCCTAGACATGAGCGTTGCATATGCAGTAGAATCAGGCAGCTACGCAAATTCTGGTTGACGGAAGAACACGAATTTTCGGGCCGGGTTCCGTCAGATTCACGCTGTGATTATCTGGAAGGAGACGACACCCATGAGGCAACGTAACCTTGGCGTTTGGTCGCCAGTTTTCGGTACCCTGTAACAAAGCGTTTGGTGGGTTTTCTCCGTCTGCCGGAAAAGTGAAAACAGAATATTGTATTCAGCATCTAACTTGGTCTGGTCTACTGTACTGGGACGTACTGGCATATTTCTGAAGGCTTCTCCATGATACGGTTGATGGTGACTTCGCCTATGATCCTGCAGTGTTTGGCGATTTGACTTAGGTTCCAGATTATGATTCGAAGGCTCGCGGCGACGCTCGCATTCTTCACGTACGTCAAGACCTTCTGAGTCGCCAAATTTGCTAATCGTCACGAATTGGACTTCTCCGTTAGACCTTATTATCGCCAGTTGACGAAGATCCCTCTGTGGATCGATTATGGGAAAATGTGATTCTATCGCCATTCAGGAATGGCTTAAGAAACGATACGCGTTGCTTTTCTTGAGGATCAACGAGAGTACAGACCATGCATTCGCAATAGTGGATTTGCCAAACCTGCCTCCTAACCCAGTCGAACATCCTTTTGATTGCAAAATCTCGATAAGCACGCCTCGACAGGCGGAAAGAGATTTCCTCGGAATGTCTGACTTCGAAGAAGGCACAACCTTCTTCAACAGCAAAGGCTGGGAGAAACGCCTACTCGAAATTTCACGCCGCTAGAAATAGAATCCCCCCTGCTCTAATTTCACCTTAAAAAAGGAAACATCGTAGTTCTTGTCTGCGTGTTCCCCGGCCATGTCTAAGTATGCTTCTTCCGCTTGCTTTTCTTGTCTGTTCTAAAACATGCGGAGTTCAACGAGTTTCAATCTGGTTTCTAGGCCGCATCTCCTTAGCCTTCCTCCCTTTTGAAGAACCCCCTTGCAAAACATAAGTCTAGGTAGTCCTCAAACCACATCCACCGTGACTGAAGTTCCTGCAATCTCATCTTGAAAGCCAAGCGCTCCTCAACCGGTCGTTTGTCAACAAAGAGGAGTGTCTCTTCGAGTCGACGTATGTCATCTGACATTCTCCTCATGCGGTTTTCCCAGCCGTAAAGAGGATTGCTCGTTCGCTCGGACTTGGGCAAGGAATTGAAGTACCTCTCTTTCTCATTCTCGCTATGGGTGTCCCAATGCTTCATGAACTCAACGTGATCGCTCCACATATCACCAGTGCCAACGGTGAAACTACAAATTTCGCAATCCGTTTTTCCGCTATACGCAGCCTCTTCATACCGCAAGATGCGACCCAGTTCGCACTTAGTACAGACGCAAAAAACTGGCTTAGCGCTTCTCGGACCGTACACCAAATCTACTGGTGAGCCGCATTTAGGACAGGGGAAATTTCGTTTCTCAGCCAAGCCTAGCCCTTCCCCTTCTTCTTCTCCATGACGATCTGACGTACCAAACATGAACCAGGAGCCTAATAACGCAACGGAAGGCGGGCTTGAGAATGTGGATAACAGTCTGATCGATGGTCTGATAACGTCGGTGAGCATGACTGTGACATGTCTCGATATATGGCTTACAACGTAGGGTTGGGTTCTGGCGGAATACTCTTTTCCGTTGTGATTATCGCACTAAATGGTTTTTTCGGTAACCCTGACTTGCCTTTCGTCTTAGGAGCAATACCCTTTGTCGCCTCATTTGTTATGTTATCTCTTCAGCTCGTTGTCTTCATGCTGATTGCACGAGACAGCATTGGCTCTCTTTCAACATATATCAAGAAATTCCCTCAAGAACACGAGTCGAACTTTTCGGTCAGAAGCCTAAACTCCCGGGACGGTTTCCGCGTCAAAGAGAAATGGGAAGCGGAGACAGGGTTGAGAACCCCCAGGCCAGAGAGAAGAGAAGGTTCATCAAATTGACTGAACGGACGTACGAGAAATGTCCAGCATGTGGAGGACCTGTCGAATGGAAGCCAATCCATGTTACTCGAATCTACGATGTAGGTCAGCCTCCCACGGCTGACGCAGAATCTTACCTAACCCATAACATGCACGACTTTTCTCTCTGATCGAAAGCTTCAACATGCGGGTTTTGGAGCCGCTCCACCAGTTCCGAGACGGACGACATCGAACGGATCTCTTTTGGCATTAATGGTTAGTTTCTTATGCGATCTAGTTAGCGGTTCTGGGCTTGTCGGTGCATTCTCGCGTATTTTCGGAGTTCCTCATTCGTTAGTTGGGTTTTCTTCTCTGACCTCTTACCTGTGATAATCTCTCGAATGTCTGCTTCTAACGGGTCTTCTCCTATAGCCCTAAGATAGGCATTTATCACCGGCAATCCAGCGCGTATTACAGATTCAGAGGGGAAGACGGCCGCTATCACGTCACGCCCCTCAGATTTGAATATACTAGCAAGCTGACGGGTGTGCAGTTCTCTCGCCTGTGACAAAATTTCGCCCTTAAACGTCTTGTCGTAGTTTGTGTGTAAATCGTCTTCCAAGTCGATGTGCTTACCGTGTCTGCCTGCTCTAGCCCAACATCGCATCATCCAGAGTTTGTATAGTATGAACCCTTGAACGTGCGCTGGGTCGCCCTCTTTCAGCTTTGGAATCTAATCCACTCTCCGTGGTTTTAGATACAACCTTTTATATGAGCTATTACATGCACAACTTACCGTGAAGATTAATGAAAACTCAACTAGAGGGGCCACTAACTAGCCTCTTCGGAAACCCGCAAGGTAGAGCGATAGCGAAGGTGCTCGACCAATCAATCATAGTTGGAAACATGGAACAAACCGTCCGTATGCTCGCTGACTCGACCAACCTAGACTATAAAACTATTCAGAACTCGCTGAAAAGGCTTGAGAGATGCGGATATGTAAGAAAGAGCCGAAGGGTCGGCAACGCTCAAACCTATAGGTTCAATGTGGAGAACGACCTGCACGACCTAGTCCACTTCGCTCGAAAGGCTCAGTTAACCCCGTCACGAAGACGTTAATTTCCTCCTGGAGAGACTGCTCGCGAGATACGATGCCGAGATGAACCAGGCTAAGCGTTAAGCCGAGAGCTTGCCCTACGTTTGATGGAGGATGAGTTTGCTTGCCTGGGCCTTTGAGGTTGAAAGAGATTGGCATTACTGTGAAGAAGGCAGACGACCTTTCGGAATGGTATACACAGATAGTGACCAAGGCAGAACTCGCTGACTACGCTCCCATGAAGGGGTTCATGGTTCTTCGCCCCTACGGGTACTCGATATGGGAGAAGATCAAGGAGTGGTTGGACCGGAAGCTGAAGGAGTCGGGCCACTCGAACGCTTACTTCCCACTTTTCATTCCGGAAAGCTACCTCAAGAAAGAGGCCGAGCATTTCAAGGGGTTCACTCCGGAGGTATTCTGGGTAACGGAAGCAGGAGAGAACAAGCTCTCAGAACGGCTCGCGGTTCGTCCCACATCTGAAACCATCGTCAACGACGCCTATTCAAGGTGGGTTCGAAGCTGGCGAGACCTACCGCTCTTAATCAACCTCTGGAACTCCGTACTGCGCTCTGAAATCACTGCGACTCGACCTTTCATCAGGACCTCGGAATTTCTGTGGCAGGAAGGCCACACCGTACACGCCACGAAGGAAGATGCCGACAAGGAGGTAATGATGATACTGGAATTCTACCGTCAACTCACGGAGGATCAGATGGCGACCCCGGTACTAACTGGCTACAAAAGCGAGAAAGAGAAATTCGTCGGGGCCCTCTACACGACAACTCTTGAAGCAATGATGCCGGATGGGAAAGCGATACAGATGGGAACCTCGCACAACCTTGGACAGAACTTCTCCAAACCTTTTCAAATCAAATACCTGGGGCAGGATGAACAGACACACTTCGCCTGGACAACTTCGTGGGGCGTTTCCTGGCGACTGATTAGCGCTATGATCATGCTTCACAGCGACGATAAGGGATTGGTCGTCCCACCGCGAATCGCTCCGATTCAGGCGGTTATCGTTCCGATATACTACAAGACTGAGCGGAGCGAAACCGTCGCGGAAAAAGTTCGAACCACCGCCGAGACGTTGTCTAGAGCCGGGGTAGCTGTGCACGTGGACTCCCGTGAGCAGTACACCCCTGGGTGGAAGTTCAACGAATGGGAGCTTAAGGGGGTCCCCCTTCGGGTCGAAATCGGGCCGAAAGATGTTGAAAAGAATCAAGTTACATTGGTTCGGCGTGACAATTCACAGAAACTCGCCGTCAAAGATGACGCCATCCTGGGTGAAGTTCAGAGATGCCTGGACGAGATACAAAAGTCTCTGTACTCTAAAGCTAAGTCAGCCCTCAACGATTCAATATCCCAAGCGACTGACTATGAACAATTCAAGAAGACACTGAATGACCGCGGCGGGTTCGTAAGGGCCTGCTGGTGTGGGCGAAGTGAATGCGAGGAGGCCATAAAGAACGAAACGGGAGCAACCATTCGCACAATCCCTCTCACGGACGAAAAACCATTCTCAAGCTGCATATACTGTTCAAACACCGCAACGAAGGTCACATACTTCGCCAAATCCTACTAGCCGCTCCAAAGGACGCTTAACCCTCATAACAACGTTTAAGCGCCGCACAAGCGAGTTTACGGTAGCGGATAAGGTTTGACGAAGAAGAGAAAGTCCCGCGGACGAAGCAAAGGAGGCAAAGGGCGAAGCGAGATGATCCAGTGCACCAACTGCGGTAGGCCAGTCCCAAGAGACAAGGCCAAACGCGACACACAATGGGTCTCGTTGGTGGACTCGTCGCTTGCACGTGAACTTCGCTCCAAGGGAACGTACATCGCACGACAGCGCGTGGTCAAGTTCTACTGCGTCTCCTGCGCAGTACACTTCGGGCTTACGAAAGTGCGATCTAGAGACGAAAGACACTTCTACTAAGGTTCCTGAAGGATTCTTATATTGTTCAGTTGGATGGGCAAACGATCGCAAGCATATTCGAGCAGAAAATAATTCGAGAACGAAAACTCGCTTCCGCGTACTACCGTGCGCATTAAGGTTGGTTCTCGAGGTCGGCGAGAATGCCACGAAAGAAGAAATTGCCGAACCATTCTCGCATCCCTACGTCTGAGGAGCTTGCAGGCGAAGACAAAGCCCTCGAACAGAAGTACCTACGCCTGTTGGAGAAGAGACAGGCGATAGATAGGCAGATCATCAAGCTTCTCAACCAACAGCAAGTGAACCGTGATGTTAGTGGGATAATCAGAAGCCTGCTCGATGCGGAGAAGAAGGAGAAGACAACAGCGGCTGGTGTTTGAACGTGGCCGCAGCGCTGGCGCCGGCCGCGCGTTATAGGCGTTGGTCGATTCGAGTTCCAAGATTGCTTCTCTTTCGTGTCAAGGGCGTGGCCCAGAAAGAGAGATGGGCGTTAAGCGATCTCGTGCGTATGCTGATAGTTCTCGGTGCAGCT
>JBEKSC010000030.1:0-28097 GCA_049517415.1 Bathyarchaeia archaeon
CGCAGCCGCGAGTCAACCGATGATTAAAGGAATAATCGGTCTGGTTGGAGGCGCGGGGTTAATTGGTTTCGGTGTAATGCAAATCTATGGAACGCTCAGGAGCAAACCTCGACCCGATAAAATTCCCACGACGAAAAATTTGCCCGCCAGTTCTCTCGTTCTCGGCTTGGCGCTGACCGGGCTTAATCCTTACTTTATTCTCTGGTGGCTAACCATAGGTTCAATTCTAATCGTCCAAGCTTTAGCTTTTGCAGCCATCGTCGGCGTACTGATAATGTATGCCTCCCATGTCTGGATGGACTATGCATTTCTGACGGCAATAGCTCACCTGGGCAAGAAGGGTAGGGCTATTGTCGGTTCAAGATACTACAAGCTCGTCCTCATCGCCTTTGGATTAATCCTCGCCTACTACGGCGCAACTTTCGTAGTTGACGCCGCCAAGTTGTGAACACGGAACGATTCCGTAAGGGTGGCACGTTTCAGCTTTTATTGCTGGAAGTCGAAATCATCCCGTTCACTATGACCGCCATAAAACCTGCCCCCGTCAAACCATCCGTCCCAATTGACGTACTAAACGAGATTGACATTCGAGTTGGGACAATCGACCTTGTTGAGGAAGTGAAAGGATCGGACAAATTGGTGAAGCTGACTGTGAACTTCGGAGACCATAAAAGAAGCATACTGGCCGGAATGAGAGTGGAACGCCAAAATTCGAAGGAGGTTGAAGGAAAACAGGCTCTATTCATTGTCAACCTCGAACCCAAGAGGATATTTGGAAAACTTTCGGAAGGAATGTTATTCGACATAGGCTATGCGGATGGAATCACACCCGTGCTTGCGGTACCCGAACGCCCCGTACCTAATGGCACGCGAGCCGGCTGACCTCTTGGCTCAAACAATGAATCATAGAAAGAAAAGGTGGGGGAGAGTTGGGATGCGCAGTCTTAGTTTATTGTTTGGAACGCATTGCGAGCAGATATCCTAATCCTCCGGCGAAGAATCCGATTAAGCCGAGAATTAGAAAGATCGCTATTGGCTCAGTGTAGTATTGTAGGATGTTCACGTGTACTTGCATTTCGTTCCATCCCATACCTCCGAACATAGCAGGTTGCATGGCAGCACCACCACGGTAACCACCTGACATGGCTAGTAATGCTGCGCCCGCTACGCCGATGTTGCCAAGAACTAGATGTATCCAAGCTAATATTTTCGATGGACCCTTGTAGGTCCTGCCCTGCACAGTCTCAATGAAGAAGTAAAACAGTGAAGTCACCGCGATTCCGACCACGCCGACTGTCAAGTAGGTGAGGTATCCTACGGTGAACCAAGTTCCTGCTTCTCCACTTGCGATTACTCTGGAGACTGCAACCGGGTACAAGCCGATTTGGTCACCGAAGCCACCTAGAAATGTGATCACTGCCGCGATGGCGCCTTGGATTATTGCTGCGTATAGAAATAGAGTGGCCATTTTGCTTTGTGCTCCTTTTGTTTGCAATTCTATCCCTCCCTCAAAGTTATGATACGGTAAATATTACCTGACCCCATTTAAAAGCCAAATATATGTTCTCGATACGAGAAAGCAAAAAATCAAATACGAGCCCCCAAACGACCCGGCATTAGTTGGGATCCTCCCAATTCCTACTTAAGTCAACATTGACGTTGACCAATCACACCCAGTTGCTCGATGAGTAACGGCAGGTCGTTTACTGATCCTAGAAGATAGTCTGGTTCCGCTTGAATTAATCGATCGCTCGAGAATGGCCCCGTGGCAACAGCAACCGATGGCAACCCTACCGCTCGCGCCGCCATGATGTCGATGACACCATCGCCTACAAGAATAGCTTCTTGGGGTCGGATATTCATTTTTGTCAGAATTTTTCGAACCGGGGCGCCGTCCGGTTTCATCTCTTCGCAGTCATCTCTCGTAACGATAGCGTCGAAGAACGCTGTCAGGTGGTACCGCCTGAGAGTTATCTCCGTGCCGGCATGCCCGTTGTTCGTTACTAGTCCAATTCTCAGGCCGCGAGAACGGAGCATTCGAAGCGTCTCCACAGCACCCGGGTACAAGGTAACCTCGTTGGCGCCTTTGACTTCCATGTCCTCAAGAAGGCCGTAGAATTTTCGCCGGAGGCTTGTGAAACTATCAGTATCCAGTTCTTCCTTCAATTTCTTGAGGATAAGATAGAGGCTGAGTTGTTCATTCACTTCCGGCGTGCGCAGATTTAATTTGTCAAGTTCCCGCAATGCTTCGCGTCGAGCAGCCATGTAGTCGAGGTTGAACTTCGTTATCGTTCCGTCCATGTCCATTACGATGCCTTTGATCAAGCACTTGTCCTCCAAGAGTATTGCCTTGTAACAAATAATAGTGGAATTCATTAAAGGTTGATGATGATTGCCCATGCCCTGGAAAGACGTTGACCTAGCTAGGGTCCACAGATTGTTCTATCCGCAAGTTCCAGTCGTTATCACTTCTGAATTTGAGGGGCGGGTTGGGGGAATGCCTGCTATCTGGTGCATGCCCCTCTCGTTCAACCCTCCCTTGATCGGAGTTGCCATCGCACCTGAACATGAGACCTACAGAATGATTATGGGCGCACGGGCGTTCGGGATAAATTGGCTAGGCTTCTCTCAGGCCAGACAGATTGGTGAGCTTGGTGAGACCTCAGCTAAAACCTACACTAACAAACTCTCGGCGACCGGTTTCAAGACAATCAAAGGCAAGAGAACATCCCAACCCATAATCCAAGAAGCCTCCGCGGCCCTGGAATGCCGCCTCAACGAAACGCACCGAACCGGGACACATGAACTCGTGGTCGGCGAAGCAGTAAACGCAATGGCGAATAGCGATTTTGTCGATTACTGGAACCTCTCAAAATACAACCCCCTTCTCTACGTTGGTACAGTGAATGGTAAGGAAAAGAGCTGGGTCTTCAGATCAATGCGTGGGAAGTCCGTGGAAGTGCCTCTTAGACACAAGGTTTGAGCGAAGTTGGTTTGTGTACTCGAACGTACAGGCCATCAATCTTTGATGCTGATCACGTTGAAGACGGTTTCTTACGTCAATAGGTGGCAGTTTTAGTTTTGGGCCATTTGGTCTGTTCGAGCGAGTCACTTTGGAATTCACTAGAGCTGAGAAACGGTTCATCGAGGATAATGATGTAGCAAGACTCGCCACAGCGGGCCCGGACGGAATCCCGCATCTGGTTCCGGACTGTTACGCCCATAGTTCGGACGCGTTCTGGGTGGCAACTGATTACGGAACAAGAAAATACCGCAATCTCCAGAGGAACGATAAAGTCGCGTTACTCATCGATTTTGGCAACGCGTCTAATCGCGGTATACTCGTCCAAGGACGGGCTAAGACCTTCGATAGATGACCGGAGTTCCGTGAGATTTATGACGTTTTTCACAAGAAATTCGATTGGGTTCGTGAAATGCCTCGGAAGGAAGGTGAAGCACCTTTCGTCAGGATTGAACCAATACGGAAGGTGAGTTGGGGACTGAAACAGTCAGACCATGCATTGCTGTGATGAGTGCAAATCTCAGAATATTGTTAGCGACTATTTGCCTGAGAATTTACACAGTCTTGCTAAATCTTGCGTAGGCTTAATTTAGCGCCTTGCGGTGGGAGGTTTAGGTATTTGATTATGAGCTATTGTGGTTGTGGTTACCCGTACAGCTACTCGTCGTACCAGTACTCCCCGTACCAGTACTATGGCTATCCACCTTACATGTCGTACCCATCGTACGGCTACTATCCATTCTACGGCTACTATCCATCCTACGGCCTGCCCTTAGGCTACGTTTACAGCGAGCCAATTGCCTTTGGTTATCCGCGCGGTGAACACCGCGTCGGCAACTGCCTAATGATCTGTCAGTAGAGCAACAACTCTTACTTCGCGTCTATGAGACAGCAATGTGAATAGCACGGTAGGCTCTAGACCGGAGGATTGTTTGGTCCTAGAGTCTTATTGGGGTCCATTCAATGAGTGGCCACGAGTCACACAACGCACTTGACGTCAAACTTCTGCTTGTTGCAATGGGCATTAACGCGTTACCTCTCGGTTACACGCTCGTCGTTTTGCCGATCTACTTGAGCAATCTAGGTTTCTCAGGCGAGGTAATCGGTGCAATAACAGCTGCTTCGTCTTTTGCAAGCACGATTGGGTTAATACCTTTCGCGATTGCAGCCGACCGTTATGGTAGGAAGCCCTTCGTTGTTTGGGGCTTCCTATCGGCGACCTTGGCTTACATATTCTTCGCACTTACCCGCGACTTGAACTCGTTGTTAATAGCTGGCGCAATTGGTGGAATTGGGTTAGCTGGTGGTTTCAGTACCGCAGTTTGGACACCGGCGTGGACGGCACTCATATCCGAAAAGGCGGGAACGAAAGAGCGAACCAAAGCTTTCGCATGGTCGCAAGGTATCTGGACGATTGCACTAACCGCAGGGTCAGCTGCGAGTGTTATTCCAGCCTTTTTGCGCGCACAGTTCAAATCAACATTCCTAGCATCTTACGAGTACCCATTTCTGATTTTTGTGGGCCTCTCGATTTTGTCGGGGTTAGTTCTCTTACCAATTTCTGAGTCGAAAGCGATTCCACAAAGTCCTGACGGACATCGATGGAACTTCCTCCCCAAGAAATCGCGCCCTCAAATCGCCAAGTTTTCAGCGACCTTAGGGTTAGTTGGGTTTGGATCCGGAATTGGCCTCCAGCTGCTTTCCCTCTGGTTCAATAGGGTGTATGGGACAAGTGAAACGTCTCTCGGCCCATGGTTCGCGGTAGCCGAAATGACGTCACTCATCGTTGTACCAATAGTTCCGAGATTGACGAAAAGCTTGGGAACCCCTAAGAGTGTTCTAATAACGCAGGGATTATCAGCCAGTCTGCTGGCGTCAATGGTTCTTGCGCCAACCTACCAGTTCGCTGCATCTATCTTTATTGTGCGTAACTTCTTGATGAACCTAGCATGGCCAGTGCAACAATCTTACTTGATGGGAACGGTAACGCCCGACGAACGGGCTTCCGCATCAGCGATAACTTACACAATCTGGGGGATAGGAAATTCCGTTAGTCCGATTCTAGCGGGCTATTTCCTAAGCCAGGCTTCATCACTCTCGCTCTCCGCTCCTCTACTAATCGGCGGAGCAGCATATTTGGCGGGCGCTGTAGGCTTCTACATACTCTTTCGCGGAACCCCGCCACCAGAGGAGGTACTCCCCCTATCAAAGATCGGTCATGAAGTCATGTAGACAAGGGGCTTAATCTCAAGTCTCAACAGGGACTAGTTTCTTGCCTTCCCAGTTGAAACCTAGCTCCTTAAGCTCTTCCAAGAACCACCTGAGGTTTTCTTTCGGTTCATGAAATCTGTCGAAGAGCTCTTTCGTGACATACCCGAGGAATGAGGCGAAGAGTTGCTTATCTTCGATGTACAGCCGGTTTAGGAATAACGACAAGCGGTCAAGCTCGTAATCTCCCGTGAGCACCTCGGCATAGACATTTTCCCAAGCTTTCTCCAGATTGAAATACCGCACGGCTTCACGCATATACGGGAAAAGGTCAGTGAAATATTCCCGCAACATTCCCTGGGAGCGAAAGACTGACTGCACTAGTTTTCTAATTCTCATATCTACTTCTGGAATGCCGCTCAAAGATCATCGACCTAGTGAGCCTAGAATCTTAGCTCCCTATTATGGATAGATTTCCTTGAGCATGAGTCTTATCCGATTTTCTACTTCGCTCGGTTCTACCGCGCCAGTTTCCGTAATGTATTCCGAAACGTCGTGACGTGGCGTAATGTCGAAAAGGCCGTTTGAAGCCTGAATCCGTTCACCTAGAAAATCGGCCGTACTGAACTTCATCGACTCGCAGACACTGTAGAAGGGAATTTCCAGTTCTTTTGCTGCGGCAGCGATGCTCTCGGTTCCGACCTTGTGAAGTAGGGAACCATCCGTCAGAACGCTGTCTGCCCCAACCAACACGAGATCAGCATCCGGAATGACTGAACCAGCCGATGAATCGGCGACGAGTTTCACAGGCACACCCAGACCCACGAGGTCCTTAGCGAGATTCTTCCCCTCCATTCCTGGATATGATTCGGTGGCATAAACTTCGAATTGTTTCCTACTCTTCATGCCTAATTCCAGTGCCCTGAGGACAGTGCTGCTGTAGCTGTGGGTGAGGACATGGCCAGCCTCTGGCAATATGGAAACAGCGTTTCTCGAGGCGTCCTCCGACGCAAGGCTTGACCGTTGAGTCGTCTGTTCAACTAGCGACCGGATTAACTTCCGGTAATCGGCAGCGGAAGCCGAGCCATTCTTCCGAGCGGCCGAGAACAGCAACATGCCAACCAGATTTCTTACATTCGCCATAGCTGGTTGCGCCTTGCGCAACTTTAACGCCGCAAATAAGAGGTTGCAAAACATTTCCTCCCTAGTTGTGGTCCCTGAAATTTCAGTGGCCGTAGCTAGTAGCTGAAGTGCGCTCCGGCCAATTGTGCTGGCCCCGTGAACCTTATCCTTCGCAATAGCGTCGACTCCCGTCAATACCTTGATGAGCTCTTCTGGAGCAGATTCGAAGTCGTAGCGGACGCGGTCAAACGTCTCTTCGAGTTTCGGGACCGTTTCATACGACCTTAGTTCATCGGGATGAATCCATCTGCATTCCGCATTTTCCCAATCGAGCGTAATTGTATTCGAACGCGTATCAAACAGGAATGGGTGAACAACCCAGACAGTCTTCGATTGCTCGTCATACACGCGAAGGACCTCACCTGCCCTCACAAAGCTGATATCCTCGGAGGATAGACCGAGCTCTTCCTGTATTTCGATTTGCGCGCGATAAAGGGGAACTTCACTTCCTTCAAGGTAGCCGCTTACCGCTGCCCATTTGCCCTTGTGTGTCCCAACCCTTTCGCTTCTTTTTAGCAGAAGGATTTTCTTATCGGCAATCAGAAACGCGGTTACGACGCTTTTGTATTCCAACTAGCCACACTGAAAACGATCTTTGCTCATTTCTTTAGTGAATCTACCTGGGGCTGCGTAGTTTCCAATCGTTTCCACAATTTCGCTGCGGCGATTTGTGAGATGGATTGAGCTTTCTCTACGTCAAACGTGAGAAGTTGCTTATTCTTGACGATGAACTTGCCGTTGACAAGAACGGCTTCAACATCGTCTCCATCTACGGTATTGATTAGATGGCCTACGACGCTGTTGGCGTTGAGCGGTGTGGGGAGTAAGTTCGGTTTGATTATAATGATGTCCGCCTTCTTGCCAGGCTCTATGGACCCAAACTCCTTATCCATGCCGTACAACTTTGCTCCGTTTACGGTCGCCATCTCTAAGATGGTGTAAGGGTCGATTGCGTTTGGGTTTTTGTGGTATACTCGGTGCAGTAAGTAGGCTGCACGCATGTTCTCGAACATGTCGAATATGTATCCGTCATTTCCTAAACCCACGTTGATTCTCTTCTCCAGCATTCTAAGAACTGGTGCAACTCCGACAGCGTTCAACATGTTGCTCATGGGGTTGTGTGCTATTCCGGTATTTGTTTGGGCAATGATGTGGATTTCGTTTTCATCGAGGTTCACGCAGTGAGCTAAGACCACGTCAGGCCCAAGCAGTCCAACGTCACGTAACCTCTCCACTGTCCGCTTACCGTAATTCTCCAAGTTGTGGTGAAGATCTCCCAGCCCTTCTGAGGCATGTATAGTAATTGGCACGTGGTACTTTACCGCCAGCGCCTTTACTCGTTTGATGAGGTCATCGGAAACGGTGAAGGAAGCGTGAATACTGAAGAGAGGTTTGGCTTTGCTCTCAGTTTTGGAATGCATTTTCTCTGCGAACCGTACGTTCTCCAATACCCCCCTCTCTCCCTCATCCTTTGAGTGCCGCTCGGTCGCTTCGAATGCTACAAAACCCCTAATCCCGACCTCCTCGACGGCACGCGCAATATGGTCCAATACGCCTGAAATTGAGTTGGGCCCTGAATAGGTGTCCGCGAAAGTTGTCACACCTGACTTAGCGAACTCAACTGAAGCAACCAAAGCGCTTGCGTAGGCATCCTCGAAACTCATCGCTTCGTCCACCGGCCACCAAACACGCTGAAGAATTTGCGTAAAATCTGAGGGCGGCGTTATCTTCAGCGCTGCTCCTCTCAGCAACATGCCGTACAAGTGCGAGTGGCTGCAGACAATACCCGGCATTACGATACGGCCGGACGCCTCCAAGACCTCAGCTGTAAGGTACTTCTTCTGCAGGTCGACAGCCCCACCGATTTCTACAATCTTGCCTTGCTCTATCGCGACGGCATGACCTTCCAATATCCGTCGGCGACTATCCATCGTGACTAAAACACCATTTCTTATGAGAAGGTCAACCAATAATGAAGACCAACCAGAGTAGCAACACCTTTCGATAAAATAGGTTCCTATTTGAGATGAAGACGGCTGAGTTACTCTGACTACTTCGAAGGTGCGAACAGTTGGCTTGGGGGATTCCACGACGGCTGGCACCCCAGGCTTCCTTTCCCCGCTTGAAGCCCCACCTACCGGCCGAGGCAATCCCGAAAGCCAGTACGCCTACTGGATGAAGAAAGCCCATCCCGAGTGGACCGTGTTAAATCGTGGCATCAATGGTCAGAGGTCGGATGAGATTCTGGCCAGGTTCGAACGCGATGTCCTGTCGGAGTCGCCAAATTACGTTGTGATCCTAGGAGGAGTCAATGACGTTTACCAAGGCGCCCCCTTAGGATTTACAAAGAAACATCTGCTCACAATGTATGAGAAAGCCCTCGCTGCAAAAATTACTGCGGTTGCAGCCACAGTACTTCCCTACAACATGGCGTCGACTCGTGAAACAGGAACAATCAGTGACCTAAACAATTGGATAAAGAATGCCGCGAATCGACTTGGAATTCTCTTCTGCGATACTAATCTGGCCGTCAGGGACCCGCGCAACAAAGACCGGCTGCTCAGTACACCGGATGGACTTCACCCCGATGTCTCAGGTTACTGTAAAATGGGCCAAGCTTTAGCTGCGACAATTGCTCGTAAAGCCAAACTGGGATAATTTGCCCACCGGAATCCCTTTGACAAGCAGTGGCATGAACTCAGATTCAATGATAACTAAGTCTCGGTAGAATAGGGGAAAGATATTGCAATCTGTTCTAATTGAAAACGGTAAGGTTCTGCGGTCGGGTCGCCTCGTCAAGGCGAGTATTGTTATCGAGAATGAAAGAATAAAATCCGTTGGCATCGCGGAATCCAAGCAGGTTGACAAGCGAATCGATGCGGGAGGTAACCTCATCCTACCAGGCTTGGTGGACGGCCATGCTCATCTCCATGACCCTGCCTTCACGAATCGCGAGGACTTCACAACTGGTACCTCTGCCGCTGCAGCAGGGGGCGTGACGGCTGTAGTCGAGATGGTTCTTTCGACCCCTGTCGACACCCCGGAGCGTGTAAAAGCTAAAATCGAGCTGGGAAAAAGAAATTCATTGATCGATTTCGCCCTCCACGCTGGGATGATGAACCTCAGCAACCTTCCTAACATAGCGGCAATCGCGGGTTTGGGTGTTCGATCATTCAAGACCTTCACATGCAAACCTTACTACTCCGACGACCACACGCTCATGTCTCTGATGCGCGAGACCTCAATGCAAGATTCGATTCTGAACGTGCACGCTGAAGACGAGCAAACGGCTAACGAAAACCTTGGCAGGCTTACTGCGGAGGGTAGAAAGGACCCTAGAGCACATAGTGAGTGGAAGCCCAATGTGGCCGAGGAGCGAGCGGTTAGGAAGGTTGTTGAATTCTCGCGGGCGCTGAAGGCCCGGCTCCACATTTCTCACATGTCCACTCGAGAGGGCGTCGAGATTGTTCGGAAAAATAAGCGCCTGCGGGTCAGATTGACTGCAGAAACCTGCCCCCATTACCTAACCTTCACGCGTAGAGATATGAAGAAACAGGGACCGTACTTGAAGATGAACCCGTCGCTGAAGGGTCCGAAAGATGTTCAGGCGCTTTGGGAGGGTCTTCGTGATGGAACCATTGACATAATCACTTCAGAACATGCGCCCGGGGAGCGCGTCGAGAAGGAAGTTGGATGGACCGATATCTGGAAGGCCTGGGGCGGCGTTCCAGCAATCGAAACCATGCTTCCTGTCCTGCTGAGTGAAGGAGTAAACAAAGACCGAATTAGCCTGACGACTATTCAGAGAATATGTTGCGAGAACCCGGCAAAAGTATTCGGCCTCTACCCTAGAAAGGGCGTAATCCAGAAAGGTGCTGACGCGGACCTGGTAATCGTTGACCTTAAGGCAAAACGGAAAGTTCGGGCCGAAGCTTTGCATTACAAGGTTGGATGGACTCCATATGAAGGCTGGACTTTGAAAGGGTGGCCTATCCTGACTGTGCGTCGAGGAGAGATATTATACGAGGACGAACAGGTGGTAGGTGAACCCGGCGTCGCAGATTTCCTACCCATGTCACTATAAACTGGTCGAACTCCGATGCTTTCACTCATTGTTCTGGCAGCAGGCAAATCCAGTCGGATGCATGGTAGAAATAAGCTACTGATCAAGGTTGAAGGCCAACCGATGATCCGCGGAGTGGTTGAAGCAGGACTCAAGTCCAAGGCGGATGAAATGATCGTAATCCTCGGCTGGGAAGCCGAAAAAATCAAGAAAGCTCTCGAGGACCTCCCCTGCAGATTCGTAGTGAACAAAGACTACGAGAAGGGACAGAGCAGCTCCGTGAAGGCGGGACTCAAAGAAGTTGGCGAAACGACGCAAGCTATACTCATTCTACCGGGCGATGTAGCCAAGATAGATGCAAATTCAATCAATCTAGTCATCGACGAATATGCTCGTCGAAAGGGAACAATAATCGTGGCAGCCCACGAAAGTAAGCCGGGACATCCGATTCTGCTTGATAGGCAGCTCTTCAACGAAGTCGAACAGATCGACGAGCAGTCGTTCGGGTTGAAAGCAGTGGTTAAGAAACATGAAGGGACAGTGCGATTCGTTGAGACCGGTTCTTCCAATGTTCTGCGAGATGTCGACACGCCGAAAGACTTGAAGGAACTCTGACGGGTGAAGACGACTCTATTCCTCGACCCCGTATCAACCTTCTTGATCTACAACGACGAAGTATGGTTGCGCAATTTCTACACGCTATATCGGGCAATGTGAGGATACACAACGTGAACGGAGTATTTTTTCATTTCAAGAAAATATCACAAAGGAATCAGTTGCTATAACGGTTTAGTTCAACGATAAAATGTTAGACATTTGCCGACCCGACACTAGCGTGTGTCTTGAGATTGCTATTTCATAGGTTACGTTGTCCTTGGTGACTCATCGTGTCCGGGGTGTTGTCCCTGCTCAAACATCTTCATTGCTTTTTGGCGTTTCCGTTCCATTTCCTCTGGGGACATTTGGATGCGCATTGATAGCGACCATGCGTAGCCGAACGGGTCGGTCAGCTGGCCGTAGCGTTCGCCCCAAAACATGTCATCAAGCCGCATATCGACTCGCACCAGCCTCAACTGCCCTCCTCCAAAGAGCGTCCACATCCTTCGAGTAGATGTGAAGCGTCACCGATGAAGCTCCAAGTTCGCGTGGATCCTTGTGTAGTGCGCCTGGGAATATATCGGAGAGCATGATGATTGAGTCACCAATTTGAATCCGCCCATGGATCAGCTTTCCGCCAGGACCCTGCTCCCGGGCCAACTCCTTCGCGTCATAAGCCTTCTTGTATCACTCAATCGCCTCCGCAGCCCCATTGATCGCAAGGTAAGGCGTAACCGTGTGAAACTCCTTCGGAACTGAGTTAAACTTCCTCAATTTCGACCCCCGTTTCTTGGATGGCTTCTTAGGCATCAGCTAACCTCGGCTTTCAGAACATTTCAGTTCTACACGATATAAGCTCAGTAGGGAAACGCCTGACTCGGTAGGCATATTACAGTCAAACCAATGCTCACGTCTGCGAGCCGTTCGAAATATGCAGTGCCCATCCTGTGGGAATACGGTCCCGGATAATGTGAAGTTCTGCACCAGTTGCGGTAAGCAATTGGACACCGCCAAAACACTGGCCTCCGGAAGTGCTACGTCTAGTTCAGTTTTTTCGGGTAGGGCGTACATAATTGAACAGAAGCTTGTGGCGCTAAGAGATACGTTCGGCATCAAGGATAGAAACGGTAACCTTCTCGCTTACGTGAAAAAGAAAATTGTGAGCTGGGGGCCACAGTTCTACTTTGAAACGCCGGACGGCGGTAGGTTGGGTGAGATGCGAGGAAAGGTGCTCACTGTGCGGCCGACGTTTGAAATTTATGATGCACAAGACCTCGTCGCGGTTGTGAAGAAGAAAATTCTCAAACTGTTAGGCTCAGAGTGGTGGCTTGAGGATGGTTCGGGGGCGGAGGTTGCGCGAATCAAGGGGAACATAAGTGAACATAATTTCTCAATTCAATCCCCCTCTGGGGCAGAGATCGCCCAAATCAACAAGAAGTGGGTCAGCGTTCGGGATTCATACGGCATCGAAATTCTAAGCGAAGAACTCACGCCGTACGTCATCATAGCTTACGCTATTGCGATGGACCACGCCGAATTCAAAGCCGGGAGAGGATTTGCAGTGGGATTGGCTGGGATTGGCGCTATGACGGATGATTTTAAACCTCAATTTTGAAGGCTGAATTCCTCATTTGTTCTCCGTCCAGTCGTAGAATCCCCGCCCGGTCTTCCTTCCGAGCAGGTTTGCTCGTACCATCTGTTTGAGTAGGCTGCTGGGCCGAAACTTCGGGTCGCCAGTTTCGTTCACCATAACATCTGCAATGAAGAGCGTTGTATCGATGCCGATGTAGTCGAGTAATTTCAATGGGCCTATAGGCCAATTTAGACCGAGTACGCATGCCTTGTCAATATCCTCCGGCTCGGCAACGCCTTCGGCTACGAGGAAAGCCGCCTCGTTAAGGGCAGGGATAAGGATGCGGTTTACAATGAACCCTGGCGTGTCTTTCTTAACAACAACTGGTTCCTTACCCAGCTTTGCAGTCACCTGTTTGATAGTCTCCACGGTCTCGTTTGATGTCTTCAAACCGCGTACGATCTCAATGAGCTTCATGAGTTGGGGTGGGTTGAAGAAGTGCATACCGCAAACTTTCTCAGGCCTCTTCGTCGCGGCCCCTATCTCAGTAATGCTGATTGAAGACGTATTTGAAGCGATTATTGCGTGAGCTGGCGCGTACTTGTCAACTTCAGCTAAGACCTGCTTCTTGAGCGGAGGGTTCTCGGTTACGGCTTCAATGACTAGGTCCGCGTTTTGTACAGCTTCTTTCAGGTCGAGCGTTGGGTGAATTCGATTCAGGATTTCTTTGGATTCATTCTCGCTCATTATTCCCTTTTTGACAAATCGTTGGAGGCTGTCTCGAACCATTTTCATTCCGTTGTCGATAAATCGTTGCTCAATATCTCTCATGGCAACATCAAATTTGCCGGTCTGTGCACAAACTTGTGCGATACCGTGCCCCATGAGGCCAGCGCCTAACACTCCTACACGCTTTACTTCCATTCCGATCACAACCAATAATCCAAGCAGGAACCAAGATATGCTTTCCCATATGCGAAGCCTCTTAGATATTCGAATCACTTTTCAGAATAAGCGCAACATCTTGAGTTGGAATTCTAGACTAGTCGACTAACGGGAACGTGCAGAATTGACTGCGGATTATGGTAACTAGCTTGTAGTTCTCTGTCCTCTCCGCCTTCGGTATTTCAGAATCATTAACGCTGCTAGCCCAGCCACTAAGCCGCCTGCAATCGATTCGACTGGAAAACCTGGAATGCTCGTTGACGGCGTAGTTGCGCTCGTGAATGTGCTTGTTGGAGTAATTGTACTGAGCAATTCTTGGGTTGACGTATAACTCCCAGCTGATAGGTAACCCACCATGAATCCGTCCGCATCTCTAGTATTGGAAAAGTTTACGAGAACAAGGTCCCATCTCCCAGAGCTTGGGAGAGCTACATCGAAACTATACGCCATCGTGCCTAGTTGACTCGTGATTGCATCTGCCACATTCCCACAACTTCCTACTTTCAACCAACTTTGGTAGCTAGTATCTTGTATGACATAGAAGTCAAGCGCGATGTCTGATGTGAAATTGCCAGCAACATACTGTCCTTGATTGCCCGTGAAATTGAAATTCCAAAACTCACAGTGCAAATTTGTCCCCGTTGTAGAGACTACCTTGAAGGGACTGTTGATCAGTTGTTGATGTTGTGCCAGAGATGTAATAACACTGCTACCAACTGTAATCGTTCTTACCTGATTTACCTGGGATGCGAACGTGACGTAATTCGCACTGCCGACAGTTGCCAGCAATGATGGAATACATACGATCAAGATGGCGACTGCGTATCGTGCCTTCAAGAAACACACGTTGAACCGAACTGTCAGCATCTACCCCTAAAACAGTTTGCTTGACATTGCGAACGAACTTGCGGCACGCATCGAGAATATCACGATAGCAGTTAAGGCTTAAGCGCAAGCCAGTTTGGGCTTTTCTTGTCGGCCTAGAACAGCGGGCTAGTTGAGTTGCGCAGCTACTTCTTTCACAGCGCCCTCGAATATTTCCAGACCGGCGTCAATTGTTTCATGTGTTATGATGAGAGGGGGAGCGAATCGCATCGTTGACCTACCGGCGGTGATGATTGCTAGGCCACGTTTGAAGCATTTGTTCATGATATCCAAAGTTTCTTGAGCGGCCGGTTCCTTCGTTCCCTTATCCTTAACGAGTTCTACTCCGACCATGAGCCCTTTGCCCCGGACATCGCCTATGATCGAGTATTTCTGCTGCATCTCTTTCAGGCGTTTCATCAGATATGCACCTTGGCGGGTTGCATTTTCGAGGAGTTTCTCCTCCTTTATGATATCAATTACTTGGAGCCCAGCCGCGCAGGCTATGGGGTTTCCGCCAAAGGTGTTGGCATGCGAGCCCCCGTCCCAGTCCATTATTTCCTCTTTGGCGATGGTTGCCCCTATTGGTAGACCTGATGCGAGCGCCTTAGCTGATGTCACGACATCGGGCGTGATTCCCCAATGCTCGATGGCGAACCATTTTCCTGTCCGTCCCATTCCTGACTGGATTTCATCATCGACTAGAAGAATGTCGTATTTGTCGAGGATTTTCTTGAGGCGCTGGAAGTAGTCGTCAGGTGGGACGACGTACCCTCCTTCGCCTTGGATGGATTCGATGAACATAGCGGCGGTGTCTTCGGGGGGATGAAACTTCTTCAGCACCTCCTCTTCAATGAAGTCGACACACCACATATCACATTCAGGATAAGTGAGCCCGAAGGGACACCGGTAGCAGTACGGGTACGGAACATGTGTAACTTCCTGCCCCAGCGGGAAGAAGTGCCGCCTCTGTCCCGGTTTGCTCGCAGTCAGGCTCATTGTTCCGAAGGATCGGCCATGGAATGACCCCGTGTAGGCCAAGAAGAGTTGTTTCCGAGTATGCCACCGCGTCATCTTCATCGCGGCCTCGTTCGCTTCGGCACCGCTATTCGAGAAGAAAACCTTCTTTCGGAACATTCCTGGCGTAATCTTGGTAAGTTGTTCGCCGAGGTCAACGATTGGTTTGTAGTAAAAATCGGTCCATGAATAATGGATTAGCTTCTCAGCTTGTTCCTTGATCGCCTTGACAACGCGCGGATGGCAATGGCCGACATTGAGGACCACTAAACCGGAATTGAAGTCTACAAATTCATTCCCGTCCACGTCCTTAACGTAGCATCCGGCCCCCGATTCTGCGACAAGAGGATACCACCTAACAACTGAATGCGATAGAATGTTCGTGTCCCTTTCGAGAAGTTCGCGTGCCTTCGGCCCAGGTGGTGTGACTACAATCCTCGGTTTCTCGGCTTTAACTACCAAGGTCGTTTCCTCAAACAGAAGGCCGCTTGGCCTGAGAATTGTAAAAGGCTTCCGTTCATGAGCCGCAACTGCAACTTAACTAGTACAGGTGGCAGGCAACATAGTGTCCGGGTTCATACTCCAGTACCCGCGGCACCTCAACTGAACACTTGCCGAAAACGCGCGGGCATCTTGGATGGAAGACGCAACCGGTGGGGGGGTTCAAGGCGCTGGGAATCTCTCCGGAAGGTATCTTCTTCACCGATCTCTTTTTCGGATCAGGGATCGGGACGGCTGCTAGCAACGCCTGCGTGTAAGGGTGTAGAGGGTTTCTGAATAGGTCCTCGGTTCTAGCGTACTCCATGATCTTTCCAAGGTACATTACCGCTATCTTATTACACATGTATTTTGCTACGGCAAGGTCGTGCGTTATGAGTAGAATAGTGAGGTTCAGTTCTCTCTGCATGGTTAGAAGCAGGTCCATGATTTGTGCTCTGACGGACACGTCAACCATTGCCACGGGCTCATCGGCGACGAGATATTCCGGACCGATCGAAAGCGCTCTTGCAATTACAACTCTTTGTCTCTGCCCGCCGCTAAGTTGATGGGGATAGCGAAAGTAGAACGAGTCGGCAGGCGAGAGGCCGACGCGCTCGAGAAGTTCTGATACATGTTCCCGAGATTTTTTTGAATGAGCGACGCTTCCTTTATGGGGCTTACTCAAGTGCGCAAACCTCACAGTTACGGCCATGCGAACAAATGATTGTTCTACAGCCTTAGATGTAGAGCCCTAGTAATATGGCAACGCCAAATCCAATTATCACGAAATTTCCGACCATGAATGTTGTCAATTGTAGTTTTGCGGAAATATGCTTGTGCACTACGCCGCTGATCGATGCTAAGAAACTCTGCCAAGAGAACGAGGCAATGAAAGCTCCGGAGATGAAGAGGATTACGTTTGCAGATGATGAGGAAAAGCCATGCATTCCTAGGATTAGAGTTGTGAAGTATGTTACGGTTACGGGGTTCAGAAGTGTTAACCCAAGGAACATTGCGTAGGTCTGTGGGCAACTCGTGGTTCTGAGCCTGGGTTTGTGTGTTCGATCTGAGCGATTTCTTCCGTGATATAGCAACCATGCGCCCAGTGTGATCAACGCTGCTGCGCTTCCGGCGCGTAGGATAGGCGCGAAAGGTTGGAGAAGTGAGGCCAGTAGTGTACCCGCGAGAGCTGCAACCGATGCATAGATCAGGTCCGCTGATGCAGCGCCAGCCCCGGCGCTTAAGGCAACCCTGAAACCTCGACGGAGGCCTAGCTCAAGGATTAGAATAGCAATTGGGCCCACTGGAATCGCAATTCCATACCCTGCTAAAACGCCACTCAGAAACGCATCAAAAGAAGAGGTGACCATTGACTGTGCCCAGGAGCAATGAAAGGACTAATCGGAGATCGTATGCATTTCTCTAAGCCTGCGCCAATGATGCGGGGAAATGAATTTGAATCAGGTAGATTACTCATTCCGCTTGGACGGTTTCTTCCTCTTCGTAATCTTCTTCGTTTTCGCGGGTGAGGGTTATCTCTATTGTTGAGATGTTTCCTCTAGTGCCATCAAAGCGAGTGACATCTTCCGAACCCAAGTTTATGCTAATAATTTGAGCATCCTTGAGGAAACTGCGCTTAAGCATTTGCACCGTATCGATAGCTTTCTCTATCGCCTGCCCCCTCGCCCTAACCATAACTTCCCCATTTCCTGAATTGAAGAGGGTAACGCATGCGGTTACGTAGTTCATGATGGGTTTCTTTCCGATTCGGACAAGGTTTGATTGTTCACTCATATTCTTACCATGGTTTTGTTCTGTTGGGCTAACTGTAAGGAAGTTAAGCGTTCAGGGATTTTGTAATGGTAAGTTCTTCCATCAATTATTCGAGATTTAAACGTACTTCCGTACTTCATTCGTTCTGAGCATTTAGCCGCCTATTGTGTGCATGGGCCTAACGTGTTCAAGTTTATCAAACTTCTTCAGTAGCGTTTCCACGCCGGTCGCCTTTCGGGATATAGAGTCGCGCATGAAATCTAAAATTGCGTCGTCGGAGCCCCCGTTTCTGAGTAAAGGCCTGAGGTCGAAGCCCGTCTTGTCGAAAAGGCATGGAACAATTTTCCCGTCCGCTGAGAGCCGTATTCTATCGCAGTCTGAGCAAAACGGTTCAGTTATCGAGGTAATCACTCCAATCTCGCCTAGGCCATCTTTGAACCGGTAGATTTTCGCCGTGCTCCCAGGTTCCCTCGTCACGGGTTCAAGTTGGTACTGCTCTTGAATGGTTTGGATAATCTCTCTTCCGCTCACTACCTTCTTCATTCCCCAAAGGCGTTGCCCGTCGAAGGGCATGTATTCGATAAAGCGAACTGTAATCTCGCCGGCCATTGCCAAACCAGCTAAGTCGCCTATCTCGTCTTCATTGCAACCTCGGATGATTACTGCGTTAATTTTGAGTGGCTGGAACCCGTTCTCCTTCGCCGCCTTGATGCCTTCTACGACTTTGTGGAAAACTCCGCCGCCTGTTATTTCGCTGAATCGTTCGGGTTTGAGGCTGTGTAGGCTTACGGTTATGCTTTGCAGTCCAGCCTTTCTTAGGGCCTTGGCCTTTTCGGCGAGAAGGAATCCGTTTGTGGTCATGCTCAGCGAGCTGATTCCTGGGACGTGTGCCAGCATTTCAACGAGCTTTTCTATATCCCTACGCATCAGCGGCTCCCCTCCGCTTAGGCGGATCTTTTTCACTCCTAGTTTTGCGAAGAGTGAGACAACTCGCTCGATTTCCTCGTAGCTGAGTATCTCATTCCTGGGCAGCCACACTGGGGTTTTGGGCATGCAGAACTGGCAGCGGAAGTTGCATCGGTCCGTAACTGATATGCGGAGCTTGCGCGCAATGCGCCCAAAAGAGTCTGTTAGGGGAATCACGTAACCCACGCCGTCGTTTGATCAGAATACTTGTAGGGAGCCATTTAAGCGATGTCTCTAAGCCCCCTTCAGTTCATGGCTCGAACGGCTAGCTTTCTTGAGCTATAACCCGATGTTATTACGGATTCTTGGAACCGCTAATCTTTCTTCCGTCGCCGTATCGAAAGAGCGACCAAGGCGACTATGAATAGAACGGCGACGAAGATAATCGACTCGTATAGTGCATCGCTGGATACAATGAAAGCAGAAACGTTTTGACTCGAAATCGTCGGTGCGAATGTTGTCGAAGTTGACTCCGTTGATATTAGGTTTGAGGTACTCGTCATAATTGACAGCGACGATGTAATCAGTGAACTATTTTGGACAACAGAAGTGGTGCTAATCGTCATTTCATTCAGGGGTACGACGGACAGTAGGAACGATGACCTGTAACTTCCTACTACCGAGCCGAACAGGATCATGTAGGCGCTGGCGTAAACTAGGTATTGGCCGCTTGTCGGAGGTGCCGTGAACGTGTTTGTCACATCAATTCTTGCAGAGTTTACGGTGTTAGAGCTAGTCGAGATAAGATTCTGATGACTGTCGAACAGGTCGATACGGGCGCGTAATGGGACGACGGGGCAGGAATACAGGGTAATGGTGGTAGTGACAGTAACTGGCTGGTTGGTTGGGACTTGGTTGGGGTAGTTAAATGTGAGGAAGGCAATCTCGCATAGGTTTATGGCTTGAGCGTGCACGGCGACATTGTTCCCAAGCAAGAGCAATAGACCGAGTAGGAACAGAGCGTACCGTGAAGTTGCCAAGTTGAGCACTTTCGACCATCTAGTCCCTAGTTTCCGATAAACCGTTCTCCCCGTACGCAATTTTATCTTTCCGTAGCACAGTGGGGTGGTGGACTTTGGAAAAAGGAAAGTCGGCTAAGGAACTCGGGCTTCGCAACGTCATCAGGCTTGGTTACGTAAGTCTCTTCACCGACATCTCTACCGAAATGATACTTGGCGTTTTGCCGGTTAACTTCATCATCAACGAACTTCGCGCAACCGCTGCAATACTTGGTCTAATAGAGGGATCCGCTGAAGCTGCCAATGACATATTCCGAATATTCGCCGGCGTCCTCACGGACAAGATTGCTAAGCGAAAGCCAATCGTTGTGATCGGCTATGGGTTATCCACCCTTGCCAAACCGCTCTTCGCGGTGGCCAACTCGTGGGGTCAAGCGTTTGCTGTGCGAGTTGTTGACAGAGCTGGGAAAGGGACGAGAACAACCCCTAGGGACGCGCTCATCAGCGACTCGATTCCTAAATCGCAGGCTGGGAAAGGCTTCGGGCTGCAGAGTTCGATGGACCAGGTGGGAGCAGTCTTGGGTCCCATCTTAGCATTCGTGCTGCTTCCTGTAATCGGCCTTCGAAACTTGTTCTGGATTTCTTTCATCCCTGGGTCTATTTCTCTAATCATCCTTGTGCTCTTCGTGGCCGATGCTCGAGGACGGACGAAACGAAGGACCGTGTTCGAGAACGCTAAGGCCGTACTGACGAGAGATTTCGTGCTTTTGCTTGTGGTCTTGGAAATCTTCGCCGTAGGTGCCTACAATTTCTCGTTCATTCTGTTAGAGGCCCAGTCCCTCGGTATACAGGCGAATTTTATTCCCCTAGTTTACGCTTTGCTGAATTTTGCCACAGTCCTAATCGCCTTTCCGGCCGGTATCATCGCAGATAGGATTGGAAAACTTCCAGTCCTCCTCCTAAGCTTTCTAGTCTTCATGGGCACGTCGCTTGCTGGGGCCGTTCTTGTTGGATATTGGGCCTATGGACTCCTGATCGCCATTTTCTACGGTGGTTACTTTTCCATTTCGGATACTGTGCAGAGGGCGATGGTCCCAGACTTTACGCGGCCGGAACTGAAGGGCACCGCCTACGCCTTCTACTACACAATAATTGCCATAGGATCCCTCGTTGCGAACTCAATATTCGGCGCCCTATGGACAAGCCAAGGCGCGGGGGTGGCGTTCCGGTTCAGCATCGCAACCTCCGCGATCGCAGTAGTAGCCTTAATCCTCTTTACCATTCTCCACCAACGTTCGCCATGAGTAACATGTTGACCCCAGAAAACTACACCACACTTTGAAACGACGCGAAGTAGGAATCGGACTCGGCCCGAAGAAACCTAGGCTTGTCACCGGAGTAGGTCTCCCGTGCTTGGATTAACACGTTCGGTTGCGTTGACCGCTGCCCCATTGGGGCGAAGGAAAAGTCTGAGGATTGGCCTATTCCGGGAGGTGCTGGAAAGAGTCCCCCCGTGCTGCGTGCGATTCGCGATGAACTACAACGTCGAATTCTCAACCTGATTGAGGAAATTCAGCGACATACACCAAACTCAGCTGCGTGACGCCCAAACAATATATTGAACACGGATACGGTAACGGTGTAAACCAATGCCCCGAAAAATACCAACCTCATACCTACGCAAGTTGAACGAGGAGCAGAAGAAAGCTAAGGAAATTGCGGCCAAACAGGCAACCAAGAGACCGCAGCCAGTGGACCCAGATTCGGGGAAGTTGAAGGGGTTTACGATGATTTGCCAAACGTGCGGAAGCCGGGCCCGTTTTACAGTGGATAAGTTTGGGTATGCGACCTGCGGCAACTGCAGAGCTATAGCAAGCTACAGACTCGGCCACTTAGCCTAACGTGACCCACAAGAAGACGAGTACTTGGTTGATTAACCGCCCGCAGATAGCGGTATGAATTGAACGCGATCTCCGTCCTTTAATGAGGCACTAGGCTTCGCTGGGACACCGTTCAACAGAATCAACATCATCTGCATCATTTGTCTCATAGACGGGTGCCTCACTAGGACTGTGTCCATTAGGTCTTGGAGCGTGGCTGGGCCTTGAAGAACAAAGTACTCATCATTTGCGCTCGTATACTGAGCGATCATCGAATAGTACACTGTTACAGTGACAAGTGAGGCTCTGCTCTCAGTTGAGCCGTTTGTCGAAACGGAAGAACTCCCAAGGTTACCCGCGATTTGCGCGAGAGGAGCTTTTGTGAAGCCGTCCGATATGAGAAGAACTCCTGCGCCAACCGCGATTGAAAATGCGGAGCGTAGAAAAGTGCGCCTTGATTTCATGGCGAGTCTCTCTATCAGTCAGTAGGCTTTTTGCCGGAGCGTGTGAATAGTAGCATTATGGCCACGAGGACAACGATTCCTAGGGCGCCCAAGCCTACTAGGGTTTGGCCTGTGAGCGTTATTGTGAAGTTTGTCAGGTCATTGTAACTTGGACTTTGTGAGCCATTCGTTCCTGTGGTTGGTGTCACCGTGATGTGGCCGATCATATATGGGTGGACGATGCAGTAGTACTCGTACGTGCCTGGGGTTGTGAATGTGTAGCTCCAGCTTTCACCTCCCCCGATTAATGCAACTTTGCCTGTAACGGCTTCGCCTGACGAGTCAAAGGCTCGGAGGTTCGCCTGTTTAGGTGAGTTTGGATCCCCTTCAGTAACTGTGTGGCCGACTGAATCTTGGTTTATCCAAGTTACCGTAGTTCCAATTGGAACCGTCAAGTCAGCTGGGACATAAGCATAGTTCAGAATCAGTACGGTATTGTTCGAAGCACCTGTGCTTGAAGTATTGGATAAGCTTTCGGTTGCGGTCATGCTCGTCGTAATGTTCCCAGTTATCGTAGCACTCTTAATGGAAGAGATAATGGCGGGGTTTGGAGTGCCGACCACATTTATGATGCCTAGGGCGCCGCGGTGAATTCTGAAAAGCGAATGGTCGACTATGGTTAACTTGGCTGGCACTACGGCAGTGAATTCAACCATCACAGATCCGCCTGCCGGTACAAGCGTTGTTTGAATGTTAAGCAGGGGCGGTGAGGCAATGGATCCCTCAACGTAGACTTTGTCAAGCATCCCACCTATGATGTGCAATGACGAATCGAGGTTAGGTCCCGCGTTTAGGAAGAAGATGCGGACGGTTTCGCCAACTTTCACCTGCAGGGACCTGTTTCCTGTTATGGAGTTTACGCTGCCGTTGAATACAACGTAGTCAGGTGTCTCGCTGTCGGCTTTTTGAAAACTGAATGCTTGGAATCCTTTCTGCCCGAACGGTCCCTGTGTATAGAATTCCCCCTGCGCAATGTAGAACTCCCTTTCGACTTTCGGTAACCCGCCGAACGGTTCAACAAGAATCAGCCCATACATTCCATTGGCGATATGCGTTGGTATGTCGGGGGTTGCGCAATGGTACATGAACAACCCGACTCTCAAGGCTTTGAATTGGAAGATTGTTTCCTGCCCTGGAGGAGTTTGCGAGTACGCACCACCGCCACCTGTTCCCAGTATGGCGTGGGAATCAATCGAATGGATCATTGTGCTGTTCGGGGGGTTGATGATATGCATCTCAACTGTTTGGTTTAACCGTAACCTTATGAAAGGGCCAGGCACTGTTCCATTAAACGTCCAATAATCGTAGGTGACTCCGTCAGCCAGTTGCCCAAGTTTCTCCTCCGTTATCAATCTGACGACTACCCGGTCGGCCGAGGAAGGAGCGGATGGAATGTCGGTTGGAGATTTGCTTCTGTTCGGAGCATAAGCTGGCTGAGTTCCATCAGCGGACACAGTCAAAACAGCCTGCGTAACTGAGAGAACAGAAAATACAAGCAACAACAGAACGAGAGTGACCTTGGCAACTCTGCCGGGCAAAAGTCTTGTCCTCTCAACTTTACATGTGCACATATGACTCCCGAGCAACGAACTAGGGGAAGCTTCGGGATAGTGATATTCCCTAACTTGTTAGGGCATTATCGAACTTGGAAATCATTCAATGTGAGAGGAGACTCTTTTGCCCAAGACCGACGGATGTCCCCTAAAGTGCTCCTGTATCACCCGCTTTTGTCCGCGCCTTAGTATCTCTGTCAAGGTTGCTGGCGAAACGTCGAGGGTCTTCGCGAGCTGGCGTAGGGTTATCTTCTTCGGGAACTCGAAGTAACCTTTCTCAAGTGCGATTTGAAGAATATTCTCTTGTCTCGCGGTCAAGTCCTCCTCATCTCTTAGCTTTGAGATCCTAACGACTTCCCCCGCCACGTTCTCTCTTTCCAATTCCCGCATCAGTGATTTAACCATCGTATCACTGCCGAGAAGCGTCCACTCAAGTTTGCCGTCGGCTTTACTGTTCGCCGAGATAAGGAAGCAGTTTGCTTCGGCAAAGGTTCGGCAGGCAGTGCACTTATGAGTCTTAAGCGATCCAATAATCCTTCCGCGCTCAGCCCTGACGATGTCAATATCATACACGTAACTATCCTGCCGTAGGTAATCCACAATCTTCTCCGACAAGTCCGAGCTACTGGTTATCTCGAAGAGTTCCTGAACGCCCTTTCCTGCAGGCAGACTTCTGCAGTCTAGTACACGTACCAGTGCTGGGAAGGTTGCAGCCACACGTTTTATCCAACTGTGCGGCGGAGTAATGCTGACGATCGCCTCAAGCATCCAAGGTCTTGACCCCAAACCGGCCACATGCCTATAGGGGTTCTTGACGCCCCCGAACCCGTTAGGGGTAAGCCCTATGCGCGATGGGTCATCTCTAACCTTTGAAAACGGTGGCCTTCAACATAATTGGAGAATCCTAAGGAACCTCCGAGCCGCAGAACTTCAGAGATCGAGCAAAGGTCGCCACGGAGAAGCGTCGAAGGCAACGCTGGAAAAAGCTCGAGGCTTACATTCGAGCTTGCTGAGGATCACAAGGAGATTCTTCGACAATTAGATCTGTTGAAGGTCACGCGCAAACTGGTTAGAAGCAATTCCAAGCCCACCATCATCTGCATCCACCTACAGCAACTGTTCGCACAACATTGCGCAAGGGAGCAACGTTTCCTATACCCTCTCCTCAGCCGCTACTTGGATTCGAATGTATGCAAATTGTTAACCCAAGAGCATGAAGCGCTCAGTAACGCAATGCGAAAAGCCGTCGAACAAATTCGTGGCAATGGCAAAGATACGTATTGGGAATCGATGTCACAACTTGATCAAATGCTGCGCTCGCATTTCTCAAAGGAAGAAAACGTCCTCTTCTGGTATTTGGACGTGCAACTGAACCCCCGAAGTTCTTTCGAACTTCCTTCTTGATCGAACTGACAAAGCCTTAGCCTGGCTCCGTTTTCCCGACATCGAGCTCCTTTTCGCATATTCAGCTCCAATGGTTCGAACCACGGAATTCGAACGTCTAACTCTGCATGCAGTCAGGAAGGAGGAACCAGTTCTAGGGCGGCCAATTCTGAAGTCCTCCTCAGGCGCATATCAAAGACTGCTTCGAAACTCTTGTGCACTTCATTCTTGACGAGGCCGAAGTCCATCTCCCTACCAAGTAGAGCTTTCATTGAGATCATCGTTGAGCCTGGGAATCCACATGGGGTTATCATCTGGAAGTAATTCAGGTCGGTGTTTACATTGAGTGCAAACCCATGAAAGGTAACCCAGTTTCGAACTGCCGCTCCGATTGAAGCTACCTTTTTTCTACCAACCCAAACGCCCGTCTGCTCTCCGCGCTCTCCCGTAATTCCGAACTTAGCGAGAGCCCGGATTATCGTCTCCTCGATGTTCCGGAGGAACGTATGGATGTCCCGCTGGCGTGCATTTAGGTCTAGGATGGGGTACCCGACCAACTGGCCCGGGCCATGGTAAGTCCATTGGCCGCCTCGCTCTATCCTGAAGACGGGGACACCCTCCACGGTTGCTGGGACTTCTCCTGCGATCCCCTTCCCCACTGTGAAAACGTGCGGGTGCTCCACGAACACCAACGTGTCCGGTATGGCCTGCTTAACTCGAAGCTCGAGCAGCTTGCGCTGTAGGTTCCAGACTTCCGCGTAATCCCGCGAGCCTAGGTCTAGGAGATACCCTTCGATTATTGTAGGCATCGAGGCATCTCACGATGCGCTAGAAAGCACGTAGCGTCGAATCAATTAGAGGTACCCTGCCCTTTCCAGTACGTCTCGATGCCCCCGCGCAAGCTTCATCTTACGGACCTTCGCGGTTGGAAGGAAGCGCATCTCGGACCACCACGGCCTAATCTTGGGTAACTGCCCGATTCGCATCTCGTAAACGAAGCAAATGTCCCAGTGCCGCAATTTTCTCCCGGACCGCTTGTACCCGGGTTTCCTAGGTGTCTGCGGCCTAACATGAGATTGCACCATGACGAAGCGAGGGGTCCCCGTAAGGCCGGCCCACTGGTGGGCGATTCGGCGGGCGGCGTTATCGGGCGGCTCTTCCATCAGAAGATGAGTCGCAGGAAGCAACCATGCACCCTCTTTCTCAATCTCACCCGCATTGCGTTTCGGGAAACCGCCTTTCTCAGGCCAAGCGTCATGTGCCTTCGGGCGGCCGAAGAGTATTGAATCACCTTTTCGGGCAACGATGAAAGCGGATAGGCATAAACCAGCTTCGGGGGTATGAGTCATCCAAGACGCAGTTCGAGGGCCTATTCGCGCCCACCGCACATTTACAGGTCGCATAAGAATTCCTTCAGTTATTATTTTTGTAGAATATGAATTGCTTTTCCTTTTGCGGCTTCCGAAGCTTCCATGATGCTTTCGGGCAAGGTTGGGTGTGGGTGTACCGTGAATCCAATGTCCTCCACAGTCGCGCCCATTTCAATCGCGAGCGCAGCCTCGCTGATCATATCCGACGCTTCGGCGCCAACGATGTGAACGCCCAAGACAAGGTCTGAGCTCCTGTCCGCAACTATTTTCACGAATCCCTCGGTTTCTCCGGCTAGCATTGCGCGGCCCAGAGCTGTGAAAGGAAACTTTCCAACAATTGGATCGTAGCCCTTCTCTCTTGCTTGAGCTTCAGTGAGGCCGACTGTTGCAATTTCGGGGTCCGAGAAGATCACGCCAGCGATCGCGCGGAAGTCTGCTTCACTGTTCATGCCTGCGATGGCTTCGGCCGCTACGATGCCTTCCTTCGAGGCTTTATGGGCTAGCATTGGTGGGCCGACTATGTCGCCTATGGCGTAGATGCCGGGCACGTTCGTTTGCATTTTCTTATCGACCTGAATGAAACCGTGTGTATCTGTCTTCACGCCGGTCGCTTGCAGTCCAATCTGGTCGCTGTTCGGGCGCCTTCCCACTGTAACCAGGACTTTGTCAGCATCGAACGCCGCTTCCTTGCCATCCTCCAATTCAGCGTAAACTTTCCCGCCGCGAAATTCTTTAGCCTTCGATTTCACGTGGTAATCCACGCCAAGTTTGCGGAGGGAACGTTCTACGACTCTCACCAGTTCAATATCCGTCTCTGGGAGAAGCTGCTCCAACATTTCAATAATCGTGACTTTGCTTCCGAGTTCGGTGTACATGGTTCCCATCTCTAGCCCCGTGACGCCTCCGCCGATTATGACGAGGTTCTTTGGAATCTCTTGAAGCGCGAGGGCTTCGGTTGAGCTGATTATGCGTGTTCCATCAAACCTGAAGGTGGGAAGGTCGAAGTAGCGTGAGCCAGCCGCTATCACAACTTCCTTTGCCTCTATGCTCTCGATCCCAGCGGCGGTCTCTACTTCAAGTTGCTTTGGGCCTTTGAAGGTGCCTATGCCCTTGATGATTTTGACATTATTCCCTTTGCACAAGTATTCGACGCCTTGCGTTAGCCGGTCTACTACACTCTGCTTCCACGCCTGTACCTTAGGAAAATCGACCCTAAGGCCGGTCACTTCGAGGCCGATCTGTTTGGCGGCTTCGAGCCTCTTCTTCAGTTTAGCTACGCGGATGAGCGCTTTGGAGGGGATGCATCCTATATTCAAACAAACTCCGCCGAGTTGACCCTTTTCGATTAGAGTTGTTTCTTTCCCAAGCTGGCCTAGCCTGATGGCGGCCACGTACCCGCCTGGTCCTGCTCCGAGAACGAGAACTTCTGTTTTCTGCGCCATTCTAAACCACGATTCTGTGTTTACTTTGTCGAGTTCGTTATCGTATTGAAGGCTGGTATTTAGCTCGCTTTCTTCACGTCAACGCTGGAAGATTTTACTGTAGGTTAGTCCAAGCACAGCGAACACAAGAGAGATCGATAGGAGAACCCCGACGAACGGGAGGATCGCGAGCGAGATGGCTAGGGAGACCCAGGGCAGAATTTCGCCTCCTTTTCTACCTTTGAGGAGCTTTATGCCCGCGACTGAACCAATGACGTAGACTATGATTGCAGCTCCGCTTGGAATGAGAAGAGCAGTCTCTAGGTCAACATTCAGGA
>JBEKSC010000031.1:0-23813 GCA_049517415.1 Bathyarchaeia archaeon
GCAGATCAATCTCCAGGCGATTCTTAACCCAAATCGTACGTGGTTCGAGCGAACCTACGGCGTGGACTTCAATCTAATTGATTATCAAATGGCAAGTCGCGGGCCTCAATTCATGAAGATGGTTTGGAGTTGGTGGCCCGACCTTGGGTTCGAGCCAAGGTATGGAGGGGACGTAGCTTTTGGCGCATTCACGATTGGAAATTACCTCACCTTCGATGAGAAGTTTCAGAGCGTGCAGGCAAACTTGATGGAGATTGAACGGCTGACCAGCGACCAAACACTCGGCCTCCCCAAGAACATCACAACGTCGTACCAGCAAGCCATGCAGCTTGCAAACGCTGCTGAGCGCAATTTCAACGAAGGTTGGTACTCCGCCGCGATTGCGGAGATAGGTTATGCCTCGGCACTTGCGCAGGAAACAATAAAGGAGCTTGGACTCCTCGTTCCAATCACACAAACGAACCGAACCGTATTAGAGATCTTGGGAACCGTTATTGCTGCGCTCGTAATCATCAACGTCTACCTGTACCATGTGTTGAGCAAACGACCAAGGCATGGCCCTAGTCGGAAACGCGTATTACGCCGTCGGTGACGCAGTGGCGTACTCCTGCAGTTTTTCCTCAGCCCACATGAACTTGGTCACGAGGGTTTTTGGATAGTATGATTTCCAATCATAATCTACTGTTCGACAAAACGCCACCGACACTCTCGGGTCAATGTAATTCTTTAGCGATGTCCCCAAGTTCCATTTCTTGTTCAGTTTCATTTGCGTGAGGCGAAGTTTCAGTGAAGCCTTTCTTTTCGCGGCCATCTTACCTTCCTTTCCCTTGAGTGACCGCAACATTTCAAGCCGTTTCTTGTAAGTCTCTTCCCACTTCTTCGGTACGGCCTTCTGATGGTTCATTAACTGAGCTACAGCTGCATTCGACTCCATCAAGGCCATCTTTTTTTCTGCATCAGAACTCTCCTTACTGACCTTGCTTGTTCTAAGTTCCTGCCTGAAGAGTTGAGTTGCTGAGAATGTGCGGAACACTTTTGGGCTGAGGCGTGGCATTGCTTCGGATAGGAATTCCCGCACGGCCTCGGTGGTTATCCCACTGAAGATTCGTCCCCCACTAGAGGCGAACTCTTTCAGATTCCTGTAAGCTTCTTTGGAGACCGGCAGCTCCCGCTCGAACAGAATTGAGTCCTTACCTAGGAAATGCAGCTCGACTTTAGGGGACGAATTATGGAAGCGAATGTGCTCGCTTTGAAGGCTTGTTGCCCCCACTGTGCCGCTCTCCGTTTCCTCCTCATCCCCGACACGAATTTTAAAAACGTCAATCAGGTACGCTACCGTCGCCACTTTGCGGCGTTTCACATCTTCGCTCGTAAGATCCTCTGCTATGTGCGCACGGACCTTGGCGATCTTCAAATCCAACTCACGCGCTAAGTCGAATTTTTCCTGAACCCGTTCCTGCTTCATTGGTGTGGCATCGTGAAACCAAATGTACTTCACCTTCTCGGCTAGCTTATCAGTCCACTTAGCAATCCAAAGTTCATCAGGCCGCCATTCACGCCCCGCCCATTCTCCGGGCGGTGCAGGCGCGTCAGGGCTCAAGTTCAAAGTTACATCCCTAGTGGTTACCGCTGGTTTCCAGTGACCCCTCATAGGGTGCTTGCCACGGCCCATGAATACTGACGGCGGCTCGACAGCATAGTTTCCTATTTCCATTCTCGCGCCGTCAACTGTGGCCCAACCATAGTGCTCCTTTCGCTCCTCTCGAACCTTCTTTCTGGCTTGAGCTAACTCCTTCTTCGCTTCCTTCGACATGTTTGCCTTACGGGCTCGCTCAGCCTCAATCCATTTCACGATAGGAGCCCAATCGAAATCTTCGACGGAGACTTGCTCCTTGATTCCTAGGGCTTGTGCGAAGTCTTTCATAAAATTGGAGCAAAACGTTCGGTCTTCGGTGTAGGGGGTTCCGAATTTCTGTGCAAACTTTACCGCCATCTCTTCCTGCAGAGGGTTCAATTTGATTGGCGTGCCGCGGTACCTGATGGCGAAGCCTTGGGGGCCGTAAGCGTCAGGGATTAGGACGCCGTTGTGTCTTAACTGCTTGAGTTGAGATGAACTCAATGATTTCTTTCTCCATCGCCGAGAGTAATAGGCCACATCACGTTAGGACAAATGATTAGGATTTTGTATTTGCCCACGCAAATTTCTATATGGAATTTTGGCGCGCAATGGCATAAGCTTTACGTCTTCCAGCCTAGAACAAGGAAGAGGAATGAATTTAGGCTTGAGATTTGACCGGCCGAAGCTTGCACGCCTTATTCCTTGTCGTATTATTCCATTAGCAATGTGTCGCCAGTTGCCCACCACAGGCCCTCATCTTAGCCTACTCCCCCGAAGACCTGACCCCCGATCTAAGAGAACCCCAAATAAATCCTGCAAAGGCTTTTCACCACACAATGAAGTAAATGCGAGGAGAGTTGAACCATGCGCAAGCTATCTCGGCGAACATTCGTTTCCGCAGCAGGTTTGACCGCAGCGGGATTTACGTTAGGATTTGCTGCGAAGACCTTACTGCCCTCAACGTCTACCCCACCAACACTTGCACCTGTTACAACCCCTGCTGACGCCCTCAGAAGGCTGATGGATGGAAACGCGCGTTATGCTGCAGGGGCTTCAATCCACCCAAACCTTTCGCAGGAGCGTAGGGCAGAAGTCTCGCAGGGACAAAACCCATGGGCAGTTATCTTGGGGTGCATCGACTCACGCGTCCCACCCGAAATCATCTTCGACCAAGGGCTGGGAGACCTCTTCGTGGCAAGAACAGCGGGACAAGTCATTGACAACGTAGTCTTAGGTAGCCTAGAATTTGCAGTCGAAGAAGGCGCGAAACTGATTATCGTGCTAGGGCATCAGAGTTGCGGGGCAGTGAAAGCCGCGGTTGGCGCAATCCAAAACAACACCCAAGCCGACGGCCAGATTGAAACCTTAGTTGATGCCATCAAGCCTGCCATCACGATTGCAACCGGACAACCTGGTGATTTGATTGATAACTCAGTGAGGGCTAACGTGGCGTTGGAAGTTCAGCAACTCAAATCCTCGAGCGAAATAATTTCACACGCCCTCAACGCAGGCCAGACAAGCCTAATTGGGGCGCGTTATGACTTGGTAGCTGGAACCGTTGAAGTGACAGTCAACGGATAAGGTGTTACAACTATCGATTATGGCTATGGGCATAGCAAGTCTTGATTACGTTTCGACCACGCGTCTCAGTCGCTCAACCCATACACCCGCGTACTTCAGGACCTCCTAGAAAAATGCAAATGAACGAGAGAATTGATCCCGTTCATTAGAACATCCTTACGCTACTTACTCGTCCTCCTGTCGTGAAGATTCGTGTTCCTTGAACACCATCTTAACTTTGTGTTTCTTACGGGCCACTATTTCTTTCGCATTCTTGTGTAGGCGAACAGGACGATTGCCACGATAATAGCCCAGCCAACAATGTCGGCGACGAACCGAAGTGGCCTTAGATCATATACCGTTGGGTATGCAGGGTTACCTAGCTGCTGAACAAGCCAAGCCAGCGGGTACCCGTACCATACTGCACCCACCAACATTTCAGGCGTATGCGGAAATAGGCCGGTCAGCAAAGTAATCGCAATACCGCCTATGGCAGCGAACATCAACAGTTTCATAGTTTTCAAAGTTGTTCCTCGACCACTAAACTCTACCACTGCTTTTTAAAACATGAGGCCAAAAGCAAGTTAATCAAGAAAACGCAATGAACACCAACCCTGTGACCATGATTAGAGCCCCGATTACTCTGCTGGAACCGAAACTTTCCTTCAGCAATAATGCGCCGATTACCGCGCCGATGACTACGCTGAAGCCGCGGCCAGCTACAACATAACTCGCGCTCGTTAGAGCCAGCGCGGCCAGCGCGGCCCCGTAAGCAGTCGTCATGGCTATACTTGTCAATATTATGCCTCGCAAATTGGTTTTGAGCTCGTTCATATTCGCTCGTAGTCGGGACCCGCGCCAAACTACAGGCGACCATAGTACCGTATTGCCGGCAAAAACCCACCAATTATAGATCAGCGGAGGAGTCGCCGCTATGGCAACCTTGTCGGTAACAGAATAGACCGAAATGAAGATTGCAGAGGCGAGTGCCCAGCCTGCCGCATTTTTCGGAAAGAGCGAGCTAACTCGCCATGAGCTTTTTGATGACTCTGAACGGTTGATCGGGTTCGAAACGATGAAAATTCCACAAACAATCAAACCAACCCCTAAGTATCCTAGCGCAGGAAGCTTTTCTGCGAAGACCAGTGCACTCCAGAAGACTGTGAAAATCGGCGCGGAGCCCCTTGAGATCGGGTAGACGAGGGATAGGTCCCCCTCAAAGTACCCTCGAACGAGTGTGACGAAGTAGCCAGTCTCAGCGACCGCGCTAATGATGAAGGGCACCCATGAATCCGGATTTAGATAGATGCCCGAACTGCTCAGAAGCCACACACCGTAACCAAAGGTTCCGAAGAGGCTGGCCCACCACATCAACGCAAACGTGTCCTTAGAAGCCTTGGCTAAGACGTTCCAACCTGCATGTAGAGAGGCAGCGGCAATGATTAATGCCAAGGCGAGGAACAGCATAGCCATTCTTCCTCTATACTTTCTCTGCGTGTGCTTGGGACTTTTGGTTCTTCTTCCATAGTTTAGATGAGTAAGGGTTTCAAGGAAAAAATGGATAGCGGTTGATTTCTAGGAGATGGGTTGAAGTTTTACGATTTTCATGTTGATAATCTCGGACTTTCGTTCGGAGATCCTGTCCAGAGTAGTTTGCGGTGGATAAGTGTCGATCTGGATGTGGACGACGGCTGCTTTGGCTCCTTCGAATATCACATTGTGCACCTCGTGGACGCTGATCTTTGATTCCCTAAGCTCGGTCAGAATTCTTGTCAGTACACCGATCCTATCATAATGCCTCACAATTAGTTCGTAAACTGCCGGCGATTCTTTCGCAAAATTCACGCAATTCTCTACAATTCCTGTCTTGACGTATCTTTCAATAATCCGAACAGTTTCGGTTGCCGTAGCAACTTGGGCCTGAGTTGTGGAGGCACCAATATGGTCGGTACCGACCCAGTTTGGGACAGCGGCCAGGACGCTCGAGAATTTTCCTTTGCCGTTTGCTGGCTCATCTTCATACACGTCAAGCCCGGCGCGCACCCGGCCGTTTTTTAGCGCTTCAGCCAGCGCAATGTTGTCAACGACGGCACCGCGGGATGTGTTTAGGATAATGGCGCCTTTCTTGAGCTTCGAAATTCGCTCAGCTGAAAGGATGTGTGTGGTCTCTGGAGTTAGGGCGACGTGTAGGGAGATTATGTCACTGTTTTCGACTAGTCCGTCGATGGTCGCCGCGCGGGTGACACCAAGTTCAGCCGCTTTTTCGTCGGTGAGGGACCGCGACCAGGCGACGACGGGCATATCGAAGGCCTTGGCTCGTTTGATTACCTCTCTGCCTACCGCGCCCGTGCCGATGACACCGAAAATCTTACCCTTTAGGCCGTCTGCCTTCGAGTACTCCTCCTTGTCCCACCTTTTTTCCTTCAAGGCTATGCTCTGTTCAGGGATGCGTCGGTCAATTGCTACCAACAGGCCCAGAGTTAATTCGGCCACTGCAGCCGAGTTCTTGTCGGGGCAATTTGTCACGTATACACCTCGGGCTGACGCTGCTTCAAGGTCAATGTTCTCGGTTCCAGCCCCGGCCCGCACAATCAGCTCTAATTCAACGTCTTTCTCAATCGTGCTATTGCTGACCCTAGTTCCCCTCACCACGAGGATCCTGGAACCCGAGATGTGATCTGGCAATGAATCTGCAGTGAGGTCCGGTACGTATTCTACGTCTTCTACAATTTTTCGTAACATGTCGACGTGCGAAGGAGGAAGTCTATCTGCAATCAGAAGCTTCATGTCAGGAAGCCCTTACCGTAAATTGCTAAGGAAGTTACTTAGATGCCATTCGGTTGGTAGCCAAGCCTGAAAGGAGTCATTAGTTAGAGTCACTACTACCAGCGGTCGTGTAGGAGCCAGCTCTAACCATACTTTACTGAATGATCAGAATGTGAGCCGAAACAGAAAATTACAAGCGTTATGAAGACATTGCTTCCTCTAATCGTGAATAGGAGGCCCCGCGTAAGATGTCTGCAGATAAAGACGTCGTAGACGGCAAGGCGGGACTATCGCTCAATGAAAAACTCAGGATTGGAATTGTTTATTTGCTGATTGGCGTTGCAACGTTACTAGGATTTACAGCCTCAGCAATCATAGGCAGATTCTCTGTTCTGCTCGCAGGACTCGGAGTCATAACTTACGTTTTTGGATTGCGACACGGCGTGGATGCGGACCATATCGCGGCGATTGATAACACTACACGGAAATTGATGCAGGATAAGCAACGCCCCTTCACCGTTGGCATGTGGTTCTCGCTAGGTCATTCGACTATTGTTGTTGCGCTCATCGTGGGACTGGTCTTTGCCACACGAACTGTAATCGGCCATATACCTGCTTTAGCGAGTGGTGGCGCTATAATTGGCACGACGGTTTCTGGCATCTTTCTGTGGCTGATGGGTATCGTTAACTTGGTTATCGTTCTCGGCATTTATCGTATCTACAAAGTCATGAAACAAGGCAGGTTAGACCAATCTGAACTTGAGAGCCTTTTGGACAAGCGGGGTTTCTTGAACCGTTACTTTCGGCCCCTATTCAAACTCGTTAAGCGACCTTGGCAGATATTCCCTATCGGAGTCCTATTCGGGCTAGGTTTTGATACCGCTACTGAGATCGCCCTAGTTGCGATTAGCGTTGGAATCGGAGTCTCATCTGCAGTCCCAATCTGGATGATTCTCGTTTTGCCTTTCATGTTCACGTGCGGAATGGTTTTGATTGATACAACCGATGGCGTGGCCATGCGTTTCGCCTACGGTTGGGCTTTCATCAACCCCATTCGCAAAATCTACTACAACCTAACGGTAACAATCATTTCCGTCCTTGTTGCACTTGCAATCGGCACCGTTGAACTCCTCCAAGTTGTAGCGAGCGAGCTAAACTTCACAGGCGCGTTCTGGGATTGGCTCGGTACCCTTGACTTTGAGACAATCGGGTTTCTGATCATAATCATCTTTGTAGTGTCCTGGATAATTTCCTTAGGTTATTGGAAGTACAGGCGATTCGACGAAGAATACGCACCAAAACTTGCTCGATCGAAGACCGGGAGAGAACGACGAATAGAAACCTGACGCAAAGTGTTCCCATCTCCCACAACCAAGCCGCCAGAAGAAGACTGCTCATAGTCACATTTCTGAGTTCAATGTCAATCACATCTGCAACACCCTCACCAAACATTGCGTTAACGACCTCAAGTACTGCAGTCAGCAACCTTGCTACGAGCAGCTAATCTATTGCCATGTCAATACCAGTTCAAACCTCCACGATAGTCACTTCAACTAACACAACACCGCTCGCGACTCCAACCATCCCAGGATTTCCTTGGGAATCAATCATAGCAGGTCATCGTCGGCCTGACAGCCCTCGCAATCGCAAGACGCCGCATGGAGAACTAGGCTTATGCATGGGACCATGGTTTTATTCTGGGCCCCGCGGTGATGTTCTGTGAGGGATGATTACGCCTTTTTGTGACGGATGCGGAAAACCGATCTCGGCAAACCAAAATTTCTGCATCAACTGCGGACGAACAGTTCAACCAATTTACCCACAACCCTCGCTGCGCCCTCAGCAGACGCGAACTGTTACACCTACTGCTGTTGCTCCCCCTTCTTATCCCACTCCAAGTGAATCTTATGACGTTCCACTTCCAGAACCACAACGGCCGTTCGCACCTCCTGCAGAACCTGTGATGCCGCAGCCAATGCCGCAAGAGCGGGGCACCCAAAGGCCCACTGGCGTTGCGGTACTTTCGATTCTAATGTTTCTCGGAGGGGCTGTGGATATTGGGACTGCAACTTTGTTTTTTTTCCTCGGGGCAGTCACACTCCCTATGCTTGTTCTCCTGCCCAGTCTCCACTTGGCAGGGACTTTGCTCCTGCTCCTCTCAATTATACCTCTGATATTTGCGATAATTTCATTCGTGCTCGGATTTGGACTCTGGAAAGGCCGTACCTGGGCTTGGACTTGGACACTTATTTCCTCAATCATTGGCCTCATAGTATCTGCTGCTGGCCTGATAATTGGGGTCGGATTAGTAGGAGTTGTAATCTACACGGTCTTCATCATCTACTTGACTAGGGGAAGGGTGAAATCCTATTTTGGAAGGCGTACCGCTTTCGCGGGAAGTGAAGCGGCAGCCGCTGCGCAGTACTTCGAATATGACCAAGCCACTATTCCCGAAACCACGCCAACTAGCGAGTCGAGGAGCCCAAAGAAAATAACGATTAGTGTTGGTAGCCAGAATAGAAACCATAAACTGGCGGGTGTCCTCCTCCTTCTTGCTTGGATGCAGTCAATCTTCTTCACTGCGATAGCGGAAGGCCTGTACCCGAACTACAATTTGCGACTGAATCTCGTAAGCGACTTAGGCGTCCAACCTCAATCCGCAATGGTATGGACAGCTAGTGTGCTCGTCACAGGAGTACTAGTGATGGTAGCAGGTCTTGCCTTATCCGATTTTGGCAAGGGACATAGAGAGCTACTCGTCACCTTCGTCCTAACGGGCGTGGGCCTGTTGGGCGTTGCAGCATTCAATGAGAATGCGTTCTACTATGCGCATCTAGTGTTGTCGTTGCTAGCATTCGCCTTTGGCGCAATCTCGTCGCTCCTCGTTTCCATAAGGCTCGTCAAAGGCTTGTTCAGGTACTTTTCCCTAATCTTCGGCGTAGTGATGCTAATCGGAATGGTCATCTTATACACTGCTTTCTTTGTCGCTCCCATCGCAACTATCTTCTTCGCTTTAGGGAAAGGCTTCGCAGAGAGAATTATTCTGCTGCCCGGGTTGATCTGGTTCATCACGTTCGGAGCCTACCTGATTGGAATCACTGCAACACCCCCCGAAAATTACTGAGTAGATTCGATTTGCAAAGACACTCAGTAACTAACTTCTGCTACCTTAACATGAACCCCTCCGTCGAGGAGGCGTTTCAGATCCTTCATCGTAACCTGATGCTCCTCCTCCACTAATCTCCCTCTCGATTGTCGAACCGACTGGTCCGCGGTGGCTAGGTAATCTTTCCGACTCCGCTTCGAAGCACAAGACCCACTTACGTGAGAGTTGATATGCCACCATTCCTGTTCGAAGCGGCATGAAGCACCTTAGCGTTGGCATATTTCATGACGATACACTTGGTCCGGAATTAGGAAAGAAAGGCACCGAATCCGATTTCGCCATGTTCAACCGAAAGACCAGCGAGGAAATTTTCACTTTCATATCTCCTGTTGGGGACAAGCTGACAGCGAAGAGCCAAATAATTTCCAGCATCGACGCCGCAATCGTGGCGTTCACAGGAACGACTAGGGAACTGGGGGAGACCCTAGTAATGCTTGACTTACTCGGCGTTTCTAACGGAATAGCGGTCACCTCACCTTACGCAACCCCCGACCAAATCTCAGCATTAATCAAGGATACGTCCGTCAAATCATTCGACGTCGAGACCAGAGATCCAATCAAATTACTTGAAGTTCTCAAGAGCCATAACCCTGAAAGAGATACAGCCTCATCAGCCCAAGTTGTAGTAGACCATTCTTTCAGCGTCAAGGGAGTAGGCGAAGTCATACTAGGATTCGTCAAGAAAGGCGTTGTCAGAAAGTATGACGAGCTCACGCTTCTACCGGCCAACAAGCAAGTCATCGTACGCTCCATACAAATGCAAGACGAAGACTACGACCAAGCCGAAGCAGGCTCAAGAGTCGGCCTAGCCATGAAGGGTGCGACCGTCGATGAAATGTTGAGAGGATCTATCTTATGCGCACCAGAGAGCGCTGCAACGGGGACATCGTTTAGACTCTCTTTCAAGAAAAGCCCATTCTATTCGGACGATTTGAGCCAAGGCACTTTCCACGCTACAGTCGGAATGCAGACGGTTCCCGTCAGCATCGCCGAAACAGGTGCAACTACTATCGTCATCGAAACTGAGAAACCAGTCGTCTACACACCTGAAGATAATTTCCTCTTATTGAACCTCAACGCCAAGAAAACACGCATCATCGGCACAGGACGAACTATAGAATAGCTAGTACGTCAATCCCGCGGCTCACATATACTCAAGCAGTCTGGATGTATGGCGGTTTTGGTCAGGCACTAGATACCCGATTTTTGTAACGGGCTTGTGAGTCAGGGCGGCGATTCGTCGTAAGCTACCCCTCGTGCAAGCGCTCACTATGGCTGTCGCAGGGCCAGCGGATTTCATCACATCAAGCTTCAAGCCTCTCTCGCGCTTCAAGAAAAGCTGCGAATCCGCTGCTAAGACCTGTGCCTCGTGCAAAACGCCCCTGGACCCTGCGGGTATTAGTTCGTGAACCATTTCTGCGCGCAGGAGCCGTCTTACGTCCCGTAGATCAGTGATGACACCTCTCTGCTCCGCTCGCAAAACTTCTTCGCCGACATGCGGCAAACCTATTGCAAGAATCTCGTCACCTGCTTCACACCGGCCAACGCGCAGCCGATTCCGAATCACGATACCTACAACCATAACGCCCACACCAGTGGTCTTGACTTCGACGTTTTTCTCGGCGCTGCTGACAATTGGGGGACTAAACAGAGCGCGTCTCATTTCAGTTCTAACCCCCAGAAGGACCTTATCCCCAGTTGGTTTCGGTTCGACAGCAAGGGCAGTTGCTACACAAACCGGGTCTGCACCCGTCGAGAGTATCTCCATCAGAGCTACTCTGGCCGTCAACCTTCCGACCATAAATGGGCTAGCTCTAACTCTATCTAGAGGCTTCGAGCCTATGCCGCCAGCAGAATCGCAACTAACAACCATGACTCTTTTGCGATCGAGCGGGATAATCTGGACATCCCTCGCTGTCCCAATTAGAGGATTCAACGTTCTAGTCTCTTGCGTACGCCAATGTATGCCGCTCCAGCCACAATCCCGTTTGCGCAAGCCGCCAGAAACAAGAAAGGTATGAAACTGATCGTTGCCGCCCAGCCGATTGCTGGAACTGCAAGTACTACAAGAGCAGTGTTGATGACTATCCCAACGCCCAGTCCAATAATAGCGTTCAATTTTGTTTTTACTAATCCGATTGCAGCGCCAGCGCAGGCTAGCCCCAATGCGATTGGGAAGTGTAGTATCCCGAGCGGGAAGCCATTAACGATCGATGTAGCAAGGTGTCCTATTCCACTAACTGCAGCGCCATCAATAGGCCCAAAGTATAGGGCCGCGAAGAAACCCGGAGCCGAATCAAAAGCCACCGTCGAAATCGGGCCTGGGAGATGAATGAACGAGCCGATGACAGAGAGTGCGCAGAAGACCGGAATTCTAGCCGCGCGGTAAGTCCGGTTTGCTTTTCTGTTCGCTACCTTATCTTTCTCTGCTTCGGGACCTTTGTTCATTTGCTTTCAACTCCCGAGCTACCTTCAGCTCTTCGATTGTGTTAACGTTCAAGATTGAATCGTCAGGTTCCGCTATCAGAATGGTCTCCTCTAATTCGGGTTCGTCGATTCTGGTTCCATCAATCAAGTTAATTCCAATTGGGACCATTTGTGTCCCACCAACTTGGAATACAAAGGATGGTTTTGCTCCCTGTTTTTCCACGATTTCTGCATGGGCCATGACGCTTAATGCCGGTTTCATTTCCCTTCGGTAAGATTCAATTGCCCTATCTATGAGTACAGGAGTTAGTAGGGGGAGGTCTGCAGAAACAACCATCACGTCACGTAGTTTTCGCTGCTTTATCGCGAATTTCATATCTTCTTCATATCCTAAGCCCTGTGTCTTCATTACTTCGGCGCCGATTTCTCTTGCCACCAGAGCGGTTTTGGGTGTGTTGGGACTGACAGCAACTACGATGCGACCTATGTTTTTTGATTTCTTCAACGCCTCAACTACTAGTACGAGCATGGGCTTACCGCCGACTTCGACCAATGGCTTCTCAAACTCGGAAGCCATTCTAGTTGCCTTTCCACCTGCCATGACAAGAGCTGTCACATCCATTGCGTGGCACCTACAATTACAAGCAGGGAGACGAGCCTAGACAGTTCATTTGCTGCACCCATAGTATCACCAGTTATGCCTCCGAAGGCTTTCCTGGATATGGACAGAAGAACCATTGAAGCTGCTGTGCCAGCCACGACGGCCAGTAATCCGATACCGCGAAGACTCAGTACAGCAACGAGCAGCACGCTAAGGAAAGCTCCGGTTAACCTCATGTTTCGATGCCTCCCATTCATCGACTTAACGAACACGGACCCCAAGCCCTGCTGTGCGGCCTTTCCGGCCCGGGCTTCAACCACCATAGAGAATTTCCCAACAACCTCAGAGACCAAGATTCCCTGAATCACATTCGGTCGCGCTAGGGAGGCAATGCTAACTGCGGTAGCCGCTAAAACAACTACCCCCAGGGCTAGCCCACCGGCACCAGTTCTCGGATCCTGCATAGCACGAAGCTTCTGTTTTCGCGGTCCATGACACATCAGTCCATCCCCGAAGTCAAGTAACCCGTCGAAGTGCTGGACTCCGTTCAATAGCAGCAGGATGCCTACGCCTAGGAAACCGACAATGAGTGCTTGCAAAGCGAATTCGAGCAACCAGACAAACATGCCAGTCAAAAGACCGACGAGAGCGCCGATTAGGGGAAAAATCGGCATATAGTACGCAGCTTGCTGAATTGCATCGTCGTCCATTCCAACTGGGATAATTGTGAGAAAGGCGACGCAATTCTTCAGCCCATGAAGAACACCCAATCAAGTCAGCCCTTACTCTGCCTCGTCGCCACGGAGTACATATTCGAGGAACAACCAGCGATTAACCCACCGATCGCATCATTGGTTATCGGTCCTAGTTTCGCGAGTATACCTGGCTTCTGTTGATCGAACCGGATAAACTCGAAAACGCCCCTAGCACCTGCTATGTAACTCGCGATTGTCATGCCGAGAAGTTCATCAGCAACAAGACCCGGCCGACCCCTGAATCTTTCCATAGTTAGGTTTGGAATCCTGCCCTTCTCCGCGTCTTCCTCAGCTCTGTAACACGCAACAATTAGACAGGACACATTCACGTCAGTGAAGGCATCCTGGAACTCTTCGGTGAGTATCTTAGTCGCCTTTTCTTTGTCTTCAACGCCAGGGTGGGGCACGAAAAGCTCCAGGGCCGTCGCGACCAAATCTTCAATCTTAATACCGTACTGCTCCAAATAGTTCTGTAACGTATCCAAGTACCGATTCATCTCATTCTCGTTCTGAGTAGCTTGCAGCTAATGTGATGATTGTGAATTAGCTTTTATAATCTCTGGCTGGATAATCCATCCAGAAGACCACGCATGACCGCTTCAGTATCGAAAAAAGTCGCACTAGTGGCAACGCTCGTAGCCGTCGGCAGCGTGGTGAGGTTTGGAATAGGAGAACTGGCCATGATCACGCCTACGCCATTTTACGGTGTCGTGGTCAAAGTCGGCTTGTCGGAGACATTGACCTTCATTATGGGCATCATTTACGGACCAGTAGTTGGCTTCCTAGGCGGATCATCAATTATAGTGATTTCAGATCTCCCAGTTCAACCGGGACCATGGACACCTTTTATCGGCGGAATCATCGGAGCAGTGTTCGGAATCGGAGGCGCCATCCTACGGCGTTTCGCCAGAAGTGGACCCAACAGCCTTTGGTTCGCCTCGTCAGCTGTGATCCTAACAGTCATTAGTGAATTTCTTCAGAATTGGTGGATTACGCTATTCTATGGCGTTCCCTTACTGGCTTCGATGATCTCAGGGATTCCAAGTTTGATCACAGCGTTGGTGAACAACACTATCTTATTCACAGTTTTGGCACCAAGAGTCATTTCAACTATCCAAGAACAGATGTAATATGGTGCTCATCAAGCAAAACAGAAGTTAACTTGACACTAAAGCACAACCAACCGGACACTTTTCATGTTCTCTTCATTCTGGAACGATTTCGTCATAGAAGCCACTTTCTTTCCATCCCCTTCCAAAAGGAATAGTTCTATGCAGTTCCCGTGATTGATCTTGCTGTGAATGTGGGTCTTCACGATATCTTGGAATGAATGTTTCAATCGGGTAATGGGCCCCTCATCTTCTTGGCTATGGGTTACCGTTACGACCGCGCTAATTCTGCCTGTCATTGAGTCCTTTTCTTTCGTATCTTCCAACATCAATCTAATCGCAGCGCGAACCAGCTCTGAACGGCCCGTAAAGCCTCTTGATTTCTGCAGCTGATCCATCTGCTTGATCATCTGGTCAGGAAATGACAGGCTAATTATTGCCATAACGAACTACTCGATTAGCAATAATTATGTATTCGACTGAGAGTGTTATTAATTTGGCTTCAGAACTAAGGATTCGATGAGATCCCCCCCCGATTCGATCAGACTGTATTTACCTTGTGCCGCAAACTAATCGGTTGACCTATTTGTTTGCCGAATCATTTGGAGATTTGAAGGGAAGTTATCTATCTGCATTAATCGCTTCAATTGCATTGGACTGATAAACTTTCAACGGTCTGATTCTTTGATAAATGAGCCTGACGAACAAGTAAAAAGCAAACACTATACTTGTTATGAAGAAACTCACCGGATACGGTTCATAAAACGCGACGGATAGACCTAACCACGTTGCGCCTAGGGAGATTATCACAGACATCAATACGCCTCGCCAAGGTCGTTTTGCAAGTCGCTGTGCGATCGCCGCAGGCGTCACCATCAACGAGAAGATCAGAAGTACTCCTACTACCTGAACTGCTATCGACGTCGCAAGTGCGACCAAAAGCATGAAGACTATGCCTAGAATATGCATGCGCAATCCCTTCGCTTCCGCCACATCTTCATCGAGCGATGCAAACAAGAGCGGTCGAAATACGACTGCGACCGCACACAGAATTACCATGCTAGCAATAGCCGTTACTAGAACATCCATCTCACTGATGCCCAGTATTTCTCCGAAAAGAATTGAATAAGCTTCGGTCGCGTACCCCGAATACAGGCTAATGAATAACACTCCGAGCCCGAGCATGAACGCAAGAACGGTACCGATTTGAACGTCGCGATGGGAGGCACGTGGCCCAAGCACAGTCATGCCAATGCCGCCAACGCTAGTAAACAGCAACAGACCGAGAACGGGGCTGACTCCGAATAAGACGGCGCCTGCAGCTCCTGCGAAACCGATGTGGGAAAGAGCATGAGCTGCAAAGGCCGAGCGACGCAATACAACGAAGTAGCCGACGATGCCTGCAACGATTGCCACCAGCGTACCAGCCTCAAAAGCATGCTGCATGAATCGGTATTGCAGCATCTGTTGCAGGTCGATCAATAAATTAGCGCTGAAGGCCATGGCTATTCGTCACCGTGGTGGTCCTCAAGGCCTATTATCGCGACGTTTCCTCTTGAATCACGCATGACCTCTACCTGAGTGTCGTACAGGGCGCTAAGACGGTCCGACGTCAAGACGTCTTTCGGCTTACCCGTTGCTACCTTACCATTCGCGATGTAAACCACTTTATCGAGATACGGTAGGAGGGGATTAATGTCGTGAGCCACAAGCAGTGCTGTTACGTTCCGTGATCTAACCAGTTCATTGACAAGCTGCACCAATTCAATTCCTCGCCGAATATCAAGGCTCGACAACGGCTCGTCGAGCAATAGTACATCGGGGTTGCTGACTAACGCCTCGGCCAAGAATATCCGCTGTAATTCACCGCCTGACAAAGCGTTCAGTGATTGATGGGCCAGGTCCGTGGCTCCAACTGCGTCTAGCGCTACGAGAGCGGTATTCCGCCCGGCCTTTGCAGATAAGTGGAAGCCCCATAGGTGACCGCAAAATGCCAAATGCACTAATTCAAGGCATTCGATATTCGTTTCACTATCAATTACGTGGCGCTGGGGTACATAGCCGATGCGGGAATTCCCACGCTTGGGCGGTTCGTTGAATATTCTAATTGTTCCATCAATTGGTTGCTGTAGTCCAAGAAGCAAACGGAATAGCGTTGTTTTGCCTGCGCCGTTGGGGCCGATGATCGCGACCAGTTCGCCGCGATCGAAACTGAAACTGGCGCCTCGCCAAACAATTTTGTCAGAATAGCCTGCGATTAGGTTTTCGGCAGTAACGATCTCGGGTTGGACTGAGGTTGTGACAGCAGATCTGGTTGTTTTCATTTGTCGAAGTCATCGCCCTAGAGCTTGTGCATTCAGTGCGTTCTGAAGTGTTATCAGTTCTGCATTCATCCAATCTTGGAACGATACGTCGGGTGGTTGTATAGTTTCTGTTACCGCAACTATCGGGATGCCTTTTGCAGCGGCCACTGCCTTGATGTTCTGCGTGAGCGGCGTCACAGTCTGAGCATTGTAGACCAATACTCTGACGCTACCATTCTCAAGCAGCTCCTGGAATTGCACAACGCTCTGGGCGGGCGGGTCGTTTCCTTCAGCAACCGCATCCATAAACGCTTGAGGAGAGACAAGGTCGAGACCCGTCGCGTTCGCCAAATATTCGAAGATGCTTTCCGTAGATGCTACTCTACTGCCTACGAATTGCGCCCTTATCTCGCTTATTCGAGCATTATATTGCCCAAGCGAAGCATTCAAACTGGCATACTGCTGCGTATAATACGCTGCACCCGCCGGATCGATGGAGACAAGGTCTGAGTACATGGCTCTTACAGTGTCGTTCACGTAATAGGGACTGTACCAAAAGTGGGGATTGTCACCCTCTTTCTTCCCGAGAAGCTCGGCGACGTTCAGGATCACTTGATGCGGACTATTGCTTGCCGAGATCAGTTTCGTGGCCCAATCGTCGTATCCGGCACCATTCACAATCACAAGAGCTGCGCCTGCGATTGCTTGCGCATCTCCACTATTGCTCTCGTATTCGTGCGGGTCAGCATTAGGGTCGGTAACTATGCTCAACACTTGGGTGCGCGTTCCGCCCAGTTGAGACACCAGGCTCCCCCAAAAATTCTCCGCGGCTACGATTTGAACCTTTGATGTAGGACTCTGAACGATCGTTGAACTCCCACTGGATAATGACCCATTTGAGAAGTACAATCCTGCGAATGTTGCCACTAGGATTACAGCAACCAGAACTCCAACAACTACATACGTATTCTTTTGCACGTCTCGTTCTACACCAAACTATGCATTAAATTACCATACTCGACTTATTAAGTTTATTTCAATTCTTAATAATTATACCCTAGCGTTTTGCGTTTTATTCTTTATTAGGATTTATATTTTTATTTAATATTCTGACCTCGGATGAGCCTCGAGGATTAATATTCGGAATCGGCGCTAAAGGTGGACGAAATGCCTCGAGCTGAACACGACTTAATCAACATCAAGGCGAACCTGACGCATTAAACGATTACCGCAAAGACGTGGACTAGTTGTTATCTCGTTGGAGTGCTAACGTCTCGTTACTTCTCGCGTTGCAAGTGAGATATACCGGTGTGAAAAGATTATCGCAACTGTGCTCCACACGTGTGCGTTCTTAGTGTGTGGGAAGTTTTGATGCATTCAGTCAAAGATTTGCACAAGATCGTGTCACTTTTCCAACAATCGGGGCGACGAGCGTTCCATTCTGCTTGATGGCGCGAATATGTATCTCCCAGAGGTAATTGCTGATACGCGACGATTGCGCTCTAGCAGTATATTGAACTAAGGGGAGTTGAACTAGAATCGTGCTTTTGAAACACAAGAGGGCCATTTCTTTTGCTTTCGTTGCCATCGCACTAATTGCGTCTTTGCTTTCTGTGCGCGCGGTTACGCCCACGGTCACGGCTCTCGTAAGGTATGATTCTGGTAATCCGACCCCTGACGAACAACTCGTTTTGGAGTACATTAATCGGGCTCGTGCGAATCCCATCGCCGAGGGGCAGCGTTTGGGGATCGACATCCATGAAGGGTTGCAGGATCCAAGTCTCGTGGGCCCTCGGCCGCCGTTGGCTATGAATAGCCTTCTGCTTAGCATTGCGGAGGCCCACAGCGAGGACATGTACAATGGGAATTACTTCTCCCACACAGACCCAAACGGCACAACTGCCTTCGAGCGCTTTACGAATGTGGGCTACGATTACGTGCGGGCGGGTGAAAACATGGCCGCGAGTACGGGTTCGACTGCTGCGGAATTGGAGGACTTTATGATGGTTGATTCAGGCACCGCGGGGCGTCCCCACCGCGTCAACCTTCTTGACCTCATCAACGCTAACCCCTGCAGCACTCCTCCCTGCGTGTATTACGAAGTCGGAATCGAGTACTATGCGGGAGCCACTTCGAACAGTATTGGTAGCGATTTCATCACGGAGGATTTTGGTGCCGCGCTCAACACTGGGCCGTTCCTGTTGGGCGTGGTATACAATGATGTGAATAGCAACAATTTCTACGACATCGGCGAAGGCATCGGTGGCGTAACGATCACGCCAAGCAGCGGCGGTTACTATGCTGTCTCATCGTCGTCGGGCGGCTACGCTATCCCGATCGGTACTTCTGGAACCATCACGGTTACTGCTTCGGTCCCAGGTTTTGGGCCGATTACTAGAACAGTGACCCTTACTGGCGCAAACGTCAAATTGGATTTTACTGTTTCAGCACAAGTTAGTAGCAGCTCAACATCGCAACAAACAACAATACCACAAATAAGCACTACCTCAAGTGTGGTTGCCACTAGTTCTACTCAGATAACGCCGAGCTCAACCATGCCTGCTAGCAGTCCGTCTATCGCACTCAATCCTACTTCGGCCCCTGGTGGATCAACTGTCAACGTAACCGGCTCAGGCTTCTCTATGACCGACACGGGTTGCTTGATCTCAGGCAACTCGGTTAGCGTTTCTAGCTGTGTGATTTCCGGCGGTAATGTGAAGGGGTCTTTTGTCGTCAGTAATGCAGGAACAGGCTCCTACTCGGTTGCTGCTATTGGTGGTCCCGTGGGTGATTCCGCCAAAGCTAATTTCCAATTGATACGCCCCATTCCATCCATGACGATCGACTCTAATTCTGGGATAGTTGGAGCCAACGTTACCGTGTCCGGTTCCGGCTTCGCCCCAGGTGACACGACCTGCACGATAACTGGTTCAGGAAGTTCGATCTCGTCACCATCCTGTTCGATTTCCGCTGGTGCCGTTACTGGTTCCTTTGTTGTTGCTAACGTGGCGGCTGCAGTGTACACCATCACGGTGACTGGCAATCAAGCTGCGGACTCTGTCTCCGCAGACTTCACAGTTGACGCATCTTCGACTCAAACAACTAGTTCTATTAGCAGTACCACAATGACTTCACAGAGTTTAACGACCACTGTCGCGCAGCCGACGGTCTTGGTCGTCACTTCTGTGGTAACTACGGTCGTGAGCTCGCCTACGACAACGGCTTTGAGAACGTCCAGCTCGATTTCCGTCACGATGCCCATGGCAATGCCACCAGTCCCAGGGTTCCCCTTGGAATCGATCATTACAGGCATAATTCTCGGTTTGATGTTTTTGGCGATTGTTAGGCGACGCAGGAAAGAACCCTAGGTCGTAACCGGACGTTAACTGAACCAACAGCTTTTCTCCGCTAGTACCATGACACAGAGATAACAGACGCTCGCGCTAGTGTTCGGCATCCTTTGCTGCCCTAGCCGCCCTAGCCGTCTACCAGTCGCGAAAGGGACCAAATAGGCTTCACTCCCGCTGCAAAAGCCCAATAAACGCGGTTCCAACACCCTCTTTTTCCCTAAGAACTCCTGCGTAATTCTCTATAGAATAGGTTCTAGACATTTACTTAGCAGAATCATAGGCATTTCCCATGGTGCCTTTGATTGGAACTGGACGCCCTGGAAACGAGGGCCGTGGAACCTCTGAGGAGCCGGCTTCAGAACGGAAACGTAATCACCCTTTCTGCCGAACGTAGCCTAAGTTCACAAAATCAGATTACAGCCAATGGAAGATTTCAAGCCGCTGAAGGCCGCCAACGAAAGTTCGAAGTGAAATTCCAAATCAAGGAAGACAAGCTACCGATCGCTGACTGGTCTGTCTCGTAGGAGTTTCATCTGGCGATATTGAGATAGGTAAATGACCTCTCATCCCCCTGCCAGAAGGATCTATTCACACCCTATACTGGCTGTGCCACAGAAGCAAGAGATTTGTTTCTTCTGGCAAGGGGAGTCGATTTCAGCCGCGGACGGGGAAATGATCTCTTCAGCTCTGATTGCCAGTGGAATAGATTGCTTTGGCCATCATCACAAAGATGGGGCACCGCAGGGACTTTTCTGCGCCAACGGCCAATGCTCGCACTGCCTAGTCATAGCTGACGGCATCCCCGTGAAAGCGTGCATCACCCCTGTCCACGAAGGAATGAACATTCGCGCAGTCGACGGGTTACCCAAATTACTAGACGACGATTTACCAGCCGGATCCATCGAAGTTCCAGAAGTATCGGTGGATGTTCTGATTGCGGGAGCAGGCCCCGCTGGACTTAACGCAGCCCTCGAGCTTACTAAGAGCAACGCGAACGTACTCGTATGTGACGACAAACATGAGATCGGCGGAAAACTCACCCTCCAAACTCACAACTTCTTCGGGTCGGTACGTGAATGCCGTGCCGGCACGAGAGGCATCAACATTGCCAAACAGTTCGTACAGGAATTAGCGGAATTTAAAAACCTACAAATCTGGACAGACTCTCCAGTAGTCGGAGTTTTCTCCGACGGTAAAATCGCCGTAGTTCGAGACGGAAAGTACTGCCTCGTTAAACCAAAGCAATTTCTAGTGGCCACCGGAGCGAGAGAAAAGGTTCTAGCTTTTCCGGGCCACGACCTACCAGGAGTATTCGGCGCCGGCGCCTTCCAGACACTCGTGAATAGGGACTTAGTGAAACCTTCAAGCCGAATATTCATCGTGGGCGGCGGCAACGTCGGCTTGATAGCAGCTTACCACGCGATGCAAGCAGGCATTCAAGTTGTAGGCTTAGTTGAAGCTCTCCCGAAAGTTGGCGGATACAAAGTACATTTAGACAAGATCAAGAGGCTCGGAGTCCCCGTCTACACCTCGCACACTGTAGTCAAAGCCTACGGAAACGGCCACGTCGAGGGAGTTGTGGTAGCACAGATCGATGAGAGATTCAAACCGATCAATGGAACCGAGCGAAGCTACCAAGTTGATACCGTACTAGTCGCGGTTGGCCTAAACCCTGTCAACGAACTAGCCCAAGAAGCACGGCGGATGGGGATTCCAACTTATGAGGCTGGCGACGCTGAGCTGATCGCTGAAGCATCAGCGGCCATGTTCTCTGGAAAAGTGATTGCGAGAAGAATGCTCCAAGACATGGGCCTGGACACCGCCATCCCAACAGAATGGTTGGACATGCTTAAGATCCTACGTGGTAAGCCTGGCCCAATCCATGAATTCAAAGAACCTGATTATACAACAGCAAAGGTTTTCCCGGTAATTCGGTGCGTGCAAGAGATTCCTTGCAACCCCTGCGTCGAAGCCTGCCCGAAGGGTTGGGTCACATTGGAAAGCGAAAGCATCATGTCTCTTCCTCGCTGGGACAAGGAATGTGTTGGCTGCCTGAAATGTGCGGTCGTTTGCCCGGGTTTAGCGATTACCGTCGTGGATAGAAGGTTCGATTCAACAGGGAAAAAGGCGCAGGTGTGGCTCCCATGGGAACTTGACGAGAACACCGTGAGAATAGGTAAGGAAGTCGCGCTCACGGGGTTCGAAGGTGAAGACATCGGTGCTGGAACCGTGCTCCACATTCGAAATCTCAAATGGATGGACAAAAGGAAGATGGTACAGGTAGAAGTGGATTCGAAGCTTGCAACAAAAATTGCGGGCATTAGAGTCCAAACTCCGGAGCATGGATCACCGGCCTCGTTTGAATACGGTTTGGAGAATGATGAGGTCATGGTGTGCCTTTGCGAGCGAGTGAGCAAGAAGCAAATCGCTGAACTAGTGCAGATGGGCGTCAGGGATCTGAACGCCATCAAGGCCGCCACCCGATGTGGCATGGGCGCGTGCAACGGGAAGACGTGCGAGAGCCTCGTCAAGCAAGTCTTCCAGGAACAAGGAATCCCGCTAGATTCTGTGACTGGGTACGTGAAGCGACCATTCACCATGGAGGTCCCATTAACAGCGTTATTCCGGGAGGATCGAAAATGACGGACATAGTAGTGGTTGGAGCAGGAGCAGTGGGGCTGCCGTCCGCATACTTCCTCGCCCAAGAAGGCATGCGGGTTACAGTAGTCGACATGGAACCGGCACCGGCGCAGGGAAGTTTCAAGGCAGCGATTGGTGGAGTTAGGGCCACACACTCAGAGCCAGCCAAGATAGCCCTCTGCCAAGACAGCCTACGAATATTCTCCACATGGAAGGAGAAGACGGGGACGGAGATTGGTTGGAAGATGGGCGGATACTGCTTTCCAGCCTACCGCGAACAAGACGAAAAACTCCTGAAAGACATGTTTCCCATACAACACAAGTACGGCTTGAAAATTGACTGGCTTGACCACGAAGGCATCGAAAAGATCGTCCCGGGAATAAATGTTGAAGGGCTAAGAGGCGGAACCCTCTCAATTGAAGACGGACAGGCCTCGCCGTTACTGTTTGCTTCATCACTGACCGAGGAATGCAAGAAGCTGGGAGTAGAGTTTAGGCTCGGGGAAAGCACGGAACAAGTACTCGTGAAGAGCGGTCGAATTGTCGGTCTGAAGACGAATAGGGGAGTTATTTCAGCGGATTACGTGCTCAATGCAGCTGGAGCCCGGGCGAGTCAAATCGCTGCGACCGTCAATGTGCGCGTTCCCGTCTCTCCTGATTCGCATGAGGCCGGAATATCCATGCCAGTGGATCGATTTCTAGACCCGCTAGTGGTCGACATAAGACCTGGACCTGAAGGAAAAACTGCTAACTTCTATTTCGGACAGACGCATGACGGATCGGTCATCTTCTGTTACACTCCCTCTCCTATAATTCCAGGCGAGGATAAGCGATGCACATCCGAGTTTCTGCCGGTTATTGCGAAAAGGCTCGTAGACTTGATTCCTAGGTTCAAGCATTTGGTCATCCGCAGGCTGTGGCGAGGATTCTACCCCATGACGCCGGATGGGCTGCCAATAATCGGAGAAGCCCCGGACGTAAGCGGGTTCTACCTTGCAGCCGGGCTTTGCGGCCAAGGTTTCATGATGGGACCCGGCATCGCCAGAAACATGGCACATTACATTGCACGAGGGAAACCCTACCTCGACACTTACCTCTTCGACGCATTATCACCGCTGAGAGATTTCTACGCGAAAAAAGAAGCACTAAAATGATGCAACGCCGAACCGCTGCCCAGACGGATTTGACTACGATATCACTCCGGATTGTTTTCGAGCTCCATGTACGATGAAGCCTTCCGGTTAGATAACGACTCTGGGGTAGAGCTTGGCGCCTATGGCAACGTTTATCGCGGTGGCAACCACCAAGAATAGTAGGTCGAAGGGCACTCCGTACACGGTGGGTCCGTTGCTTAGCATTAATGCCCGCAGTGCGTCAGTCTCATAGGTTAACGGGTTAACTTGAGAAACGATCTGCAACCACCTTGGCATTATGGAGATCGGGTATATTGCATTGCTTGCAAAGAAGAGTGGCATCGTAAGAATTTGGCCTATTCCCATGAATCGCTCGCGTGTTTTC
>JBEKSC010000032.1:0-23275 GCA_049517415.1 Bathyarchaeia archaeon
ACGTGCAAGTTGTAGTCAAGAATTGTGCATGCGGCAAAATCCCGGTGAGCATTTCGGACGTTGTCCAGAGGAATTCTTGCCTGTCTATCCCACCGGACGTGTACTTTGGCGGCTGGGAGGAGCATAGAGTAATCGGCTTCAGGGACACCGACTATAAGAAACTGTTCCGAGAGCTGGAGCGCTTAGGCCCAGTCGAAATAACACAGAAAAAGAACATACCTGAAAAGACCATACGGGATGCCTTCATAATCCCGCTCAGCACTGTCCTCTCCCAGTTAACGGGCAAACAGGCTGAGGCGCTGATGATCGCGTTGGATCTTGGGTACTACAATCTCCCGAAAAAGATGACAGCGGAGGAGTTCGCCGTTAAGAACAAGGTGCCACGTACAACATTTGAAGAACACCTGCGAAAGGCCGAAAGCAAAATCATGCGAGCCATGGCACCGTACGTGAGAATGTATACCGCTCATTCACCAGGAGCCCCTGAGCGACCTCAGCAACTTTTCCCCCTTGCCTGATTTCTATCCTCGGAGGCCAATAGGGAATGGGCACCATACGTCAGGATGTACGCATCGAAGCCCTACGAGCTGTTGAGAAGGCCCCTCAAATCACCATAGGCTAGCCGAGCGCCCACACAGTACAGTTATTACCCTCTGGCTCAATATTCTCCCTCGATTTTCATGTTCTCAAGGATTCTTGTGGCTGTGGACGGTTCGCCAATTGCGGAGAGAGCATTGAAGTGCGCAGTTGATTTAGCCAAGAATTATGGCGCCAAGTTAATCATTACACACGTCGTTCTCCGCCAATTCTATGCCGTAACACCTTCAGAAGCGGGGGTCCTTGCGAGCACAGTATTCGTGAAGGAAATGGAAGCAGAGGGAAACGAGATCCTGAAGAGAGCTAGCGGGTACGCGAAGGCGGAGGGAGCGGATTATGAGTCAAGGTTGCTTAAAGGCGTGGCCGCGGAGGAAATCATTAAGCTTGCTCTTTCAGAGAAGGTCGATCTAATCGTGGTAGGTAGCAGGGGGCTTACTGAAGTTCGCGCGTTCTTGTTGGGGAGTGTCTCAGGCAAAGTGAGTCACCACGCTAAAATCCCCACGCTTATCGTAAAATAATCTCGTCATCATCCGAGGGAAATCATCAGGTACAAGTCTCCAACATTAGTTCCCGTTCGACTTGTCACTAAACCGTCATTCAGCGATTTGAAGAATTGGTAGGAATCATTTCGAGCCAGGAACTTTTTCGGGTCGAGTTGCTTTCTTCCAGCTCGAATAGCCGTTCTTCCATCCGCTAGCGCGCCGGCGGCATTGCTGTTTCCATCAACCCCATCAGTTCCCAGCGCAGCTACGACCGTCCCGTTGAGGCCCGTGATTCCCTCCGTGGCCCAGAGTACGGTTTCCTGGTTCCGGCCGCCTTTTCCTTTCCCTTTGACTTCGACGGTTGTCTCTCCTCCGACGATTATCGCCCGAGAACCAATGGCTGATTTTCCATGTTCCTTATAGCCAGTAGCTAAGGACGCCAGCCCCCTTCCCATCTCCCGCGCTTCCATTTCGGCGGAAGGTGATAGGATCGTGGCTTCGACGCCGTCGGATCTCAAAGCCCGCTGCGCTGCGGTGCAGGCAGTCCTATTGTCTGCGATTATGAAATTCCGGACTCTCCTGAAGCTTGAGGTTCCCGGTTTAGGCGTTTCTGGAATTTGACCACGTAACCCTTCGGTGAGGTAATCCTTGACTTGACGCGGCATCTTGAGCCATATTTCGTGTCGTTTCAGCACTTCTACAGCGTCTCGGTAGGTGGTTGGGTCCTCCACCGTCAACCCCGATGCGATGTCGGGTAGACAATTTCCAGGGACATCTGACACGATTAGGGACAAAATGCTTGAAGCTTTACATTGCTCAACAAGCCGACCGCCTTTCAGAGTTGAAATGTGTCTTCGCACCGTATTTATCTCATGAATTGTAGCGTTGCTCGATAGAAGACATTGTGTTAGTCGTTTCTCTCCTTCCAAGCCGACCCCAGGCGGTGGGGAGGGCAGCATTGCGGAAGCGCCCCCTGAAATCAAGCAAAGTAGGAGTTCATCCGATTTCATCCCTCGAACTGTTTTGAGGACCATCCTAGCGGCGCTCAACCCGTCACTATCCGGTATTGGATGGCCTGCGCGAAGGACTTGAATACGTCCTTCACGAATTGGTATACGTTCACCGTGTGGCGCAACAATGATCCCACGGGTTTCGTAACTGCCGAGAATTTCTAAGGCGGCTTTCATCATTGGTGCGCTTGCTTTTCCAACGGCAAGAACAACGATACTACTGAACCGGGAGAGGAAAATTGTGAAGTCTTTGATTCGGAGTTGGCCATCTTTCACCTTGGCAGAAGATAGGACGCACCTATACGAATCTACAGCGTGCAATGCTTCTTCGAGTGACTGCAAACACAGCCGCCGAGCCGTACGATCCGGGGCCGTGCCCCCGTTACGGACTAATTCGGCCTTGTTTCTGATGAAGCCATCTTGGGATTGTTTCGAGGGAAGTTCAGGCCACCTTCACCATCTTCGATAAGCGGCAGGATAGAAAGTCGATGCCTACACGTAGGCGTAGGCGAGAAATTGCGTGATGGCCAGTTTCTAGGGGTTGCTGGATTGGCTCGATTCGCTTTCCGAGCTCTCTGATGGCATCGATTCAGTTGAAGGAGGTTGCTCGGCGCCTGCAGGTGGCGCTTCCATCATTGGCTCAGGCATTGACGGTTGTTCAACTGCGGGCATTCGACGTGGCGCTGCCGCAACGGGCTTCGGCTTAGGTTGCATTTTCTTTTTCGGTCTAGTCTTTTTCTTCGCCGTTCGCTTTGCTCTCTTCTTCGCACCTTTCTGGGACTTTCGCTTAGCCAAACAGTGACACCGCTCTATTGTCGAAGTTCAAATGGTAATAAGTCTTCTAGGAATTTCCCGGCGGAAGTACAGTTTCGCGGCAACCTCTTCGAGCTGTTGACTGAGGGGGGCTCCGTCGAATGCGAAGTGACCCACTGGGGGGGTTAAATAAGGGCGTTCAAGAAGATTTGAACGCTTGTCGTCCATGAACTCAAACGACGGCAACGGTCTTTGCCAATACAAGCTGTTTTTTGGTTATAATGCTCAGCGACACGGGGCTCTATGAAAAAGTGCGGTTCGCACAGAACGCAGCCGGCGCCGTTGCAGGGCCGATGGACTGCTGGCTTGTTCTGCGAGGCATCAAAACCTTAGCTGTGAGACTGCAACGCCATTGCAGCAATGCTAAGAAGGTCGCCGAATTCCTAGGCGGGCATGCGGAGGTTTCCAAGGTCATCTATCCCGCCTTCACCTAACACGCACAGCACAACCTGGCTCGAAAGCAAATGGATGATTTTGGTGGCCTGGTTAGCTTCCACTTGAAGGACTTACATTCCTGGCAGGAACTGTTGAAGCATCTGATAGTGTTCACGCCGACTGAGAGCTTGGGTGGCGTAGAATCCCTAATCAAACATCCGAGCTCGATGATACATGCTTCAGTTCCCAAAGCGGAACGTGATAGAATAGGGGTCACGCATTCTTTGATCAGAGTGTCGGTGGGTATTAAGGACGTCGAAGATTTGATAGCCGACTTATCTACCTCGCTAGAGGACGTCTAAGGAAACAGGGTGAGGCACGTGAGCGACGATAAGGTGAACGTTGAGATCTCCTTCGACGACTTCAAGAGAATAGATGCCCGAGTAGGAACGATAACGCAGGTAGAACGGGTTACTAGAACTGAAAAGCTGTACAAGATCCTTGTCGACCTCGGCCCGCTTGGGGTCCGCCAAACAGTCTCAAGCCTTGTTGGATATTACGAACCCGACCAGTTGAAGGGGAAGCGAGTCATTTTCCTTTACAACCTAAAGCCATCAAAATTCTCCGGCGAGGTCTCACAGGGAATGTTGCTTGCGGCTGAGGAAGGCGACAAGATAGCCTTGCTGACCACCGATGGTGAAGTGCCTAACGGGTCAAGAATCACGTAGAAACCAGCCTTTTCAGTCAAGAAGAGGGAAGGCTGAACAATCAACTGCGGAAATTATCTCGAACGTTTAAATGGAATGGCGTCTAATTCCAATTTGATTCTGAATAAATCTTTTCATTTCTGGAAGGTTATTGGTTGCCGAGGAAAGGTCCAACGGAACAGGACGTCTTACGCATAGTTATGGAACTCGGCGACATGGGGATTCTGCAATCAGAGCTTTGGAGGCAGTTGACTGCTGACAGCCGCGAAGGTTCGAGAGCCATACTCAGGCTTGAGAAGAAGGGCTTGATCGCTCGAAAGAAAGAGCTGCATGAAGGCCGCTGGACCTACCGAGTATTTGCAAAGCGCCGTTACTCCACGATTGATTCTATCCTAGATATCCCATGTGCCTTCTGCGATTTAGTGGGCAATTGCCCTCAAGCCTGGATTCTGAATCCGAACAGATGTGAACATTTGACCAAATGGATGCACGACGTGGCGGACTCAGCGAAAGCGGTAACAACAAGTGCCGAGTGATTGGCTGCGGCAGAGGAAGAGAGACCAGTACCACCGCCTCGCTAAGAAGAGAGGTTTCCGCAGTAGGGCGACGTTCAAGCTACTCCAAGTGGCCAAACAGTACTCCTTCGTGCGGCGAGGCGACCGCGTACTCGACCTGGGTTGCGCGCCTGGGGGTTGGTTGCAGGCAGCCCACCAGATCGTTGGCGGGAGAGGATTCGTCCTAGGCGTCGACTTGGAGGAAATTCCTCCCCTTCAATTCACGAACGTTGTTGCAATCAGGGCAGACATAACTCAAGAAGGGCTCGTGGATCAAATTAGAGCAACGGCCCCGGGAACGTTTGATGTGATCGTCTCCGACCTTTCCCCAGACCTATCGGGCGTATGGGATGTCGACCACGCTCGACAAATCGAACTCGCCCGTTGCGCGCTGAGGGTTGCCCGCATTTTGTTGAGACCTTCTGGCAACATGCTCGTTAAAGTTTTTCAAGGTTCGGAGTTTAAGGAGTTTCAACTTGAGATGAAGTCGTCATTTCATATTCTTAGAACAGTGAAACCGCCTGCGAGTCGGCCTGAAAGTGCTGAGTTTTACTTCTTGGGGCTAGGCTTTCTCAGCCAAATTACGCAATAATGCCACTAATTCTTCTATTTTCATATTGGTTCTGAAACCCTTTGGGTCAAAGTGTGTCCGGCTAGCTTGGTGGCCGCTCTCCTGCAAAGCCTCTACAACTCGCGCAATTCTGGGTGGCCTTATTCTGAGAGATCGAGCAAATGAATCAGTTCTATAGTAGAAAGGCGAATTGTTTACTTCTTCGCCCGTGCAGGACAGAATCAGCTGGACCTCAGAGAGGCGTGAAGACGATAAGTTAGGAGTACGTTTCACCATTCTCTGAACCACCTCCCCATCCCACAGCGGGCCAAGCCATATTGGGCCACCGATTTGAGCCCTAGACCCACAAACTTTGCACACACGTTCGATTGACTCCAATGAATCAACTGATTCTCGCATGAGGCATTTCGGGCAGTACTCGAGGAAACCTAGCAATTTGGCTGACACGTTCGCAGAGGCTTTACCCTTTCTCACCGTTGCGTAGATTCGTACATAGTGGTCGGATGCATGTGCAAAGGCGACCTCAATCCCGAGTTCAATCCTAGTCGCGATGGCGGTGACGCAGCTTGCGAGGATTCTGAGAGCCACCTCTTTGTCAAATTCCGTTCGAATCGCGCTCGCACCATACTTCCTGAAGCATGCTGCAGGCCTTGCGCCCGTGAGCGGCCCCATATCAGTCGCAGTGGCCGCGACGATACCGCCCTCTTCAGTCGCACGCAAGGCTGATTCCAAGTATTGTGCCGGGGATCCGAATGGGTCTAGGTCAACAAGATCGAACCTGTTCTGCATGTGTTGGAGCAGCAGCAAGTTCGCGTCCGATTCAAACACGGCAACTTGCTTCTCCACACCGTTGAGCTGGATTGTTCGCCGGGCCGCTTCGACCGCTTCAGGATTCTTATCGGCCGCGATGAGGCTTGCAACGTTACGGGATTCGAGCACATACCGTACTGCGCGAACGCCCGACCCCGTCATGGCGTCACAAACGCGGAGACGCCTACCATCCGGAAAGAAGGATGATGCAAATAGAACCGCCAAGTCCCGACCTAGACTCATTTTCGGATTGTAGAATACTCGTCGTGAGATGGTAAGTAGCCTAGCGCACCCTTCCGATAGCCCACTCGGCTGACTGGTTGGTTGCCAATCTTTTGAGGTCGATTTCAATCTACATTTGACTCTCGATAATTTTCGTGACCGTTTTCGGCAATTCACTGCGATTGTTCAGCGTTACTTCGAGGATTTGGTATGCGGGATTTGATTTGATCGCTGCGACTAGATAATGCGAGGCGCGTTTGTGGAGGGTCCCCACGAAATGTTTGGGGGTCGCCAACGCCATTTCAACGGCAAGTATGAAGGGCATGGAATTTAATTCCATCGGGCCGAGCTCGTCGACCATTATTACGTCGGCCTCCAAGCTGGCACGCTTGATTGCCGTAACGGCTATGCGTTGAATGTCCGCCAAGTTCACGCAGTACTTGCCTACAGTTGGGCCTTCCTTCTGGGCGATGTGGGCAAGAGTCCCAGTTTCATGGGTTGAAAGGTCTTCGAGGCTGAACCCCACGCGGACACCCCTCTCTCGAAGCTCGCCAGAGACAACTCCTCCCACTTTTCTGCCCTGAGCTGAGAGCATTTGATAAGTGCTGTTAATTGCGGTGGTTTTTCCGCACCCAGGTTCACCGGTAAGGAAGGTGCGGGAGGGAGGCATACTGCTAGCAGAGAGGGTTGTAGCTTTTAACTTCTAAAGCCCCACTGAAGTGTAGGTTGAATGGATGGAACCGCCAATCGCAGGTGTGGACGACGCTGGGCGAGGCCCCATCATCGGACCGTTAGTAATCGCGGGCGTACTTCTCGGGGAAAACCATGATCGCGAACTGAGAGCGATGGGCGTCAAGGATTCAAAGTTGCTGAGCCCTGAAATGCGCGCAATGCTTGCTCCAAAGATAAGAATGCTTGCCGCGAAAGTTAGCGTGGTCGAGGCCCAGCCGAAGGAGATAGACGAGGTCGTGCTGCATGGAGGGAAGTTGAGGAAGCTGAACTTCTTGGAAGCGCAGTTGATGGCTCAAGTGATCAGCGAACTCGCCCCAAAGGAGGCGTACGTTGACGCTTCGGACGTTAACGAGGAACGGTATGGGGAAACTATTCGAGAATTTCTGCCCGCAGAGTTACGCAGGATCAAAATTGTCTCTGAGCATCATGCAGACCTAACGTACCCCGTTGTCTCAGCTGCCAGCATAATTGCCAAGGTGAGGCGGGACGAGGCCGTCGAATTCTTGCGAAGGGAATATGGGAATTTCGGATCCGGGTACATGACCGATCCAAGGACAATGGACTTCCTTAGAGAATGGAGGCGGACGCACGACACGTTTCCTCCAATTGTTAGGCTCTCTTGGAAGACGATTAAGGAAATCGAGCTTGAGGTCGGTCAGGGAAGGCTTGGGCCGTAGTCGGATAATTCTTTTGGTACTCCGAACGCGATTACGAAGATGCTGTGAAATTTTCGGAGCAGTTCAGTGACTTGTGGCCTGTATAGATAATCGGCGTCTTGGTCCTTGTACATTTGGTAGTACTCATCGTTGGTGAGGCCTAAAATCTTCTTAACCGTGAATTCTTCAACGCGTTCACCTGAGACCGTGTAAATCGACCTGCCCAAATCCATTCTTCGAATGATTATGATTGGAAGCTTCAGGCGGTCCTGATATTGAGCTGGAACAAATCTCGCCAGCTCCTCCAACTCGGACGTCTTTAGCACGATAGCAGAACCGTCATTGGCCTCGACGGTCGGGTTCTTGAGTTTTAGGAGTTCGGTTAGGCTGCGCCTTTGCTTTGGGAGGTGGGTGTTTAGTTTTCGAAGCTCATGGCCGAGAACAGCGTCCAAGGCCCGATCCAATGATCTCTTTGAATCAGACAATAGGCTCATGCCCGGCTGGCCAAGACCATGGCATGGTCTTTCTCGTACGGTTCCAAACGTACGGTCTGAAGGATGTCGAAATGCCTAGCGCGAAGTATCCCGGTCTCTTGTTTGAAAACGTCGGTGGGCTCCATGGTGACGTCGACGCTTCTTGACTTTATCGCAATCAGGACTGAACCCTTTGGTTTTAGGAATAGGTCAGCGTTGTCCGCCAATATTTTCGCTTGTTCTGGTTGAGCGACGTCTGAATAGATTACATCCACTCGGTCCACCAAGGTTTTGTATTTTTCCGGTAAACGTGCGTCTGCCATGATGGGGTAGACATTGGAGCGATGCTGACATAGCGTGTCTATTAGCTCCCGCATACTTCTTTGCGCGAATTCTACGCAATACACCCTTCCGTGTTCCTGGACAATGTCGCTGACATGGCTCGCTGTAGTACCCGATGCGGACCCTAAGTATAATACGGCAGTGCCTGGCTTGATGGGAAGTGAGTTGATGTTGCGAAGAATCGCGGCGGCCAGTTTGCTCCGGTAAGCATCCCACGTTCTGAATTCAGCGCCGCCGCTTTCGATTAGTTGTTCCCCATAGACGCTGATGCCCGGTGCTAGGTTCTTCGTTGCGAGGCGCTTGCTTCCTTCTTCGAGGGTTACCCAGTAGACGCCCTCGAAAGGGTCGTGCGGCCTAACGTTTCCGGCCAACGTCTCTCTTCTTCAGTGGAGGTGGCGTCTTGTAGCGTTCCTTTATCTCAGCGATTTTTCTGTCGACATCTTCTCTCAACTTTTGACCGAGGAAGTCGCCGCCGAAGGCATCAATCCTGGCAGCAATGCTAAGTTTCCCAGATAGAGCCCTAGCGATTTTTCCTCGTTGCCATCGGGGCCCTTGATGTATGGCAGTGTGCTGGAAAATCACGCCGTGTTTGGGCGGCCTGGCGCCTGTCTTCAATGAGCGGAAGAGTGCTTTTTCTGCACCGAGGACTTGCAGAGTGCTCGACGGCATTTTCGAGAGGTTGTCGAGGCTTCCCGCGATCGAGATCAACCTCGCCGTAAGGGGTGCTCCCACAATGGCGGTCATGTTGGGAGCTATTTGTTTGAGAACCTCCTCAACGTACGCTTCGCTTTTGGCTCTGAATTTGTAGAGGTCAAGCATGAGTTCGCAGAAGGACTGAAGCACCGCTAGGTCAGGCTCGCTGATTTCGGCGCCCATGGATCTCCTTGCGGCGTCGGTGCGTTCCTCTGCTCTCTCTTTCGGGATGCCCTCGGCTACTAGCTTTTCGTAGGTGAAATTCCTACGATTTCCAAGTTTTGCAACTAGCCGTGCGTATGCGTCATGTTTGTCTACCATCCTGTCCATTTCTGGGAAGTGGAGCCCAAACCATTCGCGTACGCGCCCTGCAAGCAGGTTCAAGACCTTATCCACGTCGTCCATTGCGCGGACGGCTTGTACCGCGCTCAGGTCACGCCTGGCTGCCGCAACCGCAATTCCAGCCCGTGCGAGCTGCAAAGTGACCTGTCGAGTGAAATCATTGTAGGCTTGGGGGGTTTTGAGAATAGGTGATTCGAGGGATTGTTTCTTCAACCAATCCTCACGGCCTTCCCACTCGGAGCCTAGTTGAGTGCGAAATTGCTCAGCAACCGGGGAGGTCTTGACCACTGTCTTCAGTTTTTCTCCTTTCGCAGCGCTTCTTGCGAGCTGTTCATTCTCGAATACCAAGGGGCTGTGCTTCTTGGCGGCCCGTTTAAGGGCCTCAACAACTTCCTTTGAGGGCTTACCATCCAGTAACTCCTTGAGTTCGACGGCTGCAGTTTCCGGTTTAGGTGAGAAGTAGACTTTCTCGAGTACCGTTGACTTTTCATCTAATATGAAAAGGCCAGCGGGCGTTTCAACTACATATGCTTCCAAACGAACTATCTCCCATGCCAGTCAAGGTGAAGCTTGAGCTTTGGGAGTCGGTAAACGACCGCGAGTTGAATAAAGCTTTGTCAGGTCCTAACAGGCCTTGGATTTTGCCTGAGGCTTTGCCGTTTAGGTTACTCTTCTGCTTGACCTGACCTAGCGGGCTGTGCCGTTGGTGAGTATTTTTGCAAGTTGGTTGGGTTCTATGTTTCCCCCGCTAAGAAGCAATGCTACCTTCTTTCCTTCCAGTCGTTTTCTTATTTTGAAAGCTGCGGCGGTTGAGGCTGCGCCGGAGAGTTCAGCGACTTGGCCTGTCGCAGAGAAAATGCTTCGCACGGCCTCTTTCATTTCGGCGTCAGATACTAGGATGACGTCATCGAGGGCTTTCCTAAGGATCTTGAACGGGAGTTCGTATGCCTTTGCTGTTGCCATTCCTTCAGCCGCCGTGTTCACCTGGTCTATCTGCATGATAACGCCGCCTTTCCATGAGTTGTAGAATGCTGGTGCTCCTTCCGCTTGTACGCCGATTACTGTGATTTGGGGGTTAAGTGTCTTGTAGACTATGCATGCGCCGGACGCTCCGGAACCGCCGCCGATGGGATTGATGACCACGTCAACCCCAGGTTGCTCCTCGAAGATCTCGAGGTGCATTGTGGCGACGCCTTCATGAAGCAACGGTTCGTTGCTCCCGTGAACATAGACGTATCCCTTCTGAGTTGCCAGCTTCTCAGCGTACTCTCTGGCTTCATCGTAATAATTGCCGTACGTGATTACTTCGGCGCCTAGTTCTTTGATAGCTTGGGCTTTCACCTCGGGAATTCCAGCGGGCATGACGATCTTGACTTCAATGCCGAAGAGAGAACCCGCGTAAGCTATGGATTGAGCGTGATTACCCGTTGAAGCTGTGATGACTGTCTTGCCCGCGGTTTGTTGCTTCATTCTCTCCATGTAATTTATCCCCCCACGGACTTTGAAAGCTCGCGTTGGCTGGAGATTTTCGAGTTTCAAGTACAGTTGACAGCCTAGAAGCTTCGAAAGATGCCGCGAATAGAAGAGCGGCGTTGGTTTCAAATAGGTACTGATCACTTTTCTCGCGGCATAAACATCCCTCAGAGTTGGAATCCGTTCAGAACTCATTTTTTCTCACGGCTGATGACCATGGATTGCTGATGAAGATTTCCTATGTGGAAACGTTGCTGAAAGCTTGTCTGCCTGTGACCTTTAAGGTTGGTTCGAACGTCTTTCTTCTACGAGGTGAGATTTCTCAGCGTGAGTTAACGATTTGACCTGTCGTTCTCGTTTCATTGCAGCACTGCGTGTCTCAAGTTCTTGGAGGTAGACGATGCCGCTTGGTTTGTGCATTCTCGTGTACCGTGCACCTTGCCCTTTCATATGCCTGACGAGCCTGCTAGCAGGATTGTTTGAATACCCTGTGTAATAGCTGCCATCATTGCAGAGAAGAACATAGACAAAATACGAGTCCTTCCTCGCCCCCATCTTCCACGCCATACCCTAAACCCCGTTACTGTGCCCATCTTTAGCCTCATTATACTTCTTAGCAAGGTTGTGTGGGTCGCAAGTTTGCCAATTGGGTAAAAGCACGTCGCCCATGTTAGAGTCAACGACAAATTTGCAGGCCCAACCTGAACGATTTCTCGTATTCGATTACCGGGAGGAAGCTTTCTAGGCCTCCCAACAAAACACTTGCAAGAACCATTGGTGATCTAAAGGTTGGTAAGAACACCGAAGCATCTGTGGGTTAAGGAATTCCCTGCAGCCATCACCGTATGCGATTCAAGGGGAGTTCTCTTGGAAATGAACGCCAAATCCGCGGCAAACTTCATGGAGGAAGGTGGCGAGAGATTGATTGGCAAGAAAATATTCGACTGCCACCCAGAGCCGGCTCGAGCGAAATTCCGCAAACTTCTGCGCAGAAGACTGACCAACGTGTACACCGTCGAGAAGCGAGGCAAACGAAAGCTAATCTACCAAGCCCCATGGTACAAAGCAGGAAAATACCGAGGTCTCGTGGAACTCTCCCTCGAAATCCCACGCCACATTCCCAATTTTAACCGAGACCGTCAGAATCGACGATGACCCGCACAATTACGGAAGGGTGGCGCATAGTAGTCTCCTGCTTGCTACTATATTGTAGGTGAGATCTGTTGTCTCATGTTGTCGTTTAGTCGCTATTTCGCCGTATTCTACGAAACGGTTCGCAGCTCTTTAGTGGTGGTGATGATAGTTGTTGCAGGAGGTTTGGTAGGGGTAGTTGCCATTTTGGTGGTAGCAAATGGGGTGGTAATTCGGGTAGCAGTATGAGGCTTGGTTGCAGTAGTATTGATAGCAGTTGGAGTTCTGGTAGCAGTTTTCGTTCTGGTAGTTACCGTAACAGTTGTAATTCATGTAACAATTCCCGTTAGCGTTCGGGTAGCCATTCTGGTAGCTAACGTTCAATGTCACCATTTGACCTGCCGTCGCTAGTAGTTGCCCATTTCCATTTCCGTAGTTACTATATTGCCCGCCGTAGACCGACACCATGATTCGTAGTTGATGGCCGATGATCGAGGGAGGCAAGCTGAAGGAGAGTTGCCCCGTGTAGGTGTTGCCTCCGTAGGTTGTGGTCAACATTGTGCTCACGGAGCCCAAGTCAGCATTCGCTGACGTGTCGAATACGTCTCCAACCGCGTACAATTGGCCGCCGTAGAAAGAGCAAGAAGCTGACACTGGCGTATTTATCCCGATATACGAGTTGTAATAGTGCTGAGTCGATGTGAGGCTGGACGAACCTAGCGAAGCGTCACACGTTTGCGCAAACACCAAAGAACTTTGTCCAGCAAAACCAACGCTTGCGGTCAACAAGAAAGCCAAAATGAAGATTCCGCTGTGACGTGCCATCAAGCCTGTCATTCCCTATTGGCCAACTTGGGTGATGCGGGGGCTCTTAATCTCATGTGGAACCATTCCACCTTGCGCATGGTTTTTCGACAAAGTAGAAATCTAGACTTTACAATCGACTCAAGCTCGTGTATGGAAATTCTTCTCGGCTTGATAGCCGGTCTTGCCTCCAACCATCGTCAGGAGAAGTCGGATTTCAGAGATCTTTGATGGTGGCACTTTCTCAGGGTCCTCGTCGAGGATGACTAGGTCCGCGAGTTTTCCGGGTGCAATTGTTCCTTTCGACTTTTCTTCGAATGAGGCGTACGCTGCGTTGCGAGTGTAGAATGAGATTGCATCTTCGGCGGTTACCGCTTCAGTACCCGGCCTGTTGACTGCTGCCTCGATGCCAGATAGTGGCGTTAATGGTTCAACTGGGCAGTCGGAGCCCCCGACTATTATGATTCCAGCTTGAAGTAGACTGTGGAATGGGTAGGCGAGGGAAGCTCGCCGTGCGCCCAGCCTCTGCTCGAGCCAAATGTCGGACACAATGAAGTGGGGTTGAACTGAAGCCACAACCCCAGCCTGCTTTATCTGCCTGATGAGCTGGGTGTTGAGGATTGATGCGTGCTCGATTCGGTGCCGAAGGTTCTTTCTCGGAGCCGATTCACTTGCTTTCTTAATTGCATGAAGGATCATTGCGGCCGCCTTATCGCCGATCGCGTGTGCTGCAATTTGAAAACCTGACCGATGGGCTTCTGAAATTATGTCGTCAAGTTGTTGTTGGCTGTACATGGTGACGCCTTGATTTTCAGGGTCGTCGGCGTAAGGGGCTTCGAGCGCTGCTGTTCGCGCCCCGAGCGAACCGTCCGTGAATATCTTCACAGCCCCGATGCGAATCCATTCATCCCCAAACCCCGAACCAATGCCTAGAGACACTGCTGCCTTCAGCTGGTCGAGAGGGATGAGCACGTGAAAGCGAAGTGGAAGCCGCCCCTCAGACTTCAGGTTGAGCAGTGCTTTCAGTTCCAAGTATGAACCGGTAATGCAATGAACTGTTGTCAATCCCGCCTTCAGCGCATGCTCGCACGCGTTGAGGGCAGCCTGCTCATAGTCCTTCAGTTCAAGCGGGGGAATCGCCTGACTTACTAGGTCAACCGCGCTCTCGCGAAGTATACCTGTCGGCTCACCTGATGCGTCATGGTCAATGATTCCGCCGGGAGGGTTTGGTGTCCTGGCGCTGACGGCCGCTAAGGTGAGAGCCGCGGAGTTTGCAACGCAGATGTGGCCGCAAATCCGTCTGAGAAAGACTGGCTTTTCTGGTGAAGCCTCATCAAGGTCTCTGCGAGTCGGATACCTTTTTTCAGTAAATTTCTCTTGATCCCAACCTCGTCCCAGAACCCATGTCCTTGACCCATGAGTTCGTTCTGCAACTGTCTTCTTCACTTCTTCGATGCTTTGCGCTTGTCGAAGGTCTATGTTTCTTAGGGAAAGGCCGTATTCGATTAGGTGAATGTGGCAATCGGTAAATCCAGGGAGGACCGTTGCGCCGTTTAGGTTGAGAACCTTGGTATCCGGACCTGCGAGCGATTTTATCTGTAGGTTGCTTCCCACGGCTACGACTCTATCTGCCGTGATTGCTATTGCTTCAGCTTGTGGTCGGGCAACATCCATCGTAAGGACGTTGCAGTTCAAGAAAACTAAGGATGGGTTAAGTGAGGTTTGGGGCCTACTTTTGTTTCTTAGTGGCCGCTTTCCATGACGTAATGACTTTCTTGATTTCTCTGGGCCACTCAATTTGCCCGCCGCATGTGTCGCAGTATTTGGCCTGGAGAAAAACTTCCTGTTTACAGTTTTCGCAGAAGAACCTACGTTGCTGCTGCTCAACTCTCTGAGCCACTGGTTTTCGCAGTTGCAGTTTCTCGGTTAGTGTTATTACCTAAACCCCCAGCGCTCGAGAATACGGTTCAGGTCCAGATATGTTCCTTTACACCGTTTTGGGCTCAAAAACCGCTGAATTAGGATTCAGGCCTACACAGCAATATTGCAAAGGATATGCATGAGTCGTGTACGGCTAAAAATCAGGCAACAATAATTGTAGCCCATTACTTCCTCCAGACGGGTTTTGAATCGGCTTGTCGGGTCTCAAAGAGTACAGGCAAGGAACGTTCCATAAACGAGTGGCGTATGGCCTTAGGGACCGGAAGCTTATGCTCGTCGCAAGGGGAATTCTGAAGGGCTTCAAGGTTCGTTGCAGGACTGAGAACGCGGCCAAAAACCTGGCTTACTCACTAAGAATTAGGGCGACGCGGATCATGGCGGAGGATTACGCCAGGTTCGGCTTGAAAGTTAAGGTGGAGGGGAGTAAAGTCTTCGTCTTCGGAACGCCCAAGCACAGAACACGCTAGCTCTTCACGAGATTTTCGAGATATGAAAACTCTTAAATGCTTCCAGCGCGTGGCTTACATTGAATCGCAATGAAGTTCATGATAGAATTCAACCCGCCTGTTGACTTCAAGAACGAAATGGAGAACCGCCCCGATCTGCAGAAGAAAGTTGGAGCGGCAATCCAAGCCATCAAACCTGTCGCGGGCTGGTTCACATTCCGTTACGGCTTCATCATAGTCGAAGCGAACACTACGGAGGAGCTTACCCGAAAGGTTGCCCCAATTCTCCATCTCTTCAAGGTAGACGCGAAGATCTCACCCGCGATCCCACTGGAAGACTTTCCAAAGGTCGTTGCGACCCTAGGGGAAGAAGCAAAGAAGTACGAGTAACACCCGAACCGCATGCCGGTCCCTTCGGGGCAGCGTACCTGGCAGAGACGGTTACCCAGGTAACTTGACCGATATTCATAAACCACTAACCACACCTATTGTTAGTTGGCGTGATTCTTGCCTGACAATCTATGGTTGAGCGATTACGAGACACGAGAGGTCACGTGCCCCTTCGACCAGAAAGTCTGCTTAGAGTGCGAGTTCGCCGAACGCCTCGCGCTTACCGGAGTGCCCGTCGACTGCAAGCGAGGCCATATTGAGAAAGTAAAATCACTCTGGTACTACATGTTCAAAGGATACAAACAATAGCGACGGGTCCCCCGAACACCTTCCTCAAAACTTGCACAATTCGAAGAAAGGCCTTTAAACAGTAATTGGGTTTTCTCTGGTTGAAGCAAAATGAGCACTAAAGCGAAATCGATTCTTGCAATATTGATGGGCATAGTAATCATCGTAATGGACATATTCTGGTTAGTCTACCCGGTTAGCGGCTTTTACAGCTACCAAGCATTGCCTTGGCTGGCCGCAGGCATAGTAATCCTGATCGCCAGCATAATCTGGATAGTTCTCGACTTCAGCCTCATGGAAAAGTAGCCGTTGTCTTAACCTAAGCATCGCCGGAAAGTCAGATAGGGACAGTGGGTTTCAATCTTGACGCGATTCGAACTACCACATTGAGTCCTAGAACGAGCATCAGTAGGATTAGGGCTGCGCCCCAGGCGAAGGCGTGGGCGCTAGGGTAGGGAGAGGTGCCGAACTCATAGATGAGCACTGTCATCGAAGCTGCGGGGTCGAAAATACTAGTCATCAACCATTGGTTGCCTAAAGCAGTGAAAAGCAAGGGCGCAGTTTCACCCATAATTCGAGCTACAGATAGGGCAATGCCCGTTATGATTCCACTCTTGGCGCTGGAAACGAGTATGTAGACGAGCGTCTTTGATCTCGATATGCCAAGTGCCAAACCGCCCTCCTTTATTGATGAGGGCACAAGCTTCAGAGACTCGTGAGTAGAGATCGCCACTATGGGTATCATCATGAAGCTTAGCGCGATTCCTCCAGCGAGCGCCGAAAACCTATGTAGAGTGGCGACAACTACAACATAGACGACGATTCCTGTCACGATTGACGGAACCCCTGTGAGTACCTCTGCCACCAGCCTAAGATTGTTGGCGATTCTGCCCGGGTATTCTGACAGGTATGCGCCGGCGAAGAGTCCTATGGGAACACCGATTAGGGAAGCGATCCCTACCATCACCACGCTTCCCTCAATGGCATTCAGGATGCCTCCACCACTTCCTCCGATAGGGGGAGTAATTTCAGTGAGAAAGCCACGGTTCAGTACAGTATATCCTTCTGCGATTGTTTGATAGAGAATTGAACCGAGAGGAATTAACGCAAGTAAGAAGGCGAGGGTGGCTAGGACAATGAATAGCCTATTGCTGAATCGGCGCATCCTCATCGAGCTAAACATGCGCGGAGGCCCCACCGTGAAAAGTTAGCTTCGAAATTAGAACCCTGCCGATGAGATTCATCAGAAAAGCAATTGCGAAGAGAATTAGACCAAGTTCGAAGAGTGCGGCTAGGTAAATGTTGTTTCCCGCCACTTCAGTGAACTCGTTCGCGATCACACTTGGAATGGTCTCAGAGGGAAGGAACAGTGAAGGGGATATTCTTGCGACGTTACCTATGACCATTGTGACGGCCATAGTTTCTCCGATGGCCCTGCCCATAGCAAGGACGATGGCCGCAATTATGCCAGTGCTGGCATAGGGAATTACGGCCATCCGTATGGTCTCCAACTGGGTTCCCCCTAAAGCTACGCACGCCTCTCGCTGGCTGCGAGGGACTGCAGCAATGACTTCCCGCATAACTGCTGCTCCATATGGTATAATCATGATAGCTAGAATGACGCCGGCGGTAAACATGCCCAGGCCATTTGTTTCACCCTCGAAAAGGGGAATGAAACTCAGTGAACCTATGAGTCCCGGATCGATGTAAGCGCTCATGAAGGGAACTAGGAACAGAATTCCCCAGAGGCCGTACACTACACTCGGTACGGCCGCAAGAAGTTCGACTAGGAAAATCGAGGGAAGTCGGAGTCTTCCGGGGGCCAACTCCGATTGAAACAGGGCGATACCCAAGCTGATTGGAACTGCGAAGATTAGGGAAATCAGTGTTGTGACCACAGATCCGTAGATCGCGGGGAGTGCTCCCAAAATCGGAGGTCCACCGTTGGGTGGGTTGGGCACCCAAGCTGTGCCAGTTAGGAACCCGAACCCGAATGCTTGAATTGAGTCTAGGCTCCCATTGTAAAGCGCATAGAGGCTAAGCGCGGCGATAACTGGAACCGCGAACGCAGCTATGATCAAAATGGTGTGCAAAAAATCGTGGTGCCGTGCTCGTTGTCGAGCACGGGTTTTTTCAATCTGTATTTGCATTGAAAGTCGCTATTGTCTATCCTGTCAGCAGTGGCGTTCCTTGGTAGTTTAGAGTCATCAGCAATTGTTCATCGGCCGCGACGACGTTTGCGGGTAGTGGCACGTAGATCAAGGCTGTTGAATATTGTTGTCCATCATGAATTGCCCACCAAAGGAAGTGGGCTAGCGCCTGTGCCTTCGCCAATGTTGTGCTAGGGTTTGCCGACATGTCCTTGTAGACGAGGATGTAGGTGTAGGTTGAGATCGGATAGGACTGTGCTCCTGCGGCGTTGACTATATGCAGTCGAAGATCCGCGGGATTGGGAGTGCCGGTTGCGTTCTGAGCAGCCCAAAGGATCGTTTGAAGAGTTGGTACGACGAAATTGCCTGCCGCATTAATTACGGCACCTACTCCAAGATGGTTACTGACAGCATAGATGACGTCCACGTAGCCTATCGCCCCCTTTGTATTCAGAACTGTCCCCGCAACGCCAGGGTTACCCTTCGCGCCAACGCCATACGCACCGAGTACGGTATCAACGGGCCATGTCACTGATGTGCTGTAACCGACTTGTGCGGCCCAGTTTGCATTGGTGACGGATAGGAAGTTCGTGAAAGCGAATGTAGTTCCGCTGCCATCGGATCTGTGAACGACGGTTATGAAGGCTGATGGTAATGGAACTCCGGGGTTGAGTGCTGTGAGGGCTGGGTCATTCCATTTGGTTATAATCCCCATGTAGATGCCGGCTATGACTTGTGGTGTGAAGTGTAGTACCGTGGTGTTAGTGATGCCGAAAGCTGCCAGGTTGTATGTGATGGCTACGCCGCCGAGTGTCTCTGGGAAAAGAACCAAGCCGGAGGCGGCTTTCAATTGCGCATCACTGAGTGGAGCGTCTGATGCACCGAAGTCTACTGTCTTTAGCGTTATCTGTTGGATACCGCCGCCGCTACCGATGCCGCTGTAACTAATGGTCACCGCGGGGTACAACTTGTTGTACTGCACCGTCCAGGTTTGGATCAAGGGCTGGGGAAACGTTGCCCCAGCTCCTAGAATTGAGACGGGCGTAGTCGGCTGATATCCTGCCACTGAAGACGCCTGCGAGGCCATTGAGGACGTCACCGAGGCCATCGAGGTCGCACTCATGGTCGCCGATGTCATTATTGACGTCCCGGATGACATCATGGACGTTTCAGAAGAGATCACGGATGTCGCTGACATGCTCTGAGTACTGTTCATTGTAGTGAAATAGTATCCTCCTGCAACTGCCACCACGATGACGACAATAATAGCAACTATTCCGACATTACGTTTGGTATTCTTATTCGACATATGAATCAACGGGAAGGCGTGTAGACGCCAATTCTTATTTAGCGAAAACGCATTGTGAACATGTGTTTTCACTACCATCTATATGATGCACATAACTCGCATTCAATTACTCAATCGTTACAGTAACAAATTGTCGGTAACTAAGTATGAGTTCAGAACTCTTAACGGAGTTGGGTAGGATACCTGAAGTTGAAAAGAGAGTGATCGATTTGTCCAACTTAAAGGAAAAAATGCTTGTAACCGGCCTAAGCGCTGGCTTCGGACGAAAAAAGGTCTTGGATGATTTATCGATTTCGTTTAAGGAAAATACAGTCACAGCAATAATCGGTCCGTCAGGATGTGGGAAGTCCACATTTATCCGATGCCTGAACAGAATGCATGAGGTCACCCCAGATGCATGGGCTGATGGCCACATAATTCTTGATGGCGAAGATATTCTCGCACCGTCCATGGATCCTGTCGTCGTCCGCCGAAGGATAGGGATGGTATTCCAAAAGCCAAATCCATTCCCAACGATGTCAATATATGACAACGTCGCCGCAGGCCTTCGCCTTAATGGGGTTCACGACCGCAAGGTCATCGCAGAAAAGGTTGAGGAGAACCTCAAGAAATCATTCCTCTGGGACGAGATCGGTGACAGGATAAAGGAATCGGGTGCCAGCATCTCGGGCGGACAACAACAGAGGCTGTGCATTGCTCGCACGCTGGCTGTAGAACCTGAAGTCATCCTCATGGACGAGCCTTGCTCAGCACTTGACCCCATCGCAACAGCAAAGATCGAGGAACTCATAACTAAACTGAAGGCCACCTACACCGTAATCGTTGTAACGCACAATATGCAGCAGGCAGCTCGGATCTCCGACCTTACCGGGTTCCTGTACTTAGGTAGGCTCATTGAATATGGGCCGACACCGGAAATATTCCAGAATCCTCACAACGAACTCACAGAGCGCTACATCAGTGGAAAGTTCGGGTGAACCTCAATGCCGCGACTCATGGATATGGGAGAAGAAAGGCTCTCCAATGCAATCGCGGACATGGCAAACCTAGCTCAAGACACAGTGGTCAAAGCCATAGAAGCCTACGAAAAGGGGCAGAGGGCAACCGACGCCGCGCGTGAAAGAGCAACTCAACTATTGAAGTTAAGCGCAGAAGTTGAGGACCTCGGCGTCGACCTTTTGGCACGTTATCAACCCGTGGCAACGGACTTACGCTTCATCAAATCCTGCCTTGAGATTGCGTACGGTTTTTCCAGATTCGGGAGATACGCCTACGACATCTCACTAGTTCTAGAGACCTACGGCGATTTGTCAACTTGTGACAAGTCTGTCATCCACGAGCTAAGCGAGAAGGTTACGAAGATGATTGAAATGAGCATCAAGTCGTTCAAGACAAGGGACACGGAACTCGCGCGTTCCCTACGCAAGGAAGACGATGAAGTTGATAAAGTGTACTTCAAGTACGCCGCCGCACTGGCCAACGATAAGACCGTCACGGTGCGATGCGCTCTCGCATCTACCTTGGTGTTACGGTATCTGGAGAGAATTGCTGATCACGCCTGTTACATCGGAGACTCAGTTGTTTACATAGTGACTGGATCAAAGGCCTGAGATCATGAAAGAGACAGCGACGGATCCAAAGAAGGAGACAGCGGAAGAGCAACTTCCCCCTGAGGATCGCTACGTGCGACGTGTACAGGTCACGGGCCGCGGGTCGTATATAGTGTCGCTGCCTAAGCCTTGGGTTCAGGAGGCGGGCCTTAGAAAGGGAGGCCGAGTTGAATTCAGTAAGCAGGAAAATTGGGGGCTCACTCTCACACCGTTCGGCAGCACAAGATACGACGACGAACGCGCCCGATGCAGCATGTCGCTTAACCCCAATGTTGACCCAGATGCTCTAACTAGAATGATAATCTCGCTCTACGTTGCGGGGTATTCGACAATTGAGATCAGGTCAAAGTCAGGAAACCTCTCCGCCTCCATTCGGGATACCATTCGCGATGTCGCAAGAGGCAAGCTAGTGGGCACGGAACTGGTTACTGAATCGGCCCAAAGCGCAACCCTGCAGGTGCTGTTAAGCTACCCGCAATTGCTTGTACCCGACGCCCTGAGAAGAATGTTGTCAATTCTAAACGCCATGCAACAGGATTCCATGCAGGCCTTTTCAAGACTGGACAAAGAATTGGCAAATCAGGTTGTCAAGATTGACGATGAGATCGACAGGTTCAGCCTGTACGTAATCAGGCAACTTAAGTGGGCCGTAAAACATCCCACAATGCTTTCAAGAATAGGTTTAGCCTCGCCGGTGGAATGTCTGGGCTACAGGATCATTAGTAAGAGCGTTGAGCGTTCTGCGGATCATGCTGCAAGGATCGGAGTGAGCGTTCAGCTGCTGCAGCAGCCTCCTGGGACAACCCTCTTCAAGGACGCCAACGCGCTAAGCCAACAATCGTCCAGAATGATGGAGACCTCAATGCGAGCTCTGTTCTCTAACGATTACAAACTTGCGGAGACCGTACTACTTGAAAGGGACAAGGTTACCGAGCTCGAATCGAAATTGGTTGAGAGGTTGCTTAAGGAGAAGATTCCAGCGGGCGACCTCACCGTGATGCGCTTAATTTCAGAAAGCCTGAGAAGAATCGGCGAGTACGCGACCGACGTCGCGGAAGTGGTCCTCAATTCGACTATTCAAAAAATGTTGGACCAACCGGATGGTATTGAGGCTGAACCATAGGGCGGATATTTCCAGCTAATCGGAAACCGAGACCACATGGATTCTGGGTCGAAAGACAGCCCTGGCAGTGATGTTGGCCGCATAGCCTCCATGCAGGCCACAAAACTCTTCGCAGGACTCAGCGATCTCAACATCAGTGTAACCGAAACCGCAAAGCTCGCACACATAAATCATCCCATATCTGCTCTGTCTCCGCTCAACCAAAGTGTTACACCAGGCCTTTAAACCGCGGCGAGCGGAACAAGGTCCTCCTTTACGTAGAATCCCCTGAAACTGCAATTATCACATTTTGCTCCAAGCGGTGAATCGCCGTCATCATCATAGTATAGGTTGAGGCTTAAGAGACCACACTTCGGGCACTCGGCTCCGATCTCTTTCTCCATGGGACAACCATCCGATTGTGGAATTCTACTTACTCCACGAACCAGGCGTCGCCTTCAGAGGGCGCAACTTCGGGGTCTGAGTTCGCGTGTTTTTTTCTTGTCCTTGTCATTTTTCGTCGGCGGTAAATTGATTATTCCGGGGATTTAGCAGGTTTCCTCGTGATTCATTGCAGTAACGTGTTTTCCTATACTTCATGGCACCGAGGACTGATGTTGGAGGAAAGAGGACTGGTAATCCATGCGCAAGGCCTGAACATTTACCTCGACTACTCCGCGGAAGGCATCATCAATGGCACGCTTCACTTCGTCATTGAACCGCGCCGCTGAAGGAGCTGACAAAAACAGCATTTTAGGACTACAGTTGCCACATTGACCCCAGCTGTTTATTCGGACACATTTGCCCTCCTCGCATTAACCTGGTACGACCTCTGGCATCATTCCTAAAGCAACCAAAGATTGCTGGGCAAGCGTGTTAGCGGAGCTCACGCCCGGGAAATAACCCGCCAATACTACGTTGCCCCAGTCTCGTACACCATAGCCTTTCTGGTTGCCATCATTAGCGGAGTTGGGAGTGCAGTCGTAATTATTCTGGTCGCGGCTTAGCATGCTGTTCCTTTTTTCCAGTAATCACATTACTTCACATTACAGTACATGATATCATGTAACCCGGTGCTGGCTTTTCCGCGTTTCGACTGTTCATTTAATAAAGCACTGATCTGTTCTACCGAAATTTTGCGTAATGATTACGCGCATAACAGAATTAGGGAGAAAATGAAAATTGCATAAGAAATTAGCTGCAGCGCTAACAATCGCTATTTTCCTTATTAGCACGCTAGCAATTGTGAACC
>JBEKSC010000033.1:0-21438 GCA_049517415.1 Bathyarchaeia archaeon
CGCCGACCTTAATTGGCCACACGTACCGTTGGTACGCTACTGCTTCGAAGTCCGATGAGACGGCTACTTCGCCCATTTGGGCGTTCAGTCGCAATACTTCGACCACTCCACCAAGTACAACAACCACTAGCTCGACTGCAACAACCTCATCCGTCACCCACTCAACCTCAAGCAAGGAATCTTCCACAAGTACGGTGAGCACTTCAACATCCTCTGATAACACGATGCCGAACACTGCTTCAATTTCGATTACCACAACATCGTCTGCCCACTCTTCGACTACTGCAGGAAGTACGTGAATCATGAGAATGGAGGAAAAATGAAATTGATAGGCCTAGGAGGTGAGCGGTGAATGGGTGATATTCTCGATTTCCCCAAAGGCGATCGATTATGCATATGCTGCGGACGCAAATTCACATTAGATAATGGAAGGAGCATCATGAACGATGATGTTCTCTACTGTGAGATATGCCGGAAAATCAAAAGCTTACCCACCAAGACCGCGCAGCCAACGGAAGCCCAAGCGGTAGATGAAGAAAAACCGACCCTTGGACAGCTAATAATGTGGGCGAAGCAACAATGACTTCACAAGATTCATTATGCGAGAAAGGAACAGACGCCAATTCTCACAGCGCTCCACTCTTCCTGCCTGGGATTCCACCAATCATCGTTGACTTCGTGCTCAGAAAGGATGAATGGCAATACAGAGTCATGCAGACCATGAAGAAAACCAAGGACTCAAACATAACCGCCGTTCTGCTGGTGAGAAGCGACTTATCCCGCAAAGTTAAGTGGCTGGTGAAACCTGGCAAAGTGAAGGTAGTTCCATTCGACGATGAGACCGACATCCCCGAACTCGGGACAAATGCGATCATGGAACTGAAATTACCGCCCTTGCTTTCTGAGAGAATGCAATTGTCAGCAAGAGCAAACGAGGGACGCGGCGCCGCTCACAGAGAAAGGCTTGAATGAACTTGCAAATCGCCCCGACCCACGTCCGGACAGTCAGTAAGCGCTGGCTAGTTGAGAAGCTGAGGAGCTACTGCAACGAAGATCTGAGTTTTCTAGATAACCCCAAAGTGAATGAACAGAACCTCATATTTGCTCTGCAGGCACGCAAAATCAACGTGAACGAAGACTTCTTTGCCGAACTTGCAAGCGAGCTGGGTGTTCCATTCATTAAGGACCATGACCTGGAAGAAAATTCTGAGCTGACGGCAACTCTCCCGTACGAAGTGTTGGTCGAGAATCTGGCTTTGCCCTTGCGCCTGTCAGAGGGGACAATGACGATCGCTACCGCGAATCCTCTAAACGAAGGATTCCTCACGATGCTGGAGGAACTCCTTCATGCGAAAGTGGAAGTGTGCGTCAGTTCGATTGCTGGGATTGAGCATGCTGCCGGGAAAGGATACCGCGAAATCCACAAGCATAGGGCGTTACGTGACCTTCGATATCGTAATCCAGACGAATCTGCATATCGTGTCCTTTATCCTTGGCAGAAAGGGCTGATCATCGGACTTGCACTCTTCCTTGGCGTGCTCTTTGCGGTGAATTATCCGCTCTCATTTATCGTGCTATTCGCTGCCATAAACCTGCTCTACTTCGGTATCAGTCCAATCAAGTTTTACATCTCGTTTAGAGGATTCAGAGGGTCCAGAAGATCGGTACGGGTATCCGAGGAAGACCTGAAAGAACTGAATGAGGATGAGCTTCCGGTCTACACGATCTTGATTCCGATCTACCATGAAGCGAAGGTTCTATCACACATAATTGAGAACGTGTACAAGATCGATTACCCACACGAAAAATTAGACGTCAAGATTCTGATGGAAGAGGAGGACACGGAGACAATCAACGAAGCGGAGAGGATTGGGCTCTTCGGCAAGCCAAAAACCGTGATTCCGTCCATCATCTCAGCCAAGTGGAGGACTAAAGCGATCGGCATGAATAGACTGGAATCCTCGATGAGAGTGACAGATGGAGATGCAAACACAGTAGCGGCGCTCGAGAACTTCGTTGATCCGGCCGGCAATGTTGTGCAATCGAAGGACAACCTCGACGGACTCACGGCGCAGTATTTAGACTCACTAAAAATCTTCGACGCAGTCGTCGTGCCTGACGCCGAGATCAAAACGAAGCCGAGGGCCTGTAACTATGGATTACTAAGAGCGAAGGGGGAGTACTGTGTCGTATTTGATGCTGAGGACGACCCTGAACCTGATCAGTTGAAGAAAGCCGCCATAGCGTTCTCCCGCGCCGGAGAGGATGTTGTCTGCCTTCAGTCCCGCTTGAACTTCTACAATCCGAAAGAGAATCTGCTAACCAGATGGTTCTCCTTGGAATACTCGTTCTGGTATGACTACTACTTGGACGGGCTGGATCATGTGGGCGCACCCCTCCCCCTAGGCGGCACCAGCAACCACTTCAGAACTAGGAAATTACGCGAGATTGGGGGCTGGGACCCATACAATGTCACTGAGGACGCCGATCTGGGCCTCAGGATTTCCAGAAAGAAATTGAAGACAGCTATGCTCAACTCGTACACCTTCGAGGAGGCGAACAGCAATCTTGGGAGCTGGATCCGGCAAAGGTCGAGATGGAACAAAGGACATGTGCAGACCTACTTGGTTCACATGAGGCACCCACGAACACTGTTGCGGGAGATGGGGTGGAAACAGTTCTTCTACTTCCAGCTGACCTTCGGCGGAAACATATTCCTCCCACTGGTTAACCCGTTATTGTGGGCAGTTACACTACTGGCGCTGTTGAGTCCTGGCATGTTCAACTTCCTATTCTTCTATCCATTAGTGTACGTCTGCATTTTCAATTTGATCATTGGGAATGGCGTCTTCATGCTCTTACACATGGGACCCTACGTCATGAAGAAGAACTACACATCTATCCCCTTGGCTTTCATCATTCCACTCTACTGGATTCTGATAAGTATCGGGGACTGGAGAGGCGTAGTACAGCTAGTGACAAAACCATTCTACTGGGAGAAAACTGAACACGGCCTATCTCACCTGTACGGCAAGATGCAAGCATGAAGGTACAATGTCAGGTCATGAAGCTATCATGAAAACAGATGTTGCACCGCGGGAGAGCGAGCAACGTTTTCGGCGAATTGCCGAGAAGCCTCACCCTGATGACATGACACAGGAGAGTGGGCCCGTCCTCACCACACTCGACATTACCGAAAGCAAGCAGTCAAATGAAATAACCTCCAATCTGGCTGCAATTGTCGAATCGTCGGATGACGCCATCGTCGGCAAGACATTAGACGGCGTCATAACAAGCTGGAACCGGGGAGCCGAGAAATTATACGGTTACTCTGCCGAGGAAACAAAGGGTAGACCCATCTCCATTCTCGTCCCACCCAATCGTGCGGACGAGTTGGCGCAAATACTTGACAGAATTAAGAGAGGAGAGCGCGTCCAACATTACGAGACCATACGCGTGCGAAAAGACGGCAAAATCGTAGAAGTTTCTTTGACAGTCTCCCCAATCCAAGATCCCACCGGTGCAATCATTGGTGCTTCAACGATCGCTCGAGATATAACCGAACGCAAGCATGTCGAGGATGAGCTGAGAAGAAGTCACATGCTCTTGCTAGAGACCGGGAGGATGGCTAAGGTGGGTGGTTGGGAGTTTGATGTGGATACTTTGAAGCAGAGATGGACTGATGAGGTTTTTCGCATCCACGAAGTCAACTTGGACTATGAACCGACTGTGGAGAAAAGCATTGACTTCTACGCTCCGGAAGATAGGGCGGTGATTCGAGAGGCTGTGCAGAAGGCCATAGCGACCGGGGAGCCATACGACCTAGAACTACGATTCAATACAGCCAAAGGAAATCATCGTTGGGTTCACGCAATCGGCAAGGGATACCGTGAGAACGGTAGAATTGTGAAAGTAGGTGGCACCTTTCAGGACATCACTGAACGCAAGCAGGTGGAAGAGGCACTACAGCTGTCTGAGGCAAAGTATAGAGCTCTCGTTGAAAACACAGCTGATCTCATTTTCATGGTTGGCGAGAAGGAAGAGATTATGTCCATAAACCCGGCCGCCACAAGAATGCTTGGAAAAACAGTTGAACAGGTCCTGGGCAAGTCTCTCTTTGACGTTTACCCGAAAGAAATTGCGACAATGTTCTCGGAGAACGTGAGAGCGGTGCTACGGACAGGAAAGAACCGGAACATTGATGAAAAGATCACGTTTGCAGGAAACGAGCTCTGGATCAACACCAGACTTGAACCTCTGCTAGACGATAGAGGCAAAGTATATGCTGTCACCGGTGTAGCCAGAGACATTACTCAACGTAAGCAGATGGAAGAGGCGGTGCGGAACTCCGAGAGGAAATATCGGACGCTCTTTGAGAAAATACCTCAAGGAATCTACCAAACAAGCCTCGAAGGCAAACTCGTGACAGCCAACCCTGCAATAGTACGGCTTTTGGGCTACGACTCTGAGAAGGAACTTCTAGCCCTCAATGTTGAACGCGATCTCTACGTGAACTCTGAAGATAGAAAGACGTGGATGGAAAGGATCCGAACGCGAGGAGAAATACGTAACGCGGAGCTGGTTCTCAAGTGCAAAGATGGTGAAGAACTAACGGTACTGGATAACGCTCACGTCGTGCGCGACGAGCGAGGCGCCATCCAATACTACGAAGGTACACTCACAGATCTGACCGAACGCAAGCGTATGGAGGAGGAGCTTTCAAGGTCTAGTCAATTCTTGGGAAGCGTCATAGAGAATGCGTACGTTTGGCTTGACGTGCTCGATAACGAACAGAACGTCCTAGTCTGGAACAAAGCTGCGGAAACTATGAGCGGCTATTCCCGAGAAGAAGTCCTGGGACACGACAAAGTATGGGAGTGGCTCTACCCCGATCGGGAATACCGAAAGAAAATCACGGAAACCGTCACGGACGTACTGCAAAGCGGCAGGACCGACGTTGATACTGAGACAAGGATCAAGCGAAAAGACGGACAGACTAAGACCATATCCTGGAACGAACGCGCCCTGACTGACCAGGATGGCAAAGCGATCGGGACCATCGCAATCGGACACGACATCACTGAACGCAAGCAGGTGGAACGATTGAAGGACGAATTTGTTTCGGTGGTAAGTCACGAATTGCGTACGCCGCTGACGTCCATTCGGGCTTCACTAGGCCTATTGACCAGCGGTGTATTTGGCACGTTGCCTGAAAAAGGTGAACGCATACTCGATATCGCCGTCACTAACACCGATAGATTGGTACGGCTCATAAACGATATTCTCGACAGTGAAAGATTGGCCTCTGGCAAGACCCCGATGGAGAAGAAACAATGCAGTACTGCACAGCTAGTTAGGCAGGCTTCGGATGTTATGAAGCCAATGGCTGAGAAGGCAGGGATCTCCTTGTCTGTTGAGAGCCAGGATGCTGAGCTGTGGGTTGATCCAGATCGAATCGTTCAGGCGCTCACGAATCTCATAAGCAACGCCATCAAGTTCTCACCGAAGGGCGGCACGATATGGGTGACCGCTGAACGTAAAGAGAACCAAATGCTTTTCAAAGTCCAAGACGAAGGACGGGGGATCCCCCCTGACAAACTCGGATTGCTCTTTGCACGTTTCCAGCAACTCGATAGCTCAGACGCAAGAGAGAAAGGCGGTTCAGGACTAGGCCTCTCAATTTCGCGAAGCATCATCGAACAGCACAATGGCAAGATTTGGGTTGATAGCAGCGTCGGGAAAGGAAGCACGTTCCTTATCACAATTCCACTACCTCTAGAAGAAGCCCCGCTTCAGCATGAAGCAACCGCCGGAGCACCAAGCACACGTAAGGTCTTGATCATAGAAGACGATTCTGACCTAGCCAACATACTAGCAGCGATGCTGGAACGACACGACATTCAGCCTCACATTGCACTAACAGGGGGAAGGGGCATAGCGCTCAGCAAACAGGTTCAACCCGACCTGATAGTATTGGACTTGATTCTCCCGGATATGGATGGCTCAATGGTGGTTGAAGGTCTACGCAAAGACAACATTCTCCGCTCGGTCCCTTTGGTCGTCTATACTGTGAAAGAACTCGACAAGCGGCAGCGGGAGAACCTGAGGCTGGGCGAAACTCTCTTCTTCACGAAGAGCCGTATTCCACCAGAACAATTCGAAGAGAAGGTCGTCCAATTCATGAAGCATGTTTTCGAAAACAGGGGTGAGATCAGTGTCAGCTAAGAGAATCCTGATAATCGATGATGAATCGGACATTCGAGAAGTTGCGCAGATGAGTCTCGAGATGGTTTCGGGCTGGCAGGTTCTCACTGCCGAATCCGGTGACGACGGCATTGTAAAGGCTAGGCAAGAGAGACCTGACGCAATTCTTCTGGATGCAATGATGCCGGGAATGGACGGAGCGGCAACATTCCAGAAACTGCAGACCGACCCATCGACCAAGCAAATCCCCGTGATTATGTTCACAGCGAAGGTGCAGGCGGCCGACAGAAAGAGATATGCAGACTTAGGTGTGAGGGGCGTCATTGCAAAGCCATTCGATCCCCTGACGCTGGGAAGCCAAATCGCAGCAATTCTGTGACAAAAGGCTTGTTGACGAAAGCGTGTCAGTGGGTCTCTGAACCATCATCGTGAGCAGTAGGTCCGCGAGTCAGCTGAGAACGCAGGGCAGTAACCAGTTCGGAAAGACGCAGGAGCTGCCCGGGAGCAAAAGTGCTTCCAGGCTGAAGAAGTGCCTCTATCTCACTTGCTATCCTTGAGCCTTCTGGAAGGCCGATAGTGCCCAGAACACCCGCGAGCTTATGCGCTGCTGATTCTGCCTTGCCTCGGACCTCATCATCTAAGGCGGTTGATGTGGCAGCTGTACGTGCCTCTTCGATTACGCTCAGGCGTTCCATGCAGAGCTGCTTGTATCGTTCCCAGAACTTCAAGATCCTTTGCGTTAGTTCATTTTTCCTGTCTTCTGACGGAGTGGAACTTTCCATCTGCGGGTTCCAACCGAGTAATTGCTGGTCGTCTCGTATCATCTATGCTTTGTGTCGAGAATCTGGTTTGTGCGTGCCCCGAACAGAAACTGCGAGGAGTTCGAGTGAGGGGTTTCTGAAAAGCTCGTCTGCTTAATCACCTGATTCACAGCCGCTAGAATGTTTTCAGCTTCTGTAACCTCGTGTGAATCCATTTTGCAACTTCGTCCTCGCTCATCGATTCAGCCACATATTGTTCCCTAACCTTCTCTTCCACCGTTTTGATTAGCTCTTTCTCGTTGATTGGTTTCAGAAGGTATGCGTCTGCGCCAAAGTTCAGGGAATCCATCGCGTTCTTCAGCGTACCGTGGGATGTCATCATGACTTTCATCATTTTGGGTGTGACGGTGTGCATCTTCTTCAAGAGTTCTGTGCCTTCCATATCAGGGAGCTTGATATCTAACAGGGCGAGGTTGAACGTTCTGGTCCTCGATTTCTCCATTGCTTCTTTCGCCGTCTCAGCTGTTTCAATCAAGTAGCCTTTGGACCCCAAGACTTCTCCAAGAGTTTCCCGGATGATCTCATCGTCGTCTACGATCAGAATGGTTGCTTGCTCCACGCCAGCAACACCCCGGGACGACGAAGACAGAGCCTCTTTTCCAGTTAGTATGGTTGAGTCCGCATCTGTTCCAGATGCGATTGCGTCCGGTCGACCTAGCGGCACCGCAGAGGTCCTTGTTTCGAGACTTATCGTTCGTACCGTGAGAGAGGTATCAATCTTTTTTTGTTCGTTGGAGGGCGTTTGGTGGGCAGGCTTTCGAAGTAATGACTTGTTTTCCAGAAATTTGAAGGTTCTCCAGAAATTCGAGAGATCTTTTCCGCATTTATCACATACTCTGGTGTCTAGCTGTATGGGCCCTTTTCCGCAAAATGGGCAGAGCACTGACTCAGTCGAAACTACCCCGCTCCTACAGAATCGATTAATTACCGGATTACGCGCGCTAAAGCTTTTTCCTACCACTGGACCTCACCAATTTGCGCGGTGTATCAGGAGTACTTTATCTCCGTTAAGTTGGAGAAAGCAAGCCACTTGGTCAGGGTGTTAGATGGGCTGTCCCGGAGCAGGTAGCACTCCTGCGTTAGTGCTCAAGATTGCTTTGTTTACTCCGGCATTGATACGAGTCCGGCGGAATCTTGAATCTAGTCGGGAAAAATCAAGTTTTTCAAGCGCGCCTCTTCTTCTTGGAATGGTTTCAATGGGCAAAGTGGCCAAAGGGCAGAAGTGTGCTGTCGTTGGTTGTGCTGACCAAGCTATGCGATCAATATCTACCGAGAAGGTTTCGCATAGTGGACTTAACATTGGAAGTGCGCGTAGGGCTTATCTGTGCAAGACCCATTATCGGGAATTTAAGAAGCTCACACGCAAAGACCGTCAACTCGATAAGTGGCGATTCTCAACCTAATGCAACTTTATCAAACAGACTGAATGCATCATATTTTGATGAGTGTGGGATCCCATGAGACTCTTACTGCTTCACTGCGATTCATTTGAGTACGAAGTCCGCCAAACCGCCGTCAAAACCCCTGAACCTCTAGAGGACAACCAAGCTGGCAAGTTTGAGAACGTTCTTGTGGCCTTTTCAACCATCGAGAAGGAAGATGAACAGAATCCCGCTGAGGTTGTCAGGAAAGCAACCGAATCAATCGCTGAAGTGGCAAGGTCCGTAAAGACGAACCGCATCCTAGTTTACCCTTACGCCCACCTCTCAAGCAGTCTCGCTTCCGCTACCGTCGCGATCTCAATTCTGCAACAATGCAGCGAATCCCTGAAGGAAATGAACTTCGAGGTTCACCGCAGTCCCTTCGGATACTACAAGAGCTTTAGCCTTCACTGTCTAGGCCATCCTCTATCCGAATTGTCCCGAACAATAAGGTCTGACCAGGCTAAGGCAGAGCCTGCACCTATTCGGACTTACTATAAGGTTCTGGCACTGGACGGCAACCTCTACGAACCCGAGGAGTACACCTACAAGCCCGGCGAAGAGGAGTTCCGGATCCTTGTCGAAAAAGAAGCCCTCAAGAGAGGGTTGCCCGGCGGAGAACCCCACTTCCTCGAATACTGCAAAAAGTTTGGAATCGAGTGGGAGAACCTCTCCGATGTAGGCCACATGCGTTACAGCCCTGACGGGGTAATGCTCTTCGACCTCGTCAGTGAGTATTCTTGGACCGCAGTCAATTCTGTTGGACTACCGATTCTCCAAGTCAAAGGCACGAACATGTTCGACCTCGCTGTCCCGGCGGTTAAAGAGCACGCAGATTTGTTCGGCTCTAGGCTCTACAGGCTTGAGGTGGAGAACAAGAGTCTCGTAATGAGGTACGCTGCATGCCATCAGCAATTTGCAGCCGTCAGGAATTGGACCCTTAGCTACAGACACTTACCGTTCGGCACGTTCGAGGTGGCAGACTCATACCGCCTCGAGCAAAGCGGAGAATTGCTCCTTATGTTCAGGCTCAGAAAACTGCACATGCCCGACTGCCACATTTACTGTAAGGATATCGAGGACGCAAAGAGCGTCACGCTCAAGTTACACGATAAAATCTACCAAGAAATCGGAAAAGTAGGCAGGGACTACGTATCGGTGTATAACATAACCCAAAGCTTCCTTGACGCACACAAAGATTACGTAATGAAGCTGGTGAAGCGTGAAGGAAAGGCAGTCCTCCTCAACTTTGTTCCTGAGGGCATATACTACTGGGTTCTCAACATCGAGTACCATATAATCGACGAGCTTGAGAGGCCCAGGGAGATAGCGACCTTTCAAATAGACATAGGCAATGCAAAGCGTTTTGGCATCTCGTATGTCGATGAGAATGGTGTCAAAGAATTTCCGCCCATAATTCACACTGCAATTATTGGCTCGATTGAGCGCTACCTTTTCACAGTCTTGGACCAATGTGCGAGAATCGAAAGACAAGGTGGCAAACCGAGCCTGCCACTGTGGTTGTCGCCAACCCAAGTCCGCCTCATTCCCGTCAAACCTGAGTTCGTTGATTATGCCATCAAACTCATCGACCAATTGGCATCATCGAACATCAGAGCCGACGTGGATGACCGAGACGAAAGTATGGATAAACGTGTGCGCGATGCGGAACTGAGCTGGGTCCCCTACATCGGAGTAGTAGGCAAGCGTGAGGTCGACGGAGGTACCGTTGCAATTCGCCGCCGTGCGGATGGAAAACAATACAATACTCAACTCCCTGACCTGCAGAAGGAAATTGCCTCTTCAACCGCAGGGTACCCCGCGATTCCGTTGAAGCTTCCGGTTAGGGTGACTCAAAGGCCAGGTTACAAGCAACTCAACTGAAGCGTGGATTTATCAAAGCTTATATTTGGTTCGGCGAGTAGTTGCGACTTGCATGTGAATCTCGATGAGTAAGGATCAGGGCTACGGCTTCGTGATCTTCATAATATCAGTTGTTGTGGCCATTGGTTACTTGGCAGCCTTCTTCGCTCCATACATTGGACTTCCGGCCGCCTGGCAGCAATGGACCATCGGAATACCAGTGCTACTATTCGTCCTCCTAGTTCTGGTCATATCTGCCTGGATTGGATGGACAATGCTGACTACGCCTCCACCAGCCCCACTTGAGACTGAACCTACCCCAATCGCAAAAGAGACGCCCAGTAGAAGTACGCCCAGTAGAAGTCGAAGCAGGAAAAAGAAAGACTAGACTACGGTAAGCCATCCGTTTTCTTTTCTAGCCGACCGTCTGACGCTAGGTTACAACATATTTCCAACTACCTAGAAGCACGGAGAGGCGTCAATTGGAAACTATCCCACGACGAAACTTCAACCTTCACACCATTCTCAGTGAATTACGAACTCGCGAATTTGGTCGGACAATACAAATCTTAGACTCGTGCACTTCAACAAATGACATAGCAGCTCAACTGGCTAGCTTTGGGGCCCCTCACGGCTACGTGGTATTAGCGGAAGAGCAAACGCAAGGGCGGGGGCGCTTGGGCAGAACTTGGGCATCACCGAGGGGCGGAATCTGGATGACCCTCGTTCTCCGGCCACCGATTCGCGTTGACCTCTTAGACGGGCTCCCTCTAATCGGTGCCATAGCCGTTGCCAAAGCTATCAACTCAAGCCTCAACACACAAGCGAACGTTCGGTGGCCTAATGATGTTGTCATAGCTCAGCGCAAGATTGCAGGAATCCTAGCTCAAACGAAATTCAAGGGGAATGAAATGCTGTATGCACTTCTAGGCCTTGGGATTGACGCAAATTTCCATTCAAATGCTCTCAACGTAGTGACTCTTACTTTGACAACGCTTCTTGATCAACTGGGTTCACCTGTAGACAGGGAGGAATTGGTTTGCTCGCTGCTTCTGGAACTCGAATATATTTACGAGATGGCGAACAGCAACCGTGAAGATGAGTTGATGGAATCATTGCGCAAACTAGATTGCTCGCGTGGAAGGAAAATGAAAATCGAAACTGAGAATCAAAAGGTTCTTGGAGTATTCCAGGATTACGATTCATTGACAAGCGTTCGTGTCGCAACACCAGAGGGAAAGCTTGTTCATCTCGAAACCGGTTCAGTAGTATTCGTGGAATACCTAGGCGCTTAAGTTCGCGCATAAGCCATTCAGGGTAGTTCGGCGTGGACTCTGCCACAGGCTAATAAGCGATGACCCGGCTGAATAAAGACTCCTTAACCAACCTGGTCGACAGAGATTGAAAGAACCCGAATCGAACATTAAGAAAAAAATTGACCACCTGCACGAACTCAGGGAAAAGGCAGCACTCGGAGGTGGGAAGGAGCGGGTGGATGATCAACATGCGAAGGGCAAACTCACTGCTCGCGAAAGAATAGGCTTACTGCTAGATTCAGAAAGTTTCGTTGAACTGGACCGATTCGCCATGACACCAAACGTCACCCCTGGAGGAGAGGACCGTCGGATTCTAGGCGACGGCGTTGTTACGGGTCATGGTACAATAGACGGCCGTCCCGTCTACGTGTTTGCTCATGACTTCACGGTATTTGGAGGTTCCCTCGGAGAAACTTTTGCAATGAAAGTTTGCAAGGTCATGGACAGCGCGATGAAGGTCGGTGTTCCTATAATCGGATTGAACGATTCTGGCGGAGCGCGGATTCAGGAGGGTGTGGTAAGTCTTGGGGGGTATGCAGAGATATTCTACCGAAATGTTCTGGCCAGCGGCGTCGTTCCCCAAATCTCGGCCATAATGGGTCCATGCGCGGGAGGGGCTGTGTATTCTCCAGCACTTACCGACTTTGTGATCATGGTCGACAAAAGCAGCTACATGTTTGTCACAGGACCCGATGTTGTCAAGTCTGTACTCAACGAAGATGTTACTTTCGAGGCCCTCGGAGGAGCATCTGCCCACAGTCAAATCTCCGGCGTTTCACATTTCTTTGCCGCAGATGAATCTGCCGCAATACAAATGATCAAAGCAGTGCTCTCCTACCTACCACAAAATAACCTCGAAGACCCACCTATCATTAAGACAGGCGATGACCCGAACAGGATGGACCGCGAACTCACCTCTATTGTCCCATCAGACCGGGACCGCCCATACGACATAAAAGAGGTTGTTCAGAGGGTGATCGATCTAGGAACATTCTTAGAAGTGCAAGCTTTGTGGGCACAGAACATCGTGGTAGGGTTCGGTCGCTTGGACGGCCGGAGCGTTGGCGTGGTTGCGAACCAGCCTAAGCACTATGCCGGAGCGTTAGATAACAAATCCTCCATGAAGGCAGCTCGATTCATCCGGTTCTGTGACTCATTCAACATTCCAATTCTTACTTTTGTTGATGTCCCAGGCTTCCTTCCGGGCATCGATCAAGAACACTCAGGCGTCATCAAGAACGGGGCTAAACTACTCTTCGCCTACTGTGAAGCCACAGTTCCTAAACTCACGGTCATAATACGCAAAGCCTATGGAGGTGCGTATGACGTTCTCGGAAGCAAACACATTCGAGCAGACTTCAACTTCGCTTGGCCGACTGCAGAGATAGCGGTCATGGGTCCTGAAGGTGCCATCAAAATTATCTACAGAAAGAAGATTGCGGATGACGCAGACCCAAGGCTGATCAACAGGTTGCTCGAGGATTATCGTGACAGGTTTGCGAATCCATACATCGCCGCGGAACGTGGTTACATAGATGACGTAATTGAACCGCAAGAAACACGCCCCCGGCTCATTCGAGCATTAGAAGCGTCCCTGAACAAGCGTGAGCTTAGACCCCCCAAGAAACACGGTAACCCTCCGCTTTAGTTCAAAAAACCTTGGTGTGATTACATACTAGCCTATAGACTCCGTCAGGTGGCCTGACCATTGAAGATGAAATTACTCATTGCCAATCGGGGCGAGATAGCCCTCAGAATCATCAGAACGTGCCGCAAGCTCGGCGTTCGCACTGTTCAGGTGTACTCAGACCCGGACCGAGACTCACTACCTCTTCGTTACGCTGATGAGAGGTATGCTCTGGGAGGGGCGACACCTGCGGAGAGCTACTTGAATATCGAAAAGCTTGTGCAGGCTGCCATCAAAACGGGTTGCGATGCCGTTCACCCAGGGTATGGCTTCTTGTCTGAAGAGAGTTCTTTCGTCAAAGCCTGCGAAGAGAACAACATCAACTTCATCGGTCCATCAAGCAACTCGCTGGAAAAACTTGGAAACAAATTATCAGCGAGAGACACTATGCACCAAGCCGGAGTCCCCATAATCCCCGGTTCCGACAGAATAGTGAACGACGAGGAAGAGGCGGCAAGCGTCGCCGAGAGGATCGGGTATCCCGTCATTTTGAAAGCAGTCTACGGCGGCGGTGGCAGGGGTATGAGAATTGCAAAAAACAATGATGAAACCCGACGATTCTTTAGAGTGACAAGACTTGAATCGCTCTCAGCTTTTGGAAGGGGAGATATCTACATTGAGAAAAGGCTTGTCAGCCCCCGCCATGTTGAGATCCAAGCAGTATGCGATAAACATGGGAAAGTCGTCAGCCTAGGCGAACGCGAATGCAGCATACAGCGTAGGCACCAGAAACTCCTAGAAGAGGCGCCTTCTGTTGCAGTAAACGAAGACCTCAGGCACCAGTTAAACGAGGCGACTAAGAAGGGATTATCAGCTGCCGGATACACAAATGCAGGTACTGTGGAGTTTCTACTTGACAAGTCCGGAAGATTCTATTTCCTTGAGGTCAACAAACGACTTCAAGTCGAACATCTCGTAACCGAGATGACGACTAACATCGACCTCGTAGAAGAGCAATTGAAGCTTGCAACTACGTCAACACTCGAACTCTCCCAGAATGAAATTCACATTGACGGGTGGGCGATTAATTGCCGAATAAACGCTGAGGATCCACGAAATTTCGCTCCCTCACCGGGCACCGTAATTCACTATCAGCCGCCTGGGGGGCCGGGTGTTCGTGTTGATTCAGCCCTATTCTCAGGTTACACGATTCCCGAATACTATGATTCAATGGTTGCGAAACTGGCCACTCGTGGTAGAGATCGCGAAGAAGCAATCCAACGCATGAAAGTCGCTCTAGACGAAATTGAGATCGCTGGGGTGCCGACCACGATACCAATGCACAGGCTTCTGATGCGCGATAGGGGTTTCATCCAGGGAGACTTCGACACAACTTATCTTAACAGCATCCTGCCGCAATTGAAATTGAACCTACTAAGGTTAGAGAAATTCGCGGTTGTAGCTGCAGCCATGAGCAGAATAGGAATGAGAGCACGTGCCCCCGCGCATGAAGCGAATGAGAAATCAAAATGGCGCACTTGGGCGCGGGTGCACCATATGCTCGGCCACAGCGGGTGAGATTGCTAAAATGCACGCATACAGGATCCAACTCAACGAAAAGGCATACACTGTTGCAGTCGAGCAAACTGGAGAGCACGACTTCAAGGTAACAATTGACGACGAGACTTTCAACGTCGAATCGTTGGCCAACCAAGAGATTTCAACTTGGCTAGTCCAATCAGGCGATGATTCAATCCGTGCCAGAACCAGAGTTCTGCCCGCCGACACAGTAGATGTCTGGCTTGGCGGAGCAGCATTCCAAGCTGCGGTTCGCGTCATTGGGGCTGGCGGTTATACGTTTGCATCACATGACCTAGGCGAAGGACGCGTAAGTGGGAGCATTAGGGCGCCCATGCCTGGCCGAATAACAAGCATTCTAGTCAAGGAAGGGGAGGCTGTAGAGACTGGAACACCACTCTTGCTCTTGGAGGCCATGAAAATGCAGAACGAGTTAACCTCTCCAATGGGTGGGCTGGTCAAAACGATTCACGTTCGAGAAGGAGACGCGGTCAAGAAGGACTCGCTGTTATTGGTTGTGGGTTGAGACGCAAACACTTGGCCGCTGATGCTAGCCTCTTAAACTTCTGATTATTTCCCCGGTGGCCTTGGACTTATTCAATGTGTAAAAGTGGATTCCCGGGACTCCATGATCAAGAAGCTCTCTGCACTGCTGAATGGCATGCTTAACGCCATAGCGGTGGACCGCGTCTAGGTTGTTCTGAATTGGTTCAAGGTCGTTTATCAGCTCGTCGGGAATCGTTGCTCCACATATGCGGGTGAAGCGTAGAATTTGATTGTAATTTGTAATCGGCATGATGCCGGGGATTATAGGCACCTTTACGTTTTTTTCTCGCATCCTACTCTCAAAATCAAAGAAATGGCCGTTATCAAAGAATAGCTGCGTAATGATGAAATCTGCTCCAGCTTCCACTTTCTCTCGGAGATGGTTCCAATCCGTTTCTTTGTCCGTCGATTCGATATGACCTTCAGGATAACCAGCAACAGCGATGCATAGGGGGTACGAACGACGGATGAACGCAGTCAATTCGCTCGCGTATCTAAATCCAAACGGGTTGGCCACGAACCTTGCTTCACCTTTTGGGGGATCTCCACGAAGCGCAACCACGTTATCAATCCCTGAGCTTGTTATTTCGTCGAGGAGTCCTTTGATTTCCTGCTTTGAGTGGCCAACGCAGGTTAGATGTGCCATACTCTCCAAACCAATTTCTCTCTTCGCCCTTTTGACTATCTCAATTGTCTTGTCCCGCGTCTCGCCGCCGGCTCCGTAAGTGACAGAGATGAATCCGGGCCGTAGTTTCCTGGCTTCCTTCAATGTTTCAAAAAGCTCAGTCATTCCTTCCTCTGTTTTAGGTGGAAAAAACTCTAGCGAGAACATAGGCCAATTGTTTTTCAGAATTTCAATTATCCTCGTGGACCTCACCCTTGTGCGAACCTGGTCTTGATCGGCGTTTTGGAAGGACAGTTGTGCTGCAAATCGGTTCGTTACCTCGCGTTGGAACCTTTCATTCCTAAACAGTTCGAATATTCCTTGGTCAGGAGACCGTTTGCCTGGCCAAAGCGGCTCCTTTTACAATGTTGGAGAGCTTTGCAAATGCCACATCCCACGACCGTGTGCGTAAGCCACAATCAGGATTTACATAGATTTTCTCCGCGTCTCCAAGAATCTTCGTGGCATATTCAATCCGCTCTTTAACAAGCTCTGGGCTCTCAATCTCATCCACGTGCACGTCCGCAACACCCAATCCGACTTCACGTTTATCGCCATACTCGGGGAGAAGTTTGAGTTGTTCATACGCAACACCATGCTCATCGTTACGGTTTGCGAATTCCAAAGCGAGTTGACTACAGTTTTTCATTCCCATGATGTGAGGGTATAGTAAGCTGTAATCACTGAAGCATACATGCAGGCTGAATTTACATTCAATTCCCTGCGTACAGACATTGAATGATTCAACGAAGAATGGGACCTCTGCCGGTTTAGTTGTCAGAGCAGGTTCGTCTACTTGAATCCATTCCGCGCCCGCATCGACAAGCGCTTGGAGATTCGGCCGAATGATCTCCTTAGCTACGTCGAGGACAAAATCTCTCTTCGCCTCGATCTTGAGTTTCCGTAAATCAGAATACTTTCCTGCGTAATGCCTTTGATAATACTCGTTGAACGACCACTCTGCTATCGTGTAAGGCCCGGTGACGGGGACTTTGATTTTGCGTTTCGCGTGCTGCTTCACAAAAAGGAATTCTTTCAGGTGATAAGGTTCACGGAATCCCAGCTTGCGCACGCATGCGGCTTTCCTATAATACCTATTGTCAAAGGATCTTACGTGTCCATAGAATTCGAACCCTTCAGAGTTTCGAACTGGATGCTCGTACATTTCGATTCGATTTGCTTCACCATCATAAATGTATTCCAGCCCAGCTGACTCAAGAAATCTGACACCGAATAATGAAGCAAGCGCTCGGATACGTTCCTCCGCTTCAACTGTCTTGGCATGGGACAAGAGATCTCTCACCTGCGCTTCACCTTCAAAGCCTGTGGCTTTTGACCACTTTGATAGTTGATCCGAGTCAGATTGGTCGATTTTCCTTCCGCGAAGGTATGAAATTAACCACGGAGCCTTTGGTAGGCTCCCAATTTCCTGCGCGGGAAATATTGTGCTTGCCATTCATGTTGCCAGCTCTCTCTTGGTTTCCGCTAACAGGTGGACTTTTCGTTCCGCCACTTTTTGGGGGAGAAAATCCAAGTCGCAGTTTGGGCCAAGAATTATACTCTTTGGGCTGAGGCGTTCATTCACGTCAGCGACAAACTTACTCAATGCGTTTGCTGTTTCAAGTAATGAGTTTCTTCCATCAATGCACCCGCAGGCTAATTCCAAGTTGAAATCATGTTTATCCAGGGATTCAAGTGAGGTGGCGTAGAAGTCCAACCCGATACAATTCACTGGATAATCCAACAACTCATCAATCACGGGTCCTGCATCACCAAAGTATGTTTGTAGGGTCGTGTGGGCGGCTAGGCCTTTCGCGCAAACTTCAAAGGCGTGCTTTGCGACTTCAAGGTCTCGTTTGCTTCTTCCGTCTGCGGTTAGTGCTGGCTCATTGAATTGAAAGTCTGTGTAACCTAGCTTCTGTAATTCATTTGCAGCTTCTCTCAGAGAATGCGCAAGGTCGTCAGCGAGGTCGGCGAGTGACTTGTAAGCAGAGTTCTGCGCAAATGCTGCGAATGTAAATGGGCCGGGAAGGATGGCTTTCTTACGGGAATTTCGTGGTAGCAGTTCATGCCTGAAGTATCGTTCGAGATCCGTCCCCTTGTAAATTACCCTCTGAATTACATTGGGTTTTCGGTAGAATGTGTTGTTGTCGAACCATCTGGTTAGGCCCCCCAATTCGACGCCCGCGAACACCCCAGAAAAGGGTCTAAACAAATCTTGCCAGTTCAACTGGCCGTCGACTAAAATATCCAAAGAAGAGCTGCGTTGCAGGTCGACGAGAGAAGCAAGGTCTTCGTCGAAGATCGCATCTACTTCGGCCTGCGGGATCTTCCCGCGCGTTATGGCTCGTGTGGCCTCGACGAGCTTCTCGGAGCGGGGGAAACTCCCAGTCAGTTGTGCTTCTACCATGGCCAATTCTCCGTCAACATGTCAGACGACGCCTTCGGAGCGTATTCCAAGATTAATATTCTTGGCGTATAGAAATTCCGATAGGAATAGAGCTTATGAGTGCCAAGCTGATCATGACAAGCATAATCTCACCTCTGCGTTGAGTTTGAACCTAGCGTGCAGGTTTGAAGAAGTACCTTGGCCACCGTGGCCATTCCTTAGGGACCGTGATTTCGAAATCAACTTCAAGGTCCATTCCAATGTGTAGATCTTCAAGTTTGATGTTTCTGATCATGCCGGGGAGTTGGGGCCCTTCGCCCAATTTCACTATGCCCACAGCGTAGGGAGCGAGGGCTTGGAATTGGCTTGGCGGGAAGTGGATAATCGTGTAAGTAAGTAACTTGCCTCTCCCTTTGAATTCGGTCCACTCGACCTTGTAAGAGAAGCATTTGGGGCAGATGCCACGCGGGGGCCAAAGAAGCGTTCCACAAGCCATGCATTTGACACCCATGAGTTTTCTTTCTCCACAAAACTTGTAAAAGTTCTCCACCGTGGGAAGTACGGCCCCATTATCATCGCAGATGAAGCCTGTTGCTTCAGATGGTGACACCTTCACTGCTGATTCCGTATTTCCTGTCACCTTCAATCTCCTCGTTGGTAAATGTGGACGATGCCGGTTGACGCAGACCCGCCTACGTTCTCTGTCAGCCCAATTTCAGCTCCGGCAACCTGTCTTCGTCCTGCTTGGTTAGTTAGTTGTAAGTAGATTTCGCATGCTTGGGCTGTTCCGGTCGCTCCCACTGGATGGCCTTTGGCTTTGAGCCCTCCACTAGTGTTCGACGGAATCCTGCCGCCTAGGTATGTTGCTCCTTCATCGATGAGTTTACCTCCCTTCCCCTTGTCGCAGAAGCCTAGGTCTTCGTAGGCGATGATTTCGGCTATTGTAAAGCAATCATGCAGTTCAGCGACGTCAATATCCTTAGGGCCGACTTTGGCCATTTCGTAAGCTTGCTGCGCAGCAAGTTTTGTGACTTTCATGGTGCTGAAGTTCTCTCGTTCAAATAGGCTGAGTGTGTCTTGGGCTTGGCCTGAGCCAATTATGTTCACGGGCGTATCGGTAAATTTCTTAGCTATTTTTGGTGACGTAAGTACGATGCAGCTAGCGCCATCCGACCGAGGACAGCAATCGTACAGCTTCAGCGGCCAAGCGACGGGCCGTGACGTGAGCACTTCGCTGACGGTTATTCGCTTCTGGAAATGTGCCTTTGGGTTCAGCACTCCATGCTCATGGTTCTTCACCGCAACCTTAGCCATTTGCTCCTCCGTTGTCCCATACCGGTTCATGTGGTCAACGGCCATCATGCCGAATATTCCGGGAAAGGAGATTCCGTGCCATTGCTCAAATGGGAAGTCTGATGCCATCGCCAAAATCTCAGTTACGCCCGTTGTGCTTACATGCGTCATCTTCTCAACTCCGCCTACAAGAACGACATCGTACATCCCAGAGACTATCGCAAACAAAGCGGTTCTCATCGCCACACTGGAGGACGCGCACGCCCCTTCGGTCCGAAAGGCAGGCTTGGGAAGCAGGCCGACCCAATCTAGAAAGAGGGGTGCGACATGGGCCTGGTGTTCATACGAGTCGCTCATCATGCCTACAAAAAGCGCTTGAATGTCCCGTTTCGGATTCAGATTGGGACAGCTATCAAAAGCTTCCCTGGCGGCCTCGGCGAATAGTTCCCTTCCGTACAACCCTTCGCGAACACCAAATCTCGAAATTCCAGCCGAAACAATACTGGCTAACGGTTGTGTCATCCTGAGTGAATCCTCAAATCCCTGAATACCTTGCCGAATACCAGAGTCGTAATAATGAACGTTATTATCCCATACTCCAATAATCGCGTGAAGTTGTCCGCCTCGTAGTCAAAGACAACCACTTGGAGATTGTAGGCGTAATAGGAGCAACTGAAGAATAGACGTCCAGTTCCGCGACCCGATCTACTCTCTATCGAAGCAGTGGAAAGACGAAATGTTTTATTGCACAACAGGCCCCCACCTAGTGAAATTTCTTGAGAAGAGTAGCTGTTGTTGCAGGTGGAATCTCTAGGTATCAGAAACCTAGACATGAAACCCAGGAGGAGATGGTCGCCCAAGCCATGAAGGAGGCTCTTGAGGATACCCCGAATCTGTCGATCGGCGACATTGACAACCATGTCTGTTCTTACTTCAGCGATCACTTCGAACAACAACTTGCGTTCCAATGGATCCCGCACGACTACCTTGGGTTGACACCAAAACCCGTTTTTAGGGTTGAAAACGGAGGAGCAGGACCTGGCACCGCAATTAGGACCGCCTGGGCGATTGTGGCATCAGGACTCTCCGAAATCTGCTTGGTGAGCGGTTTCGAGAAGCAAGGAGAAGTACCATCGGCGAAAGCGAATGAATTCATAGCGCTGGCGAGCGACACCGATTTTGACTTTCCCGTTGGCGGCTACTATACTGGGTACTACGCGGCAATGGAAGCTCGTCATATGTACCTCTACGGCGAGACAGAGGAGGATCTTGCAATGATTGCTGTGAAGAATCGTAACTATAGCCTCGACAACCCCTACGCACAGTGGCCGATCGAGTGTGGAGGAAAGAAGATCACTGTCGATGACGTCCTGTCATCTCGTCTGATTGCATGGCCTCTGAAGGTTCTTGATTGCTGCCTTCTCAGCGAAGGAGCAAGTGTAATAGTTCTTGCCTCTCAGAAATACGCGAGGAAAATCACTGACACCCCAGTTTGGATAACAGGGCTCGGTCTAGGAAGTGACATGATGAGGCCCGGAGACCGTCCCGACAACCCCGGTTTTCATGGCATGTTCCCCAGCGAGGCACGATCCTACCCGAAACACGCCCTGAAACCCAGAGAACCCTACCCCGAGCTGACCAACTTCGGGGCCTGCAAGTTCGCCGCCAGAACTGCGTACAAGATGGCGGGAATCAAGAAGCCTCTCAAGGAGATCG
>JBEKSC010000034.1:0-21266 GCA_049517415.1 Bathyarchaeia archaeon
CGACCAGACGAACTTCTTCCACCTCAACCAGAACATCAAACCTTCCCAACCCGCGAAGTGAATAACGCATCCTCCCGATTTGTGCATTATCAGAGAGGGCTCTTCACTAGTCGCGCTTCTTCGGAATCGATGTAAGGTAAGCTTTGGTGCGGCCGCCGGGATTCGGACCCGGGTCGTTGGCTTGGAAGGCCAATGGACGCATAAACGCAATGTCCTAGACCAGGCTAGACTACGGCCGCATGGTCTGCAAGACATGATAGTTTGCGCAAATAAGCCTTAACGGAGCCTCGAAGGGGGAATATTCTAGCAATAACCAGAAGAACTCTTGTCCCATTTGCGATATTCCGTAAAACATTTGTCCATACGTGCGTGATCCATTTTACTGGGATATTAGTTGAACGACCTTGAAGACTTTGTAAACCAGGTGTTGAACGACCTCGGGTCTGATAAGAAGCTGAAATTATCAAATGGCGAAGCAGATTTCGAGAAAGTCGCCAATGTGTTGTGGACGCTGAATCAATTCCTCTATGTAACGACCGATGAGCTAGAAGGTCCCTATTTATCCGCATTTCACCGCTTTTGGAAAAAGAATCACGAAAGGCTACTTGACGTTCGAGTTGATGAGGGAAAATGCGAGTCGGTCGCGGAGACGCTGGAACATTGGTACGCCAATTGTGGTGACAAACTCCGACCGAGCGTGAGTGGGGCGAAGTCGCTTTCTCCTCACCTAATCGCAAATGCGCGGTTTTTCACTGCGGTTCAGGACTTCACAATAAAACTTCGAAAATCTCCTTATGAAATTGCAAGTCGATGTCCGGAGCTTTTTGATGCGCGTCGAATAGTCGAAGATGAAGCAGTCGTTGATTCGTTGCTTAGAGAACTTGGGGCTGAGAGCCAATACGACAAACGGAGGAAGTATGCTAAGCTATGCGGAATGCTTCTGTTAGAGCGCTTTGATGGTAAAGCGCTGAATATTGCCGAAGAATTAGATCGGGACGCAGTCAGAATCAGAGACATGCTCATCAATCCCGAGAAGCGATACAACGGACTGGGATTTTCAGAAAAGAAGGCCAACATGCTGATTCGAGACCTATATGATCTCGGAGTATGGACCAAACTAACTGATCTTGAAAAGCTGAACGTCAGCAGCGATGCCAACACCATGCGAATCGCGCTAAGGCTTGGAATTGTGCGAACTCGGATTCCACTCATAACTAGTTATCTTGACGTGTACGGACTTCAGTATGAGGTAGTTGACCGAACAGTGTCGCAAGCTTGGAGGCAAACATGGAACATATGGGGCGGTATCCCTGAAAATCACAGAGTCGCTGCCCCTGCTTTCTTTGATTACTTCATCTATAGAATCGGCCAAATATGTTGCCGACCAAATAGGAGAGCATGCGAAATTCCCTGCCGAGGATCTCGACTGCAAAAGCTTAGAGAACTTATCCCGATCACGGACGGTTACTGCCCCTTCAGAGGATTAGAGGACGAATCAACGAAGATGCTGAATTCTCCTCGTGCAATTTCGATCTATGGAAGGACTGGCTGGGAAAGAGGCCGCACAAATATGGGTGGTGGTGGCGGTATCTCCTCCTGAACAGGCAGTCACGTTATTACCACCATCTCGAGCTCAGTTTTAGTTCCTTCCTTTCTTCTTCTGACTCAGGCTTGCGAAAGACATAGAGATGTTCGTGAGCAATTTTGTAGAAATCGAGCTTTGAGCTACGCCAACGTTCTCGGGTGGTCTTTGTCTTCCACTGGCGTTTGATTATGTCTTCTCGTAGAATAAACCCTGACTCGAGAAATTGTTGAAGAACACGGTACGCTATTGGAACGTAGTGCTTATGCTTTCTAGTGTCGCCAATTAGGATTGCGCAATGTTTTCCAGGTCTTATGACACGGAACGACTCATCAGCAACCTCTCGAATCGCTTTAAGGAAATCGCTCAGCTTTCTCAGCGCTGAAATATCTCCCAGTACGCGGGGAGCGTACGGGATTATGTACGCATAAGGAGGATGCGTTGCGATTAGGTCAACGGATTCGTCCTTTAGAGCGTCTAACCTCCTTGCATCGCCTACATAAGTCTCGATCAAGGTGCTGTGATGCTTGGCGTCAAGAGTTTCGAAGGAAAAGTTCAGCCTATCCAAGGAAACCATTATCGAGTCGCGGTTGATGTCGACGCCAATTGCATTTCTGCCCAGCAGCTTGCATTCGACAAGTGTAGTACCGCTGCCGCACATTTGATCGAGTACCATTTCTCCGGCGCTCGTGTATCTTTGAATTAGATTTCTAGGAATGTATGGGGACCAGTTGCCGCGATAGTTTCCGACGTGCGTTGCCCAGCTCCCACGGTCTGGAAAACTCCAGACGGTTTCGGTTTCGAATACGTAATCCTTGGGAGGGCCAAAACTGGAAATGTCCCAAGGCTTCCCGATTTGAACCTTGGCATCTTCGATCTGGATTTCCTTGCCTCGCCGAATGAACTGGGTGTAGTCACGGGCTGTTACCTGTTCCATAGAACGGTAGGCTTGCTTGGTCTCCAACATACCTCGAGCGATCCTCTGCGTCAACCCTATCGTCCCAGCTTTTAACGATCATCCTAAACAGGTGATGCCCTGTAGAAGACTGCGGTAGTTTCCCTGCGCGATATAACACAGAGTAGTTCCTGGTCGTTTTTACTGAAATCCATTTGTCATCATTATAACGAGGCTAGATCTGTGGCGAGGTATATCGTTAGAGTGCAAGCGCTGAGTTCAGGAGACACGGCGTGGGTACTCGCAGCTACGGCTCTTGTGATGATTATGACTTCTACTTGACGCCGGCGTTGCTTCTTGTGCTCAGCGACCTTGTAGATGGTCACCGGCGACTAACTACATTGTCAGGGGGCATGACGTCCGGGAGGCCCTACCCATTCACCAACATTGGTGCGGCTGTGGTCACAATTAAGACACCGGTTGCAAATGCGTAGTTGGCTACCGTTGATGAACCCGGTGGCTATCCCGAAGAAGCGCCCTCAGCTGTGATTTTGGGCGGATCCTAGAACTCGATTTAGAGTGGTGATAAACGAGTCAACCTCTTGCGTTGACATTCCATTGATCGCTCTTTCTACGAACTTGTCATGAATCCTCGAAGCTCGCTTATACTTCTCGCCGCCCTTTCCAGTTATGGCGACGTTAACTGCTCTTCTATCTGCGTCGCTTCTGACACGTCGAACAAGGCCCGCTTCTTCCACTCGGTCGACAACCATTGTCATGCCGGGAGCCGTCATCCCCTGTTCCGTCGCAAGCGTTACCATCAGTTGCGGTCCTGTTTCGAAGAGAACTCTCAAGACTCGGAACTCTGCCAGAGACAATTTGGTCTCGGAGAGGTTACTTTCGACGAGTTTATTCCATCTCCTAAAACCATCTGTTAACGCGCGTCCAACGTCAAACTTTGAGACACCAGTTTGCCGCATCTCGTTCCCTCGTAATGTGCCCGTAGCACCATAATTGCTACAAGCGGCCTGTTAGAAAGCTATCGACTTATTTCCGGCCGTAAATTCCACAGCTAAGAGAGCTAAAGGTTAGACAGTTAAGTTCTTCGTCAACCAAAAAAACGGAGGCCTAAGTCACCTTGAAGGATGACATTTGGACTGTTGCTAACCGACCTTGAACCGCTTTCCCAAAATCCCGCCAACCCTCCAAATTGTGCGTAATCTTGAGCAATCGTAAAGGCGTTCTAGCTGCTTTTAAAGGAAAGCAATTAATGGTTAAGTAATTAAACAATGATGTAAAAAATAATGAAAGAAACAAAAAAATTATATTAATTATGCGATTAATGATTAAGGGAAGAAGTTTTCTCAGTTCCTGAAATGAGTCGTGACGGTAATATTCGACCATCCCACAGACTCACGTGTGGGCTGTTTTGGACGACGTGTTCTTGGCGAACAATCTCTGGGTGCTAATCTGCGGCCTCTTGGTGTTCGCTATGACGATCTCCGTTGGATTCCGAAGCTGGGGTGCTTGAAATGCTGAATTCAGGAGACACAGCATGGGTACTCGCAGCTACAGCTCTTGTGATGATTATGACTCCGGCCGTAGGCTTCTTTTATGGTGGCCTGGTCAGAATGAAGAATCTAGTTTCGACCATCGTTCAATGTCTAGCCATATTCGCTGCCATAAGCCTAGTTTGGGCAATATGGGGCTACAGTCTTGCACTTGGAGGAAACTCAATTGCAGGAATAATCGGAAATCTATCCGACTTCGGGTTGGCCAACGTCGGAGTCGCACCCAACTTAGCCTATGCCCCTACGATTCCGGAAGTACTCTATGTGGCTTTTCAGCTCAAATTCGCTGCAATCACTCCCGCCCTAATCATCGGAGCGTTTGCTGAGAGAGTTCGCTTTAAGTCACTCTTGATTTTCGTTGTATTGTGGACTACCTTCATCTATGTTCCAGTCGTGCACTGGATCTGGGCCGTGGGTGGTTGGTTAAGGGTACTGGGGGTCGTTGACTTTGCTGGAGGCCTGGTTGTTCACGAGACGGCTGGAGTGTCAGCGCTTGCTGCAGCATTATTCATCGGCAGACGAAGGGACGTGAGCCCGCGCAAGGAGATTAGGCCCAACAATATTCCCTTCGTGATTTTGGGGGCAGCAATACTGTGGTTCGGTTGGTTTGGTTTCAACGCCGGAAGTGCTCTCGCGGCAGACGGTTTAGCTGCTAACGCTCTGCTTGTGACAAATCTCGCAGCTGCGGCGGGTGCGATGAGTTGGATGATTACTGACTGGGTTAGGAAAGGCAAGCCGTCGGCGGTCGGCATCTCTGTTGGAGCAGTCTGCGCGCTAGCGACGATAACCCCAGCTTCCGGGTATGTCGGACCAATGGCGTCCATCATAATAGGAGCCGCGGCGGGTATCGTTTGTAATTTTGTGGCGGGTTGGCGCGCAAGGACGCGACTTGATGATTCGCTGGATGTATTCGCCTGTCACGGTGCAGGCGGGATCTTGGGGTCAATAGCGGTGGGGATCTTTGCGTCTACTGCCATTAATGCGGCTGGCCCGAACGGGTTGCTGTATGGGAATATGTATCAGCTGATAATACAAGTATTCGGAGTAGTTGTCGTAGGATTTTTCGCCTTCGTCGGAACATACGTGCTGCTAAGAGTAATCAATGTCTTCACACCCGTGAGAGTTAGTCCAGAGGATGAAGATGCAGGCCTCGACATAACCCAACTTGGCGAAGAAGCGTACACAAACACTCAGTGAATCAACACGCGCGTCCCTCTGTCTGGAACTAGGTCCACATGGTTAGGGGATGTACGCTAGCTTCTTCGCAGGTGCAGATTTATTGGAGAAGGCCTCCAAAACCAAGCAAACACGTAAACTAAGATACCGCGGACCGCCTGCACTGTAACCGGTTAGATATGGCCACACTAGGAAAGGATGAACTTCTCAAGTTAATCGAAAGCGGAATCCTAAGAATTGAACCATTTAGGAAGGAGCAAGTCGGCCCCGCTTCCATCAACCTTCACTTAGGCGACAGCTTTCGCGTCTTCGAGAAGACTCGGGACGTTTTCCATGTGCGTGAGGATGCGGATTACAAGCAGCTCACTAGGGCTGTGAAAGTGGAGCAGAACGGATCGTTCTTGATCATGCCGAACGAACTTGTGGAAGGCATAACGGAGGAAACTCTCACCCTCCCTCCCACCCTGAGCGGCCGGATCGAGGGGCGCTCACGCTTCGCACGCCTGGGCCTCCTAATCCACCTAAGCAGCGGTTTCATTCAACCAGGAAGCACGGGCAGAGTAGTTCTGGAGATTCTGAATGTCTCACCGCTACCATTAGCACTGCATCCGGGGACAGAGATCTGCCAAGTGATCATCGAAGAAGCCCGCGGCGCAACAAAGTACACAGGAATATTTGCTGGACAAAACGCTCCGTAGAATAATAGTTATAATTATAATTATAATAATAATTACTATTGGAATGGTTAACCAAATATACAACCATCCGTGTTACGCACGGCCCAACTTGGTGCCTCAGATATGTTGAATTCAGGGGACATTGCGTGGGTTATCGCCGCCACAGCACTCGTAATGATTATGACGCCCGCCCTCGGTTTCTTCTACGGCGGGCTCGTTAGAAGGAAGAACCTCGTATCCACAATCGTCCAGTGTCTAGTTATATTCGCACTCGTGAGCGTCATCTGGGCGCTCTGGGGCTACAGCCTCGCCCTCGGCCCATCCGTCAGCGGGATAATTGGCAGCCTAGCCGACCTCGGGCTCAATAACGTGGGGACGGCGCCGAACCCAGGATACTCCTCAACCATTCCTGAACTACTCTACTTTGCGTTTCAGTTGAAGTTCGCCGCAATCACACCCGCCTTGATTATCGGCGCGTTCGCGGGCCGAATCCGGTTTAAGGCTCTCCTAATCTACATCACCCTCTGGACCACCTTCGTCTACTGCCCGATCGCACATTGGAATTGGGCCGTGGGCGGCATCCTGAAGTCATTAGGGGTGATCGACTTCGCAGGCGGCCTAGTCGTCCACACATCAGCCGGAATATCTGCAGTCGCCGCAGCACTGGTGCTTGGCAGGAGCAGGGACGCAGGTCGGAAACAAGCGCTGCCGAACAACGTACCCTACGTGATGTTGGGCGCATCGATACTCTGGTTCGGTTGGTTCGGTTTCAATGCTGGGAGCGCACTCGCCGCTAACGCATTAGCTGTAAACGCTTTGGTAGTGACGAATCTCGCCGCCGCAGCAGCCGCGTTAAGTTGGATGTTCACTGATTGGGTTAGGAAAGGCAAACCTTCCGCTGTCGGGATCTCAGTTGGCGCAGTCTGCGGCCTCGTTGCCATCACTCCAGCTTCCGGCTACGTTGGGCCAATGCCTTCAATTATCATAGGTGCAGCCGCCGGAATCCTCTGCAACTACGTTGGGAGCTGGCGGGCCAGGACCACACTCGATGATTCGTTAGATGTATTTGCCTGCCACGGCGTTGGGGGAATTTGGGGTACACTAGCCACCGGCCTGTTCGCGTCCACGGCAATCAACGCCGCAGGACCCAACGGCTTATTCTTCGGCAACCCAGCTCAGTTTGCAATCCAAGCACTAGCCTGCGTAATCGTTGCGGCATTCGCTTTTACTGGGTCTTACGTGATTCTGCGGGTTATCAACGTCTTCACGCCCGTGAGGGTCAGCCCGAAGGAGGAAGACGCTGGCTTAGACATGACCCAGCACGGCGAAGAAGCATACGCCTAAACAGCCCATCCTTATGGGTGGGCACACTCAATCATTGTGTACGCTGGCCAATACATTCGCACAGAAGTAGACACTATCCCCTATGCCTAGGAAATTGAATATCCAATCTAACGTAAGAAAACGCCCACAAAAGGAAAACAGGCCAGTTCCAGTGGAACCGGCTAGCAGACCCCGCTTCAGCGGGTTTATGCCACGTAATCGGAAGTGTCCTTTACCTCGCTAGCTTCGTGTCCAATCTTCATCTTTACCTTGCGTTTCTTCGCCAACCTAATTCACCTCCACCAATTAAGGCAAAGTTAAGGTGCTCATGGTATTTAACACGGCTTGGAGAAAAAAGGCAAAAGGGCGAATGTTCCACATTTCTACCAAAGCGAACCTTAGAGCCATTCCCGTTCCATGATTCATGGAGGTCATCAAGATTGCTGAGTCAGCTTGAACAAAAAGAGCCCACGGACACCCGGTGTGTAAGCATATGCATAAGCGCAACACACCACCCACATACATGGGTGCTCACTTGAAACGTAACGTCCTGTTCATTTGTACCGCGAACCTTCAACGGAGTCCAACAGCTGAGAGCCTCTTCCAGAATTGGGGAGGTAGCTTGGAGACGAAGTCTGCTGGCATCAACCCTGTGTCGGGAGGAACTCTTCTTACGCAGGAGCTAGTTGACTGGGCTGACTTGATTCTTGCAATGGAGGCGGTCCACGCTTACTATGTCACGGCTCACTTCAAGTGCGATTCAAGCAAAATAAGGGTCTTGGGTATTCGCGACCAATACTATCGTGACGACCCTGAACTGATTCAAGAACTGAAAGAGAAGATCGCACCAATCATAGATCATTTGTGCGGCTGAAACCCACCTAGAGTGGGCATGATTTTCATTGGAATCGTATATATTCGGAGCCACTTATCGTGGCAAACGGGTGAATAGTCTACGCCGCTCGCCGACATAGTTCAGGAGTCGCAGCGGGTTGTAGACGCCGCAGCCCAGAAGGGCATAGTGCTTAGGCTGTTAGGGGGTATGGCTATACGATTTCACTGCCCCAGCGCCACGCACAGGTCCCTCGGACGAAAATACGTAGACATAGACTTCATGGCACTCCGGAAACAATCTCGTGACATAAAGAAACTGTTCGCGGAACTCGGCTATGTTCCTCGGGATAGGTTCAACGCTCTCCAAGGGGACAAGCGCTTGATCTTCAATGATATAGAGAACGAGAGACGTGTAGATATCTTCTTAGAAACCTTCGAGATGTGCCACAAATTCGACTTCAAGGATCGGTTAACCATCGATAATCCCACCATAACCTTGGCCGATCTTCTCGCGACGAAACTGCAGGTTGTGGAGATTACTGAAAGAGAGTACAGGGACGTTATGGCGCTGGTTAGAGACCATGAGGTTGGCGATTCTGACAAGCCAGAAACAATCAACGGTTCATACCTCGCACGACTCTGCGGCAACGACTGGGGGATCTACAAAACATTCACGATTAACATAAAGAACATACTCGACGCGCTGCCCAAGTACGAACTGGACACGGAGTCGATGGCCATTGTGCAGAAGAGGCTTGAAGACATCCAGAATCGAATAGAGAACGAGCCAAAATCAGTTCGCTGGAAGATCAGGGCAAGAGTGGGAGAGAAGGCCCAATGGTACGAACTGCCCGAGCAAGACAAAGAAGTTATAGACTCTCGCGTCGGCTAGACAGATACTTCAGTACGCGCTATAGAGCCTTAACTATCGGCGCGACCTAGTCACCGTACACGTTCGCCGGAGGTTCGTTTTGGCGGCGTGACTCCAAGGTTTCGGGCCAGCTTTCGCACTTCTTCCTCGTCTAGCCAGTCAACCTTCAGGTACTCAAAAATCTCCTTGTCCGACATGCCGAGTCTTCGGGCTTCCTTCACCGCAAGCCTGTAAGCTTCAAGTTCCGTTGGCCGGTCATGGTATTCGAAGTTTTCATCGAACAGCGCCTTCCCCTCCCTAAACTGTCGAACGTGGACGAGTTCGTGAACTACATCTAGGTACTTGCTCATGGGCTCGCCAGTTCTAAGGTAGTATGCGCTAACGATCAGGTGGCCGTCTTCGTCGCTGACTCCCATGTAGCCGAATTTTGAACTGAAGAATTCCACCCTCAGCTCAGAAAGAACCTTCTCGGTCTCTTCTCCGAAGATCTCCCGAATGACTGGAAGTTTCGCGAAACCCTTGAAGTACTCAGAGAAGGAGTGCATGGCTAGAGGCACGTTCCCCGGGATCTGGACGTCAGGCAGTGGTGACTTCATCGTGGGATCACTCTTACTCCGCGTGTAGCGCTTCTAAGCCTCAGGTATTGAAAGGCATTACGAATACCGTCAATCGCCCGGCGGGAGGCTTTGTTCGGGTGGATACGTCCCGTCACAAACGTGATAAAGTAACACATTCTCCTTCAGGAAACCCTTTCCGATTGAATTCGTGTCCAGCAATTTGCACGTCAATGACTTGCTCAGCGACAACTATTTCCTTCGAGCGCCTGATACCAACAATGCCAGGCCAGCAACCAATACCATCGCCCATTCGACAATGTATGCCGTGACGAACGAGTAGTCCGTGGCCCCTCGCACCATCATTGCTTGAAGGTTGATGCCGGCACCGTAAACTAGTCCTGTAAGCCCGGCCAAAGTCAAGAAAACTCCCGCAGCAAGAATTGCTTTATCCATCAACTCACCACCTGAAAGGGTTCGGTGCTCGCTACTTAGCAACTATTTACGGTTACCGTTGGCCAGTTGCATTTACTCATCATACTTCGCAGGTCGTTTCGTTGTTCTGCAAGGCGGGTTTGAAGGTCATAAAATAGGTCCAGGGTTCAGACTAAGCCATGAGTCTGGGTTATCGGGTGTGCAAGGAAAGCTGTTCGAGATGGTTGAATTCTTCGTCGCTAAGAGGTATGAAAATTGACACCAAACTGTTTCGAAGAATCAAGAATCGAGGGGGAATGTACAGAAGGCTGGTAATAGGCTAGTTTCCATGAGCCCGTACAACTGTTTCTACCATCCTAACCTGCCGGCTGTAGCAGTTTGCAGTCGTTGTGGGCGCGGAACGTGCGCGTCGTGCAGCAAACCCTACGGTGCACTCACCCTATGCCCCAACTGCTTCCACACGATACCACCCCCGCAAATGGCCCCTGGTATGGTGAACGCATATCCTGCGGGAGCACGACCTGGGTGGTACGGCCCATTCTTCCCATTCAACTTCTTCAGATCACAATGGATGCCTATCATTCTAGTCGGCATCGCAGCAGCCTTGATCATCACCAACGGCGTCGCGCTTGCGTCATCAACGTTCTTCTCAGTCTGGAGCTGGTATCTCCCATGGGTCGCAGCCCTTGGATCCCTTGCTGTGATTCTTGGTGTTATGCTAGGGTTGGTGTTGCTAGGGGCTCTCGTCTTGATGCTGCTCAATTTACGGGTGATGGCTGCATTCATGATTTTTCCAACGGCGATCGTTAGCCTGCTGATTGGTGGAGGCTTCATAATCGGCGCCGTTCTAGCAGTACTCGCGGGAATCCTACTATTACTCTGACCTGCAAACCTGGTCCTGTTTCAAACGCCGCTTCTGCGTGAGCTATATCTACTGACTTCGCTCAATTTTCGTCCTTAACTTATCCGCGAGGGTGGTTATCTAACACGGTACTGACACATCCGAATATCCGAGGAACCCACGTCATGTAACCTACGAGCAAGCCGATTACAATTCCGGCGAAGGAGCGAGAAGACGGTGACAGCACTCAGCTTTACTTCAGTCACAACCGCCGCGGTCGGTACTGCCAGATCAATTCGGGTTATCGCTTTGTTGAGTGAACTTTGGCCTGGTTCATGAGGTGGCAGGGGAGGTGTGGTTTTGCCCTCCTTTTTTATACCAATTCCCGTCACTCCACCACCAGGTGGTACCAGTGTCAGAACGTAGGCTGAGATTCAAGATTCGGCGCGGCAATTTCGAAGTGGAATTGGAGGGGGACTTTGAATATGTTCAAGCTAAGTTTGAGGAACTCCTGAAATCCCAGCCGACCCTATCGGCTATTTCTCAACAGGCCGGGTCGGAGCAATCTGTTGATTCAGTTATTCCAGGTGAGGAGCTTGCTGGAATTCTTGAAACAACGCCGGAAGGGAAATTGCATTTCACGATTCAGTTCGACCGGATTTCCGCGAAAGAAGCCATCGGCCTGATTCTTTACAGCAGCAATCCCTCACCCCTTGAAGACGCTAAGCTGATCGAATTACTGGGAACAAGCTGGAAGGCAGTGAAGGACAACGTGGTCCGAGCACGCGTAAGCGAACTGAGGAAGGAGGGGAAGCTCATTGCAGAGCAAGGACGCTACTTACTCTCAGGCGCCGGCGTGCAGTGGATAAGTCAAGAAGTCTTACCAAAACTCAGGCCGGCAGCCGCGCAAGCCTGAAATGCCTTTTAGTATAAAAAGCACTAAATATGCTATTAGTACTAATAGGACAATGGGCTTCTACCGCCGCCATGGGTCCGGATTGCCTCTAACCCGTAAGAGAGCTACGATCGTTCGCAGCCGAGAGCGTGGATCCATCCATCAAGGGGTGGTGCCAAACAGTGCCAGGCGAAAGCAATCCTAAGCTGGTTTTACGCCTCGACCTCCTCATACGAAGCGGCCTACAGGCCCAGACCATATCGAGGGGAGTATCCCTCAGCGAACAAATCTTGATGATCTGCGCGTAGGTCCCATGAGCGGAGAGTTACCGTTCCTTGGCACTGGCCTGCAGCTCCGAGCAACTCGTGATCCTAATCGACCCTCCACAATTGAAAAAGCGTTCTTGAGGCCCTTATAGTTTCGAATTCGGTTTCGTGGTCTGTTGTTGTTCAAGCCAACGTAGCCGTTGAATTCCCCGTTCGGTAAGCGCGTAAATGAAGGTCCCGCCCGTTCTTTCACGCTTCAACAGCCCTTGCTTGTGGTAACGCATCAACGCCATCCTAAGCGCGTGAATATCTAATGTGATTTCCTTGCTTTCTGCGATCGTGGTTGCAAGGGAGCTACTATCCGTTGGGCCCGTCTTCGAAAGCAACCGCAGTATTCGCAGTTTCAATACGTTATAGTCCAAGCCTGAACCCCACAATGTGCAGAGTTTAGCTTTAAAATGTTCGAAAAAGAGCCTGAGCACGTCAGATTTTGCCAGAACCGAAGCCGAGTAACACCTAGCAGAACCCTCATTTCTGTCATCATCTTGCTCGACATCGCACAAAAACGCATTCTGGATGAGAGTAACACCTAGCAGGTTCATTTTGCACTTCAAAGCTTTTATACAGTGTAGGAGTAAATGTGAAGTGAAAGTAATTTGTCGGAAGGACAACAAAGGCTCACAAGCATAGGACTGCCTCTAGAAGTCACCATCAAATACGGAACCCTCGAGAAGAAGGCCACCGGTCCACCGGAGCAAGTAGCGAAAGAAGTTTTCACATTCTTAACCAAAGTAATCCCCGAACTTGAGCTCGCCTCCCACTTGGCTCTATCTGTTGACCTAAGCGACCTCGCGAAAGCCTGCGAAGGTGTTCTCGCAATAACCCCCGAAGGCGTCGTCGTAACCGTTCCAGTTGACAAATTGGCTGACCGCGAACTCATGCTCCTCCACCTGGCCAAGGCGCGAATCGCGCAGATGCTCGGAAAGTCGGACAAAGATTTCGTTCAATCGGCAGATTTGATCGCCTCGAGCAAGAAGACTGCCGGCACAGTAGCAGGCCGCTTGAGTGAGCTTTGCGGCGAAAGCCTAGCCGAAAGGAAGGGAAAAGGGGAGTATAGAGCCACCACGCTTGGCCTACATATGTTCCGAACACAAATCCTTCCCAAACTGAAACAGAAACAATAGGGAACGACAAGCCATGACGCAAACCGAAACCATGCAAGTCAAAGTCCAGATTGAAGTAAACGGCATGCGTTACGAAGGAAATGGTTCCGTTCAAGAAATTGTTCCACAGATTTTACAATTCCTTTCCCAAGCAGTTCCAGCGTACGACCTCGCTAGAAAATTGGTTTACGTACCCGACCTGGCTGGTTTGGCGGACAAAATCTCGGAATTCGCCAAGATGACCAACAGCGGCCAGCTCTTGTTAGCGAACAGGGATCTGCCAGCCGAGAGAGCAATTTCGATTCTTCTATTCATGGGTCATTTGGCGAGTAAGATGGGTAAACGGGAGGCCGATTCGCTTAGCATTGAAGAAATCGCCGCCGGGGTAGGCAAAGCGCCCAAGACGATTAGGAATGTCATAGTGGAACTTCAGAAGTCCGGACTCATCGATCGAGCGGAGAGGGGAAGATATCAAATTACCCTGAAAGGGTTGATGGATCTTGAGAGCTCTCTTTCCAGCGTTTCCAAGGAAGGAGGTACCTCACACTAGCGGGGTAGCTTATGCCGTTACCCATAACGGAGTGGTGCGGCGGCTGCGTGAGATTCGGGGGAATCCCATCGCATAGGGGGCAAGAGTGAAATGAACCGCCGCACCCACCCAACCTCAAATGCACAACAGCGGATAAGTAATTTTCTCTACGCGGAGGACTCACTCAGCGGAGCAATCCCCGAGCGCTTCGTCGAATTTTGCCGACAATCAATTGAAGGCATAAGGGGCGACTTACTCTACACAAACCCCGTCCTTTCCCCTGACCTAACCGGTACAGAGTTCGACGGTGCCGAAGCCACCACGCTCGAATTAGGTGCATTCGACGACGAACGGCTTGTCCCACTGGAACCAATCTCTTCCAGTAAACCAGTCGTTGCGGTTGACACCTCCACCATTAAGCTCGGTGAATTAGCCGACGGTGCGCTCTGCGCTGTAAGGGGCGCCCTCGTCATACTCGAGGACAAACGCTACAGGTACGTAAGATACGGGCCCCTCGTCTTCTCGATCGGTTACAACAAGCTCGCCGCCTCACAAGAGTTCGCAGCACTGGGGTTGCCACCATTCACCGGTGAACCAAACGTCGACAGCCTCCTAAAGCGAATACGAAACGTTCTCGAACGGTGGTTGCAGTTCAACGCTAGTTCATCAATTGCCGGTGGCTTCATCCTGCTTGACGGATCGCTTACAGCCGGGACGCCTGACAATCCATCGAAGGACCTCGAACGGATTCTCGAAACCGCCCGGCGAGGTGGAAGTGCAGTAATAGCAATTTCCAAGAAAACGAAGCTGCGAATCAACAATCAGTCTCTAACTGAACTTCTCGAGAACCAGTCCGACCCCTGCATATTGGAGGTTGACGAACAGGTCACTGATCAATTTCCCCCGTACCCAGTACGCTTCCTTGGGCGTGTCTTTGTTGGAAAACTCGCGAGGGCAGGCTTTCCGTTTAGAATCGATGTGGACCGGGAAATCTCTATGCCCGACACTATGAAAGGATTTCGCGAACTAGCAGGCACCGACATCGTTGACCAAGGCTACCCGGAAACCCTCAGGATGGCCCACATACTTTCAACTTTCACAGCCAGCGATGTCTTGGCAATGCAAGCCTTCGCGGCAGCCCGTTATGGGGTTCAGCTTTTGCCGAAACTGGCCTTGCGCCGGTCGCTTTTCGGTCCATTCGGTACCGCTTGGGAGGCTTGGCATTGAAGATCCTCCGCAAAGAAGGCGACGACATACAACTTCTCTGCTTCCCAGAGGAGGAAGTGGAGAAGGGCGACTACCTACTCATCACCGACAAAATCAAAGAACGCTCGCTAATCGTCCAGATAATTGACATTCAATACGCAAACATCCCGGGAATTCTCGAAGACCTTCTCCGTGACGGCATATCCGAAGGGTCACTGACGGGCGACGAGGTTGACCCTTTCAAAGTCTCCTCCCAAATCACGGTTCTCAAGGATACGAGGTTACTTCTCGGAAAGATACGAGGAGCCATTGAAGAAGGCCGAATGAGTCGGGATGTCTCATGGCTTCCTTCGAGAAACCACTCCCAGATCGAAGTGCTGCCGCCAAGATTCCTCACCGAGGCGCTCACAGCGAAACACGCTTTCGAACTAGGTTCCATGCGGCGTTTCCACCACATATCCTCAGACCTAAGCGCTCTGGACGGGCGGCTCAACATCGTCACCGGCCGGAAAGGAACGGGGAAATCTCACCTCACCAAGCTCCTCGTAACCAGCCTCGTGCAAGAAGGCGCCCCAGTAGTCGTCCTCGATGTCAACGGCGAGTATGTCAACCTGGGCCAGACCCCCGACGGCCGCCAGATGCACCTATCACCGAAGATAATCTCACTCATCCCCGGCCTCAACCTAAGGTTCAGCCTGAGCCAAGTCGGCCTGAGCACTCTACTCGGGACGCTAACCTACGCGCTCTCATTGCCCGAGAATTCCGCCCGGGTCTTCGCTCGCATTTGGCATGAGCTCGAAGAACAGAATCAACTCACAATGTCCGGCTTAGGTGCGGCGATCGCTAACTTCGACTGCCATGAGAGCATTAAAGACGCCCTTCAAGCGAGGTTCAACACTCTTGACGACTCCGGCATCTTCACGGACGACCCTAGGACAGCACTCAACCTTGAAGATGTCTTCAGAAATCATGTCACTGGCTGCGCGCTAATCGTTAACATGAAGAACCAATACGCAGCACTCCGCAGGATGACCGTCGAACTGCTCATTAGTAAGCTCACGGACCTCCTATCAACCCAAAAGCTGCGAGCACTATTCCTATTTGCCGAAGAAGCACACCTCTACCTACGGGATACATACTGGGATGACGCGGTCACACGAATGCGGCACCTAGGCCTATTCACTACTTTCGTCACAAACCAGCCTGACACAATTCAGGCCAGCATTTACCGCCAAGCTGACAACATTTTCCTCTTCAACTTCAGCAACGAACATGATTTGGAAATAGTATCAAAGGTCGCAAAGGTCGATGCGGACACGATAAGAATGATTGTACGCGACCTACCGCCACGCCGCTGCCTAATCATTGGCGATGTTGTTGCTAACTTTCCACTAGTCGTGAACATTAGGCCGCTAGAGGTCCAAACGCTTGGCGCGACGCGTTACTTCTTCGAACAACAATTCGCCCTAGCCTAAACCCCACCCGCGAGAACTACGAAGCTATGGCAACAACCTGTTCAGGCGAAGATCGCTGCTCGTGTCCATGGGTTGTAGCGTGGAAGAAGCAGTACGCATGGCCGCATTCAGAACAAGTCCAATTCGCGGGGCTCACACAGACAAAGGAAAAACAACGACTCAAGCCTACACCTTACTTATCGAACCGCTCGCCAGATCGAATATAAGAGTTGCCGGAATCGTCGCAGACAGGTGCAACCACAGTTCGCAAAACCAACCATGAGCATGGAACCTTTTCCACGATGCGTTGGCGCTAACACTGTCCTTCCCCTGAAAAGACTAAATATGATGGCAGCCCTCTTCGTGCCAGAACAGCGGAGGTGTAAGAGTTACCAACTCACGGATCGTTAACTAAAGCTGGGAAAGTTCGTTCCCAAACGCCGAAGGTTCAAGCCCGCGAACGCCACTCCCCGATTCCAAAGATCAGGGTAAGGCGGAATTCCGAGAAACGCTTCGACCTAGGCCGCAAGCCAGGTCAAAATTACTTGCGGACCCCGAGATAATAGTTGTCGCCGTTCTCCTCACGATCGGACTAGTTAGGAGGAGAGTTCGCTGGGTTTAGCGAGTGGGGTGGAGAAGTCTTCGAAGGCGTCCCGATGGCTAGAGCAGGAAGCTCATTAACTTCTTGAATCTAGACATTTTCTTCTGATACGCCCCGAGGGACATGATTTCCTCGAGGTCATCCCGCTTGCTCATTTACCCACACTACGAGTAGTGAATGAACGGTATGTGAATAAAAGTAATCGTATGATTTCCAACCTGTCGAAAGTATTACTCCCAAACACACTTGGAAAAGTGGCAAAAATTTTGAGGGCTCAAAACTTCGAAAAGACTCTTGATTGTGCATGATTACGGCGAAAGAACTCAACCTTACCTGACTTAGATAACACCCCTTATAGGCCACCATCAACGGTGCACCCTCCTCAAGCCTCGGTAAACTTTCCTTCTCCATGTAATCTGCTGTTTTGACCCTCGAGTAAAGACAAAACGTAGTGGGGTAGATCGTGGCGGGGCCGGTGGGATTTGAACCCACGACCTTAGTAACGGCGCAATATTGCCTCGAGTGCCTTTATCTTATGTGGCAACGAGAATCCCACAAGTCTACGGTACTTTGATATGTTCTCCTTTCTGCTTATCTGAAGAGCCCACACCGCCCGTGCCTTTCTCTAAGATCCATCTCGGCTTTTTGCTCCTAGTCCAGTTTCCGTAACGTTTGAAAAAGTCGAATCTAGTCTTGTCAAAGCATGGCTCCTACAATTTCCGCTCTTTCTGGAGTTAGGTCCAAGACATTTCTCAATGTTTTGGCAACGTCGAGCAAAGATAAGGCTTGGAGGGTGTTTTGTGGCGGGCCCGCCGGGTTCCGTAACATTATTGTCGCTTGAGTAGGGCCGCTAATTCAGTTGGTTTTCTGGTTCGAACCCTATAAGGTTCGCAACATTTCGCTGCTGATTATCATAGCTGAGTAGTAATCCACGCCCGGCATCGTCATCAGGAGTTTCACGTCTTCCTGGTTGCAGGCGAGTTTGGCGATCTCGATATTCATGTTCTGGAAAAGCGTCAGGCAATTGAAAAGAAGGCGCTCCTAGATGAAATCGAACTAGAAGCCAATCCACAAGCTGGCACATGAATTACTGACTGTCTCGTCCTTTTCAATCAACCGCATCATGGAGAAGCCTTCAGAAATCTGCGAATACACTCCAGCACAGTAACCATGTTCAATTTTAAGGACGTGAATTGGCCAACCGAGGCCTGCACTTCAGCTGTGGAGCGACGAAAGGTGAGGGAGGGAACTCTTGTACATCTTTCCGGGACCTAGGAACAGCTTGACGACGTGGGACAGACCCTCTTCTCCGAGGGATTGAGCATCCCCCCAGAGACAAACTTGGCCTTACACTCTCTGCAGGGGTTTCTCGCCTATGTGATAGACGATCTCAACAGGGCAGTGTAGAGCCTGCTCCATCTTAATCTTCGAGTCCGTGTTTAGGCCGATCAATGCGTATATGCCAATGACTTCAGCTTTGGCTTTTTGAACGATTCTAGCTAGGGCCATCTGGGTTTCGCCAGTGTCGAGAACGTCGTCTACGATTAGGACGCAATCGCCTCTTCTGAAAGCGTCTCTGGGAACGTAGAGGCTGATGACCATCGCACTCTTGCCGGGAACATAGACCTCCTCAAAGAACTCTCGAACACCTACCTCTCTGGTTTTCTTTGCTATAACGAGCTTCACGCCTAGCATATGCGCGAGGAGAACGGCGAGCGGAATTCCGTCCACGGCGGGTGAAAGTATTTTCGTAATCCGTGTCCCTGCGAATCTGTTCACTGCATGTTGAACCGCACGTTCGAGGAGGAGCGTATCAGATATTAGCCTCGTGTTGTCGAAGTATCCTAAATCATCGAAGCGCATTCTCAGCTGGATTTCCGCTTCAAGTCGCATTATCTTCTGCAAGGTTTTGTTGATGTAGAGCGCTCGATCCATCGCTGGCAGTACATGGCCCTTAACGTACCTGCTTAGAACGCTTTCCGGCAAGGAGATTATCTGTGAGAGCTCCCTGTAAGTATGGTAATTCTTAGCCAGATTGAGCAGCTCAATAGTCATCAACTTATACTTCAGATCAGATATGCGAGAACCTCCGTCCAAGACAATGCCTCCAACAAAATCCTCTTGATCGTATTCTTCCGCTTCGACCTTCGCTAGAAGCGCGAACTAGTGACTCCTTAGTTATGCGTCTTCTAGCAAGAATCACAGCAAAGTGAGGTGAAAACGGTGCAAAGAAAGCTTTCCGAGCAGGGATATGCTATACTCGAGGGCACCGCACCCGCGAATGCGGCACTCATCGCCTAAAAAACATAGGCAGGTTCCTAGGGGCAGCAGGGTTTCAGTTGAAGAGCTTCGCGGGGCTCTAACTTACCTACTTCAACTTCCTCGTTGCCGTAACGGAAATGCTTGGTTCTTTCGTTACTTTTTCTTCTTTGGTTTCTTCTTCGCTTTCGGCACAGAAATCACGTGTAGATCTAATGTCGCTATTGCAGGTTTAACACTTCCGACCGCCCGTAGTTCTATCCGCATCGCATGGCTTCTTAGTGCCCTCTCTCTTCATCCACTTCTGCCAACTAACACGTCGCCCGCTGTTCAACTTGAGTACGCTCCACGTTTTCGCCACGTCTCCGCTCGTTTCCCGTTCTTTTCTCGTCAAGGTGACTTGTTTTGCAGTGTCCATGCTGTAGGGGATTCGTAAGTTGGAAAGAGCTCTATGTCTATCCGATCTTGAACTTTGTGAGCACGGAAAAACTTGGAATCGCTTGGTCATGGACATGGCAATGCGTTAAGTAGCTCGGTCTGTAACATGGGGTGTGAACACCTCATGGCGAACAAAGCAGGCGCACAAAGTAACTGCGGAGAATGTGGCAGAGATTTGGTCGATAGGCCTGTCCCCAACTGGGGCAGATGTGAAGCTTGCGAAGTTATGTTCTGTAAGAACTGCCTACAAGTATTTCACAATCTGAATTGTGAGAGTATACGAATAGCACCACACTAATGGCGCCCCCCGAAAATGGACACCGACAAAATGAGCGTCTAGGTTCATGCGGGAATGATTTGGTGACTTAAACAGCTATTCAAAGCGGGACTCGTTTCAAGGAATGTGGAAACGAATCCGCCTAGGATCACCAAGAATTGTGTAACATAGCAGGAGATTCTGCGCCACAAAATGAAGCCTCTAAGCTTCATTAGTACAACATCATCTGGGCAGAAAGTCAAACCAACCCAATAGGTAGAATTTTGCCCCGACATGGGGTCGTAGAGGCAGACTCGTCTCCAGGGGAGCTACAAGCAGTTCGAAACGAGGCATTGAAATCGATAAAGACGTGAAAATTGCGGATCCGCCACTTTCAAAGAAACTCGTTGACGATGTAGCGAGTAGCTGACAGAGAGGGACCTGCAACAATAAGAGCAAAAGTTGCGAATTGTACGTAGCATCAGATCAGACGAACCAATATGTGTCGTGTACTCTGAACATCCTTATCACTGACACATTAGGGTGGATAGCTCTGGTCGGGCCGGACGGGTTTTGAGGTAGAAGGAGGCGCGTTCTACTGAAGAGATGGCTCGAGCGTAAAGCATAGTGTCGGTTGATGAAAAAAAAGGATGCTAGTTGGACAACCGGAAAGATAGGGAAAGTCACGAATTGTCCAGAGTGCGATAGCGCAAACCTCGTTGAAGATTATGATCTAGGGGAGATAATTTGCCATGATTGTGGCCTTGTACTGAGCGAGCACGCGTTGAACCAAGGACCTGAGTGGCGCGCCTTCACCAAGGAGGAAAGAGATGAACGTGGTCGCGTTGGTATGCCGATGTCCTTCTCCGTTCACGATAAAGGCCTCTCCACTGTTATTGGTCGTGTGAATCAAGATGCTTACGGTCGCCAACTTCCACTTGCCACAAGGTTAGAGATGCTCCGCTTAAGGAAATGGCAGATCAGGACCAGGGTCCATTCGTCAACTGATCAGAATTTGGCTCGAGCTATGGCGGAACTTGACCGCTTGACAGATATGCTTCACATTCCAGCCTCAATCAAAGAACGTGCCGCAATAGTTTATCGTAAGGCTCTCAACAACGCGCTCGTGCGAGGACGATCCATAGCGGCAATAACAGCAGCCTCGTTATATGCCGCTTGCAGGATGTCTGAAACTGCAAGGACTCTGAAGGATGTCTCGGCTGCAAGCAGGATTCGTAAAAAGGACGTCGCAAGATGCTACAGATTGCTTGTAAGAGAGCTCGACTTGCGCATGCCCGTTGTGGATCCGGTGAAATGCATCTCGAAGATCGCTACAAGAGTAGAGATTTCTACGCTAACTCAACAGAGAGCAATACGAATCATAAATGAAGCGAAGAAGAAAGGAATAGTCACGGGCAAAGAGCCGATGGGGCTTGCGGC
>JBEKSC010000035.1:0-18348 GCA_049517415.1 Bathyarchaeia archaeon
CGAGAAGGTGGCGGCCGCTACCGGGCAGGGTTCGCGCCAGAAAAAAGAGATGCTAATTGGCACTCTGTTGAGCCGGCTTCCTAACGCCGACGCCGAGTATTTGATGAGAGTCATCTTCGGGGAGATGCGCATAGGCGCCGTTGAGGGCGTTGTCTCGGACGCTATAGCGCAAGCCGCATCCATTAACCCTGACCAAGTTCGAAGGGCGAACATGCTCATGGGCAACATAGCCCAGGTTGCAGAATTGGCGCTCACAAAAGGCCCTGAAGCAATCAACAAAGTTGCCGTAACGCTGTTCGTTCCCATCAAACCCATGCTAGCTGAAATGGCGGAGGGTATCGACGAAGTCTTCAAGGAACACGGGCGCGTTAGCGCCTTTGAATTCAAATACGACGGCGCCCGCGTACAAATCCACCGCAAAGCAGACGTAATTCGAGTTTTCAGCAGAAGGCTAACCGACGTTACAGGGAGCCTGCCTGACATAGTCGAGCTGGCAAGGGAACGAGTTCGCAGCCAGGAGTTCCTTATTGAAGGTGAGGTGGTTGCAATCGGCCAGAACCAGAAGCCCCTCCCCTTTCAGGATTTGATGCGGCGATTCAGGCGAGTACACGAAGTTGATGTGATGCTGAAGGAAATCCCGTTGAAACTATTCCTATTCGACGTCATCTATCTTGACGGAAGCCTCATGATTGATACCCCTTACGAGAAGAGGTGGGACGTACTCCGAGGCATAGTCGATGAGGAACTGCTCGCAACAAGGATTGTTACCGGAGACTTGGGCGAGGCCGAGGCGCTTATGCGCGCCTCAATCGAGGCTGGCCACGAGGGGCTGATGGCGAAGGATCTCAAAAGCACTTACACGCCTGGAGTCAGGGGTAAGAAGTGGTTCAAGATCAAACCTGCGGAAACACTGGACGTTGTCATCGTGGCTGCGGATTGGGGATCGGGGCGGAGGCGGGGCTGGTTGAGTAATTATCATCTCGCCGTTCGGGACGAGGAGTCGGGAGAGTTTCTAGTGGTCGGCAAGACCTTCAAAGGCCTCACTGACCAAGAATTCGTTGACATTACGAAGAGATTGCAAGCGTTGAAAACTCGGGAAACAGATTACACGGTGCATGTCAAGCCGTCGATTGTTGTCGAAGTGGCCTTCAACGAGATTCAACGAAGCCCACACTACGAGTCCGGGTTCGCACTTCGCTTTGCCAGAATCACGCGGTTCAGGGATGATAAACAGGTTGGGGATGCGGATTCGCTTCAAAGGATCTCAAAGCTCTACCAAGACCAGTTCAGGTTCAAAGCTCCCGCCGACTTCTAAGTGTCCCACATCTTACCTTTGGGCGTGGTACAACTAGGATGTGTTACCAACAACAACAAAACCAAGACAGTTTGTAGGCGCTTAGACCTACAATCAATATGTTTTCAATTGCTTGAAACAATTGGGGTGGGCTATTCAATCATGAACATTAGGTGTGGAAGAGATTGAAGGTTGCAGCGTTATTCAGCGGCGGCAAAGACAGTGCATTCGCGCTCTGGTGCGTTCAAATGCAAGGCTGGGATGTGGAAAGCCTCGTTACCGTCTTCCCCGAATCCCAAGAATCTTGGATGTTTCACTTTCCAGGCCTAAAATGGACTAAACTTCAAGCCGAAGCAATCGGCCTACCCCAATCAATCATCACGACCAAAGGAGAAAAGGAACAGGAACTGAGCGACCTAACTGTTGGCCTTGAGAAACTCAAGAAATCTCTCGGCATTGACACTGTGGTTTCAGGCGCTGTGGCGAGCGAGTATCAACGAACTCGAATCGACAACGTGTGCGAGAGTCTCTGCCTGAAGAGTATCGCACCACTATGGCATAAGAACCAAGAGCAACTTGTCCGAGAACAAATAGAATCCGGGTTTCAGATCATAATAACCGCGTGCAACGCGCTCGGGCTCGACGAAAAATGGTTGGGAAAGAAACTTGAAGCCTCAGACTTACCCAAGTTGGTCGCGCTCAGGAAAAAATACGGCCTGAACGTTGCGTTCGAGGGCGGAGAGGCAGAAACCTTCGTCCTAGCCGCGCCCATGTTTAAAACGCCTCTAACCGTCGTTCGGTCCACGCCACGTTGGGCCGGTGATTCGGGTTACTTGGAGTTAGATGAAGTTCAGCTAAGTTCGCGGTAGATTTCAACCATGAGCGAGCTGCGTTGCAAGCTCACGAGTCTTAGCAACGATTTCCCCCACATCAACTGTTTTTATCTGTCTATTCTCCATGAGGACCTGGCCATCCACAATCGTCGTGTGAACGTTTGCGCCTGAGGCTGAGTACACTAGGTCCGAGACAACCGTTTCCTGCCCGTAGACTGGGTTCATGTTAGGCGCCTTTGCATCGACTAGAATGATGTCTGCTCTCTTTCCGGTTTCTAGGCTGCCGATTTCGCGTTCCACTCCCAAGGCCTTCGCCCCTTGAATCGTGGCCAAGTCAAGCACGGTTTGTGCGTTCAGAACCGTGGGGTCCCACCTGTGCGCTTTATGCAGAAGGGCGCAAACCTTCATCGTTTCAAACATGTCCAGCGTATTGTTGCTCGCTGCTCCATCAGTCCCCAATCCGACGGGGACGCCGGCATCAAACATCTCTGGCAACGGGGCGACTCCACCGCTTGCGAGTTTCATATTTGAGACAGGGCAGTGCGCAACCCCGACGCCCGCCTTTGCGAGTAAGGCCACTTCGCTTTTTGTTAGCCAAGCGCAGTGAGCCGCGAGCATCTTCTTAGACAACGCACCAATCTTGTCTAGGTATTCAACGACGCGCATCCCGTGTTGTTGCTGTGAGTCTGCTTGCTCCTTCCGGGTTTCAGCTACGTGGATGTGGTCGATTACGTTGTTCTTCTCCGCAAATTCCTTCGCCCACAGCAAGGTCTCAGCGGAGCACGTGTAAGGCGAGTGTGGGCCCAGGGCGAAACGTATTCGCGGGTTTCCGAGGCCCTTGATGTAATCGAAGAACTTCCTAGTCTTCTCCTGCTCCATTCGCGCTTTCGCAGGATCCATTAGGTCAATGATTCCGTAGGACAGGTAGCCGCGTAGGCCCGATTTAGCCACGGCTCTGGCGACATCCTCCATGTAGAAGTACATGTCCACGAAACTTGTTGTCCCGGAAAGGATCATCTCCGCCGAGCCCAATAGGGCACCGTAGTAGCAGGCTTCGCCAGTCAGCTTAGCTTCGAGGGGCCAAATCTTCTCCTGCAACCAATCCTGGAGGAGCATGTCATCCGCGTACCCTCGAAACATCGTCATCGAAAGATGCGTATGCGCGTTAATGAGGCCAGGAAGGGCAATTCCCCCACGCCCATCTACTTCAGAATCAGCTGGGCTATCGAGATTCTTTCCGATCTGCTTGATCTCTCCATCCTGAATGAAAATGGATGCGTTCCGCAAGACGCCGCGTTTCTTATCCTGCGTGACAATCCAGTCGCAGTTCTTGATCAGCAGCGAGGGCATAGGCAGTACGGATGTAGGATTGAGTCGGTCGAGTTAAAAGCCACGCGTTAACCGGCTCCGTTCGGCTGATGGCTGTTCTTTCAAGCTGTTCAGCATGGGCGCATGTCTATTCAGAGCAGGAGCCCCACACCTACAGGTATGGGGATGCTCATTGAGAGTCGGCCCTTGAATTCGAAACGGTCGCACATCCCGAAAAATCTAAGGAGATGTCAACACGCCTCTCATTCTCGAGTTCCTTGAAGATCATGCGGTTATCCCGTAAATTCGCCTTTCCAGCCAAAGGAGTTTCCGATGGGCGAACGAGACTATTCTATGACAATTGTTGATACGGTGGAACGAACGCCGGGAAGTCGCCTTATCTTCCATGTGATGATCTCTTTCAGCCCATCCATTGAATCAGCTTCGACTTTTGCAATCATGTCATAGATACCGTAAAGTCGGTGGCACTCCTTCACATTCGGAACCTTCCGAACTTCCTTGAGCATCGCCTCTTCCGAACCAAGCTCAACGTTGATCAGAACATAGGAAACAGGCATAACAGAACCTCATCAAACATCCACCAAATACGGGTAAAAGTCTTCCCTATGAGTGAACGGGTGACAATGAGGGCGGTGCCCCTACTGTCGCAAAACCACTAGCATGTGAATCCTCGTCGGGCACCCAGGGTCGCGCTTTCCCATGTAGTGGTTGCGAGTACTCCCATGGAAGTGGTGGGGCCGGTGGGATTTGAACCCACGATCCGCGGGACAAATAACCACTTTCGGGAGCAGTGCCCACCGATCGAGAGCTACAAGTGAATATCTTCTCAGAGGAGCTTAACTATGAAGCGAGCTTATCCTTTTTTGTTGGGCGTAATAGTTTATTTGCGTAGGTTGTGCGCAGATTCCGCTGGCGCAAAGTATGAACAAGAACTCGGTCAGTGGAAAAGCAGTTACTAAAATAAGCAAACGAGAAGGAAAGTCCAAAGTGCACTTCATTAATCCGGCAACCCTGCCGAAATCGCCCGGTTTAACTCACGTTGTTGAAGTGACGGAAGGACGGACGGTCTATACTTCCGGTCAAGTTGCGCTTGACCGTTCAGGCAACATCGTTGGGCGTGGAGATTTCCGCGCTCAAACGCACCAGGTTTTTGAAAACATTAAGGCGGCACTGGAAGCGGTCGGTGCAACTTTCAAAGATGTCGTGAAACTGAACGTCTACGTTGTTGACATCTCGCAACTACAAGTCTTCCGTGAGGTGCGCGATAAGTTCGTGAACACAGAAGATCCTCCAGCAAGCACAGTGGTCGAAGTGCGGCGGCTTGCGAGAGACGAATTTCTGATAGAAATTGAGGCGACCGCTGTCTAAGTATCTTGCTTATCTCATTGACATCAGGCTTCGTGCTTACGAGTTCCATAAGGGCCATTTGCACGGTCTTTTGATTCATGCCTATGGCTGCGGCGACCACCAATTAGCGAACAGAGCCCGTTAAACGAAGTTAAAAAGCCACGCGTTGAACGACCGAAGCTATCGCAAAGCCACACGCCATTAGGGTGATTGTTGAGAGAATGAAAAGGACGTTAGACGCCAGCGCTGGGACTAGGTCGAGTGTCCGGTTGTAGTTTTTCAAAGTAAGTCGGCCGGCTTTGTACGCTATGGGTAAGCTCAAGAGCGAAACAAGCACTGGAAAGGGCGCGGCGCCGACAGCAACAGCAAGTATGATTGAAGCGTAAGTCGCTGCTTGGCCTGCTACGTATAGCCAAGCGGAGCCTCTTTTTCCCAACAGTATTACAATATGGCGCCTACCCCCAGCCCTATCGACTTCCGCGTCCGGGAACTCGTTGAGGAAGAGGAGCAACGCGACGAGAATTGTGATTGGGATGAGTATGGCGATGCCTGCGGCGTCAATTATACCGGTCTGCGTAATGTACACTCCTAACCCCATGAGCCCGAAACCGGAACCAGCGACAATCTCGCTAAGGGCGGGGATGCGCGAAAGAATTGGAGTATAGAAAACGATTATGAGCGCTCCGTAGACGATTAGTGGAAGAAGCACGCTGAATAAACGTATCAAGAAGTAAATTCCAATTAGCGCCGCACAGATTATGGTGAACAGGCAGACCGTGAGTGCTTCTGACGGTTTCATCATGCCTTTCACGAGTATGTCGACTCCCCCGCTGAAGGGTGTCTTGGGGGTTTTTGCGTCGATTTTGGAGCGGTAGTCGAAGTAATTGTTGAAGGCGTTCACTGACGCGTGGGTCAGCAAAGCTCCTACCATGACGAGGGCGGCGTCGATCGGAAGGATGGTTCGGTGCGAATAGAAGGCGGCTGCTAGGCCAGCGAGTACGATGACGATGGTTAATGGGAGGAAGTTTGCTCGAGTTATTGAAACTAGGTTGCCCAAAGCTATCCTCCAGCTTGCAACACTCGGAGGCTATCTCAACTGTTTTAACTTACGCGGCCACGTTCCACGGGCGGAAGGTACGTTGCCCCATGAGCAAAGTCAAGGATCCATCGTTGGCCCCTCAGGGCCAATTGAAGATTGAATGGGCACGTGCGCACATGCCCGTCCTCGAGCGGATCCGCACGCGGTTTGAGAAGGAAAAGCCGTTTCGCGGGTTGTCGATGGCGATGTGTATGCACCTAGAAATGAAAACCGCTGTGCTCGGCCAGACTATGGCGGCTGGTGGAGCGTCGGTCGCAATCACGGGGAGCAACCCACTATCAACACAAGACGACGTTGCCGCCGCTCTAGCGAACTCGGGGGTTAGCGTGTATGCATGGCATGGGGTAACGGCCGACGATCACCACGAAAACTTGCTTAGAGTTCTCAGCAACAAGCCGGACCTGATAATTGATGATGGGGCCGAGCTTTCCGTGGCAGTTCACACTGAGAAGAAGGAGCTGTTCGGGCACGTGATTGGAGCGTGCGAGGAGACCACTACGGGCGTTCACAGGTATAACGCGTTGGAGAAACAGGGGTTACTCAGATATCCCGTGATTGCGGTGAACGACGCTTACACGAAGTACCTGTTCGACAGCCAATACGGAACTGGCCAATCTGCTCTGGAAGGGGTCATGCGGGCGACTAACATGCTCATCGCCGGAAAAACGCTGGTCGTTGGTGGTTACGGTTGGGTGGGGCGCGGAATCGCTTTGCGGGCGAAAGGGTTCGGTGCGAAGGTGGTTGTCACTGAGGTTGACCCTGTTAGGGCTTTGGAGGCGGCGATGGAAGGCTACCAAGTAATGCCAATGGATGAGGCCGCGAGAATCGGGGACATATTCATCACAGCTACCGGCGTCAAATCAATCATAACCAAACAACACTTTGACAAAATGAAGGATGGCGCAATCATGGCGAACTCAGGGCACTATGATGTCGAAATCGCAGTGAAAGAACTCCGCGATACCGCAACCTCAGTACGTGCAGCGAGGCAGCACGTGGAAGAATTCAAAATGAAGGACGGCAAGCGGCTCTACCTATTAGCCGAGGGACGCTTAGTGAACTTGGCTGCGGCCGACGGTCACCCGGCCGAAGTCATGGACATGAGCTTCGCAGACCAAGCACTAGCCGCAGAACATCTAGTCAAGAACAAGGGCAAGCTGGAACCAAAAGTTTACAGAATGCCACTCGAAATCGACAAAGAAGTCGCCAGAATATGGCTTGAAAGCCACGGGCTAAAGATTGACAACCTCACCGGAGAACAAACCAAGTACCTCGCGTCATGGGAGTAAACTCAACCGAGTATCTTCCTAACGACGTGCTTCGTCGGAGCATTCAGCATACGCGCTAGGGACATCAATCGGTCGCTACGTGCGACGATTGTGACTACGGGCGCGCTAAACACATAGTACAACTTCAGAACATTCAACGCAAAACCAGACTTTACCTTGCTAATCCCGCGGAAGTCTCTCTGAGCCCATAATTCGGTCCTCAAGCGCATCTGCGCGTAACCTTCCGCTCGTGAATTCATCTCCCGCAACCAACTAACATCTGCCTGCCGATCTTCATTCAAAGGTGAACCCTCCGCGTTCTCTTCGTAGCTTCATGCAAGTTTTGCTTGCTTCGCGGAACTCTGGCCATATCCTGCGTCTAGCAATTCCTGAATCTTCGCTGCTCGGGCGTACCCAATTCCGCCCTTGAGTGCCAATTCTGCACGGGATGCGCGGAAGACGTTGCGAACTGAGCCGAATGATTCGAGCAGCTTCTCCCCCATCTTCGGGCCGATTGTTGGTAAACTCCCGAGGAGGGATAATTGCCAGTCTCTAGTTGTCGCCATCCTGGGTTTCTGGACAATTAGTGGCAAGGCTCCAGCCTTTCCACGGAATCTTCTCACGAGCACCTCCAAAAGGTCGGCGGTTTGCTCTTGGTCCAATGTGAAGAGGATTTTGAAATCAAAATTCATCGCCAGGGCGAGCAATGTGCCCCAGTAGACTTTGGGGTTTTGAAGATCCGCCAACACCTCCTGAATGTCCCCCTCCACGACAAGCAGGTAGTCTTTGTAGGAGCGGGAGATGCGTTGGGCCTGCTCGAACAGTCTGCCTTTGTATAGGGAGGCTATGAAGTCCTGAACCGTCTTCCTCTCAACCGCATACGAGGAAACGATGTAATCCCCTACGTCGAGAGGCTTCATCTGAACGTACAGGCCTCTCTTCCGCAAGATCTCCGGGATTCCCGACGCGGCTTCCCGGCTGTCGACTACGATCCTAGCGAATGGCATCTTTGACCCAACCTGTGGAGAATGGGTTGGGGCTTAGAAAAGTCGTGGTATTTGGATAGGTGGTATTTGGAACGGGATTATTAGATTCGGCAATGGCACTTTGAAGTATACGTAGAGAGCCAAGCCTAAGCCCATGAATGTTGCGAGAATAACGAGGTAATCAGCTGCTCGCATTTTGAGTGTCACGATAGCGGTTCTATTTTCAGTCGCACCGAAAGCTCGAGATTCCAGGGCCTCGGCCAGCTCTACGCTTCTCCTGATTGCGGAGATTATGAGGGGGATAAGAATTGGGACGTAGTTCCGAATGCGTTTCATCAAATTCCCCTTGTCAAGTTCCAGACCCCTAGAACGCTGAGCATCAACAACAGTTTGTGCGTCCACAGCCATCGTAGGCACAAGTCGCACGGCAGTTGTGAAAGTGAATGAGATTGAGTATGGAACATGTATTTGTTCAAGCGCGAGGCCGAGGTCGTCAGCCGATGTTGTCATGAAGAAGAAGGAGAAAGCGGACATTATCGCGAGGAATCTGATTGCGAAGGCTAACGAGGTTACTATGGGCGTTCCAAAAATCAGGTTCATCACGAATATGAAGACGAAGAAGAACAACCCGCCTCGCAGAGAGCGAAGCCACCGTTTCCCACTCTTAGCCAGAAGAATACCGGGCACTTGTGTGAAGAAAATCACTAGTAGCACAATGATGTTAGTATAAAGTAATGAGGCAACGAAGAAGCCGAGTGTGAGGATGAATTTGGCTCTGGGGTCAAGCCTGTGAATGGGGCTGTCCATCCTCGTGAACTTGAATCCTTCCACAAACCTCAAAGACAAGCTGTTTTCACCGCCTCTGGGTTGGCGCCCGCGCCTCAAGTTTTTCCTTCAATTTTCCTGAGAGAAATCCTCCGGCAGAATACGCGTCTATAATGTTAGGTGGCGGGTTGAGATCCTTTAGGTTCTTCATCAGGGAGGCAATTTGCGGCATAACTAGGGATGCTTGCTCAACTACTTGCGTGTTCGTTAAGATTTGGGCCGTCGGACCGTCCGCAATGATTTTTCCACGAGAGAGCAAAACCACTCGGGGTTTGCATTCCGCGACAAACTCAACATCATGTGTCACTATGACCACGGCCTTTCCTTGCGATATGATTTGAACGATGAAGTTGCGCAGGTGGTCCTTCTGCAAGTAATCTTGGCCAATGGTCGGTTCATCCATCACCACATGCTTCGGGTCCCAGGCAAGAACCGCGGCGAGGGCAACGCGTTTTCGTTCTCCGCCGCTAAGAACAAAGGGCGAAGACTTTTCGTACCGGTTCAGGTCCAAGGTGGTGAGTAGGCTTGTAACTCTCTTCTGGATAGTGTCTTCCTTGAAACCAAAGTTTCTAAGTGAGAAGGCCAACTCGTCGGCCACGGTCTCAGCGAACAATTGGTGGTCGGGGTTTTGAAATATGAGGCCTACGTCCCTTGAAAGCTGCGCAACCGATTTCTCACGTGTGTTAACTCCGTCAACAAGTACGGTTCCTTCCGTAGGTTTTAGGAGGCCGTTGAACATCTTGACCAGCGTTGTCTTTCCCGCACCGTTCTCTCCCATTATCGCAACGAATTCGCCATCTTTGATCTCTAGATTCACGTTCTGAAGAACTTCCGATCCGGCCGTGTAGTGGAAGCTGACGTTTTCGGTTGAAATCATTGGGGTAAAAGCCTCTTTAATTCGGCGGATGCTTCCTCAACTGTGATTGGGTTGTTTACGTCAAAGCCGTCCTTTCGCAGAAGATGGAAAAGCATGGTAACTTTCGGAAGGCCAATCCCGATCAGTCGTGCCTCGTCATTGTAGACTTCCCTAGGTGTCCCGTCCAACGCTATTTTTCCATTATCCATCACGACGACTCTGTTCGCGTACCTTGACACCACGTCAAGCCTGTGCTCGACGAGTAGGGTGGTCAGATGGAGTTCGCGGTTGAGTTTGGCTATGATTTCGACGATATCTTCTGCCGATTTAGGGTCAAGGAAGGAAGTAGGCTCGTCTAGGACAAGCACGCTGGGGCGCATGGCAAGGACGCCTGCGATGGCTGCGCGTTGTTGTTGGCCTCCTGAAAGTTCGTACGGGGCCTTGTTACGTAGCTCAAAGATGCCTGTCGCTTTCATTGCCCAATTGACTCTTTCAATAGCCTCTTCTTTGGCGACGCCTAGGTTCTCCAAGCCGAATGCGACGTCCCTCTCAACGGAGAGCGAGAAGAGTTGGTTCTCAGGGTTTTGGAAGACGAACCCAACGTGAGTCGCCAGCTCCGCCGTAGACCGTCCTTCGATATTTAGCCCGTCGACTAGCAGGCCGCCCCTCAATTCGCCGGAGTAGAAATTCGGGATTAATCCGTTGAGGCATCTGCAGAGCGTTGTTTTGCCGCAGCCGCTCGGGCCTGTGAGGATTACGAATTCGCCTTTCTCAATTGATAAGTTGACGTCTTCCATCGACGGCTTTTCGGCGCCCGCATAGGTGAATGAGAGCTTCTTGGCTTCGATTGCCGGCAACGGAATAGGCCCCTACTCTTCCATCTCATCCTTGCGTAATTACGCTTGATTGGAATGAAGCCTGCGGATTACCGAGTGTCGTTGTATTAGGTTTTGGGGGGCGCGAGAAAAATTCTCGAACCAAAGCTAATGAAATTCTTAGCGCATCATTCACCTCACCTTTCACGTTCGCGCCCGCTGCCGTCGCATGCCCTCCGCCCATACCGTTCATGCGCACGCCCAGCGGGTTTGCCAAGTCCGTTCCGATATGCATCCCTGTTTCAGATGAGAATTCCTTAGTTGCACGGAAACTGACCGTCAAATCGTCGTTCCTCTTTCCAGCAACTATCGCCAGGTGGGCTCCCAGCGCAATTAGGGCCCTTGCTGCTGAGGCATGGTAAGATCCGACTTCCGATAGCGCCACTACCCACGTGCCGGCGCGTTCCATTCTCACTCTCTGTGCTGATTTGATGCGGGCGATTCTCTCGGATTCATCCATCGTGGCTCGCGTAACCTCTCTCGCTTTCTCCGGGTCCGCACCTAAGCGAACCAAGGTATACGCGGATTCGAATGTTCGGCGTGTTGCAATCGACAAATGTCCAGTCTCCACCAGCAACCCGGCCAGAAGCGCTTGGCAGACAGCCCGGTTAGGCAAAAGGTGCGATTGCTTGTACATGTCGAGGATCATTTCGCACGTTGACGTTGCCTTATCATCGCAAATGACGAATGTTGCCGTTTTTGTGTTCTCGGGGTGGGGTGCGTGGTGGTCTATCATTACCAAAGGTTTGCCGGATTGAAGAACTGGCTCCTGAAGTTCGCCGAGCTGCTGAAGTGTGTTCGTGTCAACTGTAACGGTAAGGTCCACGCTTGACATCTCGGGGTGCTCGGTAACCTCAAGTGGAACGGTCTGGAGGATTTGTTTCGACAGTTTGCTCACGCCGGCGGGAGAAGCGAAAGTAATCTTAACTTTCCTGTTAAGGCGCCTAACGAGAACCGTAAATGCGTATGCCGAGCAAACGGCGTCGGGGTCGGAGTTTTGATGGCCGATTATTAGGACTGATTTTGCCTTCCGAATCAGTTTGATTAGGCGGGGATATCCTCGCAAAGGTTAAGCTCCCTAGCTTTCGCATCCGCTGCCGAGAACGCCATGTTGGTCGCCTCTTCTACAAGGGCCTCCAAATCCAGATCGCCACTCTCGAGCTCAATCGCTACATCAATAGATACAACCAGTGGCTTGTCGCCCACCGCCTCAATCGTTACGTCGAGGTCGCTGATTTGCTTCACAGAAATCTTGGACAACAGGTGTTTTCGCGCAGCTTCTTGCGCGGCTTCGCATATTTGTTCAACTTCTTCTGCTGTTGGTTTTCTCTTGAACTCAATACTCATTGTGATTACTCCTTGAAACGGCGTGGAGTTGGAGTGGCGGCCTTATGGCGGTGTGGGATGTCTGGGTCCCTGAAGCCGTTCCTGAAGCTTCTCTTGGGCTTCTTTCAACCTCTCCCTAGTCCTTTCTTCTTGTTTTCCGAGGACCGTGACTCGTGTCGTCAGAAGCTCTTTTCGTTCCTTCAGTTCGGTTAGCAGGTTCTGCCTATTGGATTTGACAAGTATGCTACCCACGCTTTTGTAGACAGGTGTTTCGTCAGTTGATTTCTCAAGTTCAGCTAAGGCTTTGTCAGTCTCATTCAATTCGGCGTCCAGTTGCTGCTTTTGCGATGCTACAGACTGGAGCGTTTGTTGAAGTTGTTGGAAACGAACCAGTTGCTCTTGAACTTGCGGTGGTAGCTCTACTTCTTCGCCCAAAACTTATACCTTCATAACTCGCGCGAATTCGCGTAGCCATAAGACGGCCGCTAATTAAGCATTTCAGACCTGCCAGCACTTTTCCTCAACTCTCAAAGCTAAATCCAAAGCCCGTCCAACAGCCCATTGATCATGAGATGATAACGAACAGCGGCAGGCACATACAGATAGTGGAAAAGCGCTTTTGCTCGAAGTGCAACCTCTTCACCGACCAAATTTGTCACAAGGTCCGGTACCAAGACAACGAAGCCCAAGCCGGAACACTGATCAAAAAGAGTAACTGGGTCTGCCCCACTTGCCTCACCGACACAGAAAACGTGAAGGTACAGCCTCTACCAAGCGACAAAGTGAGAATCATAAACAGAATACTCAAGATGCAAGACGACTACGCAATCCAATCCATGAGCATCTCATCACAACCGGAGAAGTTAGTTGTCGAGATAACCATCAAAGAATAGCCAAGGCCAACGCACATCGGTTCTGTTAAGTTCTAGGGTGTTGGTTTGACTGTTAAGCATGGAGTTGTCGAGGATGCCTCAAGTTCCGTTGTATAAGGCTCTGTCAAAAATTGAAGGGTTCGGAGCGTTTGCCTCACGACGAATAGAGAAGAAATCTCAAATTGCGGTTTGGGATGGACCTTATGCCCACGAACTGCCGAATGATGCGTCTGCGAAATACTACTTGTATGTTAGACCGCATGTATACCTCGTAGGCTTCGGGGGAGATTACCCAGAATCTTTCATCAATCATTCCTCTAATCCGAATAGCAAAATAGTTTGGAACGGTGATATCGCGATTCTTGTTGCAATACGTGATATTGAACGGAACGAAGAAGTTACATTTGATTATGGGTTTGTGCCATGATGCTGTAATCTCATTATCACCCGAAGGTTAACAAGGATGCCGAACAACCATCGACTTAACAGACCGCGCACATCCCCCTCTTTTAATCCAGGGAGCAAAGAATACGAGGCGTGACGTTTCGAGGAATCGTCGAATGCCTGATTTAGTCAAAAAGAACATCGAGATAGACGATGAGACAGGAGCCATAAGCGGATCCCTCACCTACGCGAACGCGAAGGTTCCTGTCCCCAACAAGTTCGCAACCACAACTGAATTGAACGCAACTAAATTGGTTGGGTTAAAGCAAGATTTCCCAACCGAAATTGTAATCGCGGGAAAATTGATCTACCCCGAGACGCTGAAACGTATCTTGAAGGAGGAGGAATTCCTAAAAGAGTTCGCGAGGCGGCTAGCTCGGGAGACCTCAACTCATGAAGACGCGTTGAGCATGCTCTTTCTCGTACTGAAGGGCGAAGCCGCGGTTGTTGAATCAAGCGACTTGCGGACGGTTCTCGACCTCCAATATTTCTCCGACATGGACGTAGTCACTGTCCAACAGAGCCCAGGCGTGTCGTCCAAGGACTTCTTCGTCCTCTACCGTTTTGCTGAACGGTGGCTGGATAACAGGGGCTTGGACAAGCCGCTCATGCCGGTCTTGACACCTACTGAGACGAAACAGGAGTTCGATAAGACTCTGGGGCAGGTGTTGAAGAGGGGTAGCAAACTGATTGGATTTGACATGAGGGGAGGGTTCTACTACCAAGCTCTTCGCTCATTAGAGGAGGCGAAGAAGAAGGATCCGAGCCTCTGGGTTCATGTATTCCAGGTTCCGCCGAAGATTCGCTTCGCTAGGAGCATGCTTCGTTGCTCGGAGGGTATGATGCTCCCACTCTTTGGGGTAGACAGTTTCAACAGGTGGGTTGTACCGCCCCCACCCGTTCCGCTCACGAAGGACAAGATCAACAGGTTCGATTCCACAAACTGGGGAGTCTTCAAACGAAAGGAATGGACGGAACAGTACGGCCCAACCTTACACTGCACGTGCCCCATGTGCAGCAAACAGAAGCTCCCCACTTTCTACTTAGGGCAGGTGCTAACAGTTTTGGGAAGGAGTAAGGTCCACGACCACTACGCTCAACGTGAACAACTCCTGCAATTATCGTCCCACGTGAAGAGCGGAAACGTGAAGAGCTTCGTTTCCAGGAAGAAGTATCCAAAGGATTTTCTCGCGCAGGTAGCCAAGTCGGAATCAGAGGCGGGCTAAAGTTTCGCCTCAGCCATCTTAGTCATCAAGGCTCGAAGGTCAACCTCTGAGTTCGTTCTCCAGCCCAGCGCCATCACACCTGCATCATCTTCCTCGAGGTATCCTGTTCGAAGGAATACGTCGACAAGTGTTGCGGCTTTCCAGCGGCCGAACTTGTGGGCGAGCAGTTTCTCTATCTCTTCGCGTGGGGCCTTGCCCTGCTTGGAGACTAAGTATGCAAGGGATGCGCTTAGGGCCGCTAGGTTGTCGACTCGCCAACCAATCATCTTCGCTTCCTTCAGGCCTAAGGTCCCCTTCAGAATGACTTGATACCTAGCTTCTTCAAGTGGAACGCCTTCAGGCGTAATCTCACCTGTCGAAGTTTCCTTCACTTTCTTAATCTCCAAATCCAGTTCGGCTAATAGTTGGTTCAACTGTTCGAGGACCTGTTCGTAATTCTTCCCCAACTTCTCCTTTAGCTCCCAATCCTTGGCGCCGGGCATTTTGCCGCGGCGGAAGAGAAGTAGGTGCACTGCACGTTTCAGTTTGTCAGAGTAGAAACTCTTAGTTTCAGTCTTCGTCTCCGTTGTTCCGGTGGTTTCAGTAGATTTTACTTCAGTGGGCTCCGTTGTTGCCAACTATCTCATGCCCCTTTCGGAATCGGTATGGGAAAGCTAACGCCACCCTCAATCGCCTTCTTTGAAGGTTCATCCATCGGAATTAGCAGCATTTGCTCCCCCTCGGTTTGGAGTTTGGCGTAGCCGTAGGTTACGAGGAAGCTTACGAAGTAAGCCCTCTGGACCGTTTCGTGGTATGACTGCGCATGAACGAATTTCCAATATTCAACTGGTTTCTGGTCTATGTACTGGGCTCGAAGTTCTTCCCAGAGTGAAGTTAGCAGTTTCCCGAAATCTTCCCCATGTATTCCCAAGCCTGACAGAATGGAAGAGTCGGCGGTGTCAGGTTTCTTGCCGCCCGAGTAATCCCTGCGTTTCCACCTCTCTGCGATAGGTAGGAGCAGGTTCCAGTAGTCGAGCGATAGCGTGACGGCTTCGTTCGTTAGCTGTTCTAGTTCTGCTAGCGGATGCCAACTCTGAAGGAACACTTCGGCCAGCCGTTTCTCGCTCATTCGCTCAACTTTCCGTGTGATGAATTCGGGCTCGGCATAGAGTGCGCTGGATTGGAACTTGAGCTGGGTGTTCTGGAGGCGGACGACCTCCGAGAGTCTGTTGAGTGTGTGTGCGTCGAGGCAGTGGTCGTCGAAGCTCTCCCAATGTGGGAAATACTCACGAAGGGTTTCCACTCCGAGTTTGACGTCCATGAAGAAGGGGTTGAATTTCCTATCCGAAATCGCTTCGCAGGTCTCAATGATCTCCTCCAGCTCCTTTCTGCCCGATGCGAGCGTGCGCCTTCCTTTGGGTTTCTCTGTCAAGGTTACTTCAGCTCGCTAACTACTGACGTTCCAGCTATGTTCTGGACTACTATCACGTGGGTGTTCTCGGTAACGTTTACCTGCCCAGGTGTTATGGCCACGTATTGTCCTTCGGTCATCGCACCGGAGCTTGACATGATCAGTTGCGTAACGAGTTCACGGTTCTTTGGATCCATGTGAACATCAAATTCGTCGATCGCCCTGAACGGCGAGGTGATATGCTGTTGTAACCCTAGCAGGAAGGCCATCATAGCTATGCTCCGTTCCCCGCCACTCTGCGTAAAGGCGTCGAGGGCTGTGGGGTTGTTTCCCTTAAACCCAACCAGTATTTCCACACCACATTTCTCAATATCCCTCGAGGATATGAGCCGAATGGACCCTGTTGCGCCTACGGTTCCTAGGATTTCGTTGTAGCGCCCAGTCAGTTGTTCAAGGAATGATGAGAGCACGTCTCGCCATCGGGAGAGGCGCTTATCTAGCTCCGTAAGGACCTCTTGGCGGTTCTGGGCAACTTGGTCAGCCTTTTGCTTCAGCTCTTCGTAGACTTTCGCGTAGGACGAGTACATCTTCTCGACGTCTGCCGAGAGCGTTGACAAGGGCCTCATCTGTTCTTCGACGGCTCCGATTTCCAGCATTACCTCGAGGTTCTTTCTAGGAGATTCAACGATGGCTCCTGCCTTCTCCGCGGCAGCAACCATCGGGTCCAACTCCTCTCTGGCTAGGCGGACTTGAGCTTGGAGGTCTGCTGCTTCCTCTGTTAGGAGGTTCTTCTTGAACCCTGAAACCTCATACTCCACGTTCGTGTCGATTAGTCTTGTGAGCGCGTCCTCGAGGCGGCCGCTAGTATCTGCTATCTTCTCGTTGAGCGCCGCCATTTTCTCTTTCACTCTCGTTAGCTTGCTCTGCGAGTCCTCGGCCATTTCACGCCAAGAATTTCTCAGCTTGTCGAGTGATTGTAGATCAGGTTTAGTGGGTGGTCCTTCCTGCTCGGCCTCAACGGGTTGGAAATTCTGTAGAAGATTCGTAGTCCACTCGATATTCAGTTCATGCGTTGTGAGTTGCTTGACGAGGTCAACCCGTGAATCTTCGAGCTCCATTCGTCCAAGGTTTAATTCATCGAACTTTGCCTGGCGTTTCTTCTTTGACTCCGCCAGCTCTTGGATTTTATTTTCAATCGATTGTAGAGCTCGTGTCTTCGATTCGATTCTGGCTTCGATGTGAGTTAAGGCTTCCTTCTTCCTCTGGATCCGACTCCATAAGAGTTCCCTCTTCAGGGCGTCCAGTTTCGTCTCCAGTTGCTGTTTCTGTAGGTAACGCTCGTATTCACGCTTCCAATAATCATGGGTCTCCTTAGTGGATTCAAGAACCTGGGCCAGTGATTGTTCTTCGCTTGCTACGCTTTCTAGGCGTTGTCTCGCGTCGAGAACTTCCTCTCTATAAGATTCGAAGCCCACGGCTTCTTCAAGCATTTTCAGCTTATCTTGGGCGGTTACGGCGGCGAAGCGGCCGACCATGAACTGGTGCATTATGACTAATATATTGTCGGGGTTTAGGCCGAGGGAAAGCAAGACGTCGGTGATTGCAGATTTCGGCGCAGATTTGTTTTGGAGGAGGTAGTAATACGTGCCTGCACTCTTGATTACGCGTGTGATGGTGACGAGGTCGGTGTGGAATCGGGGGAATGGACGTTTCTCGCCTGCATTATCGAGGATTAGTGTGATTCGGGCTTCGTCGTGCCCCCACTTCACAAGGTCGCTCAACCGCTTGGATCGTTCGGTGTAAGCTTGGCCTAGAACGACGGAGATCGCGAGAAGGATGGAGGATTTTCCGGCACCGTTCGGCCCACAGATGAGGTTCAGCCCCGGCTCTAACGGAACGTACGAGTTTTCGTAGGACATGAAATTTGTAAGCACTACGCCTTTTATCATCTGAGCCGAGCTACCGTTTGAAACCATGGATGCCTTTCGCTGCGTAAAAAACGTTCAGGGGTTTTCGAGACCGAACTTCATACATCGGGCTCCAATTCGCGACGCACGAAAGAACATTGATTTTGAAAGACGCGAATTTTCCATTCTTCTAATGGATCGGTGCTGGTAAACAATGACATTTGTTATGTCAACGTTCATTCGAAGAATTGCCAATTGCTTTGAAAAAAAACCGCGAAACACGTTTAAATATGATGGCCCTTTCACGCATCCATCACGGCGGGAGTGAAGTAGAAAGTTTGCAGAGGCTCGGCAAAATTCTCCATCTTTCAAGCAGCCGAAGCCTCATCGTCAAAATCGACGAAGCCCGCTTCGTCAAAATGGGAACCCGAACTTGTGACAGCAAACTGAAGGAGATAGGAAAAGTCCATG
>JBEKSC010000036.1:0-18320 GCA_049517415.1 Bathyarchaeia archaeon
AATACGGGCATCGCTTTCGTGCGAGCACCCTTCACTTGCATCGAGCGTTCAACCGCTGAAGCGTCAAACGGGTCGCATCCTAAGCCGTACACTGTCTCCGTGGGATAGCAGATGAGGCCCCCGTTTCGGACCACGTCCGCGGCTGCAGTCAGACCCTCTAGGTCGGCTCTCAGGACACGTACCAATGAAATCGACGAACCTTATGAAACAACCAAGGCCGCGAACTGCTTAAAGATTAGTTCTCAAGACTGACCTACTTCATTGCAGTTATATCGGAAGATGTGAGGCCACTGACGTGAAGGCCAAGCCTAACAAGATCATTGTTCATGGTGGAGCGGGGTTCTGGAAGAGCGACATCAGAAATGCTTTGATCGGCGTAAGACACGCAGCGTCCTCTGGGTCAATGGTTCTCATGGAAGGCGGCTCCGCGCTCGATGCTGTTGAAACGGCTGTTTCGGCCATGGAAGATGATCCGATATTCAATGCTGGCAGAGGCTCATCTCTGACCTTCACCGGGGAGGTTGAGATGGATGCAGCCATAATGGATGGAAAGAACCTTTCTGCAGGTGCCGTCGCGCTGGTTAGCAAAATCAAGAATCCAGTCCGTCTGGCCCGTTTGGTCATGGAAAAAACGGACCACGTCCTTGTGGCAGGGCGGACGGCTGAGAGGCTTGCAAAGGCCTACTCACTTCCTACAACGAATCCGATAACCTCGAAGAGGCGCCAAATGCTTCTGAAACTAAAGAGAGACCCGTTAGGATCGCCTTGGGTCCGGAAGAACTCTATATTGCTTCGAAACCATCCCGAGATCATCAAACATGACACCGTTGGTGCTGTAGCTATGGATGCGGCGGGCAATTTCGCGGCCGCAGCCTCAACTGGTGGAACAACAATGAAGTTACCCGGCAGAATCGGGGATACCCCGCAGATCGGTTCAGGAGTCTATTCAGACAACCTGTGTGGAGCGGCAACCGTAACTGGCTGGGGTGAGGTGGCCATCAAGCTGACCCTTTCCAAGGCTGTGTGCATGGCGATGGAGGGAGGGGTGTCAGCATCTAGGGCAGCAGAAGTTGCGGTTAAAACGGCGTCGAAACGTTTGGGGGGTGACGCTGGCGTAATAGCTATCGACCGTCAAGGCCAACTTGCTGCAGTTCACAATACACCATACCTACCGTGGTCCTTCTGGGCAACTGGGATGGGGCCCCCTAGAACAGCTTCGCAGGGGAAAATAGTGGCTCCGTTGCGTTGAGCATCGAGGCAACGAGAATGTCATTTGACACCCTGAAAGTCTGCTGCAGATAATCAAAATCGGCCAAAAGTTTTAAAGCGCCACCTTAGGGGGGTTAAACGAGTTCTTGTTACGGGAGTTTCTTCTCTTGAGTGAAGACGAAAATTGGGACGATGGAGAAGAAGACGACTGGACAGATGACGAATGGGGCGAAGATGATGGCTGGGGAGAAGAAGAGGATTGGTGACTGAGCCCCGCATCAAATCGCACTTATGATTAGGACTCTTCAACTGAAGTTCTCTAGCCAAAACAGAGTTGATTGTGATTGTTACGAGTAGCCACACTAGATAAGGAGCATTGTAAACCCGACGATTGCGGAATACCTTGCTATCGGTTCTGCCCTGAGGTCTTGAACCGAAGGTACGCAATTAAGTTCATAGCCGGACAAAAAAAACCGATCATAGATGAAGACCTTTGCACAGGCTGCGGAATCTGCATTAAGAAATGCCCCTTCGATGCCATCGGCATCGTAAAACTCCCACAGGAACTAGACGGGGAATGTATTCATAGCTACGGCGTCAATGAGTTCAAGCTTTTCAGGCTGCCCGTCCCACAAACAGGGAAAGTCATAGGCCTCATCGGCCGCAACGGAACAGGTAAGAGTACAGCTCTCAAGATGCTGGCCGGCGAGCTCACACCGAACTTCGGTTTGCTAGAAACACCCACCAACTGGGACACGGCCCTAACAAGGTACCGAGGAACATTACTGCACGAATACTTTAGCAAACTTGCAGCCAAGAAACTGAGAGTAGTTCACAAACCTCAACATGTCGACAAGCTCGCAACGGGTCTCGAAGGCAGGATCGGGCAACTACTAAAGAAGGTTGACGAGCGTAGTAAACTCCCCGAACTTGCCAAAGACCTTGAACTAGAAACACTCTTCGAGAGAGAACCAAGCATGCTAAGTGGCGGCGAGTTGCAACGCGTCGCTATCGCGGCCGCCATTTCACGGGACGCAGATGTATACATTTTCGACGAACCCTCCAGCTACCTGGATATCTACCAAAGAATGCGAGCCGCACGAAGCATAAGAAAACTCGTCGGCGAGGCCAAGTCAGTGATTGTTGCTGAACACGACCTGGCTATGCTCGACTACTTATCTGATGAAGTCTATTTGGTCTATGGGCAACCAAGCTCGTATGGAATCGTCTCGCACGTCCACCCCACGAGGGGCGGAATCAACGACTATCTAATAGGATTCCTGCCCGATGAGAACATGCGTTTTCGAGACGAACCTATCCGTTTCCACGTAAGGCCACCGAGAGAGATAGACGCCGAATCACAAACCAAACTAGAATGGCCACAGGTAAGCAAGACTGTTGGAAAATTCCACCTTCAAGTCGAAAACGGCTCCATAAAGTCGGGAGAAATTGTTGGCATACTGGGGGCCAACGGGATTGGAAAAACCACATTCATCAAAGAACTGTTGGATTACTACAGTAGATCAGGCCAAAACCAACTGCAGGTGAGTTACAAGCCCCAATACATTGCCTCAGCCTACGACGGAACGGTCGATGGGCTTCTAACAGGTGCCGCCGACGATTATTCCTCGGCTCTATTCACTGATGAAGTGATACGACCTCTATCCATAACCAAATTGCTCGAGAGGAAGATCGGGCAACTAAGCGGGGGGGAATTGCAGCGTGTTGCAATTGCGGCTTGTCTGGGGAAGTCAGCTCAAGTATACTTGCTCGATGAGCCAAGCGCCTTCTTAGATGTCGAGGAAAGGTTGAACGTGGCCAAAGCATTGAGGCATTTGGTCGACTCACGCCAATCTTTCGCTTTCGTGGTTGAGCATGACATAGTCGCCCAAGATTTCCTTGCAGACCGCATCATGGTCTTCAAGGGTTTGCCTAGCATTAGCGGCCAAGGTTCCACTCCAATGCCAATGCGTGACGCGATGAACTTTTTCCTTTGCGAGATGGGCATAACGTTTAGGCGAGACCCCGAAACCAAACGGCCACGCATAAACAAGGTCGATAGCAAGTTGGATAAAGAGCAGAAGAATTCTGGCGAGTTCTACTACGCTGCAGCTACTGAATAATGTGCTACAGGTTTAACTAGCGCGCCTCCAACCTACTCGCATGGAGACCAAACGCCAAGTGACAACGAACTACTGCCTCGAATGTGGTGGAGTACTCAGCTACGATAGCGCACTCAAACAATACACATGCAAGAGCTGCGGCCTCACGGTGAGCGCCCAGCAATTAATGGAAGGCCGACTGAAGATTCGCGAACGCGAATCGCCCGAAGAGCAACGCAGGCGCAAGCAGAATGAGTATTTGAAATGGTGGCTCTCGAAGAAAGCTGACTAGGATTCCACCATTTCCTGTTACGAACGTAACAGGTCCCCGTGAGTTTTCCAGAAGATATGCTGTTTAATCGATAATAATTAGTTCGACACCTCTAATGAGGGTAAATCAGATTGCCTTACACCGTCGAGATACTCTCCGTAGGCAACGAACTCCTACTCGGGAATACTGTCAACACTAATGCCTCGTGGATTGCAACCCAAGTCACTAACCTTGGAGGGAAGGTAACTCGAATAACGACCGTGGCCGACAATCTCGGCGAAATCTCTCGTTCCATAAGAGAAGCGTTGGAAAGGAAGCCCAACCTGTTAATCACGACGGGCGGAATCGGCCCCACTTTTGACGATATGACTCTCAAGGGAGTGGCAAAGGCTCTCCACTTACGGATTAGGCTAAGCAAGGCGGCTGTTGAAATGATTCGAGCTCATTATGCCCGAAGGTTCCCGAACCGAAGACTCACTTTGGCCAAACCCCGCCTCAAGATGGCAATGATCCCGGTCACGTCTACTCCCGTAAGTAATCCCGTTGGAACGGCACCTGCCGTTAGGTTGACGGTTCGTGGCACGGAGATTTTCTGTTTACCTGGCGTACCCAGCGAGGCAAAAGCAATTTTCAAAGCAACTGTTTCGGAGGTCGTCAGCGCAAGGACGCACGGGATGACGTTCGTTGAGAAGTGGATTAGGGTTCAAGGGATAATGGAGTCCTCTCTGGCACCGATTATTGACCGTGTTATGCGGCAATGGCCTGGTGTCTACATTAAGTCTCATCCCAGAGGAGTTGAAGCAACTGGTCGGCCGAACCTCGAGCTCCACTTTTCCATCTCTTCGCTATCACGACTAAAGGCACGGGAATCTGTTGGCGGTGCAGTTAACGATCTAAAGAAGGAGCTGAAAGATTCCGGGGCGCGAATTACAGACTCTGCATGAAGATTACGAATGAGTTCAGTGGTCAAAGCCGCACGTAACGTTGCACGTTTTCTTCTATGACCTTCAGGCTGCTCCGCCAGAAACCCGGTTTTCGAAGGTCAATTTCAAATCTCTGCGCAAGTTTCATCGGGGTCGCTTCTCCCGTGCTGGCCAAAAGAGCTTCATAATCCTTAACGAAAGGGCGACCACGCTCTTTGTAAATTGAATACAATCCTGTTCCAAAAAGCAGGCCGAATGCGTAAGGGTAGTTGTAGAATGAAAACGATGGAATGTAATAGTGACCTTTCCACGCCCACATGTATTTGTGGAGGAAACGTTCGTCCAGAGCTTCACCGTAAGTGGCTTTTTGGCATCTTAGCATAATTTCGCAAAAGTCATCTGCCGACAGTTCGGAGTTAACCCGGCGCTCAAATACTTCCTTCTCGAAAAGGAATCGTGAAGTTATGTCAACGACCAGCTGTGTGGCCCCTGTTAGTGACGTTTCCAGGATAGCCAGTTCTTCCTCACGATTTGCAGCTTCGGATAAGACGGCGTTCGAGATTATAGTCTCATTCATGATTGAGGCAGTCTCAGCCAAGGTCATCGGGGTAATTCTTTGCACTATCGTTTTGCCCACCTGGCATTCATTGTGGAATGCATGCCCTAATTCATGGGCAACGGTCGAGACCTGTTCAAGCGACCCATCGAAATTGCACAGTATACGTGATTCTTCTACCCCGGGCACACCCATGCAGAAACCACCTCCTCGTTTACCATTACGTGGCTCTGCATCGATCCAATGATTATCAAAGGCCTTCTGCGCTAACATGGCTAGCCGGGCACTGAAGGTTCGGAATTGAGTTACGAGGAGCTTCTCAGTCTCCGCCCAACTGTAGCGGCGTTCGCTTTTGCCGACTGGTGCGAAGAGATCCCACCACGGAAGCTTATCCCCGCCTAATAACTTGGCTTTGGCGAGAAGATATCGCCTGAAGATAGGAAACGACTCCTGCATTGTCGCCATCATTGTATTGAGAGTGTCACGGTCAATCCTTGAGGCGTCGAGTGACGCATGAAGTGCGTCGATTCGACCACGACGCTTTTCCAACGTGTTTACGCTGCCTTTGACTCCGTTCAGGGCAGCCGCCAATGGTTCACGTACGACCTCCCAGGCTGCAAGCTCAGCCTCGTATGCGCGGCGGCGAATTTCGGGGTCATAATGAGTGTTGAGGTTCTGCAACGCCGTGATTGGTAATTTCTGCTTCTTGCCCTCCAATTCAAAATCTACGCTAATCTGTGAGCAGACAGTGCCTTGCAGTTTCCCCCATGCATTTGACCCGCTGAGCTCAAGGTCTGCCGCGAGAGATTCCTCTGCATCGGTCATGAGGAAACGGCTCTGCTCTGCTGTTTCGCGAAGATAGAAGCCATGAGCCTGAGCTACACCTGCCTGGGCCAAGGCTTGAGGTAAGAGCGATGCAATGCTCCCGATCCATCCTTTGAAGAAGACTTCTTGCTTCTGTAATTTGACACCAACCATCTCAAGTTCTGATTGCAAGCGCTTTGCTACGGTATTGTAGGAGTCGGTCGACACGTACGATCCCACGTATGCGTGGAGAGTTAAGTAGAGGCGGAGTGCTGCGTTCGTAAGAGCCAAGTATTCATCAATAGCGAATTTCACTCCTCCAGTAGCTGTCTCGGCTTTGTTAACTGGTGCCCTGGAAATCTTATGGTCAACTATGTAGGCGTCAATCGCGTCGATTTGGACATTCAAATCAGCAAATGCCTTCATGAACTGCTCTGAATCCAGAGCGGGATAGACATTAGAAAGATCCCATCTAGGCAACGTTCCACGATCCTGATTCACCAAACTAGTCCGCCCGCAATACCTAGAGCCTGCCTTTCCTAGCCCCATAAATTTTCCCACAGTACTCCAAATAGCCTGGACCATCATCTAGTCGTGGTCAGGGTGTGTGTCTGAGGGTGACAAACACGGTATTTTTGGTGGGGATGGCTGGTTCTGGAAAATCTTCTCTCACAGCTTCCTATTCGGAATGGTTGAAGGAGAGTGATCAGGACGTCCTAGTTGCCAACTTCGACCCCGGCGCGACGGCAATACCATATAATCCTGACATCGATGCACGGAAGTACGTGGATGTGGAGAACTTAATGCTCGATTACAAGCTCGGGCCCAATGGTGCCTTAATCATGGCCTCCGATTTACTAGCCGACCACCTAGAAGAGATTCGGGAGGAGGTTGAGGATGCCAACCCCGACATTCTCCTAGTAGACACGCCTGGTCAGATAGAGCTGTTCGCATTTAGGGAAGGAGGGCGTTTCATGGCAAACGAGTTGACCGGAGAGAAACGCGCAGTGATTTATTTGATGGATGCACCCTTCGTACGGTTCCCGCTCAACTTTGTCTCAAGCATATACCTCGCGGCCGCAATAGCCAGTAGAATCATGCAACCCCAAATCTATGCCCTTTCCAAAACTGACCTTGTCACGGATCAGGATGTTGATACGATTATCGAATGGGCCACCGAGCGCGAAGCTTTCGCGGAATCATTGCGGAACGTTGAAGAACAAAACCTGTCCATGATTTCGATGAATTTGGCGACCGCAGTCTTCGAAAGCGGGTTGTTGTCCGAACCCATCCCGGTATCTTCGAAAGACAATTCAGGAATGGTTGAACTCAACGCGGCTGTTACAAGAGTTCTAACCGGCGGCGAGGAACAATCCTCGTGAGGGAAGATTCTCAGACCATGACTACGGACTTTGATTGAAACTGCACAATTCAGTTCAAGGGTTGATTCAATTTATGCTACCAGCAACGGTTGAACGAATTCTTCAAACTGCGAGGATGCAAAAGAGAAAGTACCTCCTTGAACCCGAAGCTAAAGAAATTTGTCTTGCCTACGGTATGCCCACACCCGCCTTTGGCGTCGCACAAGACCCCTCTGAGGCGATAGAGCTAGCAAGTGAAATCGGGTTCCCTGTGGTCCTAAAGGTTGTATCTCAGGATGTTTTGCATAAGACCGAAGCTGGAGGTGTCCTGCTCGACCTGAATTCAAAGGAACAGGTTGAAGATGGGTATGACCAAATTATCCGCAAAGTCCGAGCATATAATGATAAGGCTAGAATCTCGGGCGTCCTGGTGCAACACATGGCTCCCAAGGGTGTGGAGGTAATTGTCGGAGGGCTTCGAGATAGCCAGTTCGGCCCGACCGTTCTGTTTGGCCTCGGCGGGATCTTTGTCGAAGTTCTCAAGGACGCCAGTTTTAGGGTATCGCCGCTGAGTGAACTCGACTCCCGCCAGATGATCCGAGAGATTCACGCCTATTCGATTCTACAGGGCGCCAGGGGCCAACCTGCGTCAGACGAAGAAGCAATCGTGCGAATTCTACAATCAACTTCAAAGATCATGATGGAAAACCAAGCAATACAACAAATGGACCTCAACCCAGTCATCGTATACGCGTCAGGCGCCAACATAGTCGACGCAAGGATCATACTCGGCGAATAAGGACACGGTTACGCCACACAACGCATTATATACAACGCCCAGACTGTCTGCGTACATCCCAGACCGCGTGTTGACTTTGAAACTTATGTACCCGCGACGGTTTGCTTCACTTCTTGGAGTGCGTCTGTTCGGCAGTGGGAATGAAGTTGCCGCCTAGGTGGTAGTAAAATGGATTCGACTACGCTCGAAACACCCGTTGAGAACCTGTACCGAGAACTCGAAACATTGAAGGAAAGAAATGACGCAAGAAGAGCTAAGATCAACTTGCTCAGGGAACAGATCGAAGAGATAGTAAAGAAACGTGACACGCTCAATTCGGAGGTTAAGCGTACATCTGAAGAGATAAGGAAAGTAAGAGAGAAACGAGATTCACTAAATGCAAAGGTAAAGGAACTCAAAGATAAGCGGGACGCGCTAAGAGTACTGGCTTCCCAGAAGCGGGAAGCCCTTTCAAAGCTTCTCGAACAGGCTAGGCGAATATCAGAGCAACTGCAAGGGAGCATGTCCGAGCTTTCAAGACAGATAAAAGGCTTAGAATGGTTCATTCAAACAAATCCGCTTTCCACGAAGGCCGAAAGGAACCTTGTGGCGAAAATCGGTGCTTTAGAAGTTGACCTAGCCAAGCACAAGGGCCTGAGGAATGTGAAAGATAAACTCTTACAATTGAGAGTTGAAGTTGGCGCGTTGAGGTTGCAAGCCCAAGCCACTCACGAAGAACTCACAAAAGTAGCGGAGGAGAGCGAGAAGATCCATGCAGCCATGCAAGAACTCGTTAAGATTTTGGTAGCGAAAAAGAAAGAAGCGGACGCGAAGCATTCGGAATACCTCGAAAAGAACCAAGAACGCCGCGATGTGGTGGCTGAGCTAAGAGCAAACCTAGAGCGTATGGACAAGGTTCGAGCTCAGATTGGTGAAGCCAAGACCATTCCAAAGCTCAAGGCAGAGAAGCTGAAATCGAAATACAAGGAAGCAGCGAACGAGAAAGTTCGTACGGGTGGAAAGCTTTCATTCGAAGAGTTTCAGGCGCTAATGGACGACGGCGGTTCGGAAGATGACGACGAATAAAGCCGGTCTTGATAGATTATGCCCAGAATTGCTGTAATTGGCGGAAGCGGCCTCGAAGGATTACTTCAAGGCTCACAAACAATTCATCTGGAAACACCTTACGGATCTGCGCCACCAATAACAGTGGGTTCGATCGGTAACGAGCAAGTCGCATTCTTACCCAGGCATGGGCCGAAACATGACCTCCCGCCTCACAAAGTCAACTATAGGGCCAACCTGTCCGCGCTAAAGCACCTCCGGGTGGAACGCGTCATAGCGACAAATGCGGTCGGTGCTATGAACGCAAGCTACAACCCAGGTGACATGGCCGTCCCCGAAGACATTTTGGATATGACCAAATCACGGATTGCAACATATTTCGAGAGTGCACCGGTAACGCACATCGACGTCTCCCAACCGTATTGCCCCGACCTCCGCAAAATCCTGATAGAATCATGCATCGGCGCGGGAGCGAAGACATGGGGCAATGCGATTCTTGCCGCAACTGAGGGGCCGCGGTATGAGACCCCAGCAGAGATCCGAATGTTGCGAATGCTAGGCGGCGACATTGTTGGAATGACCGGAGCACCCGAAGTCTTTCTGGCCCGGGAACAGGAGTTGTGTTATTCGACGCTGTGCTTCATTTCAAACCGAGCTGCTGGAATGCAGGAGAGGTTGTCGGCTAGGGAGGTCACGGAAATCGGTAACAAAGTGATGCCTCAAGTCCTCACCATCATACGTAAAGCCGTGGAGAACATACCTGCAGAACGAACTTGCCCGTGCGTAAAGGCGATGGACCAAGCGCGAGCGTGAACCCATGCTACCAACCTTCCTCAAAACAATTGGCGCCTACACCATCTATGAAAAATGGCTCGGAGATCAGGTCTCCTCGGATGAAATGCCGGAACACGTTGGAATCATCCTCGATGGCAATAGAAGATGGGGCGTGGAGAAATATGGCGACAGACTTAATGGCCACCTATACGGCGCACGAACCGGCGAAGATTTCCTAGAATGGTGCCTAGATATTGGGATCAAGACAGTTACGCTTTACGTTTTCTCCACTGAGAACTTCCATAGACCAAGAGAAGAGGTCAACACCATACTCAAACTGATTGAGGACGAAGCAAGGAAACTCATTACGGACCGTCGAATCCACGAGAATAAAGTGCATGTGAAAGCGATTGGCCGCATTGAACTGCTACCTGAATCGCTAAAACGGGTTTTGAACGAAGTGGAAAAAGTAACTGCCGCATATGACCAGCATTACCTAAACATTGCCGTCGCCTACGGTGGCCGCGCTGAAATTGTCGATGCCGCGAAACGAATCATTGACGAGGTCAAAAGCGGCTCGTTGGATGAAGAGGCAGTGGACGAGGACATGTTTCGGAAATACTTGTACACATCACACCTTCCGAACCCCTACCCGGAGTTGATAATTCGTACTTCAGGTGAAGAGCGACTTAGCGGGTTCCTACTTTGGCAGGCCGCCTACAGCGAGTTCGTCTTCTTAGACGTCTTCTGGCCTGAATTTCGCCGGATAGATCTACTAAGGGCTGTTCGAACATACCAGCGCCGAAGACGCCGGTATGGCAAATAGAAGCACGAAACGCGGACCCGGCGGGTATCCTCACTTATAGGCATCCAGAGGAGCCCGTAAACCAATGGCTAGCTATGTGTCCGGCACTCCTTACCTTGAATTTGTCTTCCTTACCGATGATTCGAAAAGCAGCCCTATGCCAAAGTTGACACGGCCTAATCCATACAAATCATCATGAAAGTGTAACCAAGCCTTATCTTCGCACCTTCTGAGCAGCCGATAGCCCACGATAGTTGCTAATGTGACAAATTCCGCGCATTCCCTGCGGCGAGCATGAACCAACATTGGTGTATATCAAAAGAATCGACCTAAGAGGCTTCAAGACCTTCGGAAAGAAGGCGACTGTTCACCTCGACCGCGGTCTCACAATCGTAACCGGCCCGAATGGTTCTGGCAAATCGAACATCCTGGACTCGGTAAAGTTCGCCCTTGGAGAACTGAGCGCCAAAGAGCTTAGAGGCGAAACGATAGGTGATTTGATTCACAAGGGAGCGATGGCTGCAACATCCCGCTCGGCTTGGGTTGCAGTACAATTTGACAACCAGGACAGACGAATACCGATAGATGCGGAAGCAGTCACGATCTCGCGAGAATTTCGCCGCGGGGGCGAGGGCATCTACCGCCTCAACGGAAGGAAGGTCTCCCGAAAGCAGCTCACGGACATTCTCTCCTCAGCAGATATCCAGGTCTCAGGCTACAACATCGTTCCACAGCACGCAATTACCCGGCTTGCGGAAGTAACGCCTGAGGAACGCCGGACGATAATTGAAGACATGATCGGTATCGCGGTTTACGATACTAAGAAAGCCTCGGCCCAAGTTGAACTTCAAAAAGCCGACGTGAACCTGCAAGTAGCATCCGCAAAGATTGAAGAAGTCCGGCTTCGAGTCGAATCTCTCGAAAAGGAACGCAACGACTACCTGAAGTATAAGCAGATTCAGAACGAGATCAAAGAACTCCAAGCAAAGGCAATCTCCCATAAGATCAGGAAAGCCCAGCAAGAAAGCAGCGAATTAGATCAAGACCTAAGCCAACATCAACAACAACTCCAGGACCTGAAAACTAGAAGAGACCAGATCATTCAAGAAAAAACGAAACTGGAATCAGAAAAAAGAGAATACGAGGAAACGGTAGCGGACAAAGGCAGCAGCAGGCTACTCGAAATCCAACGGAAAATGGGAGACGTCAACGCTAGCGTTGCAGGCTTACAGGCGCAGGCAAATGCCGCACAATCGAACATCAAATCCCTTCAACAACAGAAAAGCGAACTTGAAAAGAACTGCGTCGAAATACTCCAGAAAATTAGCAATTCAAAGAATGAACTTACAGAACTAAAGGCATCCCACGCAGAGCTCCTCAAGACAATAGAAGCAAAGCAAGCAAAAGCCGACGAATCATTCAACGCACTGACTGAACTACGGGAGAAATTGGGTGCGCGCAATAAAGAGGCCGAGGATCTGGAACGCACGATAGGGAACATAACCGCGAGAGTCGCAAGATTCACCGCACAGGTCAAAGCAAGTGCCACAAAGATTGATCTACTGAATAATCATCTGAAAACGCTACACGCACGTAAGGAAGAATATGAGAACGCCCTCCAGAACGCCACAAAGCGTGTGGACGAATTGCAGTCCGCAAGGAACCAGGAGACCGAGAGATCAACTGAGGCGGACAAGAAAGTTTCTGCATACATGAAGATCAAACAGCAACGCGCCGAAGAGACGGACAAGGCGAACGAGGTTGCGAAGCGTTCCGCTCTAGCACTCACCGAGATAGAGACACAGAAGAACGTAACAGAGGATCTAGCCTCAGACGACAAAGCCCTGTCCTTAATCGAACAGATGGCTGAGGCAGGCGCTGTGTCAGGTGTTTACGGACGACTGGTGGACCTCGTCAAAGTGAAAGACGGCTACGGCAAAGCTGCTGAAGCCGCTGCGGCGGGGTGGATGAAAGCCCTCGTTGTGAAAAACATTGAGACCGCGGTCTCATGCATCGAAGTTCTAAAGAAAACAAAAGTGGGACGCGTCAAGCTCATTCCGCTCCAAGGTCTAACCCAACCAAAGAAGGTAAATGTTCCAAAAGAAATTCGGGAAATCATAGGGCCCATCACCGACAAACTTGAATTTGCAGAACGCGTCAGGCCAGCTGTGAACTACGTTTTCGGCGACACACTGCTAACCTCGAATCAGAAATCCGCATTCCTTGCATCCCTGAAAGGCGTTCGAGCGGTTGCACCCACGGGCGACTTGTACGAGTCAGGCGGCGCGATGGAAACAGGGTACTTCAGGCAACCACTCGACGTATCAAAATTGCTCTTGAAGGGCAAGACCATCGATCAATTAAGGACCACACTCGCGTCTCTTGAGAACTTGGCCGTAAAGGCAAAAGAAGATATTACAAGGATTGACCAAGAAATTCTTGACCAACGCAGCAGCAAAACGAAGAGTCAAAATCTAATTAGGTCAACAGAAAGGGAAATTGCCACATTCAAAGAGAACCTTGAACGAGCCCACAAAATAGTCGGTGATACCTCCGCGCGCATCGAGCAGTTAACGCACGAAATCGGCACCGAGCAAACGGTACTCGAAGCCAGCGAATCGCAGAAGGAGAAGATAACGGCCAAGTTGGCCGAATTGGAGCAGACCCACAACTCCCTAAAGATCCGTTCACAATCCGCTTTCCTCCTCGAGAGGGAAAACGAGCACTCAAAGCTCACAAGGGAACTCGGCGAACTCGTCCGACAGAAGATTGAAGCTGAGAGTCGAGTTGAGTCGCTGTCATCAACTGTAACAGCAATAGAACCGACTGCCGAACAATCGAAAATTCAGTCCACTAGCATCGACGGGCAACTGGAGAAACTAGCCTCAGAACTGAGATTCGCCCAAACTGAGCTTTCAAAACATAATGAGCAATTGAAGCAGCTTGAAACAGCTAGGGATCAACTTACGGAGGAACTTGCTGGCGTTAGAGTCAAACGGGAAGATTACAATTCACACCTACGTGAAATGGATGCAGAAATAAACAAACTTCTCGACAAACTTGACCCATTGAACAACAAAAGCGCCGACCTAAGCGCTTCGTTCAAGCACACGCAAATGCAAATCGACTTCCACATGACCGAACTGAAAGAACTGGGATACCCAGAAGCAGTGGAAGTCACTGAGGACGAAATCCGAAAGGTAGAGAGCACGCTCCCGGTCCTCAAGAAGGAGCTCGCCGGGATCGGGGGTGTCAACGAACTCGCCGCTTCGCAATACGAGGAAGTTAAGGAGAACTACAAACACCTGGCCACTAGAATTTACGAACTCGAAAAAGAGAAACTCTCCATAGTCCAATTCATGAACGAACTGGACCAACAGAAACTTGAAGCCTTCATGAAATCCTTCAACCAAGTCAGTGAATCCTTCAACCAAATCTTCTCAACCGTCACAAGTGGTTTCGGAAGACTCTTTCTTGAAAAACCTGAAAGCCCCTTCGAAGCTGGCGCGGACATAAGGCTGCAATTCCCTGGAAAAACTGAAATGACGATTGGAAGCGCTAGCGGTGGTGAGAAATCAGTCGCCACGGTTTGTTTCATATTGGCCCTGCAAGCCATTCATCCAATGCCTTTCTACATGTTTGATGAAATCGACGCTCACCTGGACGTGGTTAATTCGCAGCGTCTGGCTGAATTGCTCAAATCGAAGTCGAAAGGTTCACAGTTCATCATCGTCTCACTGAAGGATGTGACCATCTCCCGTGGAGATGCGGTTTACGGCGTCTTCATTCAGGAAGGAGTCTCTCAAGTAGTTAGCCTGCCAATGCAGGAGGTAAAGGCTGTTGGAAGAGCTAAGTAAGCCGTTCTGGTTGAGGCCTCCCTACCTCATCCTCTTCGACCTGTTGAGACTGCACAGGGTCAAACCTTGGGACGTCGACATAACCAACCTGCTAAACATGTTCCTTGCTGAAATGAAGAAGAACGGCTACGTTGACTTCTCGGCATCAGGCACAGCCCTACTCTCATCTTCAATCGTCCACCGTATGAAATCCGAACTCGTCCTGAAAATGGAAGCACCACCAAAACCCCCAGTTGCTAGACCTGACGTCGAGATTCCCCCTCCACTACCATTTCCTCTCCGGTTTGAATACACCTCCACATCGGTTGCTGAGATCCTCCGCACGCTGCAGGACGTTCTGGACAACGAAAAGGCTGTTCTCGCGAAGAAACCATTCATCCTGAGCCCCCCATCAATCTTTGAACAAATGGATGTATTTCTGGCGAATATCGAGGAGAACATCGAGAACTTCTATGCAGAGCTCATCAAGCTCAGCATCAGGGGGTTACCGCTCTCCTTCAAAGACCTAGTAAAGGACGGAACGTTTATCGAAGCAGTTCGAATTTTCATAATGTTACTCTTCCTAGCCAATCAGAAGAAGATACTACTCACACAGGAAGAACAAGGTTCGGACCTATTCATCCGATTGGGGGAGGTGTCGCCACCAATTGCTTGAAACACCCCCTGAACCCACGGAACCGCCTGAACCCACTCTGACCGTTCCGAGAGCAAAAGCAAAGCTAGCCTTGATAGAGGCCGCCCTCTACGTTACAGGCAAACCATTGGACCTTAAGACACTCGGCTCAGTTGTTGGATTTCGATCAGAAGACAAGGTCAAAGAACTCGCCCGAACGTTGAAGGACAAGTACGGAAAAGACGAAAGTTCGCTAGAAGTGTTAGAGCTGAGCGACGGCCGCTTTGTAATGCAACTGAAACCGCAATACGTGCGGCATGTTAAGCGGCTTGCGACACGGCAACTTCTCACCCCCGGCCCAATGAGGACGCTATCATTTATCGCCTTCAGGCAACCTGTCACTCAATCCTACCTTGCAAAGGTCAGAGGGAACCTAACCTACTCACACGTTAAGCAGCTTCGAGAAACGGGGCTCATAGCAGAAGAGAGACTGGGGCGAACGAAGGTACTCCGGACGACTCCAAACTTCTCTGATTACTTCAACCTCAGTCATGACATGCCCGCCATGAAGAAACAGCTGGAAATACTCTTTGAGAACATCAAAACGGAGAAACCGCCGCAGAAGCCCAGCCCGACACCCGGAAAAGAGAAAGTTCTAAGTCCCCAGTAGAAACAAAATATTGATTCAATATTGGTGTTGAGGCGCCGCGAATGGTTATGGTTGAATTTAACAAGCTGAAAGAAACTGTCGATATCTTCATCCCAAGAACTACGGAGGGTGCGTCAATAACTCTAACGATGACTGTCGACAAGGCAAAGCAACTCTACCAATTGCTCCAGAAAGCATTGAAAGAAAACGACCAACTGCCTGAATAACCACAATCGTCCATAACAACGCTTAAAAGAACCGCCCCGTGCCTCTCAGTGAAATTCACCTTAGGAGTTGGAACACAAGATGCCGCAATGGCACGGAGATCTTCACAAGCGCAAGAAAACAGGCGGGAAGAAACATATGTTCCGTGGCAAACGGGCATTTGAAATGGGAAGCGACCCAGCACAGACCATTGTGGGAGAAAAAAGAGTTTCAATAAAGCGCGGCCGCGGCGGAAACCCGAAGTTCGCAGCCTTGGCTGTTAACTCAGTCAATGTGACCGACCCGTCAACTGGAAAAAGCCAGAAGACAGAGATACGAAGCGTCGTAAAGAACCCTGCCAACGTGGATTACCAGCGCAGAGGAGTAATCACCAAAGGCGCGGTCGTTGAAACACCACTGGGACAGGCGATCGTGACTTCCAGACCAGGCCAGCACGGCGTCGTGAACGCTGTTCTCCTGCAGGGCAGACAAGAGTAAGTCAACAACGCCTACCTTTTCATGTAACCCTGGGCGACGCTCTCCTTGAAACTTCAAGGAAAAATGATCGTCTGGCCAGCTAACCTCGATTCTTCAAAGTCCCGCAAAGCGGGTAGAAAACTCGCAAAGGCTTCGGGAGTGCAAACGCCAAGACTTGAGGAAATTAGCGATGCCATCAAGCGGCTTTCTTTGGACGCTGAAGTGGTGCCCGGCAAATCACGACCGAGTTCATGGCGGGAGAAGGGAGGATATGTAATACTTTCAAAGACAGGCCCGAAAGGTAACTCTCTTCATTCCCTCGCCAGCGAAATCAAGAAAGCTAGAGCCGCGAAAACCGGGCAGGAAAAAAAGACGTGAAAATGGGAAATTAGGGCAATATCTCCCCGATTAGCGTTACTTTTACCGTCTCCCCTCGCTCGATTGCTGTCACTTCCTCTGGAATAGTGACGATTCCATTCGCCCTAACCATGCTCATCAAGACCGATGAACGCTGCAGTTTGAACGGTTCGGCAATCAACCCTTGCCCATTCTGCCTGACGACGACCCTCACATAGGTGAGGTTTCCTGGTATTCCTGTTATTGTTTCACTCAAGACTGCATTGGCAGTAGATTCGAACAATTCTTTGACACCCAACATTTTTGCAATGATGGGCCGTACAAAGGTTCGGAAGGCGAAGAATGCGGAGACCGGGAACCCCGGAAGCGAAAACACTGGCTTGCCATTAACCAGCGCCAAACCAGTTGGCATCGCGGGTCGCATAGCTACTCCATGCACCAACATACCCGGCTTGCCTAAGCTGTTGACACACTTAGGGACTAGATCTCTGTTGCCGACCGAGGATCCTGCACTGACAATGACTGCATCGCACGTTTTCAACCCCTTCTTCAGAGCAGTCTTAATGCTAGCTTCACGATCCCTGAAAATACCCAAATCTACAGCATCTGCCCCCAATTCCTGAAGCATAGAGGATAACATCGCTCTGTTGATGTCCACCACCTTGGCGACGTTGCGTTTACTAGATGAATTCACGAGCTCGTCACCAGTTGACAGAACGGCCACGTGTGGTTTTCTTGCAACGCAGACCTTTGCCAAACCAAGTGCCTTCAACATGCCGATATCCTGTGGCCGGAGGAGTGCCCCCTTCCCGAGAACTACAGCACCTGGGACGACATCCTCACCTTTCCTCGCTATGCTCTGCCCCGCCGTTGCGGGCGCATGTACTGCGATACTGCTTGGAGCGAGTTTGGTAGTTCTCTCGACCATTATGACCGTGTTTGCACCGGAGGGAACAAGGCTCCCGGTCGCAATAGCAACAGCCTCTCCCCGACCAACATACATTCGAGGCTTTGCGCCTAGTCTGCTTTCCCCAATAACCCGGAGTATTACTGGAAGTTCTTGAGAAGCACTCTTCACGTCTTCAACGCGAGCTGCGTATCCGTCCATAACCGAACGGTCGGCCCGTGGCAAGTATTGGTCTGCAACGATATCTTTTCCAAGATACCGACCCAAAGCCCGTTGCACAGGCAGCGACTCCAGTCTGATAGCCCGCTCTCCTACAGCATCAAAGAGAATCCTGAGAGCTGTGTCCACTCTAGTTAGTTTCTGAAAGCCCACGGTCTGTAGATGGTTCATGGAGTGACATTCACTCGGCGGGAAGATATTATCTGCGGAGGTATCTAACACAAGTGGATGAGGGCCGCCATGGTTGATACGTTAACCGTTTCTATTGCCATTCTCGCAGTGGTCGTACTGGTTGGCATAATTTTCTGGTTTCGAAGGACTCGTCGAAGCGAATTCGGCATACCTGTAATCGAACTTGAGAAGCTGGTCAATTGCAATTCTTGCGGTTC
>JBEKSC010000037.1:0-15873 GCA_049517415.1 Bathyarchaeia archaeon
GTTAGTTCTCTTCTCAGCTAGTATCCTCAGAGTCAACGCTCAGACCACGACGATCGTTGACCTCCACTATCCTTCCCAAGTTGTGCTGCAGAACGGAGTGGCTCAAGCGATTGTCACGTTTATTGTGGCTTACGGCGGGCTTCCATCGGGTGACGCGATAGTCTTCGCCGTAGTTTCGTTAGGCCCAATCCCAAGCTCTACGGGTATAGACGGATCGGGCAGCTCGACGCCTGACTCATGTCTGTCCTCGTGGGCCGGACAAAGTTGGCCTGGTAAGGCAGCGTGTGCTGTTGTTCCAAGCTCAAGCTCAGGAACCGAATCCGTCACGTTAACAATCAAATCAGCCGCTTCGCCTCAACAGTACACTCTCGAGGTTATGGCTATTATCGTGGGTCCGTCGGTTCCGTATAGCCCGATCAGCAGTTCAATGAGCCATCAGGTGTTCACGATCACCGTGGTTACAGCAGCCACGGATTGGGCGGTTCTTTCGGTTTCGTTGAGTCCTTCTGCTCCGAATGTTGGTGACCCGGTAACATTCAGTATGGTGGTGACCGCGCTCTCGTCTACAGGATCATTTCCTCAGAGCTTCTCTGCACTTTGCCAGATAGACGGAGTATCCTGTGGTGGTGGGTCCCTCTCCTACCCTGGACCAATGGGTACTCCTTTCACCGTAAGCACGCAAACGCCTTGGATTGCGACGCCTGGTACGCACACATTGACCTGGGGAGTCGCGACGATTCCAGTGGATCTTGACCCGAATAAGAGTAACAATGCGATGAGCAAGAGCTTCACGGTTGCGCCGCAGGTTTCCATATCGTCCACGACCACACCCGAATACCAGAACTATGTGCTGCCACTCATCGCATCTTTCGCATTAGTGATAATCATCCTCGCCAAGAAAACGGGGAATGCGCCACACCAAGTAGTTTAGGTGTGTGACCGTCCAAAGTTGAACCGTCGTCCGTCGTCGTGCACGTAATTTGTGTGTGTGCGCACCACCATACCCACCCACACACAAAACAATGACGTATGGTAGGGTTGTAAGTCGCCCACAACGAGTATACATCAGTCTGCGGACACTAGGCATCACGAGTGGGATCCGGTACGTCGCTCCTTGTTAAGCCGTTAGACGCAATTGTCGAAGCAGATTTGCAGTCTTTGATTGACAATAAAGTCGCTGAAGCCAAGTCTATCGAATACAAATCGCTCTTGCCTGGTCCCACTGATGCTGAGAAAAGGGAATTCCTTTCTGATGTTTCATCGTTTGCTAACACAATAGGGGGGGACATCTTCTACGGAATCCTTGAGTCTTCTGGTGTACCTACCGAGCTCAGGGGGATGCAGGTCGAAGACTCTGACGCACTCAAGCTTCGACTTGAAGACATAATGCGACACGGAATTCAACCAAGAATAGCTGGCATTGCGTTACACGTCGTGCCCCTGCAATCCTCAGCCAAGGTAGTGATAATTCGTATTCCTAGAAGTTGGGCAGCACCACATATGGTTTCCTTCCAGAACTACTCTAGGTTCTTTGGCCGCAACTCAGCGGGAAAATACCAGCTTGATGTTACTGAAATTAGAGCTGCTTTCCTTCTTTCCGAGAATGCGTCAGAACGAATACGAGGATTTCGTGCTGATCGATTGGTTCGAATCCGTTCTGGCGATACTCCCGTACCATTGAAAGAGGGCGCCAAAATCGTATTTCACATGATCCCACTAGGGGCTCTGGAAAGACCGACTAGCTTGAGTGTAGCTTCCTTGAAAGCAGTAGACTTGCAGCCTATGGCCGTCTCAAGCTGGAGCTATCGGTTAAATTTCGATGGAGCCCTTGGTTATTCACACCAATCATATCTTCAGGTATTTCGAAATGGTGTGCTAGAATCGGTGGAAGGGCTGCTTCTAGACGACGGTAAGATTCCATGTATAGCTTACGAGAAGGAACTGCTGGACGTGTTGTCTCAATATTTCTCAATCGGAAAGAGAATTGGAGTCGATCCCCCTAGTCTGGTGATGCTCAGCTTACTCGGCGTACGAGGATATACTATGGCTACCGGTCAGCCCTTCTCAGGGGAGGATCGGCATCAGATCGATAGACAGGACCTTTTGGCGCCGCCCGCAATAATTGAGGATTACCAGTGCGATCCGCCAGAGGTGATGAGGCCCGCATTTGATTCAATCTGGAATGCCTGTGGATATCCTCGATCATTAAACTACGACAAGTCCGGAAAATGGGTGGGAATAGATAGGGTCAGCTCAACTAGCTGAATCATTGACAGCCTAGTCCTTTTGTTCGTTTCGTTTTTAGTGCGTGTGGTACTAATGGTGCGGGCAACCAAATTTGAACCGCTGAATCGTCAGTTGATCGGCGCGACGACTTTCTCGGCGATGTGAACTTTCGTCGATAACAATACCGACTTGCTGGTCACGTAACGTAGTCTCGCTCTCTCAAAGAGTGTCTGATATTCGATTGTTGAGTACAATTTCACATGAGCTGGTTCTTTCTTCTTGGCCAGTCTATCGAACATTCGTGTCATAAGCCCGTCTGCCGTCATGTCGAGGACATAGATTCTCCCGTTGGGCTTCAAGACTCGGTAGACCTCTCCAAGAACCTTGTCAGGACTGAAGTAATGATGAAACGAATTAGAGCAAATGACAAGGTCAAAGAAGTCATTGTCGAAGGGGAGTTCCTCAGCATTGGCTTTCCGAAAATGAACGTTGCTGTAACTCGTGGACCCTCCTTCCGCCTTCTCAATCATCTTAGATGAAATATCGACACCATAGAATTCTCCTCGTCCATCAGCCAAGCTGGCTGCGTAGTGCACAGCCCAACCAGTGCCACAGCCCAAGTCCAGAAAGCGGGGATTCCGGCCGAATTCTAAGAGGGAAAACAGTTTCTTTTGCATCCATCTGAGGTATCTGGACTCAAAGCTAAAGCGTGTATCAAACCAGCTCTCCGCCCTCAAATCCCACAATTCTTCGTTCAGCTTAGCATATTCATCCGCCTTTCCCACGTCTGGTGTTCCCCACTACACTCTCGCAGTGAGGTGTCTCACATTTACTTCTATTGACCGACCTAGCTCAGAATTCTCGCAAATGCTGGGAGAAAACGCGCCAGGAACTGGTGTGTGGCGTCAGAATTTGAACCGTCGTCGTCCGTCGTCAAATGTGTGTGTGGATATGCTGGTGCGGGCACCTGAAATTGAACCGTCATTTTAGAGGCGTTTTGATGCCGACTTCCGGTTAGCCCATATTAGCGGAGTGGTTATGGGACTGATGCTGATTTTCTTGGAGATTCCAGTTACAATTTACACGCTAAACCATCAACTGATCTACGATTTACTTGGAGAGAGTAGGGGAAGTCTAGGTACGCGGAAGCAATTGACAAGTGACTTGGCTGTTAGGTACGACAGCGCCAAAATTAGAACAGCTTTCGGACTTGCTGAAATGGTTCAGATAACGTTGATCGTAGCCGAAGATATCACTGAAGGAGTTGGGGCGAGTCTTATCGTCGATTGGCTGCTCAAGAAACTTAACACGAAGGAAGCCCAAGTAACCAAATTAGAAATCGACAAGGTTGCCGTGGAACTTGACGAAGACGAGATCAAGAAAGCCGTGTTGGAGAGAATCACGAAGACAAGCCAGTAAAGCCCGTCCGGTCGCTTTGAAACTTGAGTCATTTAGGATACTTAGTCGCTATGAGAAATATGGCATTTTCAAGCATTGTATAGTCCGTCTGAGTGAGTTGGTGCGAACCTAGCAATTTGAATCGTCGTCCGTCGTCGTTCATGTAATTTTGTGTGTGGTACTAGTGGTGTGAGCACCAGAAATTGAACTCAAAAAACTACGTTAACCTTAATCCTATGAGGTAGGCTCAGATGAGTATGCGCGCTCTGATAAAGAAGCTCGTCGATTATCTTCCTGCTTTTAGTATCTTTTCTCTTCTCTCTTCTCCTTTCTCCTTCTCTTCTCCCTCTTCTCGCTTCTCTTCTTTGTCCTCTTCTCGTCTCTTTTCTGTTTTCTCCTTCTCTTGCTTCTTGTCTCTTTTCTCTTGTCGCTCCTCTTCTCTGTCCTCTTTCAGTCTATCTGTTCTTGTCGCTTCTCTTCTCTCTTCTCCTTTCTCCTTCTCTCCCAGTATCTGTAATCTCTCATTGTAAAAGCGAGAAGCTACTTCTAGAACATCTTCGATTCTTTCGCTCACAAATTTACAGTCTTCAAGCGTTTTCACAAAGAAAACAACGCGGTCGGTGCGCCCTTCCTTCTCTACTTCTTCCTTCGCTCTCTCCGTCGCTTGTGCGGTCTTCGACAGGAGGTCCTGCATGACTTTGATGTACCTATCCTTTTCCTCTTGATGTTGAGTGGCTTCGAAGATAGCCTTGTTCACTACCAGTCTATATTTCCAAACCGCTTCTTCAAAGTTTTCATCCTTGACACTTTTCTCCGCCTGCTCAATGAGGATCCCGAGGTCCTCTTTGGATATGGCGGCCATCGGATCTAAAGAGAGGCGTCTTGCGAGAAAATCATACAACTTTTCATCGTCTCCACATAGCTGCCGCAACCAACTTTCCTCTTCCTTCTCTTTTTCCCCCATGAGCAGTCTCTCCGGTTTATAGCACGAGTCTATTCCTTCTTATCTCTTCTGGGGGATTCCTCTCCAACCATTCCTAATGGAGCTAAGGAGAAAATCATTGGAGTGCTGGAGGCACGGTTCAACGAACAAGTACCCTACAAGGGTGAACGTCTGACGTGGTGTTCGGTGATTTCGGAGGAATGCGATGAGCTAGGCCGCTACTTGGTGGGCAAGTCTAGAACGATCGACTTCATGGAGCCTTCCCCAACTTTAGAGCGATTCGACAATAGGCGGTTGCGTTCTAAGATTTCCTCATTGAATGCCTCGGAAGCTAGACGTGTTGGCATTCCGAAACAAAGCCTTCAAGACTTGAAGGTGAAAGTTAGAAGCCCACAACCATTCAAACTACACGATGAGACCATGCGGAAATTGCTAGCAGTCTAGATTCATTTAGCCAAGTCAAAGCAGGAGAGTGGCGCTCCTCCATAGACCTTCAAAGATATCCTTCATGATATCATAACTCTCGATGCGCAGCAGATATGTGGGCTTCATACCCGCATGCCTTATTGATTGGCCAAATACCCAACATGAGTCATCCACAAATGCGAATCTGTCATGACAATCGGTGGTTTTCCTCACTTCAAAATTGACTTCGGGTTTCTGTTTGAATTTCTGAGCTACCGTGACGAAGTTTGAGCTCGGACTCTTGGTGAGTATCCTAATGCTTACACCATGCTGAACTTTGGTCCAAGTAGAGGTTCAGCACGTCCTCGCTTGCATATGCATCTGCGATCGCAAGCTCATTCGCAGCAGTTTGAACGAGTCTTAGGAAATCCTTGTAGAAATCGTAAGGCGATGCTTTGGAGTAAATTCTTTCTTCAAAGGTGAACCCCCTAACAGCTGCCACACTTCTCGCATAGATTTCAGGAGGAACCTTCATTCTCATATCCTTCTTGCTTCGGTTCAGGATATCAAGAACATACTTCGAGATCGGGGGATAGTCCGGTCTGTCGAATTCTGTTGTGTACACGGAATACTCTATGATTGCGTCAATTAGCGAATTCATGACACGCCGGTAACCTATCGGGTAATTCCGTATTTCTGGAACAAGGTAACGTCCGACATTGTAAACAAAACTGGCGAGCGCACGCTGTCGGGCTGTTGTACCATATCTGTTGCGTTGGCGTGCCATTCGTAGTCGTAAGAGTTGCTGTCTGAATTCCGCATAACTTTGCTTGCCCTTTTTGAGAGACATGGTTCACACGAGTGACCTTACGTAGAGAGCTGGATGCCTTTGAATGTGTGTGCACCACCAGACCAATCTCTAAGAACAAGGATGGTCACACACAAAAGCTCTTCAGATCAAATTCTCAACAAACTCAAGTAGAACTTTCATGACATCGAGCTCTCTAGCAAGAACTTCCTGACAGTATGGTGCAAGTTCGCGTTTCTTTTCATAAGTGAACGATGTCTCGCTAGGATTATCTGGAAGCATGAACAGGTTGATCTCAGTCGCCATACTCGGAGTATGACTGAATCGTACTCGTGGACGGATTGCCGAGTGATGAGTAACAAAGTTTCTGTATTGCCGAAATTCGTAAATCCATCCTGTGTCGCAATCTTTCTTTAGTTCGGCGATCAGTGATCCTTCGAAGGGGCTTCTTGAGCTAGCTAGAAAATTCAATACAGTTGTGAAATACACGTTGCGTTTGTCGATCGCAGTTTCAACCAACATGGCGATTATTCCGCCGACAATGTCTAAAGCAGAATATGCAAAATAAAAGAAAAGATCTTCATAAAAGATGAAATCTTCCGGAATAGGGTCCATCAGGCCACGCATGGAGGCATCAATAGATCCCGTGTATTTTCCATATACTTTCAAAATATATTCCAGACCTCTAGCCGCCCAGCGCAGCTTGTAAAGGACTGATTCCATTCTGTAGGCAAAATCTCTTAGGTCGACAACAATTTCGTATCTTGTCTTGAAGCTCTGCTCAAAGTGGTTACTCGATCGATCCTTAACCTTGAAGGCTATGCTGTTGTATGGTGTGAGCATTTCATCCCATTTTGTATGAATTATCTCTGGAAGATCGAGCCTTGTCTTGGGTGTTGAGTCGACCAATCATGAAGCCTCTGCATCTTGCGGTGGTATGACTTGATCAATTGAGCCTATCGGAGAGAGTCAAACGAAAATATCTATCGCTGACCTTGACCGCCTAAATCATGGAGATCATGGAAAGTCGCTTTGTGTGTGACTCCGTTGGTGCAGGCAAGCGAATTTGAACCGGCCGTTCGTAGTTTGCGTGTGTGGTGTGTGTGCTGCGTGTAGGTGTGGGAGAGAGAGTATAGGGGAATAGAAGAATATGAAAAGAATGGGGCGTTAGCTAGGGCAGAAGAGAAGGGGGGTATCAATGGTGCGGCCGCCGAGAACCATGATTCAAACGTGGTTCCCACGGTTCGGCCTAGGTCACAAATCTCAGACAATCATAGAATAGTAACTGCAGACATTTTTGCTTTGTTGTGAATTCAAATCCCGCCGAATCCGATCCATTTTCACTCCGAGATTTCGTCGGAGACATCGGAACGCTGGCCTGACCCGTCCAGTCCTTCTCAGTTCCGACGGCACAGTGATCTGGATCAACGCAAACGGATACTCAGAAGGAACAGCATCCGAGCTGCTCCCACGACGATTAGTCGTGAAACAAGTACCCCTCTAGGATGATGCCGCAAAGTATCTGCGAGAAGTTCCTTGATTCATAGATCGGAATGGCGCTACTCTGTTGTACGAGGTTTTCGTTGCGAGAGCTTTAGAATATTAGCCCGTGCGTGCTGTTTCGATCCCGACTTCGTTCCGGCGCATGAAACCCAGTGTCCAAGGCGAGTTGTACCTCATCAAAAACGGTTCACCAACCGTGGCAATTCCACTCTCCTTCAGCGTTGGGAGAAGTCTCGATTTGACTTCATTTACGGATTTGTCCCTAGCATAGCCCTTGAACCGTATCACTGCCAATCTCCTTGCTGGTATCCTCTCGATCCTTATGCGGGACTCCAAGGGCTCAGGCACTTCTTCCAGCTTGAATTTAAGAGGCATCACGAATGAGAACGAGTTTGCACTCGAAATCACTGGTGCTGTCATCTCGATCTTCTCGGAGGTTATCACTGGGGCGGTCATCGGAATCTTCTTCCGCGTCCGGTTCTCACCAGAGATGTAGCTGAACAATAGTCTGAAGGCCGAGTTGTCCCCTTGGCCTGTAACCGTGGCCAACGTCAGCTCCGGGTAATCTCGAAGCTCTACCTCTCCGATGTGCCCTGCCACATCGTAACCAGCTATCTCGACCATGCCTCCAATGATGTGGCACAACTATTTCCGTTTGCTTATCCATGAGGTATTGAGAATTCAGTTGGATATCGCAGCTGGAATGCCTTCTGCCAAGATAGTTGCGATATTGCAGCTGGCAGCACCCTGCCATATTCGATGACGAACCAGACTCACCAAGCAAAGAGCTTCAGAACTCGACCATCGAAAGCAAATAGCTCAACCGCTTCACTAGCTCGCGCGAGAAGAGGACAATGATCCACGTGCGCTTAGGATATGCGTGCGTTAATCTCACTCTTGGACCAGAAGGTCGGACCAGCCGTACGTGTCGTCTGCAAAATGCAACACCTCTTCATCTGAAGGAACTGGCACTGGCAAACCTCGCAGGTCTACACAAAGTCTTGAACTGGAATCTTTCACACGACATTATGCTATTCCGAATCTCATCCGAAATAATTCCACTCGCTTCTCATCCCAAAGCAAGATGGCCTTGGCGACAAGAACTCAGGCAGCAAATCTCAACGCTCGGGGATTTTGCAAAGGAACATTCAATGCGACTATCAATGCACCCCGGCCAATACACTGTCTTGAATTCCCCGCGAACGGATGTTGCTGCTGCGGCAGCGGCTGAGTTATCCTATCATGCTGACTTTCTTGACGCAATGGGCTTGGCCATTGAGCATAAGATCATCCTACACGTTGGAGGGGTCTATGGCGATCGACAGGCGTCATCACAGCGATTTACTGAGAGCTTCCGTAATCTCCCTGAGAATGTCAAGAATCGCTTAGTCATAGAAAACGATGAACACAATTACGGCGTAGACGACGTGCTTCACCTATGTGATTACCTCAGTATTCCGATGGTCTTTGATTACTTGCATTATCAAGCATACAGCAGGCGCCCCCTAAAACACGGCTTGATGGACCGAGTGTGTGGTACATGGTCGCAAATTGACGGCCTGCCGGAAATGCACTATTCAACGCAGAGGCATCGATCGAGAATTGGGGCCCACGCTGACATGATCAATCCGAGAGACTTCAAGCGTTTCTTGAAGATTCTTCCAAAATGTGACATTGATGTTGTTCTTGAAGCTAAGGGTAAGGATATGGCGCTTCTGAAACTGCAGGAAGACCTGCATTCTGTAACGGGGGTGCTCAAGGTCACCGCTGAAGGTGACATCGTCGTCGCAAAATAAATAGTCAATATCTTGAGCGAGTTCAAGTGGAAATGCATGATCCAGTCAATAATGTAGCGGATCTGTTTTCATGAACTCTCTCAAGACTGTTGTCGCATACGCTGCCTTGGGCAGACTGAATTGGACATCGACCAAGTCCCCATCATCCGTCGACTGATCATGTCGCAAGCTTACTTCTGGGTCAACATCAAGGAATGCTGCACGGGTCGACCCTTCAACGCCAAGTTCTGGTATCTTGCGTACTTGAAAGTCTTGCAACGTGATCCCTTCTTCATTAAGAAGAGACTTTTCGATCTCTCCAAGCATGCCGGTCGAAAACTCACTTTGAGAACCGAGCAGGCGGATTGACATATTTCCAATGTCAATCTCGCGTTGAAGCAGTCGGCTTAGATTCTTGTTGAACAGGTAGGCTTGAAATGCGTGCACCAGCAGTCTCCGCAGAGTCGTTGGGAGCCGTCTAAGTGCTCCTGCATAGTCGAGCGGTCTACTTTGAAGTGCGACAAGCATCGTTCGTTCATATGTCAGTCTTCGAGGGAAAACCTTCAATGCTCCGCTAACATCATGGGTTGCATCATAGTAATTTCTCGCCTCTCTACACGGAGGACTTTCGGTTTCGTATGGAAATCCGAGGTACCTGTTTACGGCACCCTCAAGGTTGCCTTGGACGATCATCCGACCTACGATGTGGGTATTTGGCCTGGTAGTGCCGAATCTTTGGTAGCCAAAGTAGTTGGGGACTCCAACACAACTCAGCTCCTTCTTGATGTTGTTCAACGTTTTCGCCAGTTCCTTTCCGTTCAGCTTGGTCTTTCTGATTGTCACGAGGAACCGATTTCCACTTAGGGATCCCAGGGTGATCCTAGCTTGACATCTATCGAAATCGTAGAGGGAGATTCCGGGCAAGCGGACAGTTCGTAATCGTTGCTCCTCCACATGCCAGGCAGAGATTCTTTGTCTGGTGACCGCGCGTCTATCCTTGTTGCCGGCGAACCCGAATCTCTTGTAAGAGACTCCAGTTGCCCTCGCAATTTCCCTCAAGGCGGTTATGCTGTCCCAGTTTCTCTTTTCCAAAGTGAAGTGCGTGTGCTCTCCATCAGGAGCTGATCGACTGTCGTCTTGTATTTCTTCGACGGTGAAGTCCTCGATCCGCTCTCGGATTTTGCCACCTATGCCTTCTTGGCTGGTTGAGAAATATTCGAGGCCGAGGTCATTGTCAAGTTGATATGGGCTTCGAGTTGGCAAGTGGCTTGCTAATCCTTAGATGGATTCGCGCATCCGTTTGGTGTAGTCCCACATGAAGAAGCTTTTTGGGGTTATCTCAATTGCGACTTCTAGCCGTTCTTTCTGGAGCAGTCTTCTTGCTAGTTGGGATGTTGTTCCGTGCAGGTAGCGTTCGAGAAGTTGTCTGAGTATTGCTCCGCCGAGTTGTGGTTTCAGTGTTGCGACGCCTTGTCCCCGTACGCCTATGTACGGCGGATTGTCGGTTGAAACTTCGAATGCGCAGTTCGGGTGTTTTGCTAGGTAGCTGATGACTTTGGCGGAGTTTGTTGAGGCGCAACAGAGCTTCTGTCCGGAACGCACATACCAGAGTGATAGAATGACCGGCCATCCTGAAGTTGAGGTGCAAGCCAAACGTAGCGGACCATGATGCTCCTCGAGGAATTGAATCATCTTCGACGTTAGCGTACTTTTCATCCTCACTCGATAGCATGATTCAGAATCTCAGTAATATGCTCATAGTGGCAACGGTTTTGAGTTCTGAAACAATTCGAACCATCGAGCCTCCGCCATTGATCCTCCATGCATGTCGAAGTTCTTAGTAACGGGGAAAGACTTCGTGCGATGGACGTATTCAAGTCGAGAGAGCTTGATATCTTGATTCTTGCTGAAGTTGTCAGAGGTCTGGCGTCGGGTCTTGTTGCGACGGCAGGTATGTCACTAATTGAGTTTCCAATTTGGCGCAAGTGGGGAATGGAAGGCGTAATGGAATGGCATATGAATCAATCTCTAATGGCTCGGCTTCTAGGGCGACCTGCTCAATACCTGGTCAGTCAAGGATTGATTCTACATTTTCTTCATGGCGGACTGGCAGGGATCGTCTTCGTTCTCATGCTTCCAATCGTTCCGAGAATCCTCATCATATATGCTGGCGTGGCATTTGGGTTGATTCTCTGGATTATCTCACTGTTGATCATGAGACCCGTTACTGGCGTCGGATTGGGCGGTCACCCTTTGCGATGGTTGGCGCTTATTGTAGCTTTGGTAGGGCACCTTTTCTACGGCATTTTGCTTGCGTTTCTGGTGATTTCACTATGACCACCCGGAAGCTACTCGCGGTCACAGGAGCTACTGGCTTCATCGGCCGAAACCTGGTGAACAGCCTTCTCGCCGAAGGGCTCGAAGTACGAGCTCTGGTTAGGCATCCGGAGGAATACGATGTGCAATTAGACGCAAGGCGAGCGGACGTGCTAGACCTGAGGTCATTGTCTATCGCCCTTGAGGGTGTTCACACCGCCTACTATCTCGTTCACTCAATGAAGAGCAAGGGCCGAGACTTTGCCGAGACAGATCGATTAGGGGCAGAGAATTTTCTGAAGGCGGCTGAGAGCGCAAGCATCAGGCGAATTATCTACCTGGGCGGTCTCGGAGAGGCAGGCCCCGACCTCTCTGAACATTTGAGAAGCCGAGCTGAAGTGGGCAGAATCCTTCAGTCAGGCCATGTTCAGGCAACTGTTTTACGAGCAGCGATAATCATAGGCCCCGGAAGTGCTTCTTGGGACATGCTAAGACAGCTTGCAGACAGACTGCCAGTCATGACAACTCCCAGATGGGTTGAAACAAGATGCCAACCCATTGCGCTTAGAGATGTTTTGGGTTATCTTATCGGTTGCGCCGAAGCCGAAGTAACTGCCGGTGGGACTTTTGACATCGGCGGTCCTGATATCCTAACCTATCGTCAGATGTTGATGCAGGTAGCTGAGGCTCTTGGGAAGCATGTGCGAATATATGGGATACCAGTCCTGTCGCCTCGACTTTCATCGTACTGGGTAGATCTAGTGACTGATGTGCCCTCAAGCATCGCAAGGCCGCTCATAGATGGACTTAGAAGTGAGGTTATCTGCCGTGACGACAGAATCAAATCTCTAGTCCCCATTCACCTCACCCATTTTCGTGATGCCGTTTCACTTGCGCTTGATGGAAAGATTTGAAGATCCACGGGAGCGACCAGAAGATGAAGAGCTTTCCACGACCGAATGTTGTCCTGAGTAATTGCCTCGAACTTTCTGCATGCAGGTACAACGGGCAAGTAATTCATGATGATTTTGTCAAGAAGCTGAGTAATCATGTGAATTACATTCCAGTCTGCCCTGAGGTATCCATCGGCCTCGGGGTTCCGAGGTTCCCTATCCGATTGGTCTCTCGAGAAAAGGACATCCGATTGGTTCAGCCTGCAACCAACATTGATCTAACTGACAAGATGCACAACTTCTGCAGTGATTTCCTATCGAGTTTGAAAGACGTCGACGGCTTCATACTGAAATTCAGATCACCTTCATGCGGACTCAAAGATGTCCGATTCTATCCGAAGGCTGAAAAATCGGCCGCGTTAGGTAAGACCTCTGGGCTATTCGGTGGCAAGGTCCTCGAAATGCTTCCTGGGCTTGCAGTCGAAGACGAGGGCAGGTTGAGAAGTCTGAAGATACGAGAATATTTCCTAACTAAACTCTTCACCCTAGCCAGTTTACGTGAAGTAAGAAGAAAAGGCAAGATTTCTGACCTTGCCAACTTTCACGCTGACAACAAGTTCCTCCTTATGTCGTACAACCAGAAGGAGTTGAGAGTCCTTGGGAACATAGCTGCGAACAGAGATGACAAAGAGCTCCATCAAACACTCACCGAGTATGAAAATCACCTGAGAGAATCAATGGCGGCTCCAGCCAGACGCGCTTCGAACATCAATGTCTTCATGCACATTTTCGGATATTTCTCAAGGCAGCTCTCCTCGAACGAAAAGCAATTCTTCTTCGAGACGCTGCAACTCTACCGTGACGGCAGAGTTCCATTCACATCTGCTTTGGGATTACTCAAAGGTTGGGCTATCCGGTTTCAAGACGAGTACTTAACCCAACAGACGTTCTTTGAACCTTTCCCGGTTGACCTTGTAGAATGGAGCGACGCAGGAAGACCCATAGAACTCTAGAGAGCGACGAATGGATTGTAGTGTCTGCTGGGGAAGGTAGATGGGAGTTATTCTCTTCGGTTTTGTGCGAGCACGCATGTGGAAGTGGTTCTGCCAAGCGTTATAGAACGGAACAGGTTCTCAACACTGCAGCTTGCTAATGTTTAGACATTAATGTCTAGATGGTGCGGCCGCCGGGATTCGGACCCGGGTTTCCTCGTTGCTGCTATCGCAGCTTTGAGGCTTGGGAAGCCCCCGTCATAGACCAGGCTATCCTTCCAACCTTTTCAGGCTGGGGAACTGGACCACGGCCTAATGGAGCAATCCGTGCTCACGCACTCAGAGTCCAGCCACGACGACCGCAAATCCGGAAAGCGTCGAGTTCACAATAAAAATCTCCCGACTTCCCGGAACAGATGGGCGCATGTGAAATCAAAGGCCGCCTTCCCCGCCTGGGCCGCACGCTTCCCTCAGCCTTCTCAGCAGGGTTCTATCCTGTGATAGGTGCCGCAGCGTTTTGCTGGTTACGCCCGCGGATTCGAGCTTGTCGTATGGTAGAAGCTTCAGAATAATGTTCGTGCACATAGTCATCTCCTCTTGACTAAGCTGAGCTTCCGTTGTGGCCATGAGGACCGCTATGGTTGCGGTAACGAACGCGTCACCAATCGTCACATCCCGTAAACCAGCTCGCTTCGTGGCTTTGCTGAACAATTTCACAAGGTTACTTCCGATTCCGTCTCGTAGCTCGTCGGAAAGAATGTACCCCTGTATGGGAATGAAGGTTTCAGGATCCTTTGTTGTTTTTCTCACAACCATTCCCTGTTCAATCATCCAAGATAACGCTGCAGGTATGTTCCCCTCGAATAACGCTTGTCGCAAGTGATTATTCCTTCAAAAACGGGTTGGCCTACGGATCGACTGTTCCTGCGTCTTGGTGTGCCTGAAATCGCAGGTGGCTTGTATGTGTCGGGAGATCGATTAGTAGCGCTCTCGCAACGTCGATTGTTTCCTCCTTCGCTTTGTCAGCTAGTCCATCGGCAATTTTGGAAACCTGGCGTAGGGATGGTGAAATTTCGCATAGGGGGTCAATCGCGCCCTCGAACTCTTTGAAGATGAACCCGTCAGCGCAGATGCCCTTCAGCATCTCTTCCATAATTCGCTTCGAACGGTTCGTGACCACATACTCCGCCGAATCAATCTCTTCCAATAGAATCTCCAGCCCCTCGTCGTCTACGGAGAACTGTTGAGCTGACCCTTCAGAGACCTTCATAGCCTGTTTGACGAGTTTGGGGTGGTATGCTGGTTGTCCCACGAAGCGCCTCACATATTTTTCAGTCTCTAGAATTGGGACTCTATTGATGAGGCGGACGCGTGGAAGGGATAGAAGCGTTTCAATCGGGCGCGGCATTTCTAGTGGTAGGTGGCTATGGAAACGGGTTAAAACAGTTGCCCTTACGGGAGGGGCTTAGTTTAGGCTTCCATGAAGTCTTCTGCCTTCTGTGGTTCAGGCGGTAAGCCTTTGCGTTCGCGGATGCCGGTGATGACCTGGGTTACTAGGGAATTCGGGACGGGTGCCCAACGGGAGAACTCCAATCCCCAGAATGCCCGCCCTTGGGAAGCGCCACGCATAACCTCCGAGAGGTCGAAGGTTTCAGCTGTTGGGAGTTCCCCAACCACGTAGACGAGGTGGCCGCGTTGGTCGACCGAGAGGATTTTCCCGCGTTTCTGTGAGATTACACTTGTCGCTGCACCTAGGAGCTCTGGTGGGACCTTGACCGTGATTTTTTGGACTGGCTCCAACAGAACAGGGTCTGCGCTGAGGAATGCCACGAAGAATGCCCTTCTGCTCATAGGCATGATTTGGGCCGGTCCTCTGTGCACGGGGTCTTCGTGGAGTGAGATATCTGTGACCTTTGCCCTGACGCCTCGAATCTGCTCATACGCGAGGGGGCCTTCTTTTATTCCCCAGCGGTAACCTGCAATAACCATTTCCTTGACCTCTTGGACGTACTGAGCCCCTTTCGTCACTTCCAGGAGCATGTTGCTTCCCTCGTCAACGCTCCACACTCCACGGGCTTCGTCGGGAGGCCACCCTTCTTCTCGCAGAACCTTGGCCATTTCATGTTTGTCTTGGTATTCCCCGATCTTGCCTTCCTTGATCATGGTGACGATTTTGTCGGGTAGGGGTTCAACTTCCAGGTAGATCTTGTTGTGCTTGTTAGGTGACTTGCCTTCCACAGGCCCAGCGCGCCCCCTGACGCTTTCGCGGTAAATCACGATCGGTTTGGAGGTTACTATTTCCAAGCCGGTTTTCGTTATTAGCGTGTTCGCTATTTCCAAGTGCAGCGTGCCCATTCCGGCTATTAGGTACTCGCCGGTTTCTTCATTGATTTTCGTCACGAGGTTCGGGTCTTCGAGGCTCAACCTTCGCAGTACTTCCACGAGTTTAGGAAGGTCCCTGCTGTATTTCGGTTCCACTGCCATCGTAACCACGGGTTCGGTGACATAGTGGACGGCTTCGAAGGGCGCGATGTCCTTTATTGTTGATAGTGTTTCGCCCGCCTTCGCAGCATCTAAGCCTAGAAGGGCGGGTATATTGCCGGCGCTTATTGTG
>JBEKSC010000038.1:0-15720 GCA_049517415.1 Bathyarchaeia archaeon
ATCAAATACAGAAAGCCCACAGTGCTTGTCGACCCGCTATTGGTGGCTTTTTCCAAAACCGTCCGCAATGTCGGTACAAAGAATGTTCGGTTCGTTCCTTACTGGGCAGTTGCTGGGTTCGCCGAGTTCCTAGGAGTTCTCGCATGCTCTCGAAAATATGTTTCGGACAAAGACGACGTTCTACGATAATAAGCCCCAGTTTCATCATCCGCGTAATACAGTTACTTCTCCCTCGTTATCGTATATATCAATCCAAGTCTGTCCTGAGAGCTTTCCCATCTCGACTTTCCTTGATGGATACTTCACTTGGACTGTAAATTCGCCGCGCTAATTATCTGGAACGTCGAGACGCAGTGGAATGGGCGATTTATGGGAGGTATACACATCAGCGGTCTCCATACCAACTCGGAAGACAGCTTTCATCTCACTACGGGAGGGGTCGATTTGAACTCTGCTTCAGCATCGGTCCGCTTCGCGACGGGAGTCTGTCTGTTAGTCAGACGTTCATCCCCTAGCGATCGGGTAACCCGCTCCGCATGTCGTCTCCTGAACACTGGGCGCCGCTTCAAGGCGCAAAGTCGCTCTTCATCAAATGGACGATAAACGATGACGAAAGTGTCACCGCGACAAAATCAAGGAGTAAACTGCCATCGAAAGATGCAAAACGACTGAAGTACAAGGACTGGCTCATGAAAATCGAGCCCTACATACAGCGTCGCCGGGAAAAAACATTTCCAGATTCTCAAAGAAGCAGGAATAGAGAGTCAAAGCATTTCCGCCGTTTGGATTACCTGGGAAAAGAACAGCACAAGTCCTGACCGAGGGGCTCAATTGCTATCGTTGTCGGTGCATGAAGAATGCAGTCGGTATAAGTGATAAGAGCAGTGAAGGAAGATGGTGACGCAACTCATATCTCAACCGACCATTCAGTTCGCCAGGGAACCTGGTAACGTAGCGAGGTACGGGTGCATGCGTATCAAGGGATACAGTCTTCTCATGCAAAGAATCAATTGATCCGTCTAGGAACCCAATGCCGCAGTGACATCCCCACGACAGCGCGGAGTACCATATCCGGTATGATCCATCTTGCTCCCTTAGGAAACTACTCCGATAAATCGCACGGTTATCCCATCCAAACAAAGAGGGTTTCATGACAGGATTCTTGCTGGTCGGTTTAAACATGAGGCCGTCTTTGGAGGAGAGATGAAAGAGTCGTGTCCGTGTCGGATCGTATTTCTTGGGGAAAGCGGCAACGAGCGCTTCGTAAGCCTCCTCGACTTTCAAGACGTCGATATGCCAAGGAACATGTTGTGGGATTTCAATGTCACATGCTCGCTCATTTCGTAGATTGGTGAGGTTATAGCCTTCGCGATGAACGAGTTCAGAATGAACCAAGTTCTTGCTGGCGTTCATGCGGATGAACCACTCCTCCCAAATGCCCTCACTAACCTGGTAAGTAGGGGACACTGCTCCCACATCTTCGTGTATGACCTGTGGTTTACTCCAGTGGAAATCACCCTTGCAGTTCATTGTGTTGAAAGTAACTTCATCAGTGCTCCTGCGAATAGTGAGATAGATAAGATGAAGGCGCCCTGAGTCATAGACAAGTTCGGGATCTGCATGATGCATGTCAGGATTATCCGGCGGCAACACGAGAGGATCAGGGGTTTCGGCGAGCCTTTGCCAATCCAAGCCATTATCGCTTGCACGTATGGTCGGATTCTCAAGACGATCATCCGTCAAGGGATAGGGCGTGAAGACCATGAAGTAAGGGTAAGCGGCGAATTGCGTGGGGACGCGAATGACGTCGGGATGCACGTGCTCCCAGCAATTGCCCAAACTTATGATCTTCAACGGCGCAGATGCATTCATCATCTAGCCCTTCAAAACGTGTCCACATCCTTCGAGGAAATGCGCCATGAAGAGTGAAGATGAATGTTTCCGTCGAGAGTTCTTGAGGTTAGTGACCGCACGATAAGCCGTTGCGTTCCGTGTCTGAAGTAACCGCATGATTTCAGGGCATGCGCAACGCCTCGATCATTCGTGACGGCAATACGCGCAGGCACTCGCAACTCCTTTGCGCGACGAGTTGCTCTAGATGTAACTAACTCCAGTGCACGCCCGTCTGATCCACACATATCAATTAATGATATTTCTCCCCAATCATTGGTTCCAAAAGCAGCCCAAGCCCTGAGCTTTCCATCACAATAGGCCGAAAACCAGACATAACTGCGCTGCGATTTTGAATCAAACCTCCACTTGAACCAATCCAAGGAGCGCCCGATCCGGCAAGTTCCCCCAATATCACCCATAGCTGTCAGCTCAGCCAAGCATAGCAATTCCTCATCTGTCCGCTTCTCCGATCGAATTTCTATCCCAAGAGGTGCAGCGTTGTTACCGCTCGGTAACAAATGAACGCCCAGAGACGCGAAGTACTTCATTGGCTTAGACATTGACGTAATCCCAGTGGGATTGAGCACACGCGCAAATTCAGGAACGCCGCCGTATGATCCCAATTCAATTTATGTACCTGCGCATAATAGGCATTCTCGTTAGGAAAGCCGTACAACACCTCGATTCCCATCAAGGCAGCCATCCCTATGCTTGTGATCCGGCGGTCGGCTTAAATCCCCGAGTTCGGGAAGAACAACCCTCAATGAAGGCGAGAAGGACGACGGCGCTTCAGCCTGGCAAGAAGTATCGCCAGATCGCGGTGGGCGAGCGTTTCCAGGAGACGACCACAATTACCGACCAGATGGTCCGGGAGTTTGCACGCGCCACGGGGGATGCTAACCCCGTGCATCTTGATGACGCCTACGCAGCGACTACTCTGTTCAAGCGCCGCATTGCTCATGGGATGCTCGTCGCTGGTCTCATCTCGAGAGCTCTTGGCATGAGCTTCCCAGGTGCTGGCACGATTTATCTGCGCCAACAGCTTGAGTTCATTCGGCCGGTCTTCATTGGCGATGTCATCACTGTACAGCTAGAGGTGGTCGAAAAGATCGACGAGAAGAAGGCTATCCGGGTCACCACCACTTGCAGCAACCATAGCGGCAAGAGCGTGCTCGCTGGCGAGGCGATCGTTATCCCTCCCCGCTGATTTCTGCAAGTCGCGGCATTGAGCGTAGCGCTTTTTCTGTTTCCTTGGATCCGCCTTCACATGCAAGCTCTGGCTAAGGCTAGTCCGATTCCCCGAAGCACCCGTCATCTCATATCGGAGTCCCCGATCTGGACAAACCAGTTCTCACGCTTTGCTAGAAACTCCTTGGGAACGTGAAGAGAGCTCGAACATGCACAAAAGTGTCCACTATGCCAGAATATGAAACCGTTATTCTTCAGAACATGCCGATAAGTCTCATTTGCGATTAGGGGATAGAGGATGGCATCTGTCTCATTTGATCGGCAGCTTTCAACAGCCATTGAAAGCAGGCCGTGCATTGTGGCTTCTGAGGTAGCTATTAGGTCAAAGATGTAGCTCAACCTCAGATCGTCATGCTTCTTGTGTTCCAAAACGATGTAGCCGGACATGTCCCCGGCTTCCCTGGCAACAAAGATACGGTAACTGTTGCCCGGGCTACCATATCGCCAGTTGAGATATTGCCGATTTCTAGCTACCGCTATCGGATACTCGCCGGACACCATGCCCCACAGCACGCTCACACGATCGTCGAAACGAGCCGCCACGTCGACCTCGACCTCCTCTCGGGGAGGCAGCTTGCGAGTTCTGAAGAGGACCTTGTCGAAAGCGACCGCGGCTCCCATGCCTAGGATCGTAGATAGCAGCTTGTTCCTGACCTTGAGCCGAACAGCTTTGCTCCAATTAAGTGACTTGAGCCCTACTTGCATGGTCCCAAGATCGAACCAGCCTGATTTCATGTGACCCGGATAGGCTGCGGCGTTGGGAAACCCGAAAGTAATGTGCAGTCCTGCTTTTGCAGCTTCATCGAGTGCACGTCGCTCTAGGGCGGAAAAGATCCCTTGATGCCGATAATCAGGGTGAGTCATGACATCTATGTTCTGAAGAACCTTGAGTACTTGGTCGCCGACCTTCATATCGAAAGGAACGAGTGGATATTGTCCCACTATCTTGGTGCCATGCTCGGCGATCCATATACTGGGAGCTCCTGCAGGATTCTCTTTGTACATCCAACGCCACCATCTCAGCCACTGCTCCCAATCAGATTCGGTTTCTGGGTACAGAGCCTTGCAAAGCTCCCAAATCCCAATTTCGTCCTCGGTTTCATAAGCTCTGATGAGCCATTTAGCACCCAATTGCCCTTTCATCTCCAAAGCGCACTCTGCAAGTCCCCAGAAGCCACGGAGCAGAAGTCCGAATCGTCTGCTGAACTTTTGTCTCGCAGTAGCCTAATATTTGTTTTTCTGCCTACCGCGACGGAAACGCGTTGGCTTGGGCAGTTCTTGGAGTCAAAACTCGGACTTGCGTCTGGCGTAAGTGGGGTAGACCTGTTGAACGTTTCCTTTCGAGTCGAGGCGGCCATCTCTATGCAGGTTTTTGCTAAGGCAGTGAACATGCCTTGATTGCGATAATCGGGGTGAGTCATGGCGTCAAACGCCTGGGCACTATACACATTGTCTGCTCCGAGACGAAGCTGTGTAGGCATCAGGGCGTATTGCCCAACTATCTGACCTGAGCACTCAGCAACTACAATGATGCTCTGACCAGCGGGATTGTCGTGAAATTTCCAGGTGAAGTGTTCTTTAGGGCGGGTCGAGTGAAAGACAGCGGTAAATAGCTCGCGTATGGCAATCCTCACGTAAAATGGCCCTTCGGGAATCGACTTGAACCTCAAGACCCTGAGAATCCTCGTAATCTGGGATATCACCATAGGGCTCGAATTGAACGCTAACTACAAGATTAGACAGCTAGCAGAGCTCGCGAACCGAGGGCATACTGTCACCTGGGTCGCGGCAAGAACCGCGACGCCGATAAGAGATCTCGGGGTCCGGACGTTTCACCTTGAGACACTCTGTATGCGGAAGGTTGTTCCGCTCGTATCTTTCCTACTATTCCAGTTATTTTCCGTTCGACACCTGATACCCTCTTTGAATCGTTCAGATGCCATAATCTTAGAGGTGCGCACTGTGCCCATATTATTTCCTTTTCTTATGATCCGCCGTCTGGGCAGCTCGTCTCCCGCGTTGTTTCTTCGAGTATCTACTAATCCTGTTCAAACAGGAGGTCACTTGCGTACCCTCGCCATGCACTTTGTCGACACACTTTCGATCAAGCTTGCATCAAAGTTCTTCGACAAAATCCTCTTTATTTCTCCCATGATGGCACAATCGTATTCGACTCGGTGCAGGATTCCTAGGCCCAAGATCGGGGTGTGGCCTTCCGCCGTAGATGCAAGCTTCTTCGAGTCACGCTCGAAAGCTAGAGTCAATCGTTTGCGTAAGGAGATCAGTTCTCCGGATCGGTTGACCGTACTCTATCACGGGGGCCTTTCGACGGAAAGAGGAATCATGGATACGGTTCGTGCCTTCAAGATTTTGACTGATGAACACTTTCCGGCCAAGCTTGTTCTACTGGGCAGCGGGCCCGCAACGAAAGAGATTTCCGAGTACGTCACAACAAACAACTTGGAGGGTGTAGTTCAACTCATAGGACCTGTCAGCTACTCAGAGGTGCCTGACTATATCGCTGCCTGCGATGTGGGAATAATACCATGGCCGGACCACCCATGGTGGCGGTACCAATGTCCCCTCAAGCTGTTGGAGTATTTGGCATCTAGTAAGCCGGTTATTGTGTCGAATATTCCCGCCAATGCGTGCGTGGTCGGCACGGCTCCAGTCGCAGTTTACTTGAGAGGGACCAGCCCGCGCGAAATCGCGAACGGAGTGCGTGCTTTCTCACTTCGTAGGGACCAGCTTAATCCGAGACTAGGCCGACAAATTGCGTTCGCTTTTTCTGTCGAGAACATCGCAGATTTAATTGAGAGTGAAATAACTTCGGTGATTCACCGATCATCTGCTCGTGTGTCAGGTGCATCAGAACACTGAACACTTATCGACGGCCTCGTTTGGTTTTCGGACACTATGGAAATAACAATTACGATAGGCTGTACCGAAGATCCTTCCCTCGGTATTTGACGTCTATCATGTGAACCCTGTCTCGAAACATGAGGCGGCGAAGTATTAAGAGCCCTAGGTCCCATTTTCTATCTCGGATTGCCTTGCCATCCGTCTCTTGGTGGTTGGAATGGGAGCAACACTCAAGGGGACGTGGTACAAGAAGGGATGAACTAAGAAGACATAGGCTTGTAACACATGTTGCTAGGCTGGGTCGATTAAATCGTGAATCCAAGGTTCTTAGTGTCGCACCTGGCTCCGGCTATTATGATCTTATTGTGCAAAGCCTAGTTAGGAAACTTGTCTGCGTTGTCCTTGATTCTCAAGCACTAAAAATCTGTAAAACAAGGAAACTTAGCAACTTAGTACGAGCGGATGCCCTTTGTCTTCCTTTCAGGCAGGGCATATTCGATTGTGCATACGCTCTTTCGCTTAGTATTATCGGTTCTAAGATTGCGAATAATCAGTCGCGAATACGAAGTATTAGTGAGCTGAAGCGCGTAACGAAAGTTGGTGGTACAGTCGTGATCGGGCATCCTATGGCAGTTTGGATAAGGCTAAATTATTTGTTGCAACATATTCAATGCGATCGGAGATTTTTCGTTTCTCCCTCGCAAGTGAAGAACGCGTACAGGCTGAATAAGTTAAGGGTGATAGGACTCGTTGCTATCTCGCCAATACGCCGCTTCCGTACTTCATATTGAGCAGAACTAACTACCTCATCGTTGATAGGGCGCTTTCAAATCTGTTCAGGCATGAGTTCGGAACCTATCTTGTAATCGCTGGCACCCGAGCTAGAAGTAAACTAGCAGAAAGCATGTAGCAACAAATAACCGAAAAGTAACAGGTCATTTCATCAACCGAAGACGTACCGTTACCCGCAAATCTTACGGCTAGGTGATGGTCCTTTACAACCCCTTTCTGAGCAGGCACCTCCTGCTGCCCAGTATGCCAACATACTCCGTAGGATAATTTTTCGTCAGTATATTGGGATTGTTTCAGACACTAGCCCCTATTTTGCGAAGAGAGAAGCTATTAGAGGGTTGTTGGACGACTGAGAGATGATGCTCTCGGTGATGGGCGGCCAGACATTTCGATGATTAAGTTGCAAGCAGGCAGCAGGACTAAAAGCTTCGATCCTTTTGTTTTCATCTGGGATGATTAAACTGGGTTCAATTACCATGTTATCGTAATCTCAGGATAACTCGATTTCGAGCACCCCGCCTTGTATCCTTATACACAACGCATGGCGAAAGACAGCGTGGAAATGCCTTGGATGTTCATATTCCATCTCTGGAACACTTATCTGCCTTAAGGGAACCCATCCTTTGTTGATGATCATTGAGTCGCGCTGAAGTCTTGGGACATAGGCGAATTTTGATTATTTCATTAATGATCGCAATCATAGAAGTTTCGCTCCTCGCCGGGTATCAGGCTGTCGCTATAACCGCGCCGAGTTCCAGTCAAACTGCGACCGTGAATAATCCCGCGCCTGAAGAAACCTGCACCTTCCTTGTTTTCACAGATGGAACCACTTCCTACATGCAGAGTTGTGCCACTGATGCAGTCTTGTTCAATTCAACATCCGCTTACAGCGTTATCCAAGATGCCGTTCAGAATGCTTCTGGTGGCAGCGTCTTCATCAAGGCGGGTTTGTACGTTATCTCCAATCAGATAACGCCTACTGTCAGTAATGTTACGCTTTACGGTGAAGGTTGGGGTAAAACAATTCTCAAAGCAAACACAAATATCGTAAACACAAGCAGACTCTTGACGACTGAAGATGGCATTCTCGCACTCTACGATGTGACCGGCTGGACTGTCAAAGACATTGAGTTTAACGGCAACAAAGTCAATCAAGCCGGTTCAGGTGCAGGCAACCCAGACTTAGATTGTGTAGGTGCTTTCTCGAGTACAAGGGTAGTGTTTGACGATGTTTTTGTGCATGACTGCAAAACCTACGGCATCCACGTAGGCTCATATGGCTATTCCGAGATTCTTGACAATTACGTTCTGAATGCGAACGCCGACGGAATTGTCCTCTACTCATACCCCACGAACTCTTACGGGAACGATATTGTTAGCCGCAACATCGTTGTGGGATCCAGTGATGTAGGGATTAGTCTTCAACTCCTCAAGTACACGGTGGTTAGCGATAATGAGGTTGCAGGAATCAATCAAAGCGTCTCGCCTTGGGCTATCAACTCACATAACGGTATTGACGCCGAAACTAGTGACAGCTATACTCAAATCGTAGGCAATCTAGTAACTTTCTGTCCGGGTAACGGAATCGAGTCCGCGCCTTCAACCACCAACTACAACATGGGCATCAACAGCAACACAATTGCGGACATCGGCAACGGCGTCTATGTTTACAACACACAGCGAGCAACCATAAGCAACAACATAATCGACAGCACAATGGGCAACAACGGCATGGGTATCTATTTGTACACTAATGCGAATGATATTGTGGTTTCAGGGAACGAGATCAGCGACACGATAGGTGACGGTATTTTGGGCAATGGCGGACTGGCCACGATCACTGGAAACATAATCCGCCTAACCTCTACTACATCACCCGGCAAATTTGGTATAATGGTGAAAGCGAACAATAACACAGTTTCAGACAACCTCGTAGATTCGACTGGAACAACGAATGCTGAGTACGGAATAGAGGCAAATATCGGATACTATGGAATCTCAATTATTGGTAATACGATTCAAGGATACCCAGGCAACCTTCAAGATGAGGGAATCGGATTGGAGGCTTCATACAGTAGTGCAATCGGGAACACTGTTGGCGGGTACGCAATATGCATTTACGCCGCTTTTGGGACTGACGAAATCGTCAGCAACAATGGGCTTTCAAAATCGTCATGTCATTTTTCGATTATCGCTTCCGGACTGCAAGTTATAACTAGCAACATTGGCTACAACCCAATGGGACATCTGAGCAGTCCCTTCGATGACACCAACAATTATGTTTGCGATAATTGCGGCAGTTCAACACCGCACAATGCCACAACGATGACCGTCACGGCTTCTCCGAAGATTATCATGATTGTGATTGGCAGTGGTTGGACTTCGGCTCATACTTTGGTAATCAAGATTGATGGCACACAAATCATATCCACCGCTACCCCGGCAGCGAATACGGTTTACACTTTCACATTAAACCCTCTTGAAACCTTCTACATTCAATATCAAAGTGGGCAAGCTACATTCATCGTGTCTGGAGAATGATTAGAGCGGTTGCGTTGGTTGATCGCCTCGGGATTAAACCCTATCTCAAACCTGAAAGGTTGGATCAACATAATCTCCTTTCCATTATCGCCTTCTCTGACTTTAAGTCATAAGGGCCAGAACTTGTGAGTGTCTTTGACCGGTGTACGGTCCATTTCGTCGATTTTCACGATCATAGGCCGACGAGTCACCATTGCGATGAACTTTATCCTTTTTTAGTTACGTTTATTCGTTGCCGAAGAGATAGCAAAGTATTGCCCGCAGAGGCCCTTAGTTTGAATTGCAGCCTGGGCATACACAACTCTGTCAGGAAGAAGCGGGGAAAATCGCGTTTATTTTAGTGCGATCGAGGACTTGATCATGCCCGCAGCGAAGTCAGAGATTATCACGTCATCGCATACCTCGATCTTTCCATGGCTCGGCGCTCTTCTGCTCTTGCCTCTGACCGGAATGCTTGCATCGTATTTTGCGTTTCGCTCTGTTCTACTGCTCATATGGCTGATCTTGGCTGCGACTGCGTTTTTGTCTCTAGTGAGGATTCGCCCCGAGTCTGCGGACGTATTGTTTGTCCTTGCATTGAGCTGCATCAGCTTATGTCTCTTGCTTTCAAACGCGTTGGTTTCAATGAACATTACTGGACAGGATATTCATCAAGAATTCTATTTGTTCGAAAGAGTTCTCGAAACCGGTCAATGGCAGTGGAACGCTTCTACACAAGAACTTGGTACTCGATACAATTCTGCGTTAAGCATAACCATTCTTCCGTCCATCGTAAGCATTGTCTCTGGAGTCGATGCAGTGTCGGTCTTCAAATTCATTTTCCCCATCATCTTCTCCCTTGTCCCCATATTCCTCTACAAGACTTATCGAAAAATCCTCACTCCACAAAACGCTTTCATCTCCGTTTTTCTTGTAATGGCATATCCCAATTATTACACCGAGATGCTAGGGTTGGCTCGTCAGCAGATTGCGGAAGTTTTTCTCACCTTACTGGTGTTGATGTCCCTCTCTTTTCAGACGGGGAAAAACTATGAAAGAAGAAGGACCTCACAGTCCATTGTTATGATACTTCTATCTCTTAGCATCATACTGGCGCACTATTCGATCGCGTACATCTTTTTCATTCTTCTAATCGTCTCCATCCTCGCAGGTCGAATTTCGCCAAGGAACGCTAAGCCATTACTGGACCGTGAAACCTCACTTCTTTGGGTAGTGCTAGCGGTTGGCTGGTATTTCTTTCTTGCAGGAGGATCATCCCTACTTGATGCAATACACCGCATTCAGGGTGTTACCGGTGGAATCTCAGACTTCTTTAGTTTAGAGGCTAGACCAACAATCGTGCAAGAGGCAATAGCAACGAACGCAGGGGGCGGAGTATTGCACTTGCTGAGCAGGGTGACCCAATATGCAGTCGTGATAGGCATTATACTGGGCGTCTTCGCGCTTTACGTGAAGAGAAATAAGAGTGATGCAGAGAAGAAAATGCTTCCTCTTATGGCTACATCGGTGGGGCTGCTTATCGCTACAGTAATTCTGCCCTTTTTTGCTAACTTATTCAATTTCTCGCGGTTCTTTCATGTCGCCCTTTTATTCGTAGCGCCATGCTTTGCTATCGGTCTGGAATGGGCCGATCTGTCGTTCCGATCAATATTCCGATTTCGATTTCCCTCTAGCTCCCTGCACCTTCCGACTGGGAAAACAATCGCGGCGGTCGCAATGGTAGCCGTACTGTCTTCTTATTTTCTCTTTACTTCTGGATGGGTGTGGGCGATCACCATGGACAAACCTGTATCTGCCGGGACGGTCTTCGATTGGCAGAGAATGCGGGAATCACCTGACACCAACATCAAGATCGCTTATTTTGATGACTATACGCCTCAGCAGGATCGTGACGCGGCTCTTTGGATTAACTCCTACGGCTTAATGTCGCGAGCCGTTTGTGCGGATTCTGATTCGAAATTCCACGTGTTAGCGTCCTATGGTGAACAGGATCCGAATAAGAACATCGTTGGGTATAACACACATGAGCTTCCATACCTATTTCTTTGCGAACGGACAGGCGATTATGTCTATTTGAGCACATTGAATATGGTCTACGGCTTGGGAACAAGTGGTTATGCGGTGTGGCCGGTTTCGAGGATTTATGGGCAAGTCCTGACCGAGAATCGGGTCTACTCAGGTGTGGCAGTTATCTATATGCCTGAGACATAGAATCCGAATTGAAACGTTTGTAGCGTAAAACGCAAAATTGTTGCATTATCTACCGAAATGCGTATGCCTCACGATTATGAAAGTCAGCGATTCAGCGGAAGCAGGAACTGACGTGCTCATATCGCAGAGCAAATACAGTATGGAACATGGTATAAGCTTGCGAGTTGCACATTTGTCTCCTAGTTTCTTGCCAATCATTGGCGGAACTGAAATTTACATTAGCAATCTGGTCTCAGCTCTCGGAGAAAAAGGAGTGGAAAGTGAGGTTATCGCCCTCTGTGACTCGGAGAAATGGATACCATCACGAAGTGTTAAGGAACGGTTGATGGGAGAAACACGGATCATCATTTGGCCATCACATCGTCTTGTTGGCAAATTCGCCTTGTTGGCATCCATGTTAGTCAGAGTGCATTTGTTTCCATCTCAAGTTTCTCGCCTTAGAGAGCATTTGCGCAATTTCGATGTACTGCACTTCCATGATGATCTGGACTTATCATTTCCGATGGCCCTGTTGGCTGTCAATAAACCACGATTATTCTCATGTCACAGCTTGTGGACAACGATGAGAGCACCAAACCTCTTTGCGCCAAAACTTCTAGTAAAATCGGCCGATCTCTTCCATGTCTTCTCGGTGGCAGATCAAAAGAAGTTAGAGGGGATAGGAATACCTGATAGGCGAATCAGAGTGATACCTCAAGGTGTAAACGTCTCAGAGTTTCGACCACCAGAAAGCCGTCCACAACGCGATAACATACGAGTTGTTTTTGTTGGCAGAATTACAAGAATCAAAGGACTGATGACTCTCCTAAGAGCATTCGCGTTGGTCAATAGAAGCCAAGCTGGGCACCGCGTCGAACTTCTAATAGCGGGACCTGTTTGGGATCAGACATGCTACAAGGAACTGGATGACTACAAGAGGGAAATGCAATTACAGAACGTGAGGTTTGTGGGACCCGTGTTGCCGTCCAATCTGCCAACGTTCCTCCGGAGCGCCGACATCTTTGCCTTTCCTTCCTTGATGGAGACCTTCCCCATAGTAGTGCTTGAGGCGATGGCGTCAGGTCTCCCTGTTGTTGCTACCCCTGTAGGTGCTCTTCGAGAGGTTGTGACGGAGAACGAGACCGGGTTTCGGTTTCAACCAAGGGACTATGAAACCATGGCAGAAAAACTGATGCTTCTGAGTTCAGACCGAAGGCTCCGTGAACGAATTGGAAGAAAGGCCCGAGAGAGAGTTGTGCGGTGTTACTCAAGCGAAAAGAATGCGCTTAAGATATTAGAGTTATATCGAGAGCTATCATGAATTTGGTTTCGCCACGACGCTCGCGTCGATGCTATACTGGTCGTAAGATGCAAGGGCTCTCCTGATCCAACCTGCAGATCGATCGCATATGAGTAGTCTTGCGTGGAGTGGTCCTGGATATCGCTCTCTTTCCTCTCCAGGTGATTATGTAGAACTCACGTGTACTAAAGTCATGGAACTGTTCGAATATGAGCTGCAATGCGGGGCTTGAGGTAAACCTCGCCGTTGAGACCTCCTGCGAAGACAGGTAGCATCTCCTTCGGCTGCTCCTTGGTCGCGGGTACCAGTCGAGCTCCTAGACCTGCAGCCGGAATAACCGCTTTCTCAATCAAGGTTGCGAGTCAGCCTCCATCTTCTCCACACTTCAGATTTCTTTAACACACTACTTTCACTTCAAATTTATCCTAGTCTGTTTGACATTGCACTGGGCGGAAGGAACAAATCCGGATACCTAAAATCTATGAAGAGGCCACGTGAGCGTCTAGGTTCTCGACTGCTAATGGGAGTTTTCTAGAATGAGCGTCGAAGGAAAGGTGCTAGTCACGGGTGGAGCTGGATTCATAGGCTCTCACCTGATCGATAACCTACTTGAAAACGGTAAGGTTGTGGTATGCTATGACAACTTCAGCCGATACTACTCTGGAAAAGAGCTTAACGTCAGAAGGCATTCCGATAATCCGAACTATCATCTAGTGAGAGCAGATGTTCTAGATTTCGAGAGCCTTTCCCAAGCTACGAAGGATGTTGAAGTGATTTACCATTTGGCTGCTCAACCGGGTGTCCGTTACTCTATTGAGCATCCGCTAGAAGTCACGCAGATCAACGTCTGCGGCACAACGAATGTGCTAGAGGCCGCACGTCGGAGAAAAGTCACTAAGATCGTCTATGTTTCCAGCAGTTCTGTGTACGGTAACCCAGAACTCATGCCTGTAAAGGAAGATCAGCCGCTGCGCCCAATCAGCCCATACGGCGCCAGCAAGCTGGCTGGAGAAAAGTTTTGTGAAACTTATGTCAGACTCTACGACATGGACATAGTGATGCTGCGCTACTTCACAGTATATGGGCCTGGCCAGAGACCTGATATGGCAATGCGAAAGTTCGTCACCCAGATATTAGAAAATAGACCGCCCATCATTTACGGTGACGGGACCCAGATGCGAGACTTCACGTATGTTGATGACATCGTCGCCGGAACAATCGCGGCAGCAGAGTGTAAGGGAAACGCAGGTGAGGCTTTCAACTTGGGTGGAGGACACAGAATTACCATCAATGATCTGGTACAGCGTCTGCTCAAGTTGTGCGGTAAGGAGCGCGAGATTCAACCAGGTTACGAACCGGCGAAGTTGGGCGACGTTGAGAACACTCATGCAGACATCGCGAAGGCGAACCACGCACTTAGATACAATCCTAGCACGGATCTCGACCAAGGCCTGATGGGATTTACCCAATGGTGCGCTCATACTAGCAGGCCAAGCGACCTCCAACCCAAGCATTAAGGTACATCGAAACCAAAGAAAAAGGACTTGCCGTCTCGGAACTGTATGATACTCTTCGACTTAATGATCACTCAGTTTCTAGGGATGAAGTGGTAGATCTGGTTTGGCGGTTGGCTGGGCAAAACAAGCTTGATTTGGATGATGTATTTCTCTGAATCGTCAGATATAATTGGCCTATCTCATATAGAGGGACATAGCTGATTAGGTAATTCGTCACTATCAGCCCATATCTAACAGTTGAATGTTGAACCGACAGCCTATCCATACGTTCGGAAGTATGCAGCTTGGGGGAAGGATCTAATGCGGTTTCTGCGGCTAGGGGCGTATCCTATCTCTGGTTACAGACCATTACCCAGTCCGTTGCGCAAATTGTAGCTTTCGCCTTCTTCGCCCGGCTCATATCTGTAGGTGAGATGGGCGTATTCACGATTTTGAATCTGGCGTCCGGAGGTGCGTCAGCGCTTATGGGGCTCGGCGTGTCAAGCGTCACGACCAAATTCATTGCGGAAAATATTGCTCAAGGGAAGAAGAAGGCGGCGGCTTCAGTCTACTATAAGTCCCTTCTCTTGAGCGAGTTGGCTTCCATCATAGTCGCGGTAGTTTTGCTACTTTCAAAGTTTCCTGCAGGCGTTTCCAACCTACCAAACTCGCCGCTAATTTCAGCCATCGGCATGTTCTTTGCGATTGATGTTATCGTGATCATTGGGCCAGTCGCGGCGGCGGTGTTCTATGGGTTACTTGAATTCAGGGGCTATGCTTTGATCTATGGGATCTACGCTAGCGCCAGACCATTGATGGTTGTTTTACTCGTCTATGAGACCGGTTCCTTACTCGGGCTTGTGGAAGCGTGGGTAATTTCTGATACCGTCTTGTCAGTCTACGTGTTCCTGTATTTCTGGCGGAGGCTTGGTCCGCCCGTTTTTCAGTTTAGCACGAAATATCTTCTAAAACTTTCCACTCCGCTTTATCTTGCGACACTCGCGTCATTCCTGTACAGCTCGTTTGATAGGCTGACCTTGATCCCGTTAGTTTCACTCACTGCTCTGGGGGTTTATGGAGCCGCGGTAACCGCCTTCTCCGCGTACAGTGGTCTGATAGCTGTTTTCAATTCGGTTTTGCTTCCGGTCTTCTCGGGGGCGCATGGAGTTAAGGGACCTGAGGTGTTGGTGGATTCCGTTAGGACGGCGTCTCGGTATGTGTCGATTGTTGCTATGCCTTTGGCGTTCGCGCTAATCGCAACTGCCAGGCCCGCGCTTACCTTGCTTGTTGGGGGGGCGTATCAAGGAGGTGTAATTCCACTCGCTGTACTAGCGCTTGGGTCGATCGCTAGCATAGTCGCGCTGTCGCTTGGTCCTGTCCTGATCGTTCTGAACGAGA
>JBEKSC010000039.1:0-15591 GCA_049517415.1 Bathyarchaeia archaeon
GACGCCAGGGAATACGCGGACAATAGAGTTCAGGTCAATATTCTGATGGAGATTACCTGTCGCGACCACGTTCTCAATGTTGATGTACGCTTTATGTTCGGCCAGAGGGCGCACCCGAGTGATACTTGCCTGTCTGTGCAACTAAACTCGTGGGCAATTCTCGAAGCCGCATTTCTGGCAAACTCCTCGTTTTCCTTCTTGGATAGATATCAACATAGCAAGCTCCGAGGCCGAATGCTCAAGGTCAGGTAAGAACATGTCTGTGTGTGGTATCAATGGTGCGAGCATCGTGATTTGAACCGTCGTCGTTCGTCGTCAGAAAAAGTGTGTGTGGGTCTAATGGTGCGCACACACACTAAACCCGCGCCCCTTCGGGGCGGAATGGTAGGCGTGATTGCGCGTGACGGTTGGTTAGGTAGAGGTTGGTTTTCGTCCACCCCGCAACGCGACCGCAATCAATACGGCGGCCAACAAGACTACGGCTGCGAGTATGAGGAGTTGGTTTTGCTGGATCAGGCTCATCAGGTCACTTGATGTTTGAGTTGAAGACGCTGAGGTTTCAGTTGAGGAAGCTGAGGATTGCGTTACTACGGCTGCGTTAACTGTTAGAACCAGGTTGGCCACGTGGCTCAATCCTCCTCCACTCCCGGTCACCGTCAACGTATACGAACCAGTTGCAACATCCCCTGATAATACGACGGTGAGGGTCGAAGCAAAGTCTGGAGCTCCCGAGGGGTTGCTGAAGCCCCCATTGGCGCCCGAAGGCAATCCTGAGAGAGACAATGAAACCTGCGAGTTGAACCCATTCAAACCAGCAACATTAACCGCATATGAAGTGGTCTCACCTTGAAGCACGGTTTGGGATGGCGGACTCACGTTAATCTGAAAATCAGGAATCTGAGATGCAGTCGAATAGGTCGAAGAGGCTGTAGTCGTTTGCTGTGAGGATGCTTGTGCCACCGTGAAAGTAATGCTCTTCATATTGTTACTCTTGTTCGGGTCCTGACCCACCGGAATCGTCGCTACACCCCAAGTCAGAGTGTGCGTTCCAGCCGTGGCGATCCAGGTAGTTTGTGTGCTCACTGTCATGGGTGTACCCAGCGGCCCGGGGTAGGTCAATGATCCACCACCGCAGGATACTCCGTCAATCTGGCAGGCAGCAGCGAACTGTTGCGGAAAAGATCCTACAGAGGAGAGCGCCATCACCGCCATACTAAACGTGACCGGATCACCGAGATGCGGATCAGGGGGACTCAACGAGACAGAAGTGATCGCCCAATCGGTAGCCGAACCAGAAGCAGAAGTTGTGGTCGTGACCATGGGAATCACCTGGAAGTTTGCGTATCCCGCTACTACGGCTCCGCCACCTGGCCCTGGTATTATCATCTTGAGAAAAGCTACGTAACTTCCAACATTGTATATGGGATCACGCTCCGTCTCGACTACGTCTCCAGAATCAATTCCCCCGTAATGGGCCTCCCAGATACTCGGACAGCTTTGGCAGGTCGAATAGCCGAGGGTACCTGAGGCCGTGCCTGTGTACTGCACGTTAACGCGGAAGAAAAGATGGAAATTGTAGCCCGCGTAGATTGTGTTGGGCGGCAGCCCGGTAAACCCGATTGGCTCAATCCAAAGGTCAATACCACTCGCGTTCACGGTCTGCAGAACACCCGCCACAAACCCAGAGATGAGAACGCATGAGAGAAGCAGAATTACGATTACAACTCGCCTATCGCTAGGAGCCAACAATTATCATGTATATTTCATCGGGCCAAGAATTAGCATTTACGATAACATATGTTATCAGCCGGAGGCTACGCTCCAGAGAAGACTCGTTAAACATTTGAAAGTGTGTGGATCTCCCTGGTGCGCATCAACGCCAACCTAACGGTTCAATTCTCGATGCTCACACCACTAGACCACACACACTTCGCCGCGCCCCTTCGGAGCGAAATGGTAGGATGTGTTTGCTCATTTTACGGTAGCATAGAAGTATAGGATACTAGCCGCTACAGTATTTCTTGAATGCGCAGCTTCAGCGGCGCGAATATCGATAGTTTGAACGGCGGCGGTGCCTTGGGTATCGTGATCTTCCCCCGAACGCGCGACGAGTTTCACCACTAGATATCCACGATTCCTCTCTCCCCCCAGGGCCAGAGGTGAAGCTAAGTCGCTCAATCCGGTCGTCTGCCATCGATTGTATTGCTCGAAAGTCGCCATTTTGCTCCGCGGATACTATCGTCACCGCGGTTCCTGTTTTGCCCGCTCGTCCAGTTCGACCAATCCTGTGGAAGTAAGTATACGGATTCTGAGGGACGTCATAGTTGATAATGTGTGTAACTCCATCAACATCCAAGCCTCTTCCGGCTAAGTCAGTGGCAACTAGGATACGACTCTGACCGCTTCGAAACGTCTTCATTGCTCCATCGCGTTGATGTTGGGTAAGGTCACCGTTCAGTGCTATGGCATCTTGATTTCTCCTCCGGAGTGATTGATTCAACCAAAATGTGCTCCGTTTGGTTCGACAGAAAACTATGGCACGATGCACTTCTTTGTCCTGCAGAATTCTCAGCAGCGCATCAAGTTTTCTTTCCGGGTCCACTTGGTAGTAGTATTGGCTGATCTCCCTGACGCTGAGATCCTCCGGTTCGATCAGAACTTCGCGAGGATTCTTCATATGTCTACGGGCAAGTTTCAGTACATCCTTGGGCATCGTTGCGGAGAAGAACGCGATTTGACGTTTACTTCTAGTCTTAGTTAGAATATGCTCAACGTCACCAATGAAACCCATGTCCAGCAACCTGTCAGCCTCATCCAAAACAACGTACTGGACTTTGTCAAGGTGAAGGGATCCGCGTTCTACATGATCGATGACTCGCCCGGGTGTTCCAACTATAATCTGAGGGCAATCTTCCAAGGCGCGCATTTGAACATTAATTGATTGACCACCATAGATCGCAAGAGCACGCTTGCGAGTGAATCTGCCATACGAGTTAATGTCGCCTGCTACTTGCACCGCAAGCTCGCGTGTCGGAACTAGCACCAGCGCCTGAATATTCAGATTCTTTTCGTCAACGATCTCCAGGAGCGGTAGCCCGAAGGCAGCGGTCTTTCCAGTTCCAGTATGCGCTTGACCAATGACATCGCTCCCGTGCCGCAGAAGCGGAATAGTTGCTTCTTGGATCGGAAACTGTCGCTCGAATCCAAGTGCTTTGATAGCATCCAATATTTCTGGGCTTAAACCCAGTTTCTCGAAAGTACTCATAGATTTTTTCTCCTTATCTTCCACGTCGCGGGTCCAAGATGAAGACCGAAGACTGGTTCCGTCTTTCACTTATCGTCGGAACGAGATTTCGGTTGTTTCCTCAGACTTCGGCGACTTCGGTCAGTTGCAGCAAGAAGAAGAACATGCGGTCAATCGTTGCAAATGACTCGTGCCTCTCGTTCTCGACAACTAACTTAGTGCATTCTCGCCTTGGTTCAATATAAGGATAGAAAGACAAGTACATCGCAAGAATGTCCTTGCTCTGAACTACGGCTTTGTCTGAATACTCGCGAATGCAGCACTCATCGCCTAGGAAAAATGGGTATGAAAAAACAGTTCCAAAGGGCACCAGGGTTTCAGTGGGAGAGCTTTGTGGCTCTAACTTACTTCAACTTCCTGCTGCAAGGAAATCTTTGGTTCCTTGATTACTTCGATCTCTTCTTTGCTTTCTTCTTCGCTTTCGGCACAGAAATCACGTGTAGATATAATGTGACTGTTGTCGGTTTAACACTTCCGACCACCACGAAGTTCTGTCCGCGCTGCCAGACTTCCTCGTCTTCTTCCTCTTCGTCTGCTTCTTCTGCCAAAACGACGAAGTATTGTTAGAATCTTGGGCTCGAATGTTCCTTGTTGATGTAGGTTAGTGTGGTTTAGAGTCTTGTTTTCGTGAGTTTTTAGATGGTTCGTAGCCCACACACACTTTTACGACGACGAATGAGAGTTCACAACGAAATTCGTGATTTAGGAGTTTTCTGCTAAATCATTATGGCTATTAGGGCCAAGTCTTGTTCAATTCTTGGTGCATTCTGTTTTAGAGTTGGTTCCGTCATCGCCCTGGCCGGGGCTCGGGACTTGTTAGCAATTGGTACAAAGTCAGGTTCTTTCTCAAAAGTTTTCTGGACTTTGGGGGGTGGGAATTTGGTGCGCACTATAAGACCCTCATAACCCCTAAGAAAAACCTTCTAAAACCCTACAACGTCCACGTCTAAAACTCAACATCCACGTGGAAGGGCGAAGATTCGAACGCGCCGCAATGGGTCAAGGTTTTGCGTGATCTTGTGGAACTGCGCGACACGACGCTAAAGGAGTTGGTCACTCAGGAATGGCAGGACTGATTTCTGCTCGAGGCGAATTCTCGCGTCCGGGTTTTGGACCGTCAATTGTGTGTGTGGTATCAATGGTGCGAGCATCGTGATTTGAACCGTCGTCGTTCGTCGTCAGAAAAAGTGTGTGTGGGTCTAATGGTGCGCACACACACAAATTTGAATTATTGCATTAACATAATGGCACCGATGATAAGAGTTGACTAAAGTTAGAGATGTGATGTCCACCAGGATACCTCGGGTGAATTCTTCGGCTACCGTCCTGGAAGCCTGTACAATTATGAACCGTGAGAAGGTTTCAGGAGTAGTTGTCTTTCAGGAAGATAAGGCGATAGGCATGTTGACTGATAGAGGACTACTCCGAGACTTCGCCCCCTTAAACAAGAGACCGGATGAAGTGAAGGTAAGTGAGGTCATAACGCCGCTCCTTAAGATAGATGCGGGAGCATCGACGAAAGAGGCGGCCAAGACAATTGTAGGGAATGCGTTCACGAGGGTCGGCGTTTTTGATGGCGACAAGTTCTTGGGCTGGGTTACGATAACCGACTTGGCAAGAGAGGCTTCAAAGAAGAACTTGCTCGATGCACTGCTTCGTCATAATGAACCAGAACTTGTTGTTGTATGTCCAAATTGCAGGAAAGGCGTCCTAAGAAAGATTATGAACAAAGAGGGGCAGATTTTGAGATGGGAGTGTTCTCAGTGCGACTTCGTCACTTGACGACATGTACTTAGAACACGTCTGATTAGAGCGCACCTCTCTTCAAAACTAGAGTTCAATTTCTGATGCTCGCACCATTAGAAGCCGCCCCCGCCGCTCTTGACTAGATTAACTTTACGACGCTGAAGACGACGAACGACGACGCCGACGCTAATACGAACGACGACGACGCGGCGAAGTTCTATGAATCATGGAAATTGAAACACGCGAAGACAACAGCACAGTGGCATGTAGCGCTAAATTTGTACGCCCATCAAACCTGCAACACAATTCAGAGCGCGAAGAGAATCATCACCGACTGAGAACCACAGTTCCATGTCCCATTTGTTTGACTTTCGGAGCCTTTGATTTTACCCAACGGAAAATTTGTAGCGCAACGGACACCAGAAGCAAGACGATTGCAGCATTCTCAAGAAGAATTTTGAAACGGTCTACCGCTTCTTTCTCCACCGTTGGAACTACATGACTTACGTAGCCAGTAATATATTCAGACCCTATTGCTGTCTCACTCAAGTTCACTGAAATGGTACATGGGTGTACGGCGCATGACGTTCCTGAGGCAATCGTCGTTGAGGTCATAGGAGTGGACGAAATTTGCGTTACGATACTCACGCTTGTCTGACTCGTGAAAGGCTGGATGATTTGCGCGGCAAAATAATTGCTGAGAAGCAAGCAAAAGAGAGCTAGCAATCCCAAGACCGTTCCCGCATTTTGCAGGTATCTATCAAGTCGCGGAGTCGGTTGCATGAAAAAACTAAAGGACGAACTTACCTATATCTCAATCAAAATCGTTCGTCACCGCTCTTTGCCTCCCAAGTAGTCTTTGGCTATTGCTTTCGCTTCATCCGCTGTCTTAATCGGCAAAGTCTCTACCCAGTGAGGGTAAGGCTGCTGGGATGTCTCAACAGCGTTAGGATTCTCGGACCGCCGCCGCGAAGGGCCATCCATCAGCTGTGCTTTTCGGTATTTCGCTACCAATCGAATTTCGTCCTGAATCCCCTAGGTGCGGCCAAAGTGAGCATCATCGCCAACATGTCCAGCATCCTGTATGCCGCTGCGAAAAGGAACAGCACGGGAGCCTCCCAGAAGCTGATGCCCATCATTTCCCTATGCCTCTTGATTGCTTCGCCATCTAGAGCTAAGCGCCCGAAATAATATAACAGCGGGGCTAGCGCCCACGCTTTCAGTAATCCGCCGCCCCGAAGATTGGGATCGATTTTTCTGGTCTCAATTACGTGAAAGCCTTCTTGGAACCTCATTTCCACGAAATCACTTATCCGATATGGAAAGTAGTGGTTGATCCGAGCCGACGGTGAGAAGTAGATGCGGATTCCGTTGTTGTACATGTCGTTGGCCATCGTTATGTCGCCGCCGGTTCTCCAGAACCTCTCGTCGAAGAGGAATTTGCTCGGCTTGCGGACACCAAAGTTGTTGGCCGCGAAGAACTTAGTGAATTTGGCATTGGTGCTTGGGAAGTATCCCCAGTCTGTGATGTTCATGACTCTGGCGAGAAACCCTCCCACGTACAAGCTACGCCCCGCAACCGCCTCAGCTCCGTTTCCGAAAGGCTCAGTGATTGCTGCTAACCAATCAGTGGAAGGGACACAATCACTATCGGGGAAGACCACGATCGGTGAACGTGCGTTCTCATAGCCTATGTTCTTAGCTTGAAAGTACCCAGATCCTTTCGCCTCGACTATCCTGACTTGCGGGAACAGTTTACTTAGTTCTTGCAACGTAAACTGTGACAATCCGACGTCTATAACCAGGATCTCGCAATCAGGCGGACACTGACGGTAAATGGAGTCCAACGTCTTGATTAGAAGATGAGGCCCGTAGTGGAGAGCATTGACAGTTTCGACAACGACTGAAACCTTCGGAGCCAAACGAAATCCGCTTCGGTCCTGTGCGGTAACACGAACAATGTTTTTGAACGCGTCATAATTTGAATATTGCTGATTAGCAAACTGAAATTAGACTGACAGTACGGACTTGGCTATGGTACTGCATTCATTCAGTTATTCGTGCGGGCAACGTAATTTGAACCGTCGTCCGTCGTCGTTTCAGGCAATTTGTGTGTGTGAGTATGCTGGTGCGCATCAACTGTCCTCACCTTACGAATCGCAGTAGCTTCGACAAACAGCACGTTTTCAACCGGCTACTTCGCGATTGTTCTTGACACTTCTCCAACTAACCGCATTGTCCGATAGTACGATTCTGCCTTATCACGCCCCGCCAGAATCGGCGAAACGAGGAGCTCTGCGGCGCCAGAATCGAAAGTCTCTAGAAGCCGCTCTTTGACGCGCGATTCATCTCCATACAAAGCAATTGCATCGATCATGCTGTCGCTCCAGGCTTTCGTCTGGGCAGCTTCTGGAAAGCCTGCGTCAATGAACATTTGCGCGTAGTTTGGAAGGGAGGGATAGACGGCTAGCTGTTCGCGTATGGCGGCCAATGCTTCAGTTGGATTTTCGTGGACGCATACAGGAACCTGAGCGACCAGTGGGGGTACTGGGCGTCCGATTCTTCTTGCACCTGCCCGCAACGCCGGGACGGCGACTTGCTTGACATAGACTCTAGGGCAGACCCATGTAATTGCCCCATCTGCCTCGGCGCCGCACAGCTCAAAAGATCTGCGTCGGAGTGCCGCAGCCATTACCGGCACATCCAGCGTGACACCAGTCTCCGCATGGGCCTGATAGTGGGAACCATCATAGTTCACTTTGCCCTGCTGTAGCAGTGGCTTGAGAATTCGCAAATAGTCACGCAGGTGCGCCAGCGGGGCACGATATTCCAATCCAAAGACGCTTTCAATACCCTCTTTGTGGCCGACGCCAATGCCCAACCGAAACCGACCGGGAGCCAGGTCAGTGATGACACGCACTTGCTGCACCATCACAACGGGGTGGCGAGGCCATGTGGGCGTAATTGAAGTGCCCAGCAGTATACGTTCGGTGTGGGCTGCGCAGACCGCGAGCATGGTCAGGGCGTCATGTCCAGCCCCTGCAGTAGTCAGCCAAGCTGCTTGGATTCCCATCTCCTCGGCCTGTTGGATCCGCTTCAGCACTTCGCGGCTATCTCTACCAGTCACCTGGACGCCGACTCTTCTTCGACTTTCCATTTGAATACCCTGTGTACTTTCATCGTAACATGGCGATATATCGCTTGTCGCGAGTCTTAACAGCTATACGACCTTTTGGTCGCGCCGCGATGATTCTTGGAGTGAATATGGATTTGGTAGTGATTAGCGCAGGCAACGCGGCGATACGTGCTACTTGTTATCCAGGAACATTTGAGGAAGGCAAACTTCCAAAGGCTCGCAGACACAGCCAGAGAACGCGTAACGACAGGAGATTAACAGCCGAAAGGCTTTCGAGCCCTCGATATCGTGGAGACAAATTCTGTTTTCAGGGCGATTGTTCGTATTTTAACGGTCTCTCGTGTATCGGGGCGTGCTTGACTTCCAGATTTGGCATTCCCCAACACTCGTGTCCCATATCATGGGCCATGATTCCGAGGCCCTCAGTTTCAATTTCTCCATCATATCTTTTCGTTAGGTCCAGAAGTTTCTTCTTCGGCATTGCTCTTAGGACTTTGATGGCTTCTGGTTTTAGCAAGAGTAAACTGATGATGTCTCTCTTGGTTGCTTGAAATCTCGCTCCTCTGATGAATGGGTTCTTTCCACCGTGAGGGAAGGGAGGGAAGATTAGGCCGTCTCTATGAATGTCGGCCTTGATGAGCAGCATGGTTCCTCCGACGGCGTCCAGTTTTACGAGTTCACCCTCTTTTCTCATCTGGTCCAGGTGGTACCTGCCTTTGTCTCTCCAAGCGTTTTGTTCGAAGCTGCTGCCTCCGTACTCAGTGACACAGTGGGGTTGAACGATATCCCTCCCAGTGGCTAAGAGCCTTTCAATGATATCATGTGGGTATTCAACAACATCCACATCCAACCATAAGACCCAGTCTTCGTCGTCAAGCGCGCGGAAGAGGAGATGATTGCGACTCTTCGCCAGCACAGTTCGACGTTCCTTCTGAAGATACGAAGTCCATCGAGGGGTCCCTAGTGGGAGGTGAAATCCAAAGTCCTTCTTCCAGACGGATGCGGATCTAAAATCCTTGTCCAAGCCGGGTAGTCTTTGGACTAGGTTTGTGTAGGTGTTATCGGAGCTATCGCTTTCTAGCAATCCCAGAGAGATTAATCCGTGTGGGTAGGTTAGTAGGTGAAGAGACTGGAAATAGTTGTCAAGGAACCGCTCGGCATCCTTTACAGGCGTCAGGATGAGAATCTTATCCTTGTGCTCCATGTCAATTCCTCCACAGTTTTGTAATTACCTATCTTAAAGACTCTCTAAATGACCTACACCCAAAGTCGGCAAGTCTTAGCTGACTCAGCCTAATGGTCTGCTACGAGTTAGAGTCATTGCGTCGGGTGGACAATGAGCATCGGCGAAGCCCTCGACGACTTGTTGGATTTGACGCATGAAACGCTCTTTAGAGAATTGTGTTCGCTTAGGCCTAAGATATTTCCGTAACGAATCTTGTTCGTCTCGGTTCTGCATTACACGGGTGATCTTTCTTACGGCCTCGTCAACGGTTCCAAATGTTAGACGATCGTCTGCGCCAATTATCTCGTGTTGTCCGCCACCCCGTGGAACAAAGACAATGCAGCCAGCATGCATCATTTCGGCAACCGCTATACCGAACGGCTCATTTACCATTCCGTGAATCCCATAACGATGGGACGTGACGAGTCCTTCGAGTTCCCTTCGAGTCACATTCTCGCTTAGAGTAAGCCATGCTCGATCCTTTGCGAGGCGCTGCAGCCGCTTCAAATATGCTCGTGATTCGTCTTTGGTTCCAATGATGTGCAGATGAGCTTCAGGAACTGTTCTTCTGACGCGTGCCGTGATCTCGATGAGCGTCTCAAAGTTTTTCGATGGGATAATTCTACCGATGCAGACGAGTCCGTTTTCCCGCTGCCCCCAAGGGACTTCTGGAAAGTCCCCTGCAACAGGCGGATAAACCGTTTTACTCTCGAATCCATAAATCTCCTTTAGTTTCCTTCCGGTCCATTTGGAATTCACCAAAGTTAAGTTATGTTTCATTCGCTCGAATGAAAAGTCGCACAGACGCATCCACGGTCGAAGTTCTCCTCTGAACAGCGTCGAGAGGCTATGGCGAGATAAGCGGCTGAGACTGAGAGTAGGCTTTTCGTGCGATTCTGAGATCCAATAGGGAGGTTCGTGAAAATACTGAATACCTCTGCGATCGAAGTCTGCCTCATTGTTTACCGAAATAATAACGTCAAAGTCATTTCTCATCTTCTTGCACAAGCGTAGCAAGAGCCCTCGTTCAAAAGACGAAAGTACGGGATTAAGCGGGTTCACCTTTGCGAGAAGAGTGAGCAGTCGAGGTGCAGTGATCGCACTTAACTCCGAGCGCTTTAGCGATGAGCCAAAGAGACGATTAATTTCATCGAAATCGACGGGCTCCCAAGTCAGAATCGAAACCGCATACTCGTTTTTTAACGCCTCAATAATGTATGCCGCGACTACGTTTCCGCCCCCGGACGCGGTTAAATAAGGTTGGAAAACCAAAACCCTTCTCTTAATCGACCTTCACCTTCAGGTTCCGAAGGCCGACTCACCAGAATTCAATAGGGATTCTCTCGGGCGCATTGGCCAACAATTTCTTCGCTCGACTAGATATAAGCCCTTCAGCCCCTCGGCATCTATTTTCAAAAGTCCTGACGTCCGAGACTATGATCAGTCATCACTCTATGCGTTTCTGATAAAGGATTATTTCTGGATATGATCTCAAAATAGTCCACGTAATCCAAGGAATAGAAAACCGCGAGTGGGAGAAGACCAACGGGATTTGCGAAGAGTACATTTGAAGCAGTTGTTTCTTTGCCTTCGACATCCATCTTATTGATCTTCTCGCCCTCATGACTTTCGCTAGATTACTACGAGTCCAGTTGAAGACTGAGAGGGCGTAAGGGTAATCAACGTAGTAGTATAGGTCGGTTGGATCAACTGCGCCCTCGGCGGCCTCTCTGACAAGAATATGGTCGAGGTGTCCTCCAACACCGAGAGGCACTACAAACACGCTCTGATTTCTGAGCGACAATATGGTTCGTATCAGTACATTGAGCATCTGATCATTTGATGTGCTTCGCCTACGCCCCACGTCAGAATAGCGCAGATTTTCACGATCGTATCGAAACGCTGCATCAACGAAGCCTAGCTGGTTCCACGATACACCTAGGGCACTCATCGCCTTGTTGTCTTCATAGATTCTGATGCGTTGAAGATCGGCCAAAGAGTCACGGGCTGGGCCTTCAGTCGATGACGTAACTAGTCTAGTGAAAACGGTAACAACACTCACTTGAAGACCAAGTTCTTTCCATGCAAGAATATGGTCTGAACAATCGAGTGCTGCGTCGTCAGGATGAGGCGAAAGCACGACGATTTCCTTACCGCCTTGCACCCATAACGCTCCCAACAAACCGTTGCCTATTGTTGGAAAAGCTTTGCTTTGCCGATCCAATGCTGCTCTCGCGAGCGCACGCTAACGCAACTCTCTCCATACTGGCCATAGAGCAGAGACTCCCACCAATCCCGGAATAACCATAAAGATTTCGTTCGCGTTAGCATGCTTTTCTTACCCATGGCGATCCGAATACTATAGACTCGCTTGAAGGCGTCTGCATGGAAAGCAACATTGACATCGTGTACACTTGGGTTGATGGAGCAGACCCCAACTTTCAGAGCCAATTTGAAACTTCTCTCAAAGCCGTCTCATCGTCGCCGTCCCAAGCCGCCGTTAGTTCACAGAGGTTTCGCGACAACGAGGAACTGAAGTACTCGCTTAGGTCGCTTGAGGCTTTCGCTCCATGGTTTCGTAAGGTGCACATCGTTACAAATCAGCCGACACCTCGATGGTTGGATCTTACTAATGAGAAAGTCTCAGTCGTTGCGCATGATGTGATTTTTAGCAATAAATCAGACCTTCCCACCTTCAATTCCAATGCTATCGAGTCTCATCTTCATAGAATACCGACCCTCTCCAAGAATTTCCTGTACTTCAATGATGATGTCTTTCTCGGACGAGCGGCCTCCTTAGACGACTTCATGACTGCAAAGGGTCAGTACGTTTTCCTTCAGCATATTCCACTACACTCCAATCTTGACGAGGGCCCAATACACGATAGAGCTTACGCCTATACGCAGAGTCTGATCGATGAACTCTGGGGCGTAAGGCGCCCACGCTTGTTGCCAGCGCATGCTCCGCAGTTATATGACCGTGACATCCTAGCATGCCTAGAAAACCTACTTCCAAAAGAATACCGGGAAACGTCTCGCCACAGATTTCGTTCAGAAAATGATCTAGTGTTGCGAGTATTGTATTCTTACTATCTACTTGAATGTCCAGAGCAGAGAAACCGTCATAAAGCGAAACGCTTGGGGTTTCCGAACTATAGGCTCGTACTTATGGACGACAACTCTCGTAGAATGCTGCGAGCTTTCTGGAAGATTCGGCTCCTGAAGCCGAAATTCTTTTGCATTAATGATGAACTTGGAGACACATCAAGAGAACATAAAACGGTAGTTTATTTGCGGAGGTTCTTGCGATCTTATTTTCCGCGGCCTTCCTCTTTCGAGCTAAGAACTCAAAACATCGGTTCACTGTGACGACTCTTTAGAGGCTGGAGTACAGTTTGAAATTCGGCGCTACGAGACTGAGGAGCATCTTACCTACGCAGCTCAAAAAGCCCGCAGCGCATGCGGCTTTCCTAGAGCCCCTCGGATTCGATTATGCCGTGTCATCTAGGCATCTGCGATGCCTGAACAAAAGCGGAAGCAAACTCTATGAAATCGAGTTCCGCGAGGGCCCTCCTGTTGGAGGTCTAGCGCTCGCCGAACTCGTTAATCCAAAAGCTGACAGTACGCGGATTGTTGACTTAGGGACAGGCAACGGGATTATCGCAATTGCTATGGCAGCAAAAGGTTGTGCCTCCGTTTTCGCCGTGGATGTTTCCGATCGCGATTGCAAGTTGGCTTTGAAAAACGTACGCAGAAATCACAAAGAGCACGCAATCGATGTTCTACGGGGAGACTTCGCCTCTCCTCTAATGAGCGGAGCATTTGATATCATAGTCGCTAATCCACCCCAACTCCCAACTAAGGTTACTATGCCTGACATACAGAACTTTGCAGGTCCCACCGGTTACGAAGCCATTGACAAGATAATATCCCAAAGTGAGGCCTGTCTCACCTCAGAAGGAGAATTGTGGCTTTACGTTCTGGGATTTCTAGGCGTGGAGCGACCGACCGGCTCATTACCTTCCCTTTTCGAGAGGCTTCGAATGTTTGGGTTTCATCCCCACGTGGAACGGAACCTTAGGCGGAGGCATTCGCAAGACATCAATATTCAGAAAGCCTTGCCTTTGATTCAAGACCTCTACCCTATGTCCGATATTGCCAGGAATTTTCCTAAGGTTGGATACTACGAGGCATTTGTAATACGCGCATCGCGGCTGGTTGGTGAAGAGTCCAGATAATTATGGAGCGGAATTGCGTACTTCGACAAAACCTACAGTCATATTCCAATCATCGGAACCCAGCATTTCCAAGAAAAACATCATACAATCGAGAGAAAAAGCGGTTCACGCGTGAGTCTGACATCACAAGGTTAGCCAGTAAAGCCCTGCACATAAGCTTGCCCAAAGTTCCTAGAACCTTTCAAGGAGCAGGTTCGTTTCATGAAGTCGATGGAGTGAATTGTAATCGTGTCCGACCGGAACACATCTGCGTTTGTCCTCATCAATACGGCTAATTTCGAAACCAGCGTGAATTAGCTGCGTAGTCAATTTCGCTGGCTCTGTTCCCAGATTTCTCAGAGCTTGTTGCTTAAACTCCATGAAAATTCTGTCCACACGGCGAAGTATCTTGCTGCCGCCCTCAAAGACTAAGCCCTCTGCCCCCTCAACATCGATCTTCATCACATCAATTCTTTCGATCGCCAAATCACGTAGGAGTGAATCTAGCGTTACAGTATTGACGTAAACATAGCCCCCGCCTTTCGTGCTAAGGTTATCTTCGGATAAGGACGGAATGCCGATGAGCTTCTCATCCAAGAACAATCTGGTTCTGCCCGTCCTGTTCGATACAGCTTTTTGAACAGCGATCACGTTCGTGTAAGCGTTAGCTTGGACGCTCAGACTCAATAACCTGAAATTCCCTGAGTCCGGTTCAATTGCAACAACTTTGCCAGTTCCATTCAGCAACCGAGCGGCGAGAAGCGTGAAGTAACCTATGTTGGCTCCTATGTCAACAAAAATCATGTGAGGTTTGATGCTTTGCTTCATCAGCTCAGTTTCATAGGGTTCCCAAGCTCCTTCCGTCAGCAAACAGCGAGCGACCGCTACGTCACGCGTGTCAATGTACATCAAGCTACCTTGACAGACGATCTGCATGATCTCGCTGGGCTTTAGCTTTTCAAAAATCCTTTCATAGACTGAATAAAGTCTCGACAGGCTTCGCAAGAATGTTCTAGATTTCTTCGGCAGATGCCCAGTGAATTTGTTCATAAAAATAAAAGCTGTTTTCCTACCCAATAGAAACCGCCCCTCGCCAGGTCGGCCTAAGTTATCATGCTCTACTAATGGCAATAGCGGCAGTAGCAATTCAACGTATTCTTGTTGAGGATTTTTTTCTGGTGTTGACATAAAACGTGCGCGGCCCATCTAAAGCCTTATCAAGTGCGAGAATTCAATTTCGAATTTAGCTGAGGCATAACAATGCTTTCAACCAAACCTGTGGCGATCGTGGTTATTGGAATAGTATTCATATCGTTACTGACGCTCGCTTATGCGCTCCCAACGCCACAACTAGCACCTAGAATTCGAGTTGGACCTTCCACTAGCGCTAATTGGAGCGGATACGCCGTCACGGGCTCTAAGGACTCCGTAAGCGATGTAAAAGCATCATGGGTTGTCCCAGCCATTCAAGGGACCTGCCCATCAACCAATCAGTATGCAGCTTTCTGGGTTGGAATCGACGGCTACAGTTCAAACACTGTTGAGCAGACTGGTACATCCTCGGACTGCCAAAATGGATCGCCTGCGTACTATGCGTGGTATGAGTTCTACCCGAAGGCATCGGTCACAATCGCCTCAGTTCCGATTGCGCCAAACGACAAAATCTCCGCGGAAGTGAACTATACTGGCGGGGCATTCACTATCACAATCTCTGATCTTACCACGAGTAAGACCTTTAGTAGTTCAGCTAAGTTGAACGAGGCTAAGCGGTCTTCAGCCGAATGGATCGCAGAGGCACCCTCTTCCGGTCGAGTTCTGCCTCTGGCCGATTTCGTAACAGTCACTTTCGGCTACGACAACACTAACGTCAAATCAACCTGCTATGCTACAGTGAGCGGAGTCACCGGGCCAATCGGATCTTTCGGTTCATCTGTTCAAACGATCACCATGGTAACCCGATCAT
>JBEKSC010000040.1:0-15355 GCA_049517415.1 Bathyarchaeia archaeon
GCCTGTAGACCGGCCCGTATATGATCAGGCCTGATTTTCCCTCATTATCTATTCGCCTGATGAGGCTTTCAAGCTCCATTCCCGGCTGGACTTGATTGGAACTCGCATCGACAACCAACACTTTACCTGCTTTCAGGATGTCGAAGTTTGACATCAATCGTTCCCTAACAGTCGGCCTATCGACCGAGAGCACTCGAGCGTTGACGGGTAGAGTGTGCTGTTCCACGGGCCCATTACAGTCAAATTCCAAGCATCGGTCCCTCATTGGATAGAATACTCGTTGGCAACCGTTGCACAACGTGTAAGTCAAAGTCTTCCCGTTGTAGGGCTCGATCTCAACAATTATCCTTGGAACTTGCAGTTTAGCCTTGATAGAGCCACGCTTGTATCTCACCAGCCTCTGATACGCCTCTAGGCTAATGTCCCTTCGTCTGTTCACATAGTCCCTAACTGTGGGAACTCGGCCTCTTCTTTCGAGGAGCTTTTCTTCCACACGCATCCAGGTAGCTATCGTATAAGCGCCCGATCCGTACGAAACCGCGAGCACATTTTCGCCAGGTTTTGCATGGTCGAGTATGTCGCATGTGGCTATCAAAGTAGCCGCGGCGTATGTGTTTCCAGTGTCGAGGACGCGCAGCCACGGTTTTACCTTCTCCTCAATGAATTGGGGCGTCAGCCGAATTCTCTCTTCGAGCTCCGGATTGTCGAGGATAGGTATCTTGTCCTGAGATAGAGTCTTGCAAGTTTTCATGGGCATGTAGCCGGACGGTTGGTGGAACGTGATGTGATCAAAATCCATGAGGGACACCTCGGGGTGTTTCATCAGGAGGCTTTCGATGGCCCCGATGACGTGTTTGATGTAAGCTTCGACAGTTGTACGACCGAAGTGGCTTGGAACTGTGGCTCCATCTCTTCTCCAGAAGTCCATCGTTAAGCTCGAATAGGCTGCGGTGTCAACAATTGTAGCCACCGGGCTATCTCTGCCAAGCAGAAAAGCTCCAGCGCCAGCCCCACTCGCGTACTCTAACGGGTCGCCCACCGGCGCTTGCGCGACATCTGTTCCGACAGCTAATCCGTACTTTATTCTTCCACTCAGAATTTGGCTTTCAACGAAAGCAGTTGATTGCATCCCTGAGTTGCATGCGCCTTCAAGGTCTGCAATATAGACACGGTTACCTAGGCCTAAGAAAGACGCTACATGCCTAGCGATGGTACCAACTGCGTAAGGTTTTGATTCTGAACCAACTGCGACGGTTTCAATTTCGGCAGGGTCAACCCCCGCCATCTCCACAGCGTTCAACGCCGCTTCGGTGGCGATTGTTATCGAGTCTTCGCTTATCCCTGCGATGGACTTATCCTTCAGCAACAAACCGTTCCTTACTTTGTCTAGGAACTGGGGCAGGTCTTCACGTTTCCTCTCACGCGCCCTAACTATGAGTTCGCTTTGGATGCGTTGCAGGGGGATGTATGTGCCGTACCCTATGATTCCTACTTTTTCAGTTCCCATATCGAATCCTCAGCCTGCGAAGGTTAAAAGTATGCTAGCCGAGTTTTCATCGTATTTAAGCTGGCATTACAGTCGTTCAATTGCAGTGCAACATCGCGTGAAGTTACAGCTATTGCTTTACGCCGCAAAGATCGCAGAAAGTGGCTTCGCCCGGAATTTCAGCGCCACAATCTTTACACTTCTTGATTTCCGCGGAGATTGCAGGGATAACCATCGGGCTAGTCGCTGCGGGAGTTGGTTCGCTCGCTTCAGGGGTTGGCGCGCTGGTTGGAGTTGAAGTGTGTGCACGTTGAAGGTTTTTCAAGTCGTTATCCTTGATGTACTTGTGGAGGCCTTTAGAGAGCTCCGCGTAGCTCACCAGCTCCCCCGCCTTCACGCCTAGGATTGCGGATAAATTTTGGTCGGCAACCACAATCTTCTTGGTAAGCCCGCTCATTATGAAACCGAGAACGCTTTACAGTGCAACTCTATTTGAAGTTGCCTAGCCCCATGTGATGGGCGGTTTCCTCGCCAACCCATAAACTAGAAGGATTCCCCCGACCACCGCCAATGCCCACCCGATGTATGGTACACGTGGATCAGGAACGTAACTGATTGTGACCTCGCTGTAACCGACTGAGAGAATTATGTACTTCTTGAACAGTGAAGCCCGATTGTCAAAGACAAAATGGTAGACTCCAGTGCTGGTGGTTGTGAAGTTGAAATTGAATTTGCCTTGGTCATCGGCTGAGAACAGGAAGTTTGACTGCTGGCCGGAATTCCACTTCTGGTAGTTATTGTCGTCGAGGACCATGAACCTAATGTCACTGGACGCGTTTGTCGGGGCTTGGGTTACATCGACAGATCCTGATACGGCTACATTGGCTGGTAGGGTATAGCTTCGGTCCGCGACGTCTCCTACGAGAAATTCCGCGTGTGGTTCAACGTCCCGGGGTTGTACCTGCTGCACCTCAACTGTCACGTACGGCGCAAGCGTTGTTAGCAGCAGCATGGCAGCGATTAGGATACAAGCGCCGACTAGGGCTGTCTTGAACAGGACCATTCTGCGATCGCTAAGAATAACGGTGTGGACCATCGTTATTTGGGATTTTGATGTGAAATAGTCAACTTTCAAGCTTTTCTCGATGACTTAACCCCTGAATGATGATTTCCCCAAGGATAGGATGCGGATGACTGAGATCGATTTTCCAACCCAGCCGGGGATTATGCTGCGATGTGATGCAGTTCTAATTCAACTTGCTTTCATCGCGTCCTTGATCCTCTCCGATTGGCAGCTGTGAACTTGGAGAAAGATAGCCACCATTATGGGGATTAGGAGAATAGCGCCGATTGATACCTTCGTAAGAGTACATACTTAGCTCGGCTTTTCCGAAGTTAGTAAGTGAAGCCTAATTTTTTTTAACAGGACTTGTCTTGGGCCGCCCCTACACGGAGACTTGTGGAGCTCCTGTTTTGGGCGAAATCAGACGCTCGATAGATTCGAGCTTGCCAACCGCACAGACCGAACACCGAAAAGTGAGCAACCTCCAAGGGCTCGCCGCATTTTCGCCTGATGCACTGGCATCAATTGGATATGCGGATCAGGAAATCTATCTGGGATTAGTTGTCTGTGGGAGCATCGGGCTATCCCTGGCATTTCCAATTGCATTGACCATTACTGTACTGTTGACTCTTCTGGCCCTTTCTTACTACCAGATCACCCAAACCTTCCCCTCCGGGGGTGGCTCGTATACCGTTGCTCGCTCAAACTTCGGAACGGTCCCCGGCTTAGTGGCCGCTGCGGCGCTGATTGTAGACTACCTGCTGAATGTGGCAGTGAGCCTGACAACGGGCGTTGACGCCATTACATCAGCGTTCCCTCAACTGTTGGCTGACAAAGTTTTCCTATCATTGCTACTTTTGGCCGTCATAACAATCTTGAATCTAAGAGGTATGCGTGAGACCGGTATCGTAATGGCGATACCGGTGTATCTATTCTTGGTCGCTTACCTGTCTATGCTAGCGTATGGTGGAGTACGTCTCTCGATACAGGGGCCAGTGTCATTGATCTCTACTGCCCCACCGGCCATAGTACCTCTAACCACACTCCTGGTGCTGCGTACATTTTCCACTGGGTGTACCGCGGTGACGGGAATTGAGGCTATCAGCAACGGTGTTCCGTCTTTCCGACCTCCTGCGACAAAGAATGCGGGCCAGACAATGATAATTATGTCACTTCTAATGGGCACCCTGTTTCTGGGGAGTGTCGGGCTTACGCAAATGCTCGGCGTGGTCGCCGGCCCCCAAGAAACGATTCTATCGGCATTGGCTCGACACCTGATGGGAAGCGGCCCAGCATATCTGATCGTCCAAGCTGTTACGTTGATAATGCTCACTGTAGGAGCAAACACTAGTTTTGTTGGCTTACCACGTCTTTTGAGCGTCATGGCAGAAGACAAATTTCTTCCAAAACCACTGACCAAGGTTAATTCCCGAGGAGTATTCGCTAACGGAATCTTGCTTCTGTCATTGTCAGCTGGAGTCTTGATTGTAGCATTCTCTGGAAGCAGCCATGCCTTGGTCCCTCTGTTTGCAGTGGGTGTGTTTCTTGCCTACACGCTTTCGCAGGCTGGTATGGTGCGGCACTGGTGGCGCGAACGCGGTAGAAGGTGGACACCGAAGGCGATCTTGAATGGCGTAGGAGCTCTAGCGACTGGGATCACTTTCGTTATAGTTGGCTTCACAAAATTCGCTGGTGGAGCTTGGATCGCTCTTCTCCTGATCCCGATGCTCGTTTTACTTTTCCTTCAGGTTCACAATCGTCGCAAGGAAATTGTGCCTGAGTTCTCTAGTCCTAGCGTTGTCCAAGTGACCCTAAGCTCAGCGAACATCGTGACTTGAACCGTCGGGACATCCGAAGAAGTCGGAGACTTAGTGATGTTCCTCGCGTCTGACGACTCCAAGTACATGACATGGATGCTTGTGATAATTGACAGTGGCAACATAATACAGGAAACTTATCGAAGACTTTAATCAGCGAAGTAGCTTCAAACTCTGTAGAACACTTTGTAGCCCAAAACACGTAATTCTCTGTTTCCTCTACATGAGGCGAGAATCACGAGTGCTGGTTAAATGGTGAAGGAAATAATGAGAGCGGGAGATGTAAGATGACGCTGGTATTGCATGGTTCAGGATTGACTATTGAAGATGTTGTACGTGTTGCACGTCACGGTGAAAAAGTGGAACTGCATCCCGATTCCATTAAGAAGATCAATTCATGCCGTGCGATGCTTGAGAAGAAAGTTCAAGCCCACGAGATCATGTACGGTGTCAATACCGGTATAGGTGAATTATCGGAGATAGTGCTCAACGATGATCAGGTAAGAGATTTTCAGAAATATTTGATTTACAATCATGCTGCAGGCATCGGCGATCCCATGCCTATTGACTGGGTTCGTGGTGCCATGCTCGGGCGCATCAATGTGCATGCACACGGGAATTCCGGTTGCCGCCTGGCGATTACTCAGACTTTCGTGGATATGTTGAACAAGGGTGTTACGCCTTACGTGTGCACGAAAGGATCTGTAGGTGCCTGCGGTGATTTGGCACCTATGGCGCAAATTGCTTTGCTTATGATGGGTGAAGGGCATGCCTACTACAAGGGTGAATTCTTGGAAGGCCATGTGGCGATGGAACGTGCAGGTATCCCCATTCCCGGACTGGAAGCACGCGATGGTCTAGCTGCAATTAATGGCTCCAATGTACTTACCGCCATGTCGGCCCTGATGGTATATGATACCAATAACTGGCTCAAGCAGGCTGAAATAGCCTGCGCCATGTCGCTGGAGGCGCTGAAAGCCAACCTTAAACCGTATCATGAATTAATTCTTGAAGTTCGCGGTTTCCCCGGTGGCGTCCGCAGCGCAAAATCAATCCGTAAGGTAACAGCTGGCGGTGACCTGTCTGAAGGTCATTTAAAAGTGAAGGTGCAGGATGCCTACTCGATGCGCTCCTCACCGCAGGTGATCGGTGCAGCACATGATGCACTTGCCTTTGCCCGAGTACAGGTAGAAACCGAACTTAATGGTGTGGGAGACAATCCTATTTTCTTACCGGATAAAAATCTCGCACTCTCAGGCGCCAATTTCCAGGGCTCGCCCGTTGCTTTGCCTATGGATATGGTAGGTGTCGCAGTAACTATGGTATGCGTACTTTCTGAACGCCGCATGAACCGCCTGAATAACTCTGCACTGAGCGTGGGACTTCCACCTTTCCTGGTTAAGGACGCGGGCATGTTCTCCGGGCTAATGCTAAGCCAATATACAGCCGATATGCAGATCGCGGAACAGCGAATCCTCTGTATGCCGGCTTCTATACAGTCAATTCCGGCTGCGGCTGACCAGGAAGACTTTGTTTCCATGGGCATGAACACCGCCCTGAAGAATTTCCAGATTCTCGACAATGCTTATGGTATTTTGGGAATTGAATTCATGGCTGCTGCTCAAGCCCTTGACCTACGTAGAAAATATGAGACACCATATGAACTCGGAAAGGGAACGCAAATTGCTCATACCGTAATCCGTAAACACGTAAAGTATCTTGATATCGACCGCCCGCTCTATCCCGATCACAACAGGATGAAGGAACTGGTGAAATCATGCGAAATCCTTGTGGAAGTGGAGAAAGCTATAGGTTCCCTGGATTCCTAACATAGGAGAACGGCTCATATCGCTAACGCAATGAGTAAATCAGACATGACCCGGATTCGGAGTATTGAAGTGGGGAGGAAATCATGATCATTACCTTGCGTGACATAGAGGACGCGAGGAAGACCATACGAGACCACGTCAACAAGACTCCGCTGATACGTTCGCAGTTTTTCTCTGATGTTTGCGGAGGAGACGTGTATCTTAAGCTCGAGAACGCGCAGGTCACAAACTCTTTCAAAATAAGAGGGGCCATCAACAGGATGATGAAGCTGAGTGCCGAGGAAAGGAAGCGGGGGATCATCGCAGCTTCGTCAGGAAATCACGCTCAAGCTATCGGTGTCGGTGCGGAGAAACTGCATTTGAAAGCAACCGTGGTCGTCCCCGAGAACTGTCCTAAAATAAAGGTTGAGAAGATCAAGAGACATAAAATCAAGTTGATTTTACATGGCGAAATATACGACGTAACAGAGCAGTATGCTCGAGAGCTTGCAAAAGAAGAAGGGCTGACATTCATCTCCGCCTACAATGATCCATTCGTCATCGCAGGACAAGGAACGGTGGGGTTAGAAATTCTCGAGGACCTTCCAGCGGTAGACACGATTATTGTGCCTGTTAGCGGAGGAAGTTTAATCTCGGGGATAGCCATCGCAGCAAAGAGCATCAAACCCAGCGTAGAGATTCTTGGAGTGCAACCTGAAACTACGCCTGCAATGTACTATTCATTGAAGGCAGGGAAGATTATTGACGTAGGAATGCGGGATACTATAGCGGACGGTTTATCCGGAAACATCGAGAAAGGGTCAATAACGTTTGAGATGGTTCAACGGTACGTAGACGAAGTTCTGCTATACGATGAAGAAACCATTAGGAAAGCAATTCGTGTGCTATGGGAAAAAGAGGGGCAAGTTGCCGAAGGATCTGGAGCAATCTCGATTGCTCCAATCATGAATAGTGGACAGAGATTCGCGGGGAAGAGAACAGTTGCTGTGATAAGTGGCGGAAACATCGACAACCGAGTCCTTCAAGACATATTGGCCTCGTAAGCTTGGAAAACGGTCACTCTGCGGCGTAGCGAACTCCTTGGGTTACGCCGCTTTGAAGTGTCTTACTGCATCCGCCAAGCCGGATAGAAAGCCCGCTATCTCTTGAACGGTATTGAAGTGTGCGAGGCTTGCGCGAACACCAATGGTTTTCCCGTACGTCTTCAACGTCCTGGAATAGAAGCCCCCGCTATTTTCCGCCAAGAGAGCTATTGCATGCTTGTCCCAGAAGTATTGTGCTACCTCATGCGGGTCTGCGCCGATAATATTGAAGGTGAAGGTTGGGACACGCTGGTCTGTTCTTTCAGGACCTCTTGGACCATATAATTCTACATCTTTCATATCGCTCAATCCTTCCATGCCGCCTGCTCCGCTGAGCATAGCCCGCGAAAGAGTCTGCTCATATTTGCGTATCCATGAGAGCGCAGCCTTAAGGATGCGTCTTCTTCCCGTGTATTCGCTTATTTCAGCACCAACCTCCTGCTGGACCTCATTTCCTAACCAGTTTAGGTATTCAATCACCGCGCTGATTGAAGCAAAGAGCGCCTGATCTCGAGTTCCCATCTCCCACTTCTCTGGAGGCTCGTTTGGAGCAGGCACTACTTTGTATGGCTCTAGCTTCTCCAGCAATTCCTTCTGCCCGTAGGCGAAACTTCCGCGTCGGCTGAACAGCTTGTACGCTGAGAATACGAGAAAGTCGCAATCAAGTTTCTCAACGTCAACTGGAATATGAGGAACCGTGTGGACAGCGTCGAGAATTGTGTAGGCGCTTACTTCCTTCGCCAATCTAATCAATTGAGCAGCAGGAGTTATCGACCCCATTACGTTTGAGACCCCAGCTATTGAGACTACTCGGGTTCTGCTGTCGAGAAGACTCACGAAATGCGGTATGTCCAATTGTCCGTCAGCTGGATTAAACCTTGCAAACCTGACTTCTTTGATTACGCCCCGGCGTTCGAGTTCGAGCCAAGGGCTGATATTCGCATAGTGTTCATAGTCGGTGAGAATGACATTCTCTTTCCCCGACAATTCCTTCGATAGAGCGTAGCTAAGATGAAAGAGGATACTGGTTGCGGATTCACCAGAGAAAATACAACTCTCTGACGGGGCGTTCAGGAAGTCGCTTACGGCTCTTCTACCTTCCATTATTACTTCTTCGTTCCTCTTCGACTCCCATGAGGGGCCGCCAACGTTCGCGGAACAATCTATGCGCGCCTTCGCTTCTGTCTCAGCAACGCGCCGGAGAACGAGTGATCCGGCGCCATTTTCGAAGAATATTCTTCTCCTCCCGTTCGCATCGACATCGGCGCGTGGGAACTCTCCTCTTACGGCTTGGTGTAGTTCACTTAGCACCATGTGGCTAGTTTGTGCAGTCAAGTGATTCTATGCCTCGCATCTGCCAGGCGATACAGCGCCTTTGTTATATTTGTAGGTACCCTTGAGAGGTGACTGACTTCTTGAAGGATATGGGCAAGTTTACTCACTCATATCCTCAGGTAATTTGTACCAGGCTTTTTTCTCGCCTAACTTTGCCCGCATTTTCCAGTTCATAGTCTTCGGCTCGCTATTTATCAGTTGAGAAACCACCGCCATCCTATGTTTCACGATTTCTTTATCTTTAGTGGTTAAATCGAATTTGTCAAGCATGGCCGTGGTCTTGTCAAGTACGATTGTGAAGGTCTTGTAGATTCCCCAATCGTTCGCACAAAGTTCCGCAAGGCGTTTCCCATTTATTGCGTCAGGCTTCTCTGAATCAACAACTTCGTGATCAAGAAACATTGCGATGATATCTTTGAAGTCTTTCTCGTTCGTTTTGAAGATCTGCAGCTTTGTCGCGAGTAGGTCCGCCATTGTGAGTGTCAACGGTTCAAGTGTTAGCCTGTCCTTGAGGTCTATTTTGTGGCACATATCGAAGTAATCTAGGAATATGTCCACTCTTCTCTCATTCGGCAGGTCAAAGAACATCAGTCGGCTCCCACCACGAAGAGCGTTGAACGAGTCATTCGGCGAGTAGCCGAGCTTAGGGAATAACTCCCGAATCCGGCGAGACTGCTTTTTGAAACCGACAAGGTCTATGTCCGGGTATTTGCGTGAGACACTAGGCCGCTTAGCGCTTGGGCATCGAAAACCAATTGCCGTCCCGCCAAGGAGACGAAGGGTGATGCCTTCACTTTGGGCAGTTGAGATTATCCGGTCGGCCTCATTGAGGATATTAGACTCAGTCACAGGACTCACACAAGGGATAACAAAAAAGAAGGAGGGGTAGGGTTGTGCTTAAGGGCCTGGGTCTAAGGAGGCGGAATTTCTCCGTAAATCTGTGTTATGTTGATACCACGCCGTTCATTCTTAGCTGCGAAGTAGACGAAGATCGCTACGCCGATCATCATCCAGAGGATTGATACGTCCCAGCCAAGCAGCGAGATTCCGATCGTGCTCAATGTCAGTATCCAAAGCATGCCGATAGCCGCAAGCGCGCCGAAGAAAGTCATGTCTGGAATCCCGAATATTCTTCTATGCGTGCCTTTCTCCCAGATGTCACGACGCTTGTACGGTAAGACGATAGCACAGAAAGCAACCATGACATAGACGAACGCGAACCAGAACGATGAATTTGCTGCGCTTGCTAGGTAGCCCAACGAGGTAAAGAAGGTTAAGGCCACGATTACGGCCGCGATCATGGTGAAGATAGTGGCTGGAATGGGCGTGTGGGTTCTGTCACTGACTTTGCCGAACACTGATGGAAACATCCTATCGAACGACATTCCGAACATGCTTCTGGTGGCGCAAAGATAGGTTACGATTATGGAGGTTATCGGCCAGAACCACCACGCAGCGAGAATTCGAATCGCGGCTGATCCTGCCAAACTTGCTGAGAAGAGAGGCATTGATGGGAGTAGCATGTATGGCGCGACGGCCGCCGTCTCGTTGGCCGCCAGTTTCCCTGCTTGGAATAGGTTGTAAACGTAGCTGTATTGCAGTATGAAGCTTCCATAGGCATTGTATGCTAGCCACGTTACGAGCGAATACCAGATGACCGTTGCAACCATTCCTCCAGTGAACCAATATAGGAAGGAGGAGCGTGGGTTCCTCACTTCTCCAGCAACGTACGAGTTGATTTCGTAACCCGTTAGTGCCCAGAAGATGTACACGACAATACCGAGTGTGTCATTGAACCAACCACTGGAGGTATTGGCTACATAACCAGCCAAGTTGTATTTTGTTGCTAGGCTTTGTATCATTTGGTATGAACCAGCTCCCCATACATTGTTCCAAACAAAGGGAATCGTTGTCGGATTGTTGGTAGCAAAGAGTACTGCAGAAACAATAAGGCCGATAGCATTCAGACCCCAGATGGCCATGACTATTTTCATGTAGTGTTTGATTTCGATCATCGCCAGCAGGCCAAGAACGACTATTACAAAAATGATGACAGCGCCTTGCGTGACCGTGTTGCTTTCCATTGCAGTGGCGAAGGCCGTAAGCGCTGGGATTCCTGCAGCCCCACCAATAATGGTGAAAATGACGGGGATGACACTTTCAAGCACGTAGCCGATTAGGCCGATCGAGAATATCTGAGCTATCCAGTAGATCCATCCTGTCCCAAACCATCCAACGAATGGATCAACGAACCTTGAAACCCAGACGTACGCGCCGGCTGTCCTCGGCGTAGTTATCCCAAGCAGAGCAAAGCAAATGACACTTAGGAGTGTCGGAACTGCTACGATTAGAAATGCGCCGGGGACACTTCCATTTGGATAGCTGTAGATCACGGAAATCGAGTAGAGAGTTATGCCGCTTCCTGCCATCGACGCCCACGGAAGCATGAATGAGCCGAAAGGTCCGATCTCTTTGACGAGCCCTGTTGATTTTCTTAGGAAGAGTTCTACTTTGAATTCTTCGGTCAAGGTATTGACCAAAGCTGACCTCTGCCGCTAGCGCTTATTAAACTAACTACGAAGGCCGCGGCGATTTTCATTCGAGAAAACTGCGTTATAAGAAATAATGCAGAGAAAGGTCGAGCACTGACTGGCGGCCGCGCACTTGCAAGAACCCGCCACCAAAGTGTAGCATTGGTGATTGACCGAATGACTTAACTTCAGTACGCTTCCTAAATCAAACTTCGACGCAACTTGTCCGGGACCAAGATTCTGTTCGCCACCGACCTTCACGGTGGAGATACCTACTTTCTCAAGATACTCTCAGTATCAAATAGTTCTAAGGTAAATGTGCTAATGATGTGCGGCGACCTCACCGGTAAAGCGATAGTGCCAATCGTTAAACTCGATGACAACATATATGCGACAAATTTCTTTGGGGTTGACTACAGGATGAGAGAGGACGAGCTCCCTAAGATACAAAACGAAATACGAAAGGTTGGGTACTATTACTACCATTGTGGAAGGCCGGAATATGAGGAGTTCCGGGCCAAACCAGAACGGGTAACGGAACTATTCGACAAGCTAATGCAGCAGACAATCAAAAACTGGCTCGCAAAAATTGATGAAATCATTCCTAAGGATGTTCGGGTTATAATGAACCCTGGCAATGACGACACCTTCACCATCGATGAGGTGTTGAAGAGCTCTGAGCGCGTCGAGTACACATTAGGGAAATGCGTGAACCTTGACGATAAGCACTCGCTCGTAAGCTGCGATTGGGTCAATCCCACTCCTTGGAATTCTCCCCGCGAATGCAGCGAACGTGACCTAGAGAAACGCCTGCGGGCAGAAATTCAAAGAGCCCCCTCGACAGAGAACTTGGTCTGCGATTTTCACGCACCCGCATACAATACGGTGCTGGACCTTGCGCCGAAGCTCGGAAAAGACTTGCGGCCGAAATTCTTCATGGGTACGCCTATGATGGACCACGTGGGAAGCACGTCAGTAAGAAAGGTCTTACAAGAATTCCAACCAAAGCTCGCGTTACATGGGCACATTCATGAGTCAGCTGGAGTCTGCAACATTAAGCGTACCATCTGCATCAACCCAGGTTCTGCATATGTGGAAGGGGTAATGCATGGATGCCTGCTGACGCTCACCCCAGACGGCATCGACCATCAGCTAATTGTAGGCGGCTAAGAGATATCGACCCAGAAGAGCGAAACGCTAGCCCATCTGTTCAACGGACTCACTCATCGCAAGCCCGTACCACAATGCGTGGGGAAGACTTTCATCGTTGTTTCGAGCTTCTGTCTACGAACGCTAGGCAGAGAAGTTTAGTCTAAGATATGTGCCATGTAAGTTCGTCAGCCGTTTGTCTGATGAGAGCAGCTCGCGAGAACGCGAACATCCTGCGTTCGCGTAGCCAAACAGAACTGCTACGCGGGTTCGAGTTAAATCGTTTCTTCGCGAATCGCATTAGCTTTGCTCGGGGATGAAGCTGCTGCGACAGAGTTTGAGCGTTCTCGAGTGGGCGTCTCCTTCTTCGGCGCCTCCATGTCGTGCAACGACTGAACTTCCCTGATTTCTCTCAGTTTGTGTCGAATCAACGTGTTCTCCAGTTCTTCTTTGAGTAAGTGTAGTATGTCGTGGTGCATGTGGACGAATAGGGAATGCGTCCTATCTCGCGGTCGTTCAAGGGAGATCGGCAGGATCTTTTTCACCTTTGCTGGGCGAGAGGATAGTACAACAACCTTGTCTGCGAGTTCAATGGCTTCTGAGAGATTGTGTGTGACGAGGACGAACGTTTTTCCGGTCTCTTTGTGGATGTCGGCAACTTCCTCGCGTAGAACGTCCGCGGTTACTTCGTCGATTGCGCTGAACGCTTCGTCCATGAGGACTACTTCCGGTTCCACGGCGAGGGCACGCGCAATTCCGACCCTCTGTCGCATTCCTCCCGACAGTTGTTTAGGGTACATGTGTTCGTATCCTGCTAGCCCAACCATTTCTATATATTCTCTGGAACGGGCTCGACGGTCCGGCTTCGGCGTCTTGCGCATTTCTAGACCGTATTCGACATTCTCCAGGACCGTTCTCCACGGGAAGAGTCCGAAGCCTTGAAAGACCATGCTAATCTTATCATGTGGGCCTCGAACTGGGCCGCCCTGAAAACGAACCTCCCCTGATGTTGGAGCATCAATCCCAGCCATGATCTTGAGCAAGGTGGACTTACCGCAGCCGCTCGGACCAACTATGGTGACAAATTCGCCGTGGTCGATTCCGAAGCTAACTTCATGGAGCGCGTGCGTCTTGTCACGCGCTTCATAGAATTTGCTTACGTTCTCGAGTTCGACATGCGGCCCCATTAAGCCCACTTCTTGGCCCAAGACTCCAGTGACCCGAAAAACACCCTGTCAACCACCACAGCAACCAGGGCTATCGCCAGAATTGCCGCAAACCCGCTGTCGAGTGACCCGCCGCTGACGGACCCTTCAATGAAACTACCTATGCCCGCAGCTCTTGTCGCTATCTCAATGGCGATTATTATTTCCCAACCGAAGTCGTAGGCGAGCCTTAGGCCGCTGAACATGTGTGGGGATATGGCTGGGAGAACCATCTTTGTGAAGGTCGAGAGCCGGTTTGATTTGAAGACCGATGTAACCTCGAAAAGTTCCTTTGGGATATTTCTCGTTCCGTCTCTCACAGTGAAATATATGGGGAAGAAGCCGGCCAAGGAAGCCATTATGACAGCTGCAACACTTCCCGCGCCGAACCAGAGCACCAAAAGCGGGAGGAAGGATAGGTCGGGCAAAGCTCCGAAGAGCATAATGAGCGGCGTAAACGTTAAGTCAAATTTGTTCTTGCTCCCCGCAACGAAGGCAATCGGCAAAGCAGTCGCGAAGGCTAACATTAAACCGAGACTCAAATTTAGGAAACTGTGCGCGATGCGAAGCAGGAACGACGGCTGCTGAATGGACAAGAAGAAAACACCTAGCACACCTGAGAAGGTTGGCAGGTTTGCCTGTGGAACCAGGTTGAGCCTTGTAATCAGTTCCCAAGCGACGAATCCCATTCCTAGCGGGATCACCCATAGGTAATTCGTAAGCATATTTTCCGAGAGAACCCTACCAGTCAACGACAGTGCGAGGGCTTTCTGTTTCTCGACGGACACTTCCAAGTAACCTCAAAAGACGAAAACAAGTAGATGTCATACTGTCTGTCAAATTAAGGTTCGAGCCTCTGGACTTAGCGTTTTGCCTTGAAGGCGCGTTCCTGCTCGACAATCCGTTAACACAATACAACCGTGAACCGTTAAGGGAGTATCTGAAATTTCCGGAACGATTTACAATCGGATGTTAACAAAACTTGCACAAAAAAATATCCAGACGAACGCCAAAAATCGTGTGGCCTGCCGGACTAGTTTATGGGGATGCGTAGGTGAACTTAATAGAGGTTGATGGCATCTTCTCCATGCGGTATGTGGAAACACAAACCAAAGTTCATGGAACAACAAATGTGACTTAGTTCAGGTTGAGGTACTGCTTGGGTGAATTTGCAACCTTTAATGATTTTGAGAAAGAAATTCGACGCATAATTTCCGAAGCTGACGGTAGAAAGATCCCTCTGAGGATATTGGGCGGCGCAGCAATTCGTATGCACTGTCCAGCCCATAAGGACTTGTACGAAAAGCTCAAACGCGTCCCAAAGCACGACATGGATTTCGTTACCTACAGCAAGTTTCGCCCACTCACAAAGAGCCTCTTCATCGACTTGGGATATGAGCCGTACATCTCCCTCATGCTCACAGGAGCCACAGGAAGGCACAGACAGATTTTCAACGATAAGGAAGGAAACAAAGCCATAGACGTCTTTCTAGACAAGCTCCAAATGTCTCACGTGATCGACTTCACCGGCAGGCTTGAGGTTGATTCACCCACTGTACCGTTGGCGGAGCTTCTTCTGCAAAAGCTTCAGATTGTCCAGACGAATGAAAAAGACATCCAGGACGCGATAATACTTCTGAGCGAACACGACATCGGGAAAGGAGACGCGGAACAAGTCAACGGGGGATACATCGCTGAGATTTTAGGAAATGAATGGGGGTTCCACTACACAGTATCAGAGAACCTCGCCAAACTGAAGGAGTTCCTAGGCAAGTACGGCCTAAGTAAGCAAGATAACGAGGCAGTTTTAGAAAGAATTGACCGGCTTCGAGATATGGCTGAGAAACAGCCGAAAACG
>JBEKSC010000041.1:0-14778 GCA_049517415.1 Bathyarchaeia archaeon
AGCTAAACGTACTTTGAGATGAGGCCTAGGAGTCCGCCTAGTAACACGAGGATGCCGCCAATGCCTCCGCCGAGAAAACCAACGATGATCAGAACAATAGCCCACTCGAGTTCAGTGACACGTTTGGCTAGGATAATTGCCACTATTCCCAGAATCAAGGGGAGGAAAGCGAAGCCAAACGTCATCCCTACCAGTGGGACGCTGAAGGGCATTGAAATGGCATGTCCGATAAGTGCCAGGATGTTCAAAAGTACCAGTAGAATGCCGCCAATGAGGACGAGGTAATAGGCAGCCCGATCCAACCCGTGTGTTTTAACCAAGTTTCTCAATCGAGATTGTTTTACGAGCTGCTAGATAGCCTTATCTATGCTTCTACGCGGCGATGTTGATCTACACTAAGTGTACACACAGAACGAAACAACACAGCGTGTCTGGGTCAGCTGGTGCGCGCGCATACACTTTCGGGGATTGACCGACGCTTGCTGGATAGTTTGATGCAAAGTCAAACAGTCGGCGTGCTGGTCTCTCTCAACTCGCAACTCACTAACCATTAACAGTTTTATTTGAGAAATCCAATACGCGAAGTATGAAGTCTGAGGAGAAAGAGAAACCCATCGAAATCGACAATCGTTCAGCCCTAATCTACACACTGTCGGACGCTGCCACTCTCGAGCACATGGTTATGTGCGGTTACTTATTCGCCACCTTCAGCCTGAAACGCGAGGAGAGCGAAAGGCTGAGCGCACAACAGCTGAATACTGTTCAGCGATGGGATCGAGCCCTTACGGCAGTTGCAGTCCAAGAGATGTTGCACCTGGCCCTCGTGAACAATCTGCTGAGCGCTGTCGGCGGCCCACCAAGCTTCGATAGACCGAATTTTCCCCAACGTTCGAAGTATTTTCCGTCTGCAGTTCAGATGGTTCTCCTCCCGTTCGGAGAAGATGCTCTCCGACATTCCCTCTTTCTGGAGAGACCAGAGGGAATGAAAGTGGAGGACGCGGAGGCTCTGATCAACGCGCCGGCAGAGGAGAAGAAGACCGTGCAACTAGAAGGTATGATGCCATCTCATCAGGAATTCTCTAGTGTCGGTCATTTGTACAGGGGCATAGAGCAAGGCATACATGAACTAGCGAAAAAGTACGGCGAAAGGAACTTGTTCGTAGGATCACGAAAGGCACAAGCAACCAAGAAATTCTTCGGGTGGGATAAGCTTGTCCCAGTAAGTGATGTCTCATCTGCAACGGCGGCAATTGAGGAGATCATTATCGAAGGCGAAGGGGCGCGCGGAGATTGGAAGAAGGCTCACTTCGGTAAATTTCTTGCCGTTTACGAGGAATACAAGAAGATGAGGGAGAGTGATCCGGATTTTGAACCTGCCAGACCAGTAGTCCCAGCGTACGTAAGGTACCACGACGATGTCACGGAACCAATCGTGAAAATTTCTGACCCGTTAACGCTCAGGGTGGCTGACCTCTTTAACTCGACATACGAAATCATGCTTCAGTTGCTCACTCGTTTCTTTCTACACGTGGGCACGACGCCCGCTGAGCTTGAGGTTCTAGCCAACACCGCTGTGGATACAATGTATAGCGGAATCAGACCGCTCGGAACATATCTGACCGCGCTCCCAATCGGACCCAACCTTCCTGGGAAAACTGCCGGCCCCGCATTCGAGATCTACCGTAGACACTCCTACCTGATCCCCCACAGGCGCACGGCCTGGATCATCCTCAGCGAACGTCTTGCCGAACTCTCCGAGTACTGCGCATGGCTTAAGATGCTTCCGCAGGCACCGCCTGGGCTGGCCGAAATCGAAGAAGTATTGAAAAAGTGCGGGCAAGCGATTTCTCCGCGTGCGAAGACTGCGAGGCGTAGGCACAAGAATTAAAGGCCCAATTACCATTCCTAAATGGCTTCTGGGATGGAGATCATGAAACGACGAGGGACCGGGGGCGACCCGGTTATTGAAATGCTGGAAAAGGCGTCCCTGTGGTCAGGTCTGGACAGGAAGGACCTAAAATTCATAGTTCAGTTATCGAAGGAACGCAAGTATGAAACGGGAGAGGTTATCGTACGAAAAGGAGAGGGCACGGTAGGATTTTACCTAATCCTAGAAGGTTCTGTGGAGATCAGATCAAATGGGAGCACTCTGTCAAAACTGGGACCAGGGCAGTTTTTCGGTGAAATGTCAGTCGTCGACAATCAACCTAGGTCGGCCGATGTGGTTGCCATAGAGCCCTCAAGGTGCCTAATTCTTTCTGCATGGTCGTTCAATTCGCTAATATCTGAGCATCCTAAGATAGCGCTCAAAGTACTCCAGGAGTTCGTTCGTCGGCTCCGCAACACTAACAAGGCATTAACCGAATAGACCAAACCATTACACGCTGAAATTCCGTAGGCAAGAACCGTTACCTGCAGGCTTACTACCGAGCACGCCTCCAAGTCATCAACACCGCAGATATTCCGACTTCCAATTCACACATTTCCTACTCTCCATATGGTTTTCTATCTCTGAGTTGCGAGAGGCGAACCAATTTATTGCTGAGGCCGGCGAGTCATGTCGAAAAGTGGTGTTGAGATGAGGGTGGTCATCATAGGTTCGGGTGCCTCCTGGCCGGACTCCGAGAGAGCCGCCCCAAGCCAAGTGATAGTGGCAGGTGACGAATCACTGCTCTTCGACTGCGGGCCTGGCACGGGAATGAACTTAATGAAAGCAGGCATCAGCCCCGCGGCAGTAAGCCGGATGTTCCTCACACACCTACACATGGACCACTGCCTCGAGTTTCCATCCATAGTTTTCGAAGGTTACCTCGTTGGTAGAAAAGAAAAAGTGTACCTATACGGTCCACCCGGCGCGGCGGATTTCTGCAAGACATTGTTCGAGAAAATCTACCCATCCGCACCTCAGATCGTAAGAAGATTGCGAGAAGATGGGTGGAAGGTTGAACCATATGAAGCAACTAAAGGCCTTGTATGCCAAACAGACAGTTACCGAGTGCTTTCAACTCCAGTGGAGCATGGGATTCCGGCAGTTGCATATCGGTTAGAGACTGGGGAAGGCACGGTAGTAATTAGCGGCGACACAAGACCTTCCAAATCCCTGATCGAGCTGGCTAAAGGCGCCGACTTACTGATTCACGAATGTTCATTCCCAGACGATATGATCGAACTCGCGCGACTGACGAATCATTCTGCAGCATCAGAAGTTGGAGAGGTGGCAAATCAGGCAGGGGTTGAAAAGGTAGTTCTGACGCATTTGTTCCCGCTATGGAAAGGAAGAGAGAAGGAAATGGTCAAGAGTGTGAACAGCAAGTTCGGCGGCGAAGTTATAGCAAGCCATGATCTCCTCGAAATCAAAATCTGAAATCCGCAGCGAGCGCGTGATAGGTATCAACACCCCGCTGTGCCACTCATTGCGGGTGTAGTCATAAGCGTAATCACGATCTGCATAGTCAGTGGCCACCGCAAACACGAAACGAGTTTGAAATAAAGGTGAAATAGCGGGTCCGTAGAAATGGGATTTAGGTTTTCTTTTTTGCGTACGACGAACGAACGGTGGATGGATCCAGCAAACGGGCTTGGTTACAGCTAGGTGATGGTTTTGGGTGATTTGCAGTCCGTGATGGAGAAGTCTTTGGCCCAAGCGAGTCCTCATTCTAGGAAGGTGTATGGTCAGAACCCCCTGACCGCTAAAGAGGTTCTTGAGCTAGCTAACACTCACGTCTTGATCCTGGCCGCTACGGTAAAAGCAGAAGGAAAACCCCACCTCTCCCCTGTAGATCTTGTTGCTGTCGAGGGAACAATCTATGTGGGAGTTGACGAAGCTACAGCCCGCTACAAGAACCTCAAACAGAACCCCGCAATTACGATGATGATCGCTGACGGATGGAAACGCCAAGCCATCTTGCAAGGAGTTGCACATTTCTTGGACAGCAAAAGTGAACGGGCAAGGAAAGCGCTGGAGGCAGAGAAGGAGAAGTACGGCTGGACTACTGAAGCCATCGCTGAGTTCTCACCAGAGAAAGCGTTCACTTGGAAAGCTACGTAGGCAAAAGCCCTCTGGAAAAGTGGTGATGAATACTGGATGAGGAGTTGCGGTATTATCATGGCGAAAAGATCGAAGTGACTTGGAGTGCCAAGCGCTGCATCCACGCAGCCGAGTGTACGTCCCGGCTTGCCGCCGTGTTCGATACGAGCCGAAAGCCCTGGGTCCTTCCGGACGCCGCAACAGCGGATCAAGTAGCCGAAACAATCATGCATTGTCCCACTGGGGCATTGCACTTTACCCGCAAAGACGGCGGCCCACCAGAAGTTCCGGATTCGGTTAACACAATTTCTATGGACCTCAACGGCCCGCTCCACGTGCGTGGCGAGATTGTGGTCGAGACGCCCGACGGTGAGTTCGTGCTAAGGGATGTGCGCATGAGTTTGTGCCGCTGCGGCGCATCAAAAAACAAACCGTTCTGTGACAACAGCCATGAGGAGGTCGACTTTCAGCACAACGGTCTCTTGGGCGAAAACAAGACAAAAACTGAGAAAGTCCTACCGCAAACCGGCCCGTTGAAGATCATTCCATCTGAGAATGGACCATTTCATATGCGCGGCCCCTTTGAGGTACGCGGACAAGATGGGACAGTTTACAGGGGTAACAAAGTTACCATATGTCGCTGCGGCAGATCAAGCAACAAACCGTTTTGCGACGATACCCATCTGCACATCGGCTTTCAGAGCAAGTAGGGTACAATACACACTTTTGCGTTCAACATGCTTCGCCTATTTCATTACTGGGAACTCACGCAGTCAGTTTGGAACGAAAGCCAATCCGAGAGTTAGGTGGACTACCCGCGGAGACGCCTAGGCTTATAATTCGCGCGGCCAAACTTTGGGAATGGAGCCAAATAATCTTGCAAGATGCCGAGCAACCTAGAGAGGACCGGAAGCTGGCAGCAATTATGTTAACCGACTTGGTTGGTTTTACTTCTATGGCCCAGAGTAACGAAGCTCTTACGATGGAAATCCTCGATGAGCATAAGCAGATGGTACGCCCAATCCTCCAGAGATACGGTGGACTGGAGATTAAGACGATGGGTGACGCCTTCCTAGTCGAGTTTCCCAATGCGCTGGACGCTGTTCGGTGCGCTGTTGAAGTCCAAGAAGAGAATCGCAGAGTCAACTCAGGCCGCTCGCCCGAGAGAAGGGCGATGATCCGAATTGGGATTCATGTGGGCGACGTGATACACAACAAAGGAGATATCTTCGGTGACGCTGTCAACATTGCGTCTCGGATTGAACCCCTCGCAAACCCCGGTGGGGTCTGCATTTCGGAACAAGTGTATGACCAGGTATGGAACAAGGTCGATTTTCGTCTGGTGAAGATGGAGTCGCGGAAGTTCAAGAACGTAAGTATCCCTACTGATGTCTACAGTGTAGAGATGCTCCGGGAGGAGAAGGCGGCGCAGACAGTCGAGCTCGACAGACTAAGAGTCGCCGTGCTCCCCCTTAGCAATATGAGTCCTGATCCAAACGACGAATACTTCGCCGACGGAATGACGGAGGAATTGATTACGGCCTTATCTGGGATTAGCGGACTCACCGTTATCGCCAGAACTTCGGTGATGCCCTACAAGACTGCAGTAAAGCGGGTCGCGGAGATAGGTCGGGAGCTTGGGGCCGGGACCATCATCGAAGGAAGCGTGCGAAAAGCAGCCAATAAAGTCAGAATTTCCGTGCAGGTCATCGATGCGAGAAATGAAGGGCATCTATGGGCGCAGAATTACGACAAGGAGCTGAACGATGTCTTTGCCGTTCAAAGCGAGATTGCCGAGAAGGTGGCCGAGACGCTTAGGGTGAAGTTGCTTGAGTCAGGGAAGCGGAGGTTGGAGACGGCTCCCACTGAGAGCAGTGAAGCGTACACATTGTACCTGAAGGGCAGGTACTACTGGAACTTAAGGAGCAAGGAGGCAATGGAGAAGGCAATCGAGCACTACAAGGCGGCAGTGGAAGCAGACCCTGGATTTGCGCTTGGATACTCGGGACTCGCAGAATGCTACGGGACCTTGGCAAGAACCGGCCAAGCTGACCCGGTGACCGTGTACACAAAAGCAACACCGTATATAATGAAGGCACTCGAGCTTAACCCGAACCTAGCCGAGCCCCACGCAGACCTGGGAGCGTTCATGTTTGATTACGAGCACAAACCAAAGGAGTCCGAGTCAGAGTTTAGGAAGGCCATAGAGCTCAATCCGAACTATGCCAACGCCCACCAGTTCCTCTCGCACGTGTTATGTTCGGAGAGGCGTTTCACCGAAGCCTTCGCCGAAATCAGGAGAGCAGTAGAGCTTGACCCTCTCTCTCGATTCATCAACCTAAGCCTAGGAGATGCTCTCTACTATCTGGGGGAATATGAAAAAGCAATAGAGCAATTCAAGAAGGTCGTTGAGTTGGATCCGAATTATGATGAGGTCTACCCCAGCCTAATCCAGGCTTACCTGCGGAAATCCATGTACGACGAGGCACTTAGAGCGGCTGAAAAATACGCTGAGCTCTCAGGGAATTCATTAGAGTCGAAACAAGTGAAGGCGTACGTTTATGCATCGATCGGGAACAAGGAAGAAGCGCACAAGCTTCTGGCACAGGTTAAAGAGCGGTTCGGGGAAGAATTCCTCAGCTCTTACTTGATGAGCATTATTCACTTCGTTCTAGGAGAAACCGATGAGGGCTTTGAGTGGCTCAACAAAGCGTACAACCAACGCGACGCGAACATTACGTTGATGAACATCGACACAGAACTTGAAAACGTCAAATCCGACCCTCGATTCGTCTCACTCCTCGAGAAAGTGGGTTTGAGTGGAGAGTATAGCGCTTCGGCTTGAACACGATAAGATACGACCGAAGACAAACTTACCGGCTCCCGACAAGACTGGCTAGAAGACTGAGAGCAATCTCAAGCTGGTAGGCTTGCATTTGTCTACACTCTCAAGCCGTATCCTCCTGGTTAATGCGTAATTCGAATCGCCATCGTCAGGAATTGTGTGTGCGCGCACCATTGAGGTTCATTCATCACCTTATCCCGAGTAGTAAAGCAAGTTTGAAATTATTGAGGAGTCTTTCCTATTTTGCTGAACATTAACCATTTTGGCACCCTACTCTGATAATTTGCATACTTCCCGCCAAGTACTCTCAACAGATCCTTTTCCTCGTAACTCGCCATCCAATCGCACAAAACAAGAAAAATCACCCATATTGCAAATGCAATCAACGAAAACTTCAAAAAAAGAAAGCCAACCAAAATCATCATGGTTCCAAGATACATCGGGTGACGGACAAGGGAATAAACGCCGGAATCCACGAACTCAGGTTTGCCTGCCTTGCCGAAAACCGCGGCGTGCGACTCCTTAATCAGATATGCTCCAACCGCGATGAGAAAAACCGCGGGCAGAAGAAGAATTGGATACGCGGAAACTCTTGCCAATATACTCGAATATCCAAAGGAAACGGTGCTGATATCATCTAACAACATCACAACAATGTACGAACCTATCAATACAATCTGTATTCTGTCCCATAGAGCATGCTCGGAACCCAATCTAACGTGCTTTACCGGAATTTCTGACACCCCGTTCAATAATCATGTTGTTGAGATATTCTATCTATTTGCCTGAAGAGCTGACCAAAAACTAGTTCGATTGACCGAATTGTTCATTTTCTATTTTCTTCTGGTTTTGTCCCCTTGATGCTGCAACACCATCGAAGTTCTTGTCTGAATCATACTTCATGATTGATCCTCATAAGGCATTGGCATTTGCGGGAAAACATTTCGAGCTGGTCCAGGGATACAAGGCCTAGGGACGGGTGGCTTGGAAGACCACACGGTTGACCGGGCCAAAGTTGCCTCAATTGCTTGAGATACCTATGTCAATTGCTGAATGAATTGCCCTGACCGCATCCGGAACATCGGCTTCATTGAGTATGAGGATTACTTGAGACGTGTGAGGTGCAAAGACGCCTCGTTTGATGTTTATGTTGGGAATAGAATGTATGGCCTTTGATGCAATGCCAGGGGATGTTCTCATCTTGTCCCCGACAAGAGTGACTATTCCTACACCATATTCGACCTGCATTTCTTTGTCAAATGACCTTAGCTGCTTCTCATACTTCCTGACAAAGTTAGCGTCCAGAATCAGAAAATCGCGTAGAACCTGCCCGGTATCCATGACTTCCGCTCCAAGATCAAGGAAACCATCATAGTCCTCCCAAAGCCTAAGACAATCTTCAAGTGATCTGCTCTTCTCGTTGTTCATTGTTATGATGGCGCAGTTCCTTGAGCCCGTTACACATTTGACAGTCTGATTGGTCGTGTCGTCTCTTTGTATCATAGTCCCTAGCGTTGGGTTCGAAAGAGGTGCAACCATGATTGTAAGGTTGTGCGACCTTGCAATTCTCACTGCTGCATTCTGAACTATGTTCATCCCAGCTATTGTCGCTTTTTGTGCTTCGTTATAGGTCATCATTGGAACTCTCTCGAGCGGCTGATCTTTGACTATGCTTGGATCGGCAGTCTGCACAGGTGTATCCTTGAACAGAATCGTCTCAACGGCGAAGTGGCTGCTCAACAGTCGGGAGAGGAAGACCGCTGTCTGGTCGGATCCACCTCTTCCCAACACCGTTTCAAGACCATCATGAGTCAAGCCCAGAAACCCACCAACTGTAACAACTTTTCCGTCTTCTAACAGACTTAGAAGGCCAGATAGGTTCTTGGCGCTCATCTCGTAATCTGGTGTAGCGTTTTCGAAAATGTCATCGGTTATTATTGGCCACAATACCTTGTCAAGATGGCATGAGTGTACCGCTTCCGAGTTCAGGACGTAACTCATCAGAGCTGCGGTTGGTAACTCGCCTCCCGAGGTGAGCACCTTAGCCCGATTTACGCCATCGAATCGTCTATCAACTTTTGCAAGAGTCTTTTCAACCTCATTCTTCAACCCAGCAAGCACGCTTTGGCAATCCTTGAGAAGTTGTTCTCCTACTACGTGACGCAAAGCAAAGTCTGAGTAAGAAGCGAATATTGAATCAAGGTCATAATCTGAACCCAGAGCTTTGGCTTCGCCAATTGATTGGAGTCTGTCAGTGACACCTTTCGGTGCAGAGAAGATTGCAAGAGGGCCAAGATCTTTAGCCTCTTTAAGCTCTATGATGCGTTTGACAATTAAGCTGATGTTACTTCCGGTGAGATCTACCAAACTTCCGCCAAACTTAATGACTGCTATGCTCTTCAAGTTGTCACATCTCGGCCCTACAGCTACTTGCTGGATTCTGTCTCTAAACGATATGTAATCATCCTTATGGCCTGAAGCATGAGAGCTGGAACGTCTAGCTTGAATGCCGCCTATTAACGCACTCGTGTCCGCCTTCCCGTGAACAATGCTCGCAGTGAGCGTATTTGTCTGTGCAAGCGTCGACATATCCTCAGTGCTAGTGATTCAGTTTTCATTGCCTAAAGGTCCGCAGGGAGTGTCGTTGATGGTATACGTGATTGGTGTGTGCGTCCAATAGTGCGTGCATCCAAATTTGAACCATCGTCGTTCGTTCGTAAAAGTTTGTGTGTGCGCACCATTAGACACACACAGAAAAATGACCCAACCTTCCAATTGAGATAGGTATAAGGCTGCAGGAGATTGGAAATGCCAAGGCCGAGAGTAAGGGAACCTGAAGGCGTTACAGGGCAATTAACCACAGAATCATACGATCGCATGATGCGGAGCCTCATGAAGAAAGGCTACCTTGATACCTCTAAACTCATCAAGGCCGGCATTAACTCGGGAACTGCGCTTGAGGTCGGCCCTGGCCCCGGGTATTTGGGAATCGATCGGTTGACGAAAACCTCCAACACTTTCCTGAAGGGGTTGGACATCAGCGCGGACATGGTGAGAGTAGCTCAGCGAAATGCGACTGAATTCCATGTGGATGACCGAGCTGCATATTTTTTGGGCGATGCGCGGCAAATTGTGTTCGACGATGAAACATTTGATGCCGTCTTCTCAAACGGCTCCTTGCACGAATGGTCTGACCCAAGAATCGTCCTTAACGAGATTCATCGCGTCTTGAAACCCGGCGGGGTGTATTACATAAGCGACCTACGTAGGGATATGAGTCTCTTCGCAAGAGTACTCTTGCAACGGGCTATACCTAAAGAAAGAAAGCAAGGTTTTCTCATGTCACTCAACGCTTCCTACGCGACAGACGAAATAGCACCAATTTTGAGTGAAACCAAGTTGAGCAAATGTAAGGTATCGCGGGAATTTTGGACAATTGCAATAACCGCGAAGAAGACGTGATTTGTGTGGTACTACTGGTGCGCACCCCCGAACTACTCCACCAATAACGATTGTTCAATTTGCGTTGCCCGTACCATTGGACCCACACACGCAACTGCACGGATCCACAATTCAATCGGCAAAACAGAGCCGGTAGATTGACGCAGTAGAGAGTGGGTCGGATCACAATTGGGTTAGTTTAGTTCTGGGACTCGCCTTGTTAGCTCGGCCCAGTCTCCGCCAACAGTCTCTCGTATGAGAGCCTTGAGTCCAGCGAAAACTTGCGGAGGCATGAGAGTCATCCAGCCCCTGGTGACCACGGCACGGTCGTCATGGCCTAGTAGCGGGAAAAGCCACCGAACAACAGTGGGATTTCTGTCAGGGGGGATCTTTCTAGCCATCGTCCCCACGATTGAGGCTTGCTCGCTTTCTGTAGTTCGCTCTCGCAGAATTGGGTACAAATGAGCGTCTTCCTTGTTAAGGTGAATTCTCAGAAAGGCGTTTAGAACAGCTGTCGCCCTTGCCGCTGTCAATGAATCTGGTGCTGTCCGCATCGCTTCCAGTCCAGCAACCATTATGTCCAGTTCACGATGGTCCAAAAAGTAGGCCTTCGCTACAAGCGGCGCTACCTTGTCGAGAGCAGGGAACACGGCCTCCTCCTCACCCTTCGCGTGATAGTCCAGAATTTCTCCTGTAACGTGAAGTCGATCCAAAACGCGAGTCATGTCCCCACCGTTCCGCGCCGCTTTGAAAGCAGCCTCATTGGCTTCCAGCGTGTCACGACGAAATGCATTGTGTAAACAAAGCACTATGTCAATCGGCCCAGACATAGCCTATATTCTCCCGCGATACTCTTCGTTAGTGGGTATTTCACGTTATCCATACCGTATGTTATCGTTTTGTTAGTGTGTGAGGACGTAAGGATATGAAAGCCGAACGCAGTCGAAGAGCAGTCTTCACTTGTCAACCCAGATGAGACTAGGATGTATTGGACAGTTCTTTGCACGATTCGACGTATTGGCTTTAATCTGATCTAATATTTCGTTGTTTATGAAATTCCCGAATGATGGATCAAACCAGGATTCCTCTTCATTTTTTTCCAGTATTACCCGTACCTGTGCGCGTTTTTCATCCACTGGAGCCATCCCTCCCATTCGCTGTCGCTCAGAACATTTCAATTCCCACGCCCGACGCTTTTAACTCCACCCGCGGAGGCCCCACTGGTTACTGGAGTAAGGTCGAGGTTGGATTGGCCTTTCACTAGAGTGCAAACCAGAGGATGAGGCCTTCGTTAATTTCCTGAACCTCTAAGACTTTATCTACATCTCTCCCCTATTTCCGGCTGTTCATACAATTGTCTGAAGAGCGCAAACTTGCGGCAATAATGTTCACTGACATCGTAGGGTACACTGCGCTCACCCAAGAAAATGAATCGCTCGCGATGCAGATCTTAGATCTTCAGCGCAGTATCGTTCGACCGATCTTGGCAAAGTATGCCGGGCATGAGATAAAGACGATCGGGGACGCATTTCTAGTCGAGTTCCCAAGCGCGTTACGAGCGGTCCAATGCGCAACTGACATCCAGAAAAGTTTTGCAGACCAAACATCGCAGCAGGGCAAGAAAATGCTTCTGCGCATAGGAATTCACATCGGGGACGTGATCTTTCGTGAAGGGGACGTTTATGGAGACGCTGTGAACATTGCCTCCCGCATTGAACCGCTAGCAGAGCCAGGCGGCATCTGTATTTCACGCGAGGTCTATGCTCAGGTCTGGAACAAGATTGGGTATAAGACCATTGAGCTTGGTGAACGTGAACTCAAGAACGTGCAATCTCCAGTCATTGTCTATTCTGTCCTGCCGCAAGCGGTGGATAAAGAAGTTCAACCTTCCCAATCCGTGAAATCAAGTCTACTTTCGGACGATCTTGGGAAGGAGCTTGAAGGTTTAGAGAACCCCGTTGTTCTAGGTCTAATGGACCCGATACGCTATCAGGAATCCGTTTTGAGGTTAATGCGCTACTTTACTAGCAGATCGCCGCGGGGAGTCTACGTGACCCTCAACAAGCCGTATGCGACGCTGCTGAAATCCTTCGATAGGGCTGGGATACCGGCCGACTCTGTTTTCTTCGTTGACGCGATCACGGACGTTCCATCTGTCGAAGAAGATGCGACGCACGCGTGCGTAGGTTCGGGCGTCGATTTGAGCACCCTCGGCGTATGCATCTCGAAAGCCGTCAAACAAATCAAAGAAGACAGGTTCCTATTACTCGACAGCCTGTCAACTCTCCTAATCTACTACGATGCCAATGCCGTAGTCAAGTTCGCGCATCTCCTCACGGAGAAGATGCGCAGCTGGAACAGTTCAGGTTCGCTAATAACGGTGGAAACGAATTCCGAGCGGGATCTGGTTTCGCAGCTTTCGCCTTTCTGCGACAAGGTCGTGAAGATATGAGCTCACGGCAAGGTGGCACAATAAGCCTGCCGGCTCTCGACTCGTTGCTTTACGGCGCCGCTAAGGCGTTCGACTATCTGGGCGATGAGGGGCAGGAGATGCTTGACAACGTCGGCGGGGGCATAGTGGAGTACTTAGTGAAGAAGGGGATCCTTCAAGAATCAAAGGACCCCATGCAGATGACTTTTCAGATAGCCAACATCTTTCGGGAGAACGGCTACATTGCCCAGGTGAGTCTCACTCCGAAAGGCGAAGCATACTCGGTTACGATGCAAAATTGGAATTATCTTCCTCTCATGAAGAACCTCCGCAATAAGGGATCCATCCTCCTGGCCTGTCCAATGTGCATCGCCAACAATTCGGTTCTAAGGTCGAATTCGCTCGCGTGGAAAAGGGTTAGTGAGGAAGTGGATAGTGATGGCAACTACTTTGAGCAGATGGAGCTTGTTCCTTATGGGGAGGGTCAGGCTACGCCAAATCCGTCAGCATTAGCCGACCTGACGGCCATCCCAGAAGCGACCTCGGATACGCACGTTGGAATACCCGTATTCGAGGCTGTGGAGTATGGCTTGATTCACGGCTTTGAGTATTTGGGGGCGCAAGCAGAACTCTTCCTAGACGCCATTGGCAGGGGAATACTGGAATTCGTAAAAGAGGAGGCTGGCTTGCAGCATCCAGATGATCTAAAAGACGCGACGAAGGCTCTGGCCAGTTTCTTCACCAAGAACGGCCTAGCGGACCGGATAGACGTACAATTATCGCCGGCGGACGTTAGGGTGGAATTCGAGAACTACCGCTCTGCACCCGTTTTGGAGCAAGCTCTGAGTGAAGGGTTGAGGTCTGTTTCATGCCCCTTCCTTCTTGCGTTGAAGGCTCTGCTGCGTAGGGACGGGCGAATCGTAGAAGAGTCGAAGTGGGATTTCAGGACCGGGGCCAACGCGAGTCTCGTGATGAGGCTTCGTGGAGTGGCCGATGAATTTGACGCTGAAAAAATCAGCGCCTTAATGGATTAAGACGGAGTGCAGAATTCTCCACCCTCACTCGATATGATAAGTGATCCACGCGCCGTTGCTCAAACAACGTAACGGCGACTGGTTATTCTAATGAGCAGGCCTCCCGTTCGTCACGAATGTGGTAGCGTTCTCGTCACGAGTTTATTGATTTCCTGAATTTCGAATTACATTAGAAGTTAAGTACTGACCGAACCTCGTGAATCTCTATGGACCGTTGCCGGTTCCTGAAGTATGCGGGTTTGTTGGGGTTTGTTGGGTTCCGCATTTCCCGCAGAACCGGTCAGGCTGATTCAAGTGGTTGCCGCAATTGCGACAATAGTATCCTGTCCCACCGTAACTCTGCGGCGACTTACCGGTCCTGGAGTTGGACAGCAAGAGCAGGAACACGCTAGCTCCCAATAGTATCAAAAGAACTGCTATTGCGAATCCGTAGAATGGGGCTGAAGAGTTGTCTGTCGTTGCGACCACGCTAGTGAAGGTGCTCAGAACCATTGCGGGGGTAGGAGTCGAAGTTGTCGTCTCGGTTGCGTAGCTTGTTTGGGTGACAACGCTGCTCTCCGTTGTAGTGGTTTGGTACGGGTTGTTTGAGTATGGGTTAGAGTAGTTTGGGGAGGTGGAGTAGTACGGGTAACATGCGTTCGGGTTATTCGGATCCACAAAGCAGCTGTAGTACGATGAATAGTAGAGTGAGGTTGGGTACGGGGAGGGGTACGGGTAGGTCAGGTACAGGTAACATACGTTCGGGTTATTCGGGTCCACGAAACAATTGTAGGCTGGAGCATAGTAAATGTAGTAAACAGGGTAGCCCGAGTACCCCCCATTGTACCCACCATTGTAACCCCCATTGTAGCCCCCATTGTAACCCGAGTAGCCCGACCAAGTATGTGAACCCGACCAGGTATGTGAACCCGACCAGGTATGTGAACCCGACCAGGTATGTGAACCCGACCAGGTATGTGAACCCGACCAGGTATGTGAACCCGACCAGGTATGTGAACCC
>JBEKSC010000042.1:0-14076 GCA_049517415.1 Bathyarchaeia archaeon
AGAAATCAATTCCTGCAGATCTGACTCTATTCGAGTGTAGGTCTCGATATCTGGACAGTCGACTTCGATCACATCTGTCTTTCCATTGCACCAGCCTACCATCTTGACGTTCGGGTGTTTCATTGAGAACTTCACGTAGGGGCAGTCGTGCTTTGCTTTGAAGGAGACTTCGAACAACCTTCTCAACTAACCTTGAATATCGGCGCTAGCCTAATAACTGGTCAACCGTCCCACGCCGGTATACGCGGCCCGTCTTGGGCTTTTGCGATTTTTACCATCGTACGACGGTACAAACTACTACCGTCACTTCCGACCCTATCGTTCCCGGAGATAATGTGATTGAGTATCGTGACAAACGTATTGGACAGGCTAGGACTCACCGGTGCGTTAAGCCCGAAGATCATTTCCTTTGTTCCGAAACTGAGCTCACAACTTTCACAAGCCCTGTGGATGCCTTTCAGTCAAGGGCGGGAATGGACTTCAATTAAGCACGCTCAAGAGTTCCAGCAAGAAGCAATGGCACGACGGGCCTTCTACGAAATGCAAGGCAGGCTACCATCAGCGAGGTGAATCAAGTGCAAAGAACAATAACCGAACAAGCCGCACCCAAAGCGGGACAAGCCGAACCTGAAGTCCTGCAACGAATGCGAACCGACCCGAGAATTTGTTCGATAGTCATAGTCCGAGCCCCAAATCCCTCAAATGTAATTGGGACTCACGTCCTTGTCAAGACCAGCCGCATCACGTTCCCGACGCCAGATACGAGTTCCTTCCTTGTAACCGACCTTCTCGAGGACATTTCGTACATGGTTGGGCAGGAAGGGTCGTTCTGCAAGCTTGTCTTCACGTTGAATGACGAACAAGTCGTGGTAATAGTTCAACCCGGCTCGGACCTCACCGAAATCGCTCACGACTTCGTAATCCACTTAGCGACCATAGCGGCCCACAACTGAGTCTGAGGCAGCATTGCGATGCCCTCATCAGTTATGTCGAAGCGATTCCACTCAGACTGCTTCTGGCAGCGCAGCGAGTATGTTTCGGATGTATCGTTCCAATCCTTCCGCCCCTTCCCAAATCTTCATTTCCAGCACGCCTTCGAACATCAAGAGAAGAGCATTCTGGAAACGTTGTTCAAGAATCTCGGTCGTCAATCAAAACTTGTCAGTGCATATTTCGTTTCGGCCTTTTTGACTTCCTAAACTAGCGCCTAGTCACAGGTTCGACGATTATCTTAGTCCCATCAAGGGATATGAAGAGGGGTTGGCCCTTTTGCCACTTCAATTTCTCTACCATGTCCCTAGGAATCGTAATCCTATACTGCCCTCGAAAATCCTGAAGCCGAACAATTTCCAGGCCTTGAGACATGCCTCGACGCCCTATGAGTACTTACGAGCCTCCATAGGCTTAATGAGCATTGCTAAGCCTTAAATATACTACTAATACTAATTAGTACTCTTGAGGACTCATCAATTGGAGACTACAGAGTACTACAGGGACGCTTCTGGCTTCTGGAAGATCAAGTCGCCTAAACGCAGACGAATCGTTCACCTATAGACCAGCATACTATCACTCGGCCTCGGAGCTGGAATTAGCGGATTCGCGCTATGTTTCAGCTTCGATCTTCTTGAGCTGTTTCTGGTACATTTCCAGCGCTTCTTGCGAAGTAGTCGCGTCCTCCGCAGACTTGTCTTTCCGCCAATTACCAGTGAATCTGGGGAATCTAAGCGCCAATCCGCCACCGGGCCGTATTAGGTTCCAGCCGCACGTGTGAAGCGGGGATAATGTGATTTCATCCGCAGCTACCTCCAAAACCGCATAGGGCGCAAACCACACGTCGGGCTCCATCAACGAGTTGACCCGTGGATGCCTGTGTGTGACCACGCTCTTCTCCAACATCTTCGGAAGGTCCGCTAAGTCTTGGTCGGTGAAGCCTGACCCTAGCTTGCATAGTGTCTCGAAAACGTCCTCCTTCTGATTATAGGAGGCCATGAGGAGCGCACCATAACTACCTGCCCGTCTTCCCCGTCCTGCGAACGCCCCGACGGGAACCAAGTCAAAGGTATCCTGAACTTCTGCCTTGTACGACCGCTTGTATTTTATCCATAGCCAACCGCGAGCCCCAGCCTGGTAGGTAGATTGCTCCGAGATGCTCTTGACAACTAAACCCTCACAACCCGAAGCAACGGCTTCGTCCATCAATTGCTCCAGTCTCTTTGGATCCTTCGTCAAATGTTGGTGAGCTATCGCCACGTGTTCAGAGGGTCGTATAATCTTCACTAGCTCCTTTCTCCTTTCGAGGTAGGGGGTTAGTGTCATATCACGTCCGTTCAGGAAGAGGATATCGAAAAGGAATACCGTCACGGGTACCTCTTCGGACATTCTCTGAATTTCATACTTTCTTCCGCGCCTTTGGGAAATTACTTGGAAGGGGAGCATATCACCGGTGTTTGCATCCACTGCTACACATTCGCCTTCCACGATCGCCTCTTTCGCCTTGACGCATGTTTGTAAGAGTTTGGCGACGTCAGGGAATTGGTCGGTAATGTTCTCGAGCCGCCGCGAGAAAAGTTGTACCCCCTTAGGACTCAGGTGCATTTGTATTCTGAGGCCGTCGTACTTGTATTCTGCAGCTCCTTCACCCCCAAGCTTCTCCAGAATGTCCTGGGCAGCGGGTAAGCGCTCGCAGAGCATCGGCCTAATTGGACGTCCGACTGTAATCTTGAACTTTTCTATGCCCACGAGGCCTTCGTGAGCGACCACATCTGCAACGTACCCTAGATCGGATGAGAGATTGTACGCCCTCTCGATCGGTACCCGTGCAACTTTGTCGCCTCCGTAAGCAACCGCAAGCCCATCCAGTACAGTCATATCGGCGACGCCCAACCTTAGCTTACCAATAGCCATCCTCGCGATAAACTTCCCTTCTAACGGCGTCGCATCGTTCAAGAGGCTTATCAGTAAACGCATTTTCGTATCAACAGAACCGGAGCCAGTTGCCTTCGCGATCTTGTCGAAGGTTTCGTATACCGTCTTGACAGTTAGAGACCTTTTCACGAGGGAGGCTTGCGATTTCTTTCGAAGTAAGGTTTCAACGGTCAACCCTACGTCCCCGGTCTTCTTGTAGTCCTCCTCAACCGACGTCTCTGTCTTTCCAGAAACTTCTGCAGCCGCCTTGATCAGGAGTTTTTCGGCGAGGCCAAGTTCGACGCCGACATAGTCAGGGTAAAGCTTTCCTTGAAGCAGGTAGACAACTTTGCTAATTTCATCCTTCGGTGTCTCCGTGATCAAGTCCACAAGGAGGCTGGTCATTTCCAAGCGTTTCGTGGTAGCCTCTATTTTTTCGAACAGATCGGCTACCTGATTGAACCTCAAGGGCGTCACATCTAGCGAGAGTTACAGGTTCTACAATGCTTCAGATGACGCTGAAAGTAATGGACGAATTATTAGCGGTTACCGTTCGCAAGGTGAACCGAGGAACATGCATCGTCAGCCGACTTATGGCGGCTCGCCTGTCCCGCAATGGAGAAATAAACCGGCACATTGTACTTGATCCCGACCTGAATCTGAATCAGAGAAGTCTTGGAGGTCTAATGCGACGACAGCAATCATGGGTCGATTCTATTTTGGTTGCGCGGGTTGGTCATACAGGGAATGGAATGGCCCATTCTACGACCCCGGCAAGAGCATGCTTCAACAATATGCCTCAGTATTTGACACCGTAGAACTCAATTCTTCCTTTTACAGGCAACCTGACGAAGGAACAATCATAGGCCTAACACGAAACACCAAGAGGGGGTTCATGTTCAGTGCGAAGATTAACAAGAAGTTCACGCACGACCTACGGCTGAAGTTAGACGAGGGTTCTCAGGAAGAGTTGGAGAGTTTCATACAGCTCTTCGACCCTTTGCTCACTCAAGACAGGTTGGGATGTTTCCTTGTCCAGCTTCCCCCTTCTCTCAAAAGGAACGATAAACTCCTTGAGGATTTCCTAGCAGCTCTCCCACATCGCTATGAGTATGTGGTTGAGTTCAGGCACGAGTCGTGGATGGAAGATTCGACGTGGCGCATTCTTTCGAAATACGAGGCAGCCTATTGTATCGTCGATGAACCTCTTTTGCCGCCGGAGGTACATGTTACATCATCGACCGGTTACATCAGGTGGCATGGCCAAGGAGAACGGCCGTGGTATGACTACCGTTACACGCAGCAGCAACTCCAAGATTGGGTTCCTAAGATCAGAGAGGTTCAGGCAAATACGAAGAAGACTTTTGGAATATTCAACAACCACTTTCATGGGTACGCTCCAGAAAATTGCATTCAGACAATGCAAATGCTAGGCATAGCGACTCCGATTCATCTGAAAACCATTAAACGCCTGCAGAGTTACATCGACAGGGAAGCGGCTGGGTTACCACCCGCCGGAACTCTCGACCAATACGCTAAACCTTGATGAGATTGGAGATGCGACTGAGGATTCATCCGAGTTAGTGATTTCGTCGGGAGCTAAGGCGTAACCTCAGGCCCCGTTGGTTCGGGTTGAAGGGTTTTAATAAAAGGGTTTTAGCTATCGATAGTCTATCTGATAGGATTCCAATGGGGTTCGGGGAAGGTCTGGTCTAGTCTTGAAGTGCCCTCTTTGCGGAAAGGAGATGACGCCGATGAGCGAGCGTCCGGCCGTGGATTCCCCGACGTTGCCGAGACCAAAACAGGAACCTCTCTATTTCTGCGGGCAACACGGAGTAATGAATAAGTCCGCTGACTTGAAGGATAAGGTCGACCAAGTGACCAAGAAGGCAAGGACCACCCCGTGAGTTGTCCCTCGGCGTGTTGCCGTCGTAATACCAATTGACTTCTAGGTCATCTTGTCTTTAGTTGCTTCTACGGTTGGCGTTGTAGGTTCTTGCTGACTGGCGTCTTGTTAGCTTCCTAAAGCTCGACCTTGAGAAGGCAAAGGAAGATTAACCTGAGCCCTTGTTCTGTGAGTGCCTTCGCCGTTCACAATTACTCGAGTGTAAGCATATGCCTTCGGAGAAGTCATGCGGAGCTGTGATCTTCAAAGCCAACGGGAAACGCAAGTACCTACTGCTTCACTACGAAGGCGGCCACTGGGATTTCGTAAAGGGACATGTGGAAAGGGATGAAACCGAAATGGAAACCGTTCTCAGAGAAACCAATGAAGAGACCGGCCTGACTGACCTGAAATTCTTTGAGGGTTACCGTGAGCCAATAAGCTACTACTACAGAAGAGCGGGAAGAATCGTTCACAAGGAAGTCGTCTTCTACCTTCTTGAGGCTAAGACGGACTCGGTTCGGCTCTCTAGGGAACATGTCGGTTTTGACTGGATGTCCTATGAGCCAGCCTACGAGCGATTAACGTACAAAAACGCGAAGGATACGTTGCGCAAGGCCCATGAGTATTTGGAGAAGTTGCAAGCGCAGACTCTAGTCGGGGACGCCGAGAAAAGCGGCTAAGACCGCCCTTGCCCCATGTAACTTGTTCTCAGCCTGGTGCCACACGATACTTTTCGGCCCCTCCAAGACTCCATCGGTGATTTCCAGTCCCCTGTGTGCAGGAAGGCAGTGCATTACCGAAACGTCGGGTTTTGCCTTTTGAACAAGTTTCTCGTTGATCTGGTACGGTTTGAACTTCAGTTCCTTCCTTTTGGCTCCTTTCTCTTGGCCCATACTAACCCACACATCAGTGTAGAGAACGTCCGCACTTTCAGCGGCCTTCTGCGGGTTCCCCTGGAACTCGACTGCTCCACCAGACTCCTTTGCAAGCTTCCTCGCCCTCTCAAGCATGGATTCGTCCGGCTCACAGCCCTTCGGAGTAGAAACGACCATATTCATCCCCATGTTCGCTCCGCCAATCAACCATGAATTGCAAACGTTGTTTCCGTCTCCGACCCACACAAACTTCAGGCCTGAGAACTTACCCTTAGCCTCAAGGACCGTGAGCAGGTCCGAGATAATTTGAGTCGGATGCTCAAGGTCGCAAAGAGCGTTGATTATTGGAACGGGTGCATATTCAGCAAACTCCACCAAGGTTTGGTGCGCGTACGTTCGAATAACAAGGCCGCTTAGGTAGGCTCCTAGCACCCTGGCGGTATCTTTCAGGGGTTCGCCCCGTGTCAACTGCAGCTCGTCAGCGCGAAGATACATGGCCTGGCCGCCCAGCTGATAGGCCGCAGTTTCGAAGCTAACTCTAGTTCGCGTTGAGGGCTTCTCAAACAGTAGGCCAATGACCTTACCGGACAATGAAGGTTTGAGCGTCCCCTGCTTTGCATCCGATTTGAGTTTGACCGCAAGCTCCAACAGGGATTGAGTTTCCTCGTGTGTTAGGTCGCCCATGGAAAGAAAGTCTCTACCAGATAACAACTAAGACCACGGCCTCGCTTTGCTTAGCAGCCATTGAAAAACACTTCAGCCTAATTCCGTCGTCGAGCGTTTAGGTTCGTTTCTCTGCCCTTACGACGCCACGATATCTAGGGGGAGCTTTCTTCGTCGGGTCGATCAGGAACCGTCCTGACTTCAGTATGTCCATTCCAATCAGCACGGGGTACCTCATGTCCGAGCGGTCATTAACCGTCACAGGTAGGGCAAATCTTTCACCAGCAATTTCGACAATCCCCCGCACTAATGGTCGGGTCCGCACTTTGTCTAGAAATGCAGACTTGACCTTGGCAACGTCCACCGTGGGCCCCAGGCCTATGTTTGCCGCCAGCCATACGTCCACTGAAGTTCTAGTCGCACCTGTGTCGACTTTCCCTTTGACTCGAGCCTCGCCGTGGTGTCCGACGACCTTCACATACTCGATTGGGCCGATAACGATCTGCTGTTTCACATTCAATGAAAACACTGCGGTGGCGAGCGCTTTATGAGCAAACTAAGTATTAAGCTCACATCGGTAAGTGGCCGAATTTTATGAAAATTGGAGTTCTATCAAAGAACCCGGAATTCTGGGCGACAACGGAAATCATTAGTGCGCTGAAAGAAAGAGGTGTTCAACCAATCTACGTCAGGACGCCTGAAGTCCACCTTATCTTGGCCGGCCCTAAGGTTGATGCAATTTACGAGAGGCAATCACTATCTCGCCTAGACTCGGTGATACCGAGGATTGGGCGCAGCCTCACGCAGCTCGGCGTTATGATTCTGAAACACTTCGAGCTCATGAAACTGCCCTCAACGCTCTCTTTGAACGGCCTCTTAACCGCGAGGAACAAGTACCTAGCCCTGCAAGCACTCCATGGGGCTGGAGTAAAGATTCCCGAAAGCGTTCTAATCGCTTCTCGCAACAAGAACGATGAACCAACCGAATACCTGTCTCCCCCACTTGTAATGAAACTGCTGAGTGGAACGCAGGGCATCGGGGTGATGCGTGTAAGAGATGCAAAGGAAGCAGGACCCATAATTGACACCCTCTCCGAACTCGACCAAATGATCTGCCTGCAGAAATTTCTACCCAATCCAGGTGAAGATATTCGAGTCTTTGTTATTGATGGAAACATTATTGGGGCCATGAAACGTAAGGCAGCTCCCCACGAGTGGAGAAGCAACATCCACATAGGGGGACAGGGAATCGCACACAAACCCTCCAAAGCAGAGGCTGAAACTTCCCTCAAGGCAGCGGAAGCAGTTGGTGTCGAAATCGCCGGGGTCGACATAATCTCGGTTGACGAAGTCCCCTATGTCATCGAAGTGAACGCTTCACCGGGTTTCCAGGGCCTCCTAGGTGCAACCGGAATAAACGCGGCTGAAGAAATTGCGAAGTATGCCATTGCGAAAGGCAAACATTAGAATTACGTTAGGCCTAACTCCATAACACTCATTGGAATCATCATCGTACAAGGACTTCGCCTGTTGGCAATGAAGACAGTCACAAATACGATGCTCAAATGACATGAACCTGGGGTATCGGAGCTGACAGGCCTACACGCTCGAATCTGATGAGCTTCTGTTCGACGTGACAAGACGTCAGAGCGCCTTGGGCGTTGTGTCGATGATTCTGCTTTCGGTCACAATACGGTCCACCCGTTGGTCGTACCGCGACCTTGGAACATTTGAGATGAATTGGAAATCGTAGGCTAAGCCGATGGTCGCAATGTGGGTTCGCAGCGCGTTTATGCTTCGATCATAGTATCCGGCGCCGTATCCTATTCTGAACCCTCTCTGATCCCACGCGACACCTGGGACTAGGATTACGTCGGCTTGCTCCAGGGCTACGGGCCGGCGAAACTCGCTTTTGGGTTCTGGGATTCCATGGGCTCCCCTTTCAAGCTCCTCTGGTGCCTTGAACTCCGAGAATATCAGGCGCTGGTTGGCCTGGTCAACCACGGGCACTATTAGCCTCTTACCATTCTCGAGTGCCCACCCGACAAGACCACGCGTTCTTACCTCGCTACCGATGTCTAAGTAGGTCGAGATTGTTCGAGCTTCCTTTACCTTTGGGAGTTCAAGCAACCTAGCGGTGATCTTGGAGCTCAGTTGGTCCAGTTCTGAAGCGGGCTTGCTGTTTCTTAATGCAAGCATTTGGGTTCGCAGCATCCGCTTCCTTTCATAGCTTTCCAGGAGTTCCCAACTCATCAGGGTTGTACGCCAATTTCACACCGCTCTGGGAACACGCCGCGGTCAGCGTGTTGTACATGAGCATTGCAATCGTCATTGGCCCCACTCCACCCGGCACGGGTGTCACAAAGGAAGCAACAGGAATTACTGCATCAAAATCAACATCCCCCACTAATGCTCCTCCAATGCTACTTGTCCCAATATCGACGACGATAGCCCCTGCTTTGACCATGTTCGGGCCAACATTGAATTCGGCACGGCGACCAATACCGGTCAAGAGAAGGTCAGCCGTCTTGGAGATTTCCTCAAGCCGTTCAGTCTTTGAGTGGCAGATAGTCACTGTAGCATCTTCGTTTAGTAGGAGTTGGGCGAGGGGCCTACCCAGCAGCTTACTCCGGTTAATTATGACCGCGTGCTTGCCGGCTATTCTTGCACCGTAATGTTTCAGCAAGAGAACGACGCCCATCGGAGTGCAAGGAACGAGCGTCGCCTTCCCTTTCTGATAGAGTAAGCCGAGGTTGCATGGGTTCACCCCATCAACGTCTTTCTCTTGGCTTATAGTTGTGCAAACTGCAACATCGTCCAAACCCTTCGGCAAGGGCAATTGGAGTAGGATCCCTGTTACCGAACGATCCGAATTCAGTTCGGAAACGGCTTTCTCCAACTTTCCCTGGGCTACGTTGGAAGACAACTCAATGCCGCGAGAATTTATTCCAACATCACTGCATGCTAAATGCACACTTCGCAAATATGCCTTCGAAGCGGGGCTTTCGCCAACAAGTATTGTTGCTAGTTTGGGTTCCACACTCGAACTCAAAGCTCTAACCTTGTCTCTAATCTTCGACCTTATCCCTTCAGCTACTATGCGTCCCTCCATCATCTTGGCAGGCAAATTCCTCAGCCCTAAGCGGTTCCGAGTATTGTTGTTCCGCCTTATAGAACGATAGAGTCCGTGGAAACTGACCGAAACGAAATTAGCCCCGACAAGTGATTCTCGAGTTCGACGATGAGTTTTGAGGCTAGTTGAGTGTGTCCCGAATTTCAGCGAAGGCAGGAGAAGGGAAGTCATCGACGCGATTGTTGCAGAGGCAAAGGCCCGAAACGTAAAGGTTCTCGATATCGAATCGGACGCGGACCACAATCGCTCCGTCCTAACCTTCGTGGGTGAACCTGAAGCGGTTAAGGAAGCGGCCTTGGCCGTCAGCGCCAAGGCGATTGAGCTTATCGACCTGAACAAGCACAAGGGCCAACATCCTCGAATGGGTGCGGTCGACGTCATACCCTTCATACCAATCTCCGATGTAACCATGGCAGACTGCATTCAGTTAACGAAGGATTTCGCGAAGGAGTATGCATCACGCTTCAAGGTTCCAGTATTCCTCTACGAGGAAGCTGCTACACGGCCCGATCGGCGGAACCTAGCCGAAGTGAGGAAGGGTGAGTTCGAGGGCCTGAGAGGTGAGATTGGAAAGAACCCGGAAAAGACACCGGACTTCGGTCCCACCGCAATTCACCCAACCGCCGGAGCTACCGCAATAGGGGCAAGACGGGTTCTCATAGCCTACAACGTGAACCTCGCAACGAACAACCTCGACGTGGCTAAGAAGATAGCCAAGCAAATTCGAGGAAAAGATGGGGGCCTAACCGCCGTGAAGGCACTTGGTTTCGAATTGAAGGACCGGGGCATCGTACAAGTTTCCATGAATATGGTTGATTACAAAGCTAGCCAACTCTTCAAGGCCTTTGAGCTAATTAGAGCCCTAGCGGAGAGCTATGGCGTTCAAGTTCTTGAAAGCGAAGTCGTGGGGCTCGTCCCAATGGAAGCCCTCACTGACAGCGCGCAGTTCTATCTCCGATTGCGGGGCTTCAACAACGATCAAATTCTTGAACGCAAGCTAACTGAAACCGGCGGAAACAGGTTAATTGAAAAGAGCCTTTCGAGTTTTGTGACAGAAGTAGCCTCTGATCAACCGGTTCCGGGCGGTGGAAGTGTATCGGCTTTGGCTGGATCCTTGGCGGCCAGCCTCGTTAGTATGGTCTCCCGCCTAACGCTCAAGAAACCCGAGTACGAGAAACATTGGGCGCGTGTCACGGAGGTTCTTACAGAGAGTGAGTTACTCCAGAACGCCCTCCTCGCCTTGGTCGATGAAGACTCGAGAAGCTTCACGGAATTGCTGCAAGCCTACCGCCTACCCAAGAAGAATGAAGAGGAGAAACGCAAGAGGTCCGATGAAATTCAAAAAGGGTTGAAGGCAGCAGCCGAGGTACCGATGAGAACGGCCCAGAAAGCCGCGAAGGCATTGTCCATGGGTAAAACTCTGGCCGAATTCGGCAACGAGAATGCGATTTCCGACCTCCAAACCGCAATCCACCTAGCTCACGCGGCCGCGCTAGGCGCAATTTCAAATGTGACCACAAACCTAGCGGCGATAAAGGATGAAGGTTACAAGAAACAGATGAGCAGTAGGCTTGAAGTCCTCCAGAATGATATTGAAACGGACAAGTCAGCTGCGCTCGCGGTACTGACAAAAAGAAGTTTGAAAAGTTAAGGCGCTCAGAGTATTTGGCACGGCTTGGAGAAAAAAGGCAAAAGGACGAATGTTTCACATTTCTACCAAAGCGAACATAACGTAGCAAGCTTCGGCGCGTAAGGGTTGATTCATTTCTTCCCGCCCGTTTTTTCGTACATTCTTCGGAGCGTCCAGCGTATGGCGTTCTTCAGCTCGAGGAGGCGCCGGTCGTCACCGTAGTTCTGGATGTGAATCGCCTTCAAGCGACCGTCGTCCTGTTCAACATTGTAAGTGAGAATGGCGTCCGGCGGAATCGTTCCGGCCGAGGCTGCTTCCTTATCCTTCGTTTGCATAGGCTCAAGAACTTTGGCCAGGAGAAATGAGCGAAGTGGCGGGGAATTGGAATCCAAGTTGATGTTGGGCTCCGACGTGACGTGAAGGCCGCCTTGCTCAACCTGAATCGACCCTATGCGGACACCGTCAACAGTCAGAACAGGAACACTATCCGCACTTTTGAGAGTCATTCTGGGTTTTACCGCTTGTTCGGGTTCGCTTGGCGTACTTATCTCAACCGGTCTGAAGCTTCTCTCTGCTAGAAGCGAATCAACAACTTCTATGAAGGAACGCAAGTAGGTCACTTCCTCTTCCTGTTGCTTTAAGCGCCGCTCCAAGAACGTCTTCATTTCTGCAAGTTTCTTGGTTAACTGTTGATCAGACGAGGACAAAACGACCACCCGTACCCTTCGCCATTAGTCTGCTCAACAATTAAAGGCCGCTCATATAGGCTACCGGCCTTACCCGAATCCAGTTCTGCTACAACAATACTTACCATCTCCTCCCCCGTCCACAAATGAACGTTGCGAGACATAACCTACTTTAGTCAAACCAATCAAGTCTAGGTTGATACCGATTGTCGTCCCCACTCAGCATGAGCGTCAAGAGACTCGGGCAAATTCTCAAAGATGGGGCCGAAGGCCAAGTCGGAGAAAGTGAAAGTCGACTCCAGACTGCAAGCGATAACTATTGGCCTCTAATCACAGACTTGCTGATTACAGACTTCAAATTCGACAAATCACATGAAACAGCCCTGAAACTGTTCAAGAAAGACAAGGCCCGGTTCGCGGCAGTTGACGGCTCAGAAGATCAGAGATTGTTAGGAGGGTTGGCGGTGTTTTGGGCGGGCTCGTACGCCGCAACAGGGTCGATTACGTTCTACAAAGATCAACAACCAGACGTGCAATACGATACAGGTTTCGTTGAAAGAGGCCAAGGCCTAGCGAGCTGTGTTCCGATCTATGTGGACTCACTCCCCGAGGTCGACCCGCAATCAGCATTACACAAGAGCGGTCAACAGTTCACCATATCGGGACCGATGACGGAGCAGTCGACGGTTGACAATTCGACGATAGCAGATTGGATAATGTTGTTCTCAGAAATTTACCTCGCTCATCAGCTCGCGGCGTCAAAGGAATACGAGATCATTCTTCTTGATAGGTCACTCTCTGGGACTTTGAGCAATTTGATATACGATACAGCGAAGCGACCCTTATGGAAACGCCAATGCGCAATCTTTGGTTTTGAAATTGATAATGTCCCAATCGACGAATCAGAGCTAGCATATGGTAGGTATCACACGCCAAAACTGGACGGCTCCTTACCTCCCCGTGGAGATTACCTGCGCTATTCCACCATCTTTCTGTTGCAGAAACATAACAAAGCACTCAGCCTTTCTGAGATTGCGAATGAATTGAATTACTCTGCCCAGGATCAGCTTACCCGACTCGGCCGTTTTGTTAAGAAATCAACAGAAGAGGGCTACCTCCAAGAATCAAACGCGAAGTACAACGCGAACCCCCGCTATTCAAACACTTGGAACCGCCTGCGTAAACTAGTCGAATTGTTCGGTGCCCGCTTCTTCGCGAGCAGCACAGGAAATCCGCTCCGTCTCTCAGATGCTCCCGAACCTCGGTGGATAACAACACTCGACCTTGCTTTCCTTTGCCTCTTCGCTTTCAACCTTCTAATAGAAGAATCACAAGAAAACCACATTCTCCTAGTAGGCATCACAAAGGACACAACCGCAAGGGATCTTATCAGCCATCTCATACCCGTATCACTCAAAGAAGGAGTTTGGAAGCAAAAGGTCCAACACGTCGCGACAACCGACAGAATGTTATTGCAGGCGATCAGCATGTTTCATCACAGCGACTTACCCATACCTTGGGCTACGCTTGAGTACGACACCGCCTTTCAGACAATAGTCCCCGACTTTCAGCACAGAGAGGGCTATGTATCGGGAGCAATTAGCAATCGTATCATTCTTGAACAACGTTTCGTAAAATCCTACATTCAACTTGACAAAGCCAAATCTGACGACCAGTTCAGAAGCAACGTATTGTTTATCGACCGTTTATATCATGACCTCGAGAAGGCGCCCACGCTAAAGCTCAAACACGATTACGCAAGCACAATAGAGGAAATGCAGCCAGTCCTCTGGGATTCGAAACTGTTGACGAATCGTGTCCAGGAACTCACTATGGTAACTCTGAAGGCTATGACGCAGCAGAGCCTTCCGGAGGTTTTCGGACACAATAAACCGCTCTACATTGCTGACAAGATCGTCAAGGCTCAAAGGGACCGCGCAGCAGAAATAGTCAAAGCTACTGGCCACTGGCTAGTAACACATCCAAAGCTGAGGAAGTTCTCATTCTACATGAACACTTTCCGGGCAAGAAGGAGCGAAGTTGAGAATGCAAGAAGTAGATCTTAGCCGCCACTTCACCGACCTGAACAACCGGTTCGACGCGAGGCTATCGGCCGTCCTGGCAATAAGACGGGCTGAAGTCTCGGCTGAGACTACAGGTTTCTCAGCGAAGTACGAATGCCGTGTGAAGGCACAGTATCAGAGAGACTTGATGGGCCTTCTCGAGGAGGGCATGCTATTAGCGGTGCGCAATTTCAAAGCGAAGAAGCATAACGGCAACCGCTAATAGCATGCCCT
>JBEKSC010000043.1:0-13931 GCA_049517415.1 Bathyarchaeia archaeon
CCACGAGATTCACGGGTAACGAGTTTGACGCTGCACCATTCGCAGGCGTCGGAGGAGAAACAGGATTAACCGAGAGTAATGATGAGGCTGTCGGAGTACTAGTCGTAACCACTACAGTCGAAGATATGCTCGTAGCGCTTGAAATTGAACTAGAGGTAGAACTTGTTGCAGTTATGCTGGTCGATGACGAAGCGGTGGTTGTTGTACTTGGTGGAGTGGTCGAAGTATTGCGACTGAACGCCCAAATGGGCGAAGTAGCCGTCTCATCGGACTTCGAAGCAGTAGCGTACCAACGGTACGTGTGGCCAATTAAGGTCGGCGTGTACGTGCACACATATTTGCCATTTGCGTCGGTGACTCCTAAACAGCCTGGGGCTCGTCCTCCGTCCACATATACCGTTACAATCGCACCTTGTACGGCCGCGCTATTCTGAGTTACTTGAACCACGAGATTCACGGGTAACGAGTTTGACGCTGCACCATTCGCAGGCGTCGGAGGAGAAACAGGATTAACCGAGAGTAATGATGAGGCTGTCGGAGTACTAGTCGTAACCACTACAGTCGAAGAGGATGTTGAAGTGCTCACCGTACTTGTGGAAGATTTCATGCTTGAGGTTGAGTGGGTGACGGATGAGGTTGAAGCACTTGAGACCGTGGCGGTCGAGTTGGTTGAGTTAGTTATCGTCGTAACGCGAGAAGTTGTAACCACTGCGGTCGATGATGTGCTCGTAGCAGTTGAAATTGAAGTATGGGTGGAAGTTGTTGCGGTCGTCGAATTAGAGGGTAAGGTGAAGAAGCGGGCAGTCTCTGTGATTGGGCCGTTGATAATTAACTTAGACGCATTGTTAGTTCCAGTGTACGATCCTGAACCCAGACCTGCCCAACTTGAAAACGCGTGTCCGGTGCTCGCCGTTGCCTGGATAGCGACCGCGGAGCCGGCGTCCTGCCAACCAGAAGTTGGCGTAGTGGCTCCCACTGCCGTTGGGTTCGAGTTCATGTTGAGGAAAAATTGCTTCTTGAAATTGGCAGTAACCGTTACAGATTTGCTCGGAGCGTAGATGACGTGGGTCTGATTTCCACTATCACTCCAAGATACCCAAACATACTGACAATTAGCACATTGTACGGCCGATGAGGCAGCGATCGTGTGGTTGGACCCGGCAATCCATGTGTAGGCGTGAGGGGACGAGACTGGCATGCCATCAACAGTCACATACCCCACACCTGTCGGGTTTGATGCGACAGTGACCTGAACGTACGCGTTGTTGTCGACGGTTAACGGCCCTGCGACTGATTGGGGTGACAGGAAATTGAAATTATCCTGCGCGACCGCCTTAAACCAGATTTTCTGTAAGCCCTGGACATACTGGGTAGAATTCCAAACTGCACTTTTTTGACCACCCGTAAGAGTTCCGATTGGTGTGAATGTTGTATTATCCGCTGAATACCACAGCATTACGGATTTGATTCCCCACTCGTCCGACGATGTTACGGTGAAGTGGATTATTCCTTGTTGCACTCCGGACGGGGCTTCAATCGTAGGTGTTTTCGGAATTAAGGCGCTGAGGTTTATCTTGTACGGGGTGTAGGAACCCTGCCAACCTGGCGGCGGCATTCCAACCGAGCCTTGATTTAGTGTAGCCGATAGGTCGATTCCTGCAGCCTGGCTAAGGTAGTAGGCGACGATGGAGCTTTTGATATAATGAAGACTCATCCAGTTGGCGCTTTCGTACTCTGAGTTCCATTGGTTTAGGTTGACGCCGTCTCTCATCATGGCAGCAAAACTGTTCTGGAAGAGCGCCCAACCATAGGTTCCTTGCAGTTTATCTCGGAACATTACGTATGCGGGGCTGTTGCTGTCTCCTGCATCGTGTTGAGACCAGTAGGGTATGTTGTATTGCTTTTCGACTTGGACTGCGACCATAGCTGGGAAGGGTGAATTACCGTCAGCCCACCAATCAGTGGGCCACCCTCCTGTTACGGTACCCGTGAAAACATTTGTCATTTCATGAGGAATAACCACGTAGGGCCAGTCTGGGATATCCTTGAACACCTGGTAGCCAATCGCCTCATTGCCTTCACAAGACCAAGCATAATAGCCGGGATTTGGGTCGACATAGATTGCCCTGCGCCCTCCGTCGAACTGGCCAGGCGGTAAGGTTAGGCCAAGCCATTGGGAGATTTGAGTGTATGATTGTTCTGGCCAATTTAGTAGAGGATCAATGTACTGTTTGTAATGAGCATACGTCCATCGGTCCGCGAACCAAATCCAATGAGTGGTTCTGTATATTTCGTGGGTTGGTAATGGCAGACTTGAGTTGTTATTGCGGAGCCCGCGCCACGTTTCATTCCTTCGATAATGATCGAGGCGGCCAGAGCTAGAGTAATTAATGAAATCGTTCGGCGTAGTTGTCCAATTCCCAGAGGTTGGGGTCGATAGTGCGGATGAGAGTGGCTGCATGCTTAGCTCGGTTATTATCTCGCCACCGATAAGACCAGAAAATGCCCAAGCCTGCGTCAGTTGTTTGAGGTCAGGATTCAACTCTTTAGAGAGAGCTTGCACGTTGCGATTTGCAGTCGCAGTATTTGAAAGCGGGATGGAGGTTATAATGAGCGAGCAGACGAGCAAGAAAGTGAAAATGATTCTATGCCGCATCGCGCTCAACCTTCAACAGCTCGGGTTGAGCGGAAATTTTCCAGTTAAGCAAAACGGAGTGCGCATGCGTATTCTTGTTACGTACTTGGATTACGTAACGGTTCACCGCGGAAAATCAGTCGAACGCGTTATAGAAACCAGGAAAGATAGACGTAGGCCAGCTATTGCTAACATCACAATGTGTGAGTGAAACCAGTTTAGTGTGAATTGTGCGAGGAGCTTGAGCATTCCTTCATATTCAATGACAAACGCCTTGCCTTCCTCAGTACTGTTGACGACGTTCACGTACTGGGTAAGGCTGCGGTCCTTCAACTCTTTGAGGAGCGAGCGAAACCTATTCGAAGCATGTGATGGGAGCAAGTTGGCGTATGTCGCAGAACGATAGAATTGTGAAGGTTTCCGTTAGGGCTTCAATTTCTAGCTAAAACTATTCAACATTGAAGTGTGCAAGGATCCTGAGCAATTTCTCGTATTCTATCACGAACGTTCTCCCTTCTTCGGTGCTGTTAAGGGAATCTACGTATTGGATTAGGCCGCGGGCTTTCATCTCTTGCAGATGCGCACGGTAACGGTCTGAGGGAAGGCCTACATGATTCTGAACTCGGGTAATCTTCGCCGCAACCTCCGTCCTTTCCTCATCCATTATGGACCGAAGAATCTCGTACCAGAGACGCGCCCTATGCCTCGGCGAAGCCCGCCTAAGCCTCGGAACCACCTGAACTGTTCCAGGCATCGTGACTATCGTCGAAGGCGCTCGAACTGCTGTTACTTCGAGAGTCACAAAATAACACCATGTACGTGTTCGGCGCAACACATATATGAATCTTGTGATATTGTTAGTCACAAAGTAACATTAGAGCGGTTAATATGCTAGAGGAACTGCAGGGTTTCGGTTTAACGCCTATTCAGGCTAAAGTGTACTATCATCTGCTCATGTTTGAAAGAGCATCGTCCACAAAGATCGCGAAGGAGATTGGCGTCCACCGCAGCGAAGTATACAGGGTTCTTAGAGAACTCGCTGAAAAGGGCGTTGCAAGGGAGCGAGACGAAGCTAGGCCGATTCAATACGAGGCAAAGCCTCCCAAAGAAGCACTTGAAATTCTACTTCAAGAACACGAGAAGAAGCTTGAGCACCTCAGAAAGACGTTGCCAGAAACTGTCGCTTGGCTAGACTCGAAGGCCAACATAAAACGAATCAAACCTCCCATCCTACTCGTTGACGATGACGAGACAATTGGAAAGAGCCTATCGCTTGCGCTCAGAGATGAAGGCTACTTGGTGGACGTGGCGGGAAGTGGTGGGCAGGCGCTGGACAAAGCCCGTAGGAAACAGTACGCCCTAGCTTTAGTTGACGTACGCCTCCCCGACATGGACGGAATCAAACTTCTCAGCATGCTAAAGGCAGAGAACCCCGAGATCAAACAGATAATCATTACTGGTTATCCGTCAATAGAAAACGCTGCTCAAGCAATGGACGAAGGCGCAGCTGCGTATATCATGAAACCATTCCAGCCATCCGACCTCATAACCAAGATTAAAGAAAAACTGGAAGAATAGACCAGGGCGCTCAGTGAAAACCTAAGCCCGCCCGTCAGTCTTCAGAGACGCCTTCGGAATTCCATTTGTAAAGTTTGAACGTCTACTCTGAATCGATAGCTGAAATTAATGTTGTGTGGCAGTCGGGATTGTCCCCGCGTTACTTCGCTTGTGCGTGTGCCCCCGCCCTTAAGTGGCTAATCCTGTCGCATGCATAACGATGCCTTTTCCGGTGATCTCGAAGTACGAGGCATATTTGTCGTGGGGTGAGCCTCTGGTCTTGATAACCCTGATCTCCCTCGCCATTTCTTCGTTCAACGCATGATAGCGCATACTGAGAATATTGTCGCATAGGATCGAAACCCCGGGCAGTTCTCCGGCCTGGGTTGTTCCAGTCGACGACGTTAGGAAGACCGTCAATCCCTCAGCCTTGCAGAGAAGCTGCATATAACGCATGAAATCCACGAAAGCCTCTTGAGTGAATGTGGGCTGAATCGCAGTTAAGCTGTCTATTGCTAGAACCGTTGGCTTTTCGGCCTCAAGGATATCCCTAAACAACCTGTAGTAGTGGAGTGCAGTCAATGCTTCCGGCACATAAGATTTGATCTTGAACCGATCTCCCAGACGTTTGTAACCCATGCCATAGTTCTCAAGCATCCTCTCCATCTGACCCGTAGGTTCCTCGAACGACAGGAACATCGCATTTTCACCCTTCCCGGCTGACGTGATGAGAAAGTGAATGCATAGTGTGGTCTTGCCTATTCCTGAAGCACCATCGACCAACGTCAAAGAACGCCTAAAGACGCCTCCGTTCAACATCTTATCCAAGCCTTCGATACCGCTCGACAAGCGATCTCTCGAAGAAGGAAACTCCGCCCTAACTGGGAACACGATGAGATTCAACCCCCCGAAACGTTCGTCGATAATGTACTCAAATGATGAACGAGGCAAGGAGACGCCTCTCATCTTTGCGACTTCTAACACGGACGAGTCCGCTAATCCGGATTTGACTTTCTTGAGGAAGATGACGCCGTCCGCAACGAACTCTTCCACGCCGAAACTTGTCTCAGACTTTCCGAAAGGTATCTCGCCCAGGAGTAGCGTGGTGACACCCATTCTCTTCACGATGCTTCCAAAGAACCCACTAAGGAACTTCCGAGTGTCAGCTTGACCGAGGCTTTGAAGAAGAACGCTTATTGAATCAACCACGATCCGTTTCGCTCCCGTCTTATCGATTTCCTCCATAATCATCTCCACTGCGTCCTTCATGCCCGTTTCATCCATGGCTATGAAGTCCATGTAGCGAAAGAGATCCCTCTGTTCAAGGGCTTTCATGTCCATGCCAAGAGTGAGCATGTTGCGGAGGTAGTCTTCTCGTTTCTCTGCGAAGGCTACATAGATCGCTTTTTCACCATGCTTGGCAGCGCTGCTGTAGAGGAATTGCGTAGCCAGAATCGTCTTTCCCGTGCCTGGATTGCCTGAAACGAGGATCATGCTTCCACTAGGATAACCGCCCCCGAGAATATTGTCCAACTCAGCAATACCGGTTGAAGCGTAATCAGCCAAGCCTTATCCCCTACACCTGTCTTTTGATTGTTTTAGAAACATTTTCTTTCCATTCTCAATACACTCAACCATCGAGTCATTTGGCTTCAATACCAAACTCAAAGCCAACTCCGCGTATAACTTTCGAACAGTTCTTCTAGCAAGAACTTCGCCACTCTGACCGAACAACTGTGTAAGTGCATTGAAAAACTCATGCAGATGCGCCGGGACCTCCTCCCTAGATAGCCCAAGAAAAGCATACACGTGATAGGCGGGAAAGGTGGCTCTACCCAAGACTACCTCGATAGAGTCCTCAATCGATTTAACGAGTGCGATATTGAAACGCTGTTCCGAACCGGCCAGTTCGGTCTCACACTGACCTAAAGATCCTACCAGCCTGCGATAAATCACGCGTTTTACATTTTCATATATTTAGAGTTCATTACGGCTAGAATTGAGGTTGACAGAGGGGCTTCAATCATGAGGGGCTACACCATCGCTGTTCAACGTCCAGGCATAAACGTCCTTTCCGATAGGCTGAGGCAGAGCGAAATCGACTCACAATGGAATCGAGTGCGTGGTTATCGCCAACATGAAAGCAAAAGCTGCAGCAACTACGTTGCCCCCTCCGTATGTAAGCCATCTGCTTCATAACGAAGATCAAAGAAAACTGAAACAGTAGGCATGACTGAAGTAGGATCTAAGCGCGCTCTTTGTTCTTCGTAGGCGCCTTCGGTATTCTGATCGTGAAGGTTGTTCTTGTACCCTGCTTGCTCTGAACGGTTATTGAGCCACCTTGCGCCTCCACGAGGCGTTTCGCGATAGGCAGGCCGAGCCCTATCCCCTTAGCTTTCGTTGTAAACAGGGGGCTCCAAATCCGCTCCAGAGTTTCCTTTGACATTCCCGTTCCATTGTCTGAGAGGCTGATCTCGACCCCGCCATCCGATTCTCGACTTTCGATTGTGAGTTTGCCTCGTTTTGGCATGGCGTCGATGGCGTTCTCAATCAGGTTGATGAGCACTCGCCTCATCTTCTCAGCATCCGCCATCATCTTCGGCAGGCTCTTGGTCGAATTCACGACGCGTATTCTCTTCGGAATCTTCACGTGCGCCAAGGCAGACTTTGTGGTTGCTTGCGCGTCCGTTTCCTTCATGTCAAGATGAACCTCCTTAGAGAAGTCTAAGAGGTCTCCTACGATCCTGTCTGAGTGCTTTATGTCCTGTTCGATAATCTCATACATCTCCTTTGACACTCTATCAATTCGCTTTCCCGTGTGTTTCTTTAGGTTGTAGGTTGCGGTTGCGATTCCCTGTAGTGGATTACGTAGGTCATGAGCAACCATGGTGGCTAATTCTCCGATTGTCGCCATGCGCTCAGCTGAGCGCAGCTCCTTGGTTCGCACTTGAACCAATTCCTCCAGATGCTCAGAATGCTCTCTGAGCTTTTCTTCCTGCGAGAGCCGATGGAGAGCTGAAGCTACATGACTTGCTAACGTCTCAAGGATTTCCTGATCCTGTTCTGTGAAGGAATTTGGTTGAGCCTTCTCGACGTTCAATACAGCAACGACCTGATTCTTCACGAGCACGGGCGTAGCTAACTCTGATAGCATAGTTGGCGGACCCGTCCATTTTGGACGATTGCGATCCAAGTAAGTGGGCTCCTTACTTGTGTCGCCAATTCGAAGTGTCACCTTTTCACGTGCTGTCTTCGCGATGATTCCGAGACCATTGTTCTGCACTGGAGGCAATTTGCCTGTCGCCGTTGATCCCTTGCACACAAGCAAGTCGCCTTCGACAAGATTAAAATCACAGAAATCAGATCCCACCGAGAACTTCATCGCGAACAGTGTGTATTTCACAATCTCGTCAAGTGTCTGGGCAGAGCTAAGCTGCAATGTATGTTCATGAAGGAATCTCAACCTCGCCTCCATTCGCTGCCGTTCGGTGATGTCGAGACAAGCTGTCTGAACTAAGTCCTGGTCTCCAAATCGAACTCGTGAGATGTTCAGCAGCGCGTCGAACGATGTCCCATCCTTGCGGACCAGCCTCGCCTGGTAGTTAACGAGAGTGTCATAGCGCTCGAGCATTTCGAGCATCGTCTTCCGTTCGTCTGAACTTTCATACATCTCGGCGATGCTGATCTTTTGCAATTCTTCAATCGAGTATCCGGCGACGGCCTGCATTGCTTCGTTCATTGAAATGACTTTTCCGTCAAATGTCGATAAGTGAATGCCGATGGGTGATTTCTCAAAGAGCGTTCGATACCTAGCTTCGGAGACTTTCAGTTCGTCCCGCATTTTCTTGCGTTCGGTTATGTCTCGCCCATACAGGTTGACATACTCCGATTCGACTATTGGCTTGACGAGGAACGTGTATGACTTCCCGCCAGACTCGATGTCGAGATTCTTGCTTTGCCCAGTGGAAAGAAGATCGGTAACTAGGTCACGCCAGAACTTCGGAGCAACCTGTCCCACTTCGGAGCCCCATTCCTGCAAGAGCAGTTTGCTTGCTGGATTTGCCACGAGGATGACCCCGTCCTTTTTCAATCGTAGCACTGGGTTCGGGTTCTCAGACGGGAACCTCGCTAGATTCCTGATCTCCTCCTCCATCCGCTTGCGTTCAGTGATGTCGTGCCCGATTGCGATGGTCCCGATCGTCTTGCCATCCTGGTCAGTCAGGGCACGTTCGTTCCAGGATATGATTCTAGTCTGCCCGTCTTTCCGCTTGATCCTTGTCTCACTATCAACGTCGGTCCTGCCACTCTGCAGTACGTCGTTGACGGTTTCAATGGTTTGCTTTCGGTATTCCTGATCTGGGTATAGCCACTCCCATACTTTGCCGTGTCCCAAGACCTCTTCTCGGGAATAGCCGCTCGTGACTTCCGCAGCTTTGTTCCAGACAAGGACGTTCTGTTCGTTATCGAGCACGTCAAGCCAAACGTACGCATTCTCTACGACGCTTCCCAAGAATTGACTAGACCTTGAAAGCTCCTCCTCCATACGCTTGCGTTCAGCAATGTCATTGAAAGCGAACTCAATCGCTGGTTTCTTGCTGTAAATGATTTTCGCTCCTCTAACCAAGACTGGGACTTCAGAACCATCCTTCCTGGTCAGGCTAATCTCATAAGGAGCAACGTCTTCGCCACGCAGCCTCTTCCCAATGTTTTCTTTCAGCAAACTTCTAAATTTCTGCGACACAACGTTCTCTATTGGGTCAAAAGAAGGCGATACGAGCTCTTCGAAAGTCCAACCTAACTTGAGGACTGCAACATTGTTGACGTACTTCAGCACTCCATCCTGGAAAATACCGATCATGTTGGGCGAATTCTCAACGATCGCCCGATACTTCATCTCGCTCTCCTGGAGCACTTTCTCCATATGCGCACGTTCGGAGATGTCGCGGAGTATTCCTTCGTGGTAAATGATGTTTCCCTGTTCGTCGTGAACGTAACCACCATGGTCTTCCACCCAGATCTCAGATCCATCCTTTCGACGCATCCGGTATGCTTGCACTTGCTCCTGGCCTTTATCCAGAATGTGGCTTCCACGTTCTTCGGGTGAGAAATACAGTTCCCTCTTGATGTCGATAATGTTCAACATTTCCTGCTTGCTCGAATACCCGAACATCTTCACAAAGGCCGGATTGACGTCGACAAATCGACCCTCGCGCGTGCTGCGGTACACTCCATCCAACATCCGATCGAAGAGAGAACGGTATTTCTCTTCACTTTCACGTAGCTTTTCTTCGCGTTGTAATCTGCCAAGGGAGGACGCAACATGGCTCGCCAGTGTTTCCAGAAGCCGCTGGTCAACATTGGTGAAGGCGCTTGGACGGTCGCTTTCAACATTTAGGACGACGACGACCGCGTCGTCAAGGATTACGGGTACCGCTAGTTCCGACAACTTGACGGGCGTCGCCTCTTTGCCTGCACGTCCCTCATCGTCAACATAAGCGTCCTCTCCCCTTGCGTCTACTATCAGGATGGTCTTGCCTGTGTTCGCAGTCTTCACGGAGATCCCAGGACCGTCTAAGGGCAACTCTGAAAATGATGGAGATGATCCCCGGCGCCCCCGGAGGTGAAGACATCTCTTTCCTGCATCCACAATCGAGAAATCAGCTGAGCTGAATCCGAGGCTGAGCTCCATGGCATCAAGAGTGTGATTCATGATTTCATCCATTGTGGTGGCTGTCGCTAATTGCTGCGCGTGGTGGTGTAGCGCGAGTAGTTTGCCCTCATAATCTCTATCTAATTTCTCGGACGACATGGGCTAACAAATACAGACTAGTTTAGTTCCAACTATCAAAGTTGGTGGACCTCCGTTGAAAATTACCCTGTGCCTCCACATCCCGTATGTTTACCAGCGTATGATTACGCGCAACGAAAAACGGGCATTCGTCTTTCTTAGTTCTACGCACGAATCTTGATGAGTTCTTCAAAGATTGAACGTTAAATTGTTCCACCTTACGCCTTGCATAATAGAGGGCAGCCCGCTTCACGGATTCAAACCGATTCTGCACTTCTCACATATGTCCTATGTGTTAACCGGCGAATCTGAGGCGTGACTTGCCCTGCGGAGGTCAGAATTTCCGTACTCGATAATTCGTTTTTTCGGTCTGAAACTATTCAAGGTTGAAGTGTGCAAGGATCCTAAGCAGCTTCTCGTATTCTATTACGAACGCCCGCCCTTCCTCCGTACTGTTAAGGCAGTCTACGTATTGGATCAGGCCGCGGGCTTTCATCTCTTGAAGATGGGCACGGTAACGGTCTGAGGGAAGGCCTACATGATTCTGAACTCGGGTAATCTTCGCCGCAACCTCCGTCCTTTCCTCATCCATTATGGAGCGAAGAATCTCGTACCAGAGACGCGCCCTATGCCTCGGCGAAGCCCGCCTAAGCCTCGGAACCACTTGTACGGTTCTAGGAAAAGCCGGTCCAATTCCTGGTGTGGTTCGAATCGTTTCGCCTGTTTCCATTGTTCGCAGCCTCATTCTTCCAAACTTAGCGTAAAGCGAGGTTTGTGTATTTTTTCCATTCTAGGTGCCAAAATAAGCATTATTATGAAGTAGGGTACATCCCACCGCGTTTAGTTAAAAACAGACCGGCCACAATACTCATTCCTGACACTTATGCGGCTCTAAGCATAGGTTTTTGGGGCGTCTTAATTACTCAGAATCCACACGATCTGGCAATTCTCGAGTCCACGAAATGCCCATAAAGTTTGTGCGTTGAACCCCTGGTTCGGTGTCTTTTCTGCTAGGCAAGTTGAGGGCGAAGTACGAGGCAGCGATGCTTCCTATTGGTGGCAAACTTGGAAGGGCGGGCGCGCGCCCAAACATGATCACTACCGTCAGCCTCTTGGTTTCTTTTCTAGCTGCTTTTGCATATCTCTTGAAGTCTCCCGTGCTTGGGGCGGTTGGTCTTGCTGCTTCCGGCTTGGTCGACATGCTTGATGGTGCTGTTGCACGGGCCACAGGGTCCGCTAGCAGGTTTGGGGCCGTGTATGACCATGTATTGGACAGGTATGCGGAGTTCGCAGTTCTCCTGGGCATGGGTCTTGGAGGGCTAGTGGACTGGCCGTGGATTATTTTCGGACTATTTGGAATGGTGATGGCTAGCTACGTGAGAGCGAAGGCTGAATCTGTCGGAGGGCTCAAAAGTTGCACAGTTGGTCTCGCTGAGCGCCAAGAAAAGATCATCTTGTTGCTACTTGGGTCCTTACTTCAACCCTTTATTGGCGTGGCACTTACCGGTGCCGTTGTAATTGCAGGCATATTGTCCCATGTAACGGTTGTTCAAAGGCTCTGGTACACTTCGAAGCATGCTCGAGGATCTAATGTTGCCGTTTGAAATCGTTGGCATCGGTAATCCCGTGTACGACGTTATCGTGACTCCGTGGTCAAGAACGAACGGACGAGTTCTGTCGGGGTGTAGCACCAATGCCTGTTTAGCCGCAAGAAAACTTGGGGTCAAGAAAGTCGGATTGTTTGGATGCATCGGAAAGGACTTCTCGCAAACGTTCACGCGTGATATGAGAGAACATAATATTCAAGCCGCTATGGATGTCAGCAGTCCAACCACTGGTGGTTTCCATCTCATCTACGACAGGAACGGCAACAGAACCCTCGATGTTCTAGGGGTTGCCGGCAAAATCAAACAAAACAATATTCCCAAAGAGTTCCTAGATAGCACGTTCCTCCTAATTGGGCCAATACTGGGTGAAGTTGACCTAGAACTAATCCAATTTCTACGGAGCAAATCGTCGGCGAAGATCCTCCTGGACCCGCAAGGGTTAGTGAGAAAGATTGGAAACGATGGGCGCATCGTTCACTCATGCGACCGGGACGCAATTAGGAGGATCATCGAGGTCGTGGACTTCGTTAAGCCGAATGAACAAGAGATTGAAACAATAACTGGAGAAAAAGATCCACTTATCGGGCTTCAACGGTTGCAGTCTATGGGACCTGCTGTGCCCATCGTTACGTTAGCAGAACGAGGCTCTCTCTTGCTCGATGGGAACAAGTTACTCCGAATTCCAGCTTTCACAACAAGAAATGCCATAGATCCCACTGGAGCTGGGGACGTCTATGGAGGTTCTTTCATTACAGAATATATGCGGACGAGGAGCCTTTCAGAGTCGGCCCTCTTTGCATCGGCGGCAGCATCACTGATGGTCGAGCAGGTTGGACCCGATTTCCGGTTATCCCGAGAAGAGGTGCAAGAAAGAAGGGAGGCTATCCGCGGCGGGTTGACCGTGGAAACCTTAGGCTAGGAAGAACGTTTTCGAACTGGCTTTTGATGGATTTCAAGTTTTGAACAAGGATGTTTGAGGAAGCTTCTAAACTGGATATGCCTGATGTGTCGGAGTTAGCTTATGCTTTTCACAGTGAGCGGAAGAGCTCGTCACAGTGATGGCGCCAGCGAAAGTCAAGGCCGGCACAGGCGGGTGGAGACACCCGTCCACCTTCTCAGTCTCTCCAACCAAAACGACCCAACATCAGCCCCTCCGGACCCCAAAAAATGCACCACCCCCTAACCCCTCTTCTCAAGCGTGCGCGCACTACTCTCCTCCCATGATGGCCAAACTCCCGTAAATTCGCCTAAACCTTTCGCGAGGAAGAGGGTGGATCCACCCATCTAGGGGTGGTGCCAAACGGTGCCAAGCCAAGGCAAACCTAAGCTAGCTCAACGAGCCTTAGCCGCGTATCTTGATTCCTGCGTTCAGAATCCTTTCCGGATCGAACACTTTCTTTATGCCCTTTATCAGCTCAAACTCTCTCTTTGTTATGAGCGACTCGAGGCGTAGCGGTATGAGCCTTCAATGTCCAATTTGCATGGAGAGACTGGTAGCGCTAGATCGGGAACTAGCGAAATACCAGGACAGTGCCACAATCCCGATCAACGATGTTGTAACAGTTCTCAACCAAGTATCGAATGGTAGGCTACGGATCGTCGTGTTGCCGAAAGAAGCCCATTTGGAAGCCTTGGAACTTGCGAAGCAAAAAATGAAAGAACGGAAAGTCAAAATCACTGCCGACGTGGCCGATGGCCTGCTTCAGATTCCCAAGAGTCGTTATGAAGAATGGTGGGAAAACGATCCGGAGGATCCCGAAAGACGCAGGTTAGCGATGACAACGCGTAGTTGGATTTCATCCGTTTGGGCGAATGAAAAATACGGCGGCGGAATTGCGAAGGGCACTATGCTAGTCGCGATAGCCCGGACACATCCTATCAGTAAGGTACAGGTACGACAATTGCTTCTGGCCGAACATGAAGCACACCGGGGCTCGTCACCTCAGTGACGCAATGCGAATGTAGTACTAGGGTACTACATTCAAGTTTGTGGTGCCCAGCTGCCCTCTCAAGTCCTGCGTACTCGTTGAATGGCTTGGAGCAGGGCGTTCTCCGCCGTCAAATATGTGACCACGCCAACTGTCAGCAGTGTCGTGCATGCGTCGCTCTTCGACGTCCTTTTTGTCGCTGCGTAGACTTCGATTAATCTAGCGTAGCCGGCCGGAAGGATCAACGTGACCACATCAGTGGGTTGGCCCGCGTCATCCCTCACGAGAGGGTAGATCCTCGTTCGGGGTTTATGTGAAGCAGCCTTCTCTAACATGTCCGCCATGCCGCCCAGGCGAACCGTTTTCTCTAACCTGTCCTGATTCTCTTGCTCCCGTAATCCCAGCCACTTCACAGC
>JBEKSC010000044.1:0-13754 GCA_049517415.1 Bathyarchaeia archaeon
CGTCCGCGGCGGGTTATCCGCAGACTCTCTGTGCTAGCGGCATAACAGTATTGAGGGGGCAATCCCTTCACTTCGACTGCTACCTACAACCAGGCCCAGTAATACACGGAGACGTGTACACGAAGCACCAATTCGGCGACGAACCATGGCCCGAGACAACTTACGTTAAAGTGGAATTGTATGATGGCCCAACACTCAGCCACATACCGGACTCAACTGCGAAACTTGTTTCTTGGTCACCGTTACCATGCGTTGCGGGAGGACAGCAACTTTACACTGGAATTTACACGGCGGGCGCCTGTGGCGACCCTAGAAATGGGGGCGCGATCGCGTTCCCGTGGCATGAATACGTTCCATCGAACGGCTACGGCTCACCATCAGCAGCTGCCCCAAGCTTCTACCAAGTATCAACCGACGCTGCAGGCCTTCTGAATCCAAATGGGATTAAGACACAGGACCCCATGGGCGTTGGCCCACCACAGAATTGGTACGTGGTAGGTGGCACAACGACACCATTCCATTTCGAATTCGGTGTGAAAGGAGAGTACGGTGCCCCAAGGGACCTTGATGGCATGGTGCCCCAGGTTTATGCAACTTGGGTGAACGGGCTTACTCCGGGAAGGTACTATGCGAGAGCCTGGGTCTTCAGGTATGTGCAGTCCGCCCTGGACGGTTCAACCTTCCAGGAGTACTACTTCGACGTGACACCGAACGAGTGGGCTGGAGACGTGACGCTACCAATCGACCTGCGCTTAAGCAGCTGGATCAACAAGACCGTGTACTTCCACGACTCGGCTAATACGATTGAAACGGACCCAATCGATACAGGCGCTGGATTAATGTCCGGCGTACTTGTTGACGCGAAGGGCCAAGTCTGGTCATACAACCAAACCTTACTGGGCTACAATGGTCTCTACTCGACAGGTGCCAAGTCAGGCTGGGCCAGTAATGCGTTCAAGACTACGACAACCGTTAGGACACGGAACGACCTCGACAAGGCAGGATTGAACGCGCATGCAATTGAATCTGGACGAGCAAATATTCAGTTCTGGGGATGGAACGATACCTGGGGAGGAGAAAACTACGGCATCCCCTCCGGCATTTACACGCCACACGTCTACGCCCTAGGATATGTAGAGGATGGCGCGGCGGAACAAGTTTCCGTCACACTCAGCGGCACCCCGACTAGCGTTAGTGATCACATGTACCGAGGTACAGGATTCAACATAACTGTCAACTCAATCGACTGGGAGCAGCCAAGCGTAGAGAGGAACTGGGTATGGGGTAACCCCGTCGGTTACACTTTCAGCGGCCTAGCATCGCTCGGAAGTGGACCCAGCTTCCCAGGTGACCCGCGAGCATTTATGGTTGGGGAAGAGATTGATTTGGGAATCTACCAGAACGGCACCTTGATAGACTTTATTGGAGATGAGCCAAGTGTTCTGCAAGATACCGTGCTCACCAGCTGCCTCTTCCAGAGCCAAACAAATTCCTCCGTCCAGCTCTGCGGCGGCGGATGGGACGCCGAATCCTCCCGCCTAGGCGCACTTATGCCATACGAGGGCAACAGTAATGACGTTTACTTCGGCCAGGAGTTGAGCGACCCTGGTTTCGTTGGCGGCTACACTGGCGGGACCCTATACTTTACGACGCGGTCGCTTCTGTTCGCGCCAGCGCACTACAGCCCAACCACGCTTCCCGACGGCGGAACATACGAAAGCGCTGTCATGGGTTACTTGAACCTCTACCCTTCAGCCATTCCTGCAGGACAATATGATTTGCACGGATACACTTACGGTTACGTTCAGACGGGTAAGTTCACGGTGGACACGTCACCCACGCAAGTTGCTGATATGAGAATTAACCTCTTGATCGGCGTCAACGTAACCTTAGATATTCTCTTCAAGAAAGAGAGCATCATCACCCCGACCGACGCCAACATGTCAGCCAGAGTGCGACTGTTCGACGACTCAGGCAACTTGGTCGCTGAATGGATGTCGAGCGAAGGCGTATACGTGCCCCAGAGCGGGTTTGCGCGCGCCGCAGACGGAACCGACCAGTACCCATTCGGCCCACTCCACCCAGCGGTTCCTGTTCCGCAGCCGCTTAACACTTACAATTACCTTCCCGGCAACGTAACTCTGCTTCATATCTTGATGGCAGGCCTTCCGCAAGTACCCCCATCAGGAACCGATGCCGGAGTTCCTTCCCTCGCACGCTTCCACCCCCAGCAGGTTTACTTTAACGACCCCATATTCGCGACGACAACCTGTGGCTTCGAAGTTGATTGCTACACGAGCCCAGGCGCCGCGCTTGGAGTAGGCGTTCCAGGCTACTTCCCGAACACCGGCATCCTCGGCGCACCGAACTATTCGGGTGGCTGGACTGCGGAAGTTGACTTCGTGAACTGGTACTCCAACAACTCAGGCTCACCCGAGCTGCTCGACTCAGGACAGGTGGGACAAGGAGTAACGGGAGGAGCACCCTTCCCACAATACTACCCGCCAATCAACGGCTTACTCATGGGCGAATCATACCACGTCATCCCAGGCACCACAGCCACATCTGGCATAAGCTTCACGGAAGACACGGCCCTCAAACCGGAATTACTGGGCCACACGATGGCCCCGAACCACCTAGGGCCATACTCACAGGAAGGCGTCTGGCAAATAGACAACGCTCACTTGAGCGGTGAGGCCAGCGGAATCTTCGAAGTCGACCTGAACGGTTTGATCTCAGGCAATGCTCTAGCGTTCACGTGGAGTAACGAGCTGCGGCCTTTGAGCTGGGGCTTAGTTAACGTCGTGGGCGCGAGCGGTGCGTCGTGGAACTTCTACAGCTACGACGGCATTTATGAGGCGTACCTGACGCCGGGCACGTACAAGTTCACCATAAGCTCACCAGGCTACGCCTCGCAAAGCTTCTCAGTCGTTGTCTCACCTGGCCAAGCTGGGATAAGCCAGACCCAGTACTTGCAACAAAGCAACATTCCAGTCCCCGAATTCAGCGCAATCGGAATCGTAGCATTCTCAGCGCTCGCAGCCTCACTATACTTACTACGACGCAGACGCCACTAAGGTGTGGGTTCCTCGAAGTCGGTTTCACCTTGTCATGACTATTGAGAAGCTTCAACTTGTAAGGCAAGCTCTAATGTAGTACATGCCTGATGGTAGTACTTCGATGAAGCATGACGGAAGAAGTACTGGTTACCAGAAAAGGGCAAACAACCATCCCTGTCAGGCTGAGGAAGAAGTATCGGATCAAGGAGGGTACGCGACTGGAGGTAATCGACTCAGGTTCAGGCATACTGCTGAAGCCCAAGCCGAACACGGTCGACCTTGCTGGCAGCGGTTCTAAGTACTCGACTCCTCGAGAGATGAAACGCCTCCTAGATAAAATGAGGGAAGAGGATGCCTAACCTTGTCGGTTCTGTTACCTTGTCGTTTGGTAACTCATCTGCATCGACTGAGGGATTACCGTCAGTCTCGGATTCCCATACCATCGCTTCACTTGCAGAAGCGACGGCCGCGAACCTCACGGCTCTCGCCTGGCATTCACCAGGCCAGCTAGACCATTCGCCTAGTCAGGGTTTTACGCTTGGTCAAAAGCAACCACTTACCCAACATCGGCCTAATCGGCTTCTTCGGGTATCAGAACCCACATCCCGCCATTGACTAGGCTTCATCGACTGATGACTAGCCGAGAGATGTCGTGAAGCCGCAATTAACGCAGACAGGTGAGTAAAAATACCATCCACCAAACAGGAAGGTAACAGAACCAACCTTGTCTATGACACACGTTTCTTCATCGAACACTTCTACTCAACCAACAAAGGGGTTCAAGAAAGAACGACACATGAGCTCCTGACCAACAAGGCGAAGTACGTCTCAGTGATCACTCTCCACGAGGTCTATCGACTCACATTGGGAAAGGAAGGGCGTGAGACCGCGCAGCTCAGGGTCAGCCTCATCTCCAAGGATTTTGAGGTGGTCGATGTGAACTCCGCCGTCGCTCTGAAGGCGGCTGAGATGCGGCATGGCTTATCCCTGCCGATGGCTGACAGCCTGATTGCGGCTACGTGCTTCACCCTCAAGGCCGCCTGCGTCTCCGATGACCCGCATTTTGCCGGAGTCCGAGGCCTCTCGACGAGATGGATCTAGGCTACCTCTGTAGAAAGATGGGCGAGAAGCCTGATCTCTTCTTTGGAGAACCAGATTTTCAACTTCTCAAACTGTCCTGGCCTCGCCGCCGCGACAACGGGATCTGCCAACTAAAGCCTCCTGACCGTTTCGAGGCTCCCGCTTTCCGTTGAGCCCATAAACCCATCTGGCTCAAGTTCCCATTCGAGGTTTGCCGGCAAAGTCGAGTTGCCTTGTTCGCTGCCATAGCCACAATCATCATGCCGGCCGTAGTGTACGCAACCGCCGTAGCTAACAACGTCATAATTGCCGCAAAGAAAGTGAAAAAGACCGCCCGCGAAGATGTAGGCGCACTCCCTGATAGGGGGAGAACTCCTTTGCCATCTGGGAATCCACGGATACAAGTTTTCCTTGACCCCTTGGTGTACACTGGACTACAAGCTCGTGCTATCGATAGAAACTTGATCGTGAATGAGTTGGCGAAATCTATCTTGGGCGCTTATGTGAAGCAGGCGGCGGAAGAGAGAAGGAGTCCCCGCAATACTGCGGCATCTGGATACATTGGTCGGAACCCTGCAGCTTCAAGCCAACTCAGTGTGAGCCATGAAGAGCCTTGAATGGCTAGAGAATCTCCCGACTTCAGTCGCGGAGAGTGTCAAAGTTTTCTGAGGTAGTCGAGTATCGCGCGGTAGTCATCTTCGCTCAGACGCCAACCTGCTCTTCGCATCTCCGTGAGTTTTCTTATTGCTTCGTCTCTTGGGATCTCACCTTCTTGATACATCCTTCCGAGCAGATAACCAGTCCCGTGACATTCTACCTGCATCAGTTTGGCTGTGGACCTCGCGGCGTGGTCATCTGCGATCAGAATTCCGTCGAGTTCCTTGGCGATAGCGAGTGCCTCTGCTTCAGCTCTGTGCAGAGGCTTGTTTTCGTCTTCGACAGCGATCTTCATGAGCCTCTTGACCAGCGAGGTGCTGCGAGGTCGAGTGAGTATCAGTGCGGCTTCTTCTACAAGTTCCCGTATCACTGCAGCCTCTGGTTTCCCTTGGGCTTCACCAGCCATGAGCTCTTCGTAGACAGTTTCGGGTAACAACTTCTGGTTCTGCAGCCTCCTAAGGGCTTCCGCCAACGAGGCCTTGATTATGTAAATCACTGGAGTTGTGTCAAAGACCAAGGGCTTCGTCAAGCGGGCGCTCTACCCTTTCCGCGCTGCCTCGAAGTCTTCGATGAACTCCTCCGCTGAATATCGTGTTGGTATCTTCTTTTTCTCGAGTTCTTCGAGAAATTCCCAGATAGAGCGGTTGGCGAGACTAGCGGCTTTCAGGGCTGTGACTCTTCCCTCTTCGTAGAGCCTGATCGCTTTCCCAAGTCTCCATTCTCTGATGTACAGGTCGGTTGCGCGGGCTATCACGGAAGATTTGTCGAGCTTCTCCTCCAACGCGATCCGCTCGATCTGGCGCGCAACCTCCTTTGGTAATCTTGCTGCTACTACCTCCATTAGTCGGCTCTTCGCCAAATCACGCACCGTTTACAATAGTTAATGATGTTTACAACCATTTAAGGCGTTCGTTCAAGTCCAAGCCAAAAGTCAATACTGCAAGAGCAGCGTTCCCAACCTCGTAATTCACAAGCCCAAGTGCCTTCAACTCGATGGCATCCTCGTGGAACTTCTGAAGAAGCAAGTCCGCCTTTTCTGAGAGCTCCTCAAACAGCAGGAATCTTGCCGGCACGGAAGCATCTACAACATAGACCTTCAACGGGTCTTCCTCGCTTCCCGAATTGTCTGATTTATGAATCCTCTTGGCGCGACATGCTTGCGCGTGCGGATGTCCTCAAGAAGTTCCTGCGCAGCTTTCTTCCGTTCCTCTCGCTCGATCCTCTCCGTAATCGATTCGCGAATATACCGGGACCAGTTGATGGTGACCTGAGCCATCCTCTTCCTCAGCATATCGTCGACCTTCACAGTAATCGTCCGCACGACTGACAGTACCCGCAAGCATTACCTCAGTACCCCCCTAGAAGACTCACTTCTGATCCGCACTGATTAACGGGAGCAAAGCAACATACCCGTCCCAGAGTTCAGCGTAATCGGGATCGTAGCATTCTCAGCGCTTGCAGCTTCTATATTTACTACGACGTAAACGCAAGTAAAGCTCGGAACCAAACGTGCCACCAGGCGGTGGCCTTCTCTTCCTCGTTTTCTGGTTTGATTAGACTCATGTCTTCAACAGAGGAAGAGGAAGAGTGCGCTGCCAAGGAAAAGTGCACTGGGCGCCAACAAAAAGATGACCAGCCACGACCTCCTACTCAGGATGTGCAGAAAGCGAACCTTACGCCCTAGGTTTCCTATTGGCAGCCCAATGTAGAATCCCCCAATGAGGACGTCGACAATAAGACTCGACAGCAATACTGATCCGGGCAAGTAGGTTGGGACTGCAACAGAGCAACGCGTTTCAAACTGCTGACTAGGAATGGCGTTGGTGCTATTTGCGATTGTGATGACGATGCTGACCGTATGGGCATTTGTTCCATCGCTTCCCTGCACGACTACCAGGTGTGTACCGGGCGGCGCGGTAGGCGAGATGTTGATTTCGAAATTGGATGAAGCATTGCCTCCCAACGGGACATTGACTGGATTGGGATCAAAGCCGGACAACGCCACTCCAGCAGGAAGGTTGGTCGGTTTGAAAGTCACACTTCCCGTATACCCTGAAACGGAAGTGCCGGTGACAGCGAGCGGTACGGAGGCCCCCTGCGCCAGAGAAATGTGTGAAGAGGAGAGGCTAAGAGCATAATCCGGGTTCGAAACTGAAAGTCGGGCGATCTTGTTCGCTCCCGGTTCACTAATCCAAACACTGCCAGACGAATCAACCACCACATTCCCCGGCAAGGCTGATCCCAATACATACTGTACAAACGGGCCCTCCTCTGAAGAGGGGAGAAAACTTGTGGTCGGAGCTACTGCCTGAACAGCTTCTGTGGCCTGAGTGATTGTTGGCGAAAGGACTCTAGGGGGCCCTCCAGAAGGCGAGGTTAGAGGGGTAGTTGGGTAAAGCGTCCCGTTACCGAGATCGTTCAAGTACGCTACTGATTCATTCCCTCCTAGAGTAGATTGCTCCACAACCCAGGGTTGTTGGGTCAATGGGTTGATGCTTATCCCTCTCGGATTCGAACCGGGAACCGGAATACGCCATTCCTGAACTATGTTTCCACGAAGAACCCCGACAAAGTTGTCGGCACTGGACTGGTTAGCTACCCCTTGAGTATACCAAAGTTCGCCATGTGAATCAAACGTGAGGAAACGACCCACAGCCGATCCGTGACTGGGCAACGGGTACAGCGTGTACTGCTGCGACGCGCGATCCCATCTGACGAGCGCGGAGAAACCTGCGAACCAAACGGAATCCGTACCCGCATAAACCCCATAAGCTCCCCCTCCCACGGCAGTGGGAAACGTATCCTCGTAGAACGTTACATTCCCTGTCTTTGTATCGTAAATGAATTCCCCGTTGCTATTTCTCGTGGTTTCGGTAAACCAAACCCGCGTCACACCACCAGGTGGTTCAACAGAAATGTAACCGACCCCGGTGTTTCCTCGTTGAAGCGAATATTCTTCAAATGATCCGGATCGAGGTGAGAAAGCGAAGACCTTGTCTGATCCGAACTCCGTACCCCAGATTGTCATCATGCCGGAGATCGTTGTTATCGCGATGCTGTAAGGGTTAGAATTGGCGGTTGGAATAGGCCATTCTTGGAAAACATTTGTTCTGGGATCAAAATGAGCGATTTTGTTTCCGTAATACTCCAGGAACCAACAGCACTCGCCGGACTGGTCTAGCGTTAACGCCCACGGGCCACTTTGAGGTGTCGGCACTGTCCATTCAGTCAGCGAGGCAGAGGTTTGTGGAGACATTGTTCTGATCGCAAAAACATGTGGAAGGGTAAGTTGGGAGGATATTGTAACAATGATCGCAATCCCAAACAGGATTTTTGCTGCACCTGAACTGTTCACGGTTAAACCTTCCCTGATTGGAGAAGCTTTGAACGCTATTTCTCCATTTCGAAATTAGCTCAGGAGCCATAGATGCTAAAACTTCACGCCTTCCCACCGATGTGTATCGCTGAGCAATAGGGAGTCAACACATTTCGTGGGACTTGTGTCTGGCTGGATTATGTCGGATCTGACCTATCGAGCATCGGTAATGTCATTAGCTTCGCGTACATCTAACTCGATCGCGCACTATTGATAACTGCCAAAGGATGATACCGAGTTAATCCGTAAATACATGGGCTCTAGATTGAATTCTGTATCGCGAGCGCTGGCCCTCATCCCTGTTGCGGGGGCATAACGCTGAGAAGCTTGCAACATGGAGCACTAGATACCGTTACAATGCACAGGCTGCGAGAAGCCTTGCTATCATGAGCGCATCACGGATGTATATTTTCATTGGGATTAGCATTGGGCCGGTCCAGTCGTTGAGGGAATCCGAAACGTGTCCTAAGTAATAGAAGGTGTCGCGGAGCGTAGCCTTCTGAGATTCGTTAACAAGCTGAAGTTTATGGTATGCCACTTTCTGTTGCTCAAGCAGCTCGTTGTATTCCCGGCGTTCGGTTGCTAGGCGCTGCTCAGAGAGCACGTGACCTACTTCGTTTTGCAAACTCCGGACTTCATCTTGCCAGCTCCGGACCACATCTTGCGAGCTGCGGGCATTCGTTTCTCTTTCGAGTGTTTCACAACGACGCTTCCAATGAATGACGCTTTTGTAGAGTGTGGATACCAGGATCAGTTCATCCGATTGCTGGTAGAGAACTTTCCCAATAATGCTGAACATGGGCGGGTTGATGTGACGGGGGACCAGGCCTGTGTCTTTGAGCCGTTGAATCCAGACGAGTGCATCCAGCCCTGGGCTTGAAAAGGAATACGTGATATCGTTCGACAGGTTGGTGAGCAAAAATCCGATTGAGTTGGGTTCACGTGATCGGAAGGTCCACGAATCAGGCCCATGAGGGAACAAGGGTGACAGGATTTTCAAGCCCATTGCGGCCTGAAGCTCCTTTGGATCACCCGTGCCGCGTGCCAGGTAGTTGATTCCCAGCAGCGAGTGGCTTCTACGCCACCAGAGGGCTCGGTCTCGGCCCCGAGGCGTGACGGCATAGATGTTCCTGACGCCTTTATTGTAGCCGCCTCGCACACGTCGGGGACCTTTGAATTTCAGTAGATGCCTTCTTTCGCTTAATCTTGACAAGATTTTTTGAATGTAACTGCGAGGATATGATTGCAATGAAGGCCATTGGGCCGCCTGGTCGGAGGTAAAGAAGACGCATCGGTTTATGTCGGCGTCGTGTATCAGTAACGCGAGGAATTCATTCGCACCTTGTCGGAATCGATCTCTACTGCGTCCGCTCGCCATGATTTCATAGGCGGCCCGAAGGAGTGGAGGACTCATGCTTCTCATCTGCGGATCGACGTTTCATCAGAGTGTTAAGAACTTACGTCGCGACAAATGTCTGCGCAGAGTTTTTAACGCAGACATTTCAGGCGCTCCATCAGATCTGGACAAGAATTGTCTGCAGCTCCGGAATCGCCACAAGTCAATCGGTGAGTTTAGAAGACGGCCTCTTCGGATCCTTATTGACTAATCATATGGCAAAGAAGAAAGTCACACTCCTCAGCCAGGGTCAGTGGAATTCCATCATTGATTCCCTCGTCCATCCTGCCACGAAAAAACGTCCAGAGTTCTGGGCGCTTGATACGCTGCTCCATGGCTTTGTTGAACAGAATCCCGAAGTGACCTTGCGAAAATTCGTCAAGTATACCGTTCCGAAACTTCTGAAGGAGGCTATACACGAGAAGAAATGAATTTACACTCGAATTCCTTCCCGTAATGAAGGAAAGCGAAATATCTATGATATGCGACGGTCACAAGCGCTATAGATAGCTTTGAAAGTGGTTTCGGGCATTCTGAATGCGCTTTTCCTTACCATGTTTCTGTTCGGACTGCTCACCTGGCTGTATGTTGTGGTAATCCAGGTATCACATCCTTCTTATTTGCCGACGGCTCTAAGTCACATTAATGTATTCCCACTAAATCTGCGAGTCGACCTAACCGGCATTCTTGGCTTCGGTATCTCAGCCGTCGGATTCTTCCTCTGGCAACTTTCTCTCCAACAAAGTGACTCCAAATCAAATGCACGAAATACCGGACGACGCTGACGCGATTTTTGCAGACTCTATTTGCTGAAAGATCTCAAATCCGCTGGCGTTCCGTACACTACAATCCTCTGCTTTTTCCTATTCTTTAGGGAGAAGAAGTGAAAGAAGAGCCTCTTTGTTATTGGGCTACGACTAGCCGCGACAAAATGTCGCACATTCTACTGGAACGTGGTCCGAGCGTACGCCGGAGTAGGTCAATGTCGGCTGTACTCATCGCCTTCAATGCCCGCATCGCAAGAAGGTAGGCGAGGAGCCCGACTGCAAGGTAAGCTGGGAGTAGAAATCGGCTGTAATAGAACAGCTGGAGGGCTTCCATGACCAAGGCCATACCCCCGCTGGCCACGACGCTCTTCAGGATGGCTTGCGCGTCAAGTTACCACGAGCCCTACAAGAGGATAGGATCTTCGAATCCACTACGGCTATATGTGATCAGCGAGATGCTGGTTCATTGAATCTAGGATGACACGAGCCTCGGATTGGCTGATCCTTATCATCGCAATCCTAGTCGCGGTAACCATGATCGGCCCGCTGTATCCATCAGCTCAGATCAACCAGCCTCTGCAACCAAGTTTTGGTCAAGCCATTGTGGCCGTCAATAATGCGGAGGCGGCGGGGGCTACTCCAAACGAAACTGCTCCGCTGGTAACTCTTCTCAATAAGGCGCTTGAATTGAACCAAGAAGCATCAAGCTTGCCCCCCAATCAAACCGAACAACGTAATGCCCTATTATCAAGCGTGAACGAAATTCTGACGAATGTAACTAATCAAGCAAACGATTTAACCTCTACATCAGCCCGAAGAACCTACACGAACAAGATCATAACATACCTCAGCGGCATAGTTGTAGCAGTCGTCGGAACGTTCGCCTACGTACTCGGCGTGGAACTTTACCAGAGATATCGCATCAAACGAACTTTCCAGATGAGGGTCAAAGCGAAATGAAGTTCATATCAACACAGAATAAACGAACGCTAATCGCGGTCTTCATCGCCCTCATTGTAGTCGCGGAAACGGCGGCGTTCGTGGCGACCACGCCACGCCCACAGGAACTATTCTTCCAATTCTACGTCCTCGGCTCGAACAGGCTTGCTGCAGACTACTACCCACAAAACAACACCAACGTTCGCGTAGCCTCGCCCCTGTCATGGTATGTTGGCGTAACCAACTTCATGGGAAACGTACAATTAGTCGAGATAAGATTGAAGTTAGGAAACGAAACCACAACTCCCCCCAACGACACTAGTAATACCCCCTCATCGGCGCCCGAACTCATAACATTCGACCGATTCCTGATGAACAACGAAACCTGGGAATTCCCATTCGCCTGGAGCATAACCAACGCCACTGCGACAGGTGGATCCACCCGTATCCTCACAGCAAAAATTAACAATGAAACCTACGAGATATCAAATTGGTCCGCCACCAACGGCTACAACTTCCGGCTCATTCTTGAACTCTGGGTATGGCAGACCAACACAAATGCGTTCGAATATGGCTGGAGCAGCAATGGAGAAAGACGAACAGCATGGCTTCAGATATGGTTCAACATGACCAACCCCAGTAGTCCTCCACCACCAGCCTGATCCAACCATTGCTATCACTTTAGTAAATAGACGGAATGACTCTGCCTGATTAAGTGTGCAACGATTAGGCAGCAAGTATCGATAGCATTACGTTGGCGGTCAGTGCCCTCAGGGACGCAATAAGCTTCGATCTTCTTCCCCTGACAACTTTCTCTGAGAAGTGAAGACAAAAAAACACACGAAACACGGGACGATGTCGACGTGATGCTAGCAAGCTCTATCTGAAGGACGTTAGATCCTGCTGGAAATATCCCCTAACGAGCGAGACTAAGACCAGTCCGAGGCTGATAATTGTTAGCGAAATCACGATGGGAGTCATCCTGATTCCCCACGGCGTATAGTTCAGCAGAAGGCCGATTAACGGCACCAATGCAAGACTCAATCCGATGCTCAACGCGAAACGTTCAAGCGAATTAAGCTCGCTCCTCCTAGATAACAGGGCCTCGACCGTCGCATATCCCGGGATGAAGAGCACGAACACCGATCCAAGCACCCATCGAATGGACACCCAAGGCAAATCAGCCGGCACTACATATATCGATAAGATTGCCGCGAAAGCGAGCACCAACGAACCGTAGAGTGCTAGGTGCCTTTCCCACAGTCCCAGAAACCGTGTGAAGGGTTTGGTAACGGGCCAAGCATCCTCTAACTGTGCTTTGCCCTCATCGGACAAACGCCAAACCATGTCCACTACTTCCAATTCAGTTAACGATGGATTACTGATCCTTAACGCTCCATGTAACCGTTGGACACTCGTAGTGCCATACTTGCCTAGGAATTCCAGAGTGAGTTGGTCGAGGCTTGATTCAGAGCCGGTGCTATGCGGTTTCTCACTTTTCATTACGAGGCTCTCATATCCATCGGCCAGCCAACCTACAGACTGTGCGCATTACTTCGGATTGAGTGAGTGACGAAATTCTAGCTTTGAGCACATCACAGAGGTCCTGCAAGTTTGTTGTACCATTTCCTTCGAGCATTTGCAGCGCTTGATCCTCAAGGCTCATGTCATAACTTTGCGATTTAGCAGTGTTCATTTGTAGATTTCACCGCCGCCATTTCATGCGTGCGGATACTTGAATGAATCTCAATTGATTCTTGGCCGCGGAATAGCCTCAAATCTCTCCAACGATCCTGAAGCAGTAACTGGACCCAATCCGCCCAATTCGCTACGGTATCATCGCAAACAGCCTACACACCATACCCGTACCAGAATTCAGCGGAAGCGCAGCAGTCGCCTTCTCCGCGCTCGCAGCAAGCCTATACCTACTCAGACGCAGACGCAAGTAGAATCACAGGGCGAACGGGGCGCGAATGCGCCCCTAAGCTTCCACTCAGATAGCCGTTGGTCACAGAGAAGCGGGAGAGTTTCGCGGTTAGGTGGATAGGACGAGGCGCGACAAGAAGTCGCATATTCTACCAAAGTGTGGTCCAAGCATACGTCGGAGTAAATCGATGTCGGCCGTACCCATTGCCTTCAATGCCCTCATCCCGAGAAGATAAGCGAGGAACCCGACCGCAAGGTAAACTGGGAGCAAGAATCGACTGTAATAGAACAGTTGGAGGGCTTCCATGACCAAGGCCATACCCCCGCTGGCCAGTAGGCTCTTGAGAATGGTGTGAGAATCAAGTTTGACAGTGATCTTTCGCCGCACGAAATACCACGTCAGCCCGAGACTAAGCAGCATTGCAAGCGCGCGGGCAATCGAGGCGCCCACTATGCCCATCACCGAGACCAAGATCAATGCGGCGGCAACGCCGAGAGGGATAGGAAGTATCGAGGTTAGGGCGGCAAGCCTTGTCTAGTTCAGAACGATCAGG
>JBEKSC010000045.1:0-12911 GCA_049517415.1 Bathyarchaeia archaeon
CAAAGAGAACGTAGAGGCGGTGAAACGCGCGAAGGATCTATCTCGAGGAGCCTTCCCACCCGAAGCTAAGAAGGGCGGTGAGAGAGAACTCTCCTACGTAAGTTAACTCGCCCAGTGTTCGCAATGAAGGTCATGTGTAACCAATGCGGAAAGGTGCTGGATCTTATGGTGGCAACGTCCTTCTCAGTGGAAGAGTCCGGACAACTGAAAACATACCATTTCTGCACAGATGGCCACATGAGGGAATTTGCCCGAAAGAAAAGGCTTCCATTAGGCAAGTATTAACTGCCCGCGCAACCATACTAACTGCCGTAAGCGCAGGACTATTGGATGTCAACCTCCGAAGATTTGCATTCAGCCTCTACAACTTTCGCTGCGTTAGGTAACGTCGTGCGGCTTCGCATTCTACTGATGTTGATGGATAGCAAGAAACCCTTGCACATTACTGCCGTCGCGAGCAACCTGAAAATGGATTACGGCGGGATTTACAGACACGTCGAAGTTCTAAGGGAGGCAGGCCTGATACAGGTCTACGAAGTGGGTAGGTCGAGGGTACTCTCACCTCTCAACGTTGATCTTCTGCGCGACCTCGTTTCGAAAGCGAAAAACTTCAACAAAAAGCGATAATCTAATGTCGTAATTGATATAATATTATGCCTATTTAGTACAAATCTCATAATGTAACAGTTAAGTCATGATGTAAGAGTTAAGTAGTTGTGACTTATTGTGCGCACAATTTGTGGTTTCGTTGGCCGAAGGACTGTTTGCCAGACGAAGCGTGGCGCTAACTGGTGCAGCCGTTTTTGGGAGCTTGGCGGCTCTAACAACGATTGTGCTTCCTGCCAACATTCAGCCCGCATTCCCATTATTGAGCTTCCTACGTTTTGATCCGGCTGAATTGTTCGATGTCCTAGCCTTCTTGATCTTCGGTCCTATACCCGCGCTGATAACCGCCGTCGTTCACTGGGCAATCCTTGCAGAAACTGGAACTAATGGTATCCTAGGCCCGACGGGGAAGTTCGCCGCAGTCTTGTCGACGCTGTTAGGGCTCTGGTTAGGAAGTATGGCCTATCGGCGCATAGCACAAAAGAGCACTCGCGCTTCTCTGGCTCTGGGCACGATGCTGGGTTTTGCAGCCTTAGCTCGAATCGGGTTGATGCTTGTCGTGAACTATTTCATTTTCACGTACATTGGGCCAGTTGTTTTTGGAATCAATTACCTCAGCTTCAGCCAAAAATCGCTAGCCGCGGTGGGAATGCAGTTCGCGAACTCTTCGCAGGTACTTTGGGCGATGCTTCTCTTCACGAGCATCTTCAACGGCATGCACGCGGCCTTCTCCGTGATAATCCCTTACATGATTTTCACGCCCTTGAGTTTGAAGGTCCCTGAAATCGCCTCAGGCCATCCTTGGATTAGCAAGTTCACATCCCACTAGTGAAACGCTCCCGACTGAAATTACGCGGGCCTTTCCTTGATCGTTGCCTTAGCGGGAGGAGTTGGAGCAGCAAGATTCCTCGAAGGCTTAATTCGAGTAGCTCCTCAGAGAGACATCACGATCATAGGAAATGTTGGGGATGACACCAACGTGTACGGCCTCCACGTCTCCCCAGACTTGGACATAGTCACTTACACACTCGCTGGCCTTGTTGACCAGAGAAAAGGCTGGGGCTTTCGAGGCGACACATTTCATTGTCAAGCGTTGCTTCGAAAATACGGTTTTGAAACTTGGTTCAACCTAGGCGACCGCGACCTAGCAACCCACATCTATCGTACGGAAGAACTTCACCGAGGCAGGCGGCTGTCGGAAGTTACTGGAGACCTAGTTTCGCGTTTGGGGCTTCGAGTGAAGCTGCTTCCTGCAACCGACGATTTGCTCCAAACATACGTTCTATCTGGAGGCCGACAAATGCACTTCCAACAATATATGGTGAGACGAAAGACGAAGCCAAAGGTTCAAGGAGTAGTTTTTCGCGGCACTGAATCCGCCAAGCCAGCGAAACATGTTGCCGAGTCAATCACGAGAGCAAGAGGCATCATTGTCTGCCCAAGCAACCCGATTGTTAGCATCGGCGCAATCCTCGCCGTTCGTGGCATCAAGTCCGCGCTCAGGAAAACTACGGGGAGGGTTGTTGGAATTAGCCCAATCATTGGCGGTAAGACAGTAAAAGGGCCAGCTGACAAATTGATGAAGGCAGTGGGAATCGAGGCGAGTGCATTTGGAGTAGCCGAATGTTACAGTGGCTTCTTGGATACGCTCATAATCGACCGCCTCGACAGGGAACTTGCACCAGAGATCAAGGCCATCGGGATTAAACCGATTGTGACGAACACGCTCATGAAAACAATGGCTGACAAAGTTCGTTTGGCGAAAGTTGCAATAAGTGAATTCCGTCGTTGAAAACTCGTTCACGTCAAGTGGGACGTGTGCATGCAATCGTCCCCTTGAACGTTCTCAAAAAATCGAAAGCACGACTTTCACCTATCCTTAGGCCGGCTGAGAGAGAGCAGTTAACTCTCGCTATGCTGAACGACGTTCTCTCCGCCTTGCGGATGGCGAAGCGGATTCATTCGGTAACGGTTGTTAGCGGCGATAAGAGCATGCGTAGAATCTGCAAGCGTCTCGGAGCTAGTTTTCTCTGGGAGGGGAGAAGACGTGGCCTCAACAGGGGGGTCAAATTAGCTGTTAGACACGCTCAGCAGAGAGGTGCCTCCTCCGTTCTTGTGATTCATTCGGATCTCCCGCTTCTCAAAGCACTGGAAGTTGACACGTTCCTTAAGCGATCCGAGGGATGCTCAGTGGCGCTTACACCATCCAAAGACCGTGATGGAACTAACGCCCTGCTCATGAGTCCACCACAGGTGATCCGACCAGTCTTTGGCAAAGACAGCTTCCGGAAACACCTGTCGCTCGCCAAGCAGAGAAAAGCTCGCAGCAAAGTGTTGCTGTTCAATGGCATTGGTTTCGACGTTGACACGCCAAGGGATGTCGTTGAGTTGATGCGTCGGCCGTTGCGGAATGAAACCGGACGAGTCCTACGGGCTTTTCGAAAACGGAGTTAGCGGTGCGCCGAAAGAGACTCAGGGCAAAGGAATTTAGAGGCAAGCGGGAGTGTTTGGGTGGGGTGTTTGAATTAGCATCACCTAGGGAAAGCCACGATAAAGTGCTCCAGCTTCTGGAGCAGCATACTAAGTGGTTTTCAGAATCAATTCCGCTGATTGCATCGGAGAACGTTCCCAGCCCCGCGGTTCGCGAAGCCATCATTTCAGACTTCGGGAATCGCTACGCGGAATAGGCAAGCCGATCAGGCTTCTGCCTCCGTAGGGATGGGTTGGAGAACGCGTATACGCGGGCTGCGTATACATAGACCAAGTTGAGCGGCTCTGCATAGACCTAGCAAAGGATCTATTCCGAGTCGAATTCGCGGACGTTAGGCCAGTCTCTGGAGTTTGCGCAAACCTCGTGGTCTACACCGCTTTCACAAACCCCGGCGACCGCATGCTCACTTTGGCTATACCAAACGGCGGCCACATCTCGAGTGGCCGCAAAGATTTCTCTGGAACTGCAGGCTCGGTCCACGGCTTGGAAGTGGAATACTTTCCCTTCGACCGCCATGAAATGAACATTGACGTCGATAAGGCAAAGCAGAAAATTGAGAAGATGACGAAGGAGGAGAATAAACCGCCCAAGCTTGGGATGTTCGGTGGGAGCCTCTTCCTCTTCCCCCAGCCCCTGAGGGAGCTAGCTGAGTCGTTACATAATGTTGGTGCGACGGTGGCTTATGACGCGGCTCACGTCGCTGGGCTCATTGCGGGAGGAATCTTCCAAGACCCGCTGAGGGAAGGTGCTGACGTAGTGTGCCTGAGCACCCACAAAACGCTCTTCGGCCCGCAGGGAGGGGCGGTACTCTCATTCGAGAAATACGCGGAGCAAATCAAGAAGGCAACGTTTCCATCGAACACGAGCAACCACCATCTGCATAACCTAGCCGGGAAAGCGGTTGCTTTCGCGGAAATGTTAGAGTTCGGAAAACAGTACGCTAAGCAAGTTGTGGCAAATGCCAAAGCCCTGGGTCAGGCGTTGCATGAACGCGGCCTTAACCTTCTGGGCGAGCACAAAGGTTTCACTGAAACGCACCAGATCGCCGTTGACGTAACCAAGTACGGCTTGGGTGGAGACATGGAGAGAGCACTTGAAAGCGCCAACATAATCGTCAATCGCCAACTCTTACCCGGGGACATTCAGGCGGGAAGGCATTACCAAAACCCAGGCGGCATCCGCATAGGCGCCTCGGAGATTACAAGGATCGGGATGAAGGAAAACCAAATGGTCGAAGTGGCTGAGCTAATCAAAAGAATCGTCATCGACAAGCAAGACCCCAAGAAAGTCAAGGCCGACGTGTTAGAGTTTAGAAAAGATTTTCAGAAGGTTCACTACTGCTTCGAGAGCGCAAAGAAAGCCTACGAGTACATCAAAGTACGCTAACAGGTGCTTATATAACGATGAATCCCAAAGTCACCGTCATAACCGGAGCGAGCAGCGGCATAGGGGCCGCACTAGCGAAGGAGCTGGGGGCTAGGGGCCACCAGTTGGTTATTGGAGCCCGTCGAGAAAAGGAACTGAAAGAAGTCGCAGCCCATACTGGAACTGACACGGTACCAGTTGTTGTCGATGTTACCCGACGGCGAGACATCGAACATTTACGTGATGTTGCAATTGAGAAATTCGGTCACGTTGATGTTTGGGTGAGCAATGCTGGCCGCGGCTCAGGGAAGACCGTAATGGAGTTGACGGAGGCGGAATTGGATGAGATGATTGCGGTTAACCTGAAATCCGCTTACTATGGGATGCAAACCATCGTTCCCCATTTTCAACAGAGGGGCGAGGGACACCTCATCAACGTATCCTCCTTCCTGGGCAGAGTTCCTTTGGCAACCTACCGGTCCGCGTATAACGCGGCCAAGGCGGGGGCGAATATGCTGACCACCAATTTGCGAATGGACTTGAGGGTCAAATATCCGGGGATTCATGTTTCACTAGTTCTAGCGGGGTTCGTTGATACCGATTTTCACAAAGTCGCAGCCACACCTTTCCCCGTAAAGGCGGGAACCCGCGTCGGCGAAGCGGTCGTTCAATCCGCAGAAGAGGTCGCGAAACAGATTGCATCCCTGATAGAGCATCCGGTCGCTGAACTCTACACCAACCCAGGCCAAAGGGATCTTACGGTGCGATACTATCAAGACGTAGGCGCATTCGAAGAACGAATGGCCCAAAGATAGTTCTCTTTAACTTAGGTGTTCGGCGAGGCTCATCATAATCGATGGTACAATCCTCAACCACAATTGCAACAGGCTTGCTCAAGAGCTAAACTTAGACGGCCATAGGAGGCTTATGTGGTTTCGATGCCGGTTCTGCGCCCAGGGGAAATGTACAGGGAGGTTGTTTTGGGGGATGGCAGGAAGGCTGTGCTGCGGTCTCCTGAGTGGGATGACCTAGACGACTTTCTAGGTTTGATAAACGAGTTAGTTGATGAACATGCCGACATTCTAAGAAGCACACACTCTACGCGGGGTGAGGAGGTTGATTGGTTAGCGGACCGGTTGACTGCCATAGAGAAGGGTAGCCTTATCGCATTAGTTGCCGAAGTAAACGGGAGAGTTGTTGCGAGCTCCGACGTCGCCCAGAGGACTCCGGAAAATCCGCAACACAACCATGTTGGGGTCCTTGGCATCGCCATACTGAAGACTGCCAGGGGGCTTGGGCTCGGAAAAGTGTTAATGGATTCACTCCTTGAACTCAGCAAAAAAGCAGGTTTGAAAATAATTATCCTAGACATGTTCGCCACTAACAGGGTGGCAAGGCGCCTATACGAAAAGGTCGGATTTGTAGAGGTCGGGAAGGTACCTAAGGCCATCAACCAACACGGAAAATACATTGATCTAATTCGTTTTGCCATCGAAATCTGAAAGCGGGATTGAGCATTATCTTCCGGCGTCTGCTATTTCCGAGTTGGACGTTCGGACCTTCAGGATTTTGAATCCTAATTGGACTGCGGGCCCTATTGCGAGAGCGGCTACCAGCGTTCCAAGCCATGCTGGCCCTCCTAGCATCCATCCCACGACGACCACGGTTACTTCTATAATTGTGCGTGCAATACGCACGCTAGTCTTCCCGAGGCGTGATAGCGCCAGCATCAAAGTGTCACGTGGCCCGGCCCCAGCGTTGACTCCTATGTAGATTGCAGTGGCAAACCCCATGATCAAAACCCCGAGGAGGAGGTATCCGAGTTGAACGAGGACGGAACCGGCGACTAGTGGAACGTAAGGTCTCAGGATATCGATCCATACACCGATGAAGATCATATTCGCAATTGTTCCCCAACCCAAGGGCTCCTTGAGGGCAACATCAATGAGAATTATGATGAATGCGACGCCAATATTGGATTCTCCAAGCGTTATTGGTAAGTGGTAGGTTAGAGCCATTTGCAGAACATCCCACGGATCCAAGCCAAGGCTCGCTTGAACAATCACATCGATCGCCACGCCGAATAGTAGAAAACCAATTTGAATAACAAAGAAGTCCCAGGCGAAGCGCCTCCAACCCAACCAATTGAACTGGAAGACTTTACCGTTCAAGGCCTGTAAATTCTAACACCCGCCCGCAGACAGATTCGTTTCCTTCGCTCCTTGGTTCAGCAACTCATTAATTTTGGTGTGGCATCATCGTGATTCCATACTCTTCGTATACATGTAGACGTCTCGGTGGAAGTGATCTTCTTGGGCCACCGGTTACGAGATGGTCCTCATTTAGTTTAGTCCAAACGATAGCATTCAGTACTGTTCTATTCTGTGGTCGTTTATCACGGCTCTTTCTTACCACCTAACTGGAGATCCTCGGTTATGAGCGGAAGTGAAACAAACCGGCGTGAGTTTCTACTCTAATGGGTCGGCCTGTTCGTAGTAGCCCTCGCCGTAGTCTCAATCTTCATTTCAATAACTAATCTGGTAGCTAACGTGCTGAGTTACAACTGCTACATTCCAGTCGTTTCAGGAATACTCGGCATACCCCCGCCTCCACCCACACCAGTCTCGAACCCCGTAACCGTCATAAATAGTACAAGGTTCACAAACGCTACAACGCCGAAAAGTGGTGTTATTCAGCAGCTGCCGCCATACGAATACTACTGCATGAATCCAATCATACCAGTCGCCGTTCTGACCTTCATGTTCAATCTACTCTCCTCGCTCGTCTTCATAGGCGTCGGGGCGTATATGATGCTAAACGGAAAGAAACGATAGTAATCTTGCTCGAAAACTCAATGAAAAAGGGAGGATTAGTTGCGCAAGTCGTCCAAGGTAAAGGTCAAATGGACGAATTAACCTAGGCATCATTGCTTGGGTCCCGAATGCCTCGATATTCACACGTTCTGCAAATTCAAGAAACTCAGGGTGCCGAAAAGCCTGAGTGGCTACGTGTGAAGTATCCCACCGGCCAGAACTATGAGAGAATTAGAGGCGTCCTTCGAAACCACAGCCTTCACTCAGTTTGCGAGGAAGCGCACTGCCCCAATGTGGCGGAATGCTGGGGTGGCGGGACAGCCACCTTCATGCTCATGGGCGACACTTGCACGCGGGGCTGCCGGTTTTGCATGGTTAAGAGCGGAAACCCGCATGGGTTACTGGACATTCTTGAGCCTGCAAACGTCGCCAAGACAATTGCCGATTTGGGTTTGAAGTACGTGGTGATAACCTCCGTAGATCGCGATGACCTTCCCGACGGAGGCGCAGGCCATTTCGCGTCAACGATCAAGGCCATCAAGCGGCAAGACCCTAACGTGATTACGGAAGTGTTGATTCCTGATTTCCAGGGGAATCTTAATGACGTGAAGAAAGTGGTCGACGCAGCCCCAGAAGTCATAGCCCACAACATTGAAACCACAGAACCGTTGTCGCCAAAACTTCGCGACCCGAGGGCAACATACAAGCGGTCCCTTGGGGTTCTCAAGGGAATCAAGAAATTAGATCCGACGGTTTATTCGAAATCGTCTATCATGCTAGGCCTAGGCGAGGCTGAGGGTGACCTCGTCAAGGCGATGAATGACCTAAGGGATGTTGATGTGGATATCCTGACCTTAGGCCAGTACCTTCGACCTTCCAAGGGCCATATTCCTGTCACCGAGTACGTTAGCCCGAAAACGTTTGAACACTACAAGGCTTTGGCTGAAGAGCTCGGATTCTTGTACGTAGCTTCAGGCCCGTTCGTTCGCAGCTCGTATAGAGCTGGTGAATTCTTCCTTGAAGCACTGATACGAAAGAAGAGACTACGTGCTCTGACTTGATTCTTGACAGCACTGGCGCAACATGGCTTCTTAATTTCGTTGCCAAAGGGCAAAGATTTACTAGTGCTGGTCCAACTTTCGAGTTCGTTTCCGCAACCTCACGAGGGGGTTAGAGTTTGAGCCTTGAGTTACTGCAGGTCATAAAACCAACAGGCGAGTACGTTGAGGAGATGGAGCCGGAAATCTCGAAAGACGAGTTGCGCCGGCTCTATCGGACAATGGTTCTCGCCAGATGTTTAGACATTCGTGGCCTTCAGTTACAGCGCTCGGGTAGAATCGGTTTCTTCATTGGCGGCTTCGGTCAGGAGGCGGCCCATGTTGGAAGCGCTTATGCGTTGGACCCTGAGGACTGGATTTTCCCCGCTTACAGGGAAATTGGTTCAATGCTTCTTCGGGGGATCACGCTCAAGCAGCTTCTGAACCATTACTTTGCTAACGCAGAGGATGTTCAGAAAGGGCGCCAGCTCACGAACCTGCTCGGCCTCAAATCCGTCAATTACGTTTCCGGCTCAGCACCAATCGCCACGCAGATCCCGCACGCTGTCGGTACAGCACTAGCCGCGAAGCTTAGGGGCGACCCGATTGTCACGATGACCTATTTCGGCGAAGGAGCCACATCTGAAAATGATTTCCACGCCGGTATGAACTTTGCAGGCGTCTTCAAAACACCGACGGTATTCTTCTGCCAGAACAACCATTGGGCGATCTCTCTCCCAGTAGAAAAGCAGACTGCCTCTGAAACCATAGCCATCAAAGCTCAAGCGTACGGCTTCGAAGGCATACGTGTTGACGGAAACGATATTCTAGCTGTTTACAGGACAACGAAGGAAGCTGTAGATAAGGCGCGAAAGGGTGGTGGACCAACGTTGATTGAGGCTGTTACTTACCGTATGGGGCCACACTCATCATCCGACGACCCGAAACGATACCGGGGTGAGGCGGAATTGGAAGAATGGCACAACCGCGACCCCCTCGTCAGGTTCCGAAGGTACCTAGAGAAAAAGAGACTCTGGAACGAGGCAGACGAGAAAAAGGCGCAGGAAGAAGTTAACTCGGAATTGGATGAAGCCATCTCTTACTCCGAGAAACTGCCACGGCCGGCATTGGAAACTCTCTTCACGGACGTCTACGAGGAAATGCCGTGGCACCTTGAGGAACAGCTTCGTGAACTTCGCGAAGAGAAAGGAGAGAACGCTTAACCCATGGCGCTTCTCAACATTGTTCAGGCTGTCAACCATACTCTTCGGGATGAGATGAAACGTAACGACAAGATCGTGATCCTAGGTGAGGATGTCGGAGTCAACGGCGGCGTCTTCCGCGCAACGGAAGGACTACTAAAGGAATTCGGGCCGAGCCGCGTCATAGACACACCGCTCACAGAATCCGGGATCATCGGCGTTTCAATCGGGATGGCGCTCTACGGGCTTAAGCCAGTACCAGAAATTCAGTTTATAGATTTCATTTACCCGGCCTTCGACCAAATTCAAAGCGAATTGTCCAAGTTCAGGTATCGGTCCGGGGGCCATTTCACAACACCCGTCGTGATTCGGACGCCTTACGGAGGTGGCATAAAGGGCAGTCACTACCATTCTCAAAGCACCGAAGCTTTCTTCATCCACACGCCAGGCCTCAAGGTAGTTATTCCCGCCACACCATACGACACAAAAGGACTTCTCACCTCAGCCCTGCGCGACCCTGACCCCGTCATGTTCCTCGAACCGAAGAAAATCTACCGAACAGTCCGCGGCGAAGTCCCCGACGACGAATACACAATCCCCATTGGCAAAGCGAACGTTACCCGCGAAGGAGACGACGTCGTAATCTTCGCCTACGGCGCGATGCTCCACGTTGCCATGGAAGCGGCTGAATTAGCCTCGCCTAAAGGAATCGGCGTTGAAGTGGTCGATATCAGAACCCTGCTGCCCTTCGATATTGAAACGATCCTGAGTTCCGTTAAGAAGACTGGCAGGGTAGTCATCTTGCACGAGGCTTGCAAGACCTGTGGGTTCGGCGCGGAGATTGCCGCGCAGATTGCTGAGCGAGGCCTCCTACATTTGGAAGCGCCTATCGTTCGCGTAACGGGTTTCGATGTCCCCTTCCCGTACGCTTTGGAAGAGGAATACATGCCTAACGCTAACCGCGTGCTGAACGCGATTGAGAAAGTTCACAACTTCTGAATGAACTCCGGGTTGATGTAAGATGGCCTTCGAATTCCGGCTCCCAGACATCGGCGAAGGAGTCGCTGAGGGAGAAGTTGTGAAATGGCTCGTGCAGGAAGGCGCCGACGTTAAGGAGAACCAACCGCTCGTCGAAATAATGACCGATAAGGTCAATGTGGAAATCCCTTCGCCGAGGAAAGGAACGATTCTAAAGCTCATGGCGAAGGAGGGTGGCACTGTTAAGGTCGGCGAAGTTCTTCTGGTAATTGGCGAAAAAGGGGAACAAGGTTCAGCGCCTACGGTAGTTTCACCAACCACTACAACCGCGAACATACCCGCAGGTGTCCCTGCTAAAGTCACCGCTCCTACTCCATCACCCACTCTGGTTGCAGTGGCCCCGAAGAAACCGCAAGAAATCCTTGCCACGCCAGCAACACGCAAGCTCGCTAGAGACATGGGAGTTGACCTTGGAACGGTTCAAGGGACCGGACCCGGCGGGAGAATCACAGACGACGATGTGAGGCGGTTCAAGGATGTGGGAAGAAGCGCTGCAGTAGCCATCACGGTTACCGGGCCGCGTGGCGTCGAAGAGCGTGTCCCGATACGGGGGATACGGCGGAAGGTTGCGGAACACATGGTCAAGTCGAGGGACAGCACCGCCCAAGTCACGCACGTGGACGAGGTCGACATGACTGAGGTCGTTCACTTGCGGGAGAAGGCTAAGGCTTCAGCCGACAAACAGGGAATAAAACTCACATACCTCCCATTCATCATCAAAGCCCTCGTATTGGCCCTGAAGAAGTACCCGTACCTCAACGCCAGCCTAGACGACGAGAAACAGGAGATTGTGCTCAAAAAGTACTACAATATTGGAATCGCCACCGACACCGATCAAGGCCTAGTAGTCCCAGTCGTGAGAGCAGCCGAACACAAATCGATTACGCAATTGGCAGAAGAAATCTCCAAGCTCAGCGAGAAAGCCCGTGCTGGACAGTTGACGTTAGATGAGATTCAGGGCAGCACGTTTACGGTAACGAATGTTGGCGGAATCGGAGGAATTTTCGCGACGCCGATAATTAACTACCCTGAGGTTGCAATTCTAGGCGTCCACAAAATCACAAAACGCCCAGTCGTAAAGGACAATCAAATTGTCATCCGAGACATGACATACCTATCCGTCTCATTCGATCACCGTGTCCTAGACGGCGCCATGGCAGCCCAATTCATGAACGCTATCAAACAGTACTTGGAAGACCCGAAACTGCTTCTTCTCGAGACAGACTAGAGTCACGATGTCCTCGGACCATAGTCGGGTAATACGGTGCCGCCGCACGCCTCTGCAAGGCTTTAATGAATGACTTTTCTCTTCGCTAATTGTTTGAATATGCAAAATTCGGGTAAGGGCCTGCGGAAGGTGATCACGCTACGCTACGCAGTCGCATTGTACGTAAGCTCGGTCCTCGGCTCTGGCGTTCTCGTCCTTCCGGGCCTTGCAGCCAAAATCGCTGGGCCCGGTTCACTTGTCGCCTGGATTCTCCTCTCCATAGCTAGCTACCCATTTGCTTACACTTTCGCGTCCCTTTCAGCTCGCAGGCCCGAGTCGGGCGGAGTCTATGCATTCGCAAAAGAAAGCTTAGGTCACAGTGTCGCGTCCATGACCGGGTGGCTTTTTGTATTATGGTACATTACCGGCGCCCCAGCTGTAACATTGATCGCCGCTTCATACCTTGCGTTCGCGTTCCCAATGAGTAGACCGGAGATTTTCGTAGTCGCGGGCGCGATAATCTTCGCTGCGTTCGTGATCAATTTCAAGGGAATAGTAGTAAGCAACAAAGTGCAGCTGGCCGTGGTGGTCTCGATAGTAGCGTTGCTGCTAGCCACAATAGTCGCATCATTCCACGATGTTGCCGTGAAAAACTTCTCCCCCTTTTTTCCAAACGGCCTCATCCCGATAGGAGTGTCTGCCGCACTAATTTTCTGGTCGTACCTCGGTTACGAAAATGTGTCCAATGTAGCGGAAGAGTTTGAGAACCCCAAACAGGACTTCCGCCGGAGCATAATGCTTAGCGTAATCATAATCAGCGCACTATACGTATCAGTCGCTCTGATGACCGTTGGGACGCTCGCCTACAAAGCAGGGGGAAGCGTCGCCCCATTCGCAGTTATCCTCTCAAACGTCCTAGGGATTTATGGAGCACCGGGAACAGCAATCCTTGCAGTCTTCATCATTTTCAGCACGGTAAACGCCTACATGACTGGTATGTCGAGAGTAACCTATTCCGTTGCAAGGGACGGTGGGTTCCCGAAATACCTTGCAAACGTGGACGCTAGAACCGGAGCACCCAGCCGGTCGCTAACTCTCCTCTCGGGGCTCGCACTCTCGGTCATATGCATTTTCTATTTCCTGAATGTTGAC
>JBEKSC010000046.1:0-11107 GCA_049517415.1 Bathyarchaeia archaeon
CGATCCTACCCGAAACACGCCCTGAAACCCAGAGAACCCTACCCCGAGCTGACCAACTTCGGGGCCTGCAAGTTCGCCGCCAGAACTGCGTACAAGATGGCGGGAATCAAGAAGCCTCTCAAGGAGGTCGACGTTGTAGAAATACACGACGCCTACGATTCGAGCGAGCTCCAAACCTACGAGGATCTAGACTTTTGCAAAAGGGGCGAAGGCAAGACGCTCATCAGGGAAGGACAGACTTACGTGGACGGTGAAATACCAGTGAACGTCAGCGGGGGTCTGGAAGGGTTCGGGCACCCGGTTGGCTCTACGGCGATCGGTCAAACCGTCGAGCTCTTTTGGCAACTGAGACAGGAGATTGGAAAGAAGCACAAGAGCAATGCCACTCAAGTGAAGGGCGCGAAAGTTGGGCTTAATCACAGCCATGCGGGCACCGGAACTGCGATCTCAGTCATGATCATGGAGAGGTGATGGAAATGCAACCTGACAAAGTTGTCAAAGAGAAGAAGCCCGATGAGAAATGGAACGAATGGGGCCGGTCTGGGAAGTGGAACGTGGTCGGCTACAAGATCATCGAAGGGGACAAGGGCCCAAGACCTGACAAGCTCGAAAGAGCAAGATACATGCTCGTTAACCGGCCATGGGACGTGATGTACGAGCACAGTTACGGACTGGTCTCAAGATTCTTTGAGGAACTGCTCGAGAAGAAGTTGTTCGGAACCAAGTGTCCGAAATGCGGAGACGTATTCTGCCCGCCGAGAGCGCACTGCTGGAGGAACAAGTGTCGTCTTGCTGAGACTCAGTGGGTAGAGATGCCAATGCGTGGCATGCTTCACTGCTTCACAGTCCTTGGCTTCGCAGGCGAGGCATTTCTGGCGGATCTGCCTTTCATATTGGCTTATGTCAGAGTTGAAGGGGCGAACACTCTGATCGCAGGCCGCCTAGTGGGCATCGAGCCAGAAGATGTAGAGTGCGACATGAATGTGGAAATCAAGTTCGTTGATCAGCCCAGCGGCAATCCCATGGATATCTACTTCGTTCCGGCAGGACCCCCGCGGGGCAGAAGATCAGAGGAAGAAAAGGCGCGAATGAGGAAACAACTCGAACCGATACGGGTCTGGGTGAAAGAACGATTTGGTCAGAAAACCAAGTAGAGGGGCACTGCCCTACAACATCGAAGTCAAAAAACGATTGTTACCTCCAATTGGCGATAAGGATCGTGTAGTTTTCAGGGAAAGCGCCAAATGCACGGGATCTATACTTGACATTGAGCATTTCGAAAAAGGAGCCTAGTCTCTTGGATACTAAGGCTACTTCCAACGTTCCTTCTTAACGCGGCCCACTATGTGGTCGACGATTGCTTTCAGAGTTGTGCCTGGGCCGAAATTTCCCGTTATTCCCAACTTCTCAAGTTTTGGTTTGTCTTCTTCGGGAATAATGCCGCCGCCTACAAGCAGTATGTCGCTTGCGTGTTTCTCTTTCAACGCCTTCGCGACTTTCGGGAACGCCGTCATGTGTGCCCCGTTGAGCAGACTCATTGCGACAACATCAACATCCTCATCAATAGCCATCTGAGCGACTTGCTCAGGGCTGGCCAAGAGCCCTGCATAGATTACTTCCATCCCAGCATCTCGGAGTGCCCTGCACAGAACAAGGGCGCCACGGTCGTGCCCGTTTGGCCGTAGGTTTACGCGAGCCCGGGCTTCGCCACAAGCACCCTAATCTTTTTCTGCTCGGTCTTCCTATCCACCGTGCGTGTTGTTGAGATCTTTCCACCTCCGGAGTTCAGAGTATCGAGGGTTCCTTCCAGTCCCCGAACACTTTTCTCCCAACGTCAACGATCTCTCCAAGTGTCGCATAGGACTTGACCGCTTTAAGCATCGGGTAAATACTGTTTGAATTAGGATCCTCGAAAGAAGAGCGAAGTTGTTCTAAAGAGTTTTTCACCGCGGTACCATTCCGAGTCTTTTTGAGTTCACCTAACCTCTTTACCTGGCTCTGGCGCACTTTTTCGTCGATTCTTAAAGTCTCGATGGGGGAAGCTTCATTCATTTCGTAGGCATTGACTCCCACAATAACTCTCTTGCCTTCTTCCATCTGACGTTGGTACTTGTATGAGGTGTCTGCAATTTCTCTTTGGATGAAACCTTTCTTGATGGCGGCCAGAATACCGCCTATGTCCTCGATTTTAGCGAGATACTCGAATGTTCGCTGTTCCAGTTCATCCGTTAACCACTCCACATAATAGGACCCGCCGAGAGGATCGATTACATTGGCAACACCTGTTTCTTCGGCTACCAGTTGCTGCGTTCTCAGGGCGATTAGGGCAGCCTGCTCTGTTGGCAGGGCCCACGCTTCATCGTAGGCGTTTGTGTGCAGGGATTGTGTTCCACCCAGTACTGCGGCTAAGCCCTCTACCGCAGTTCTTACAATGTTGTTGAGTGGTTGTTGCCACGTCAACGATACACCTGATGTCTGGGTGTGAAATCGCATCAGCATTGACCTTGGGTCTTTCGCATGGTATTTTTCCTTGAGAACCTTAGACCAGATTCGTCGCGCAGCCCGGAATTTTGCAATTTCCTCGAAGAAATCCATCCCGCAGTTAAAGAAGAACGACAACCTGGGGGCGAAATCATCCACCTTCAGCCCAGCCTTCAGGCCTAAGTCTACATACGCAAAACCATCGGCGAGCGTAAAAGCCAGCTCTTGCAAGGCGCTTGAACCAGCTTCGCGAATATGGTATCCGCTTACGCTGACATAGTTCCACGTCGGCATGTGTTTTGTGGAGTAAAGCATCATGTCACGGATAATTCGGAGGTGAGCTTCAGGGGGATACACCCACTCTTTTTGGGCAGCATACTCCTTGAGAATATCCGTCTGCACGGTGCCACGCAGTTTTCTTGAATTAAATCCGCGCTCATCCGCGAGTGCAACATACATACAAGTTAGGACAGAAGCCGGCGCGTTGATTGTCATTGAGGTACTGACCTGATCAAGCGGAATGCCATCAAAGATGGCCTCCATGTCTTTGAGTGACGATACGGAAACGCCGCATTTGCCAACTTCGCCTTCCGCCCTCGGATGGTCGGCGTCAATTCCATACAAAGTGGGCATATCGAAAGCGATGCTCAGCCCAGTTTCGCCCTCTTTAAGGAGGTACTTTAGGCGGGCGTTGGTTTCCTCAGGGCTCCCGTAACCAGAGAACATTCGCATAGTCCACGGGCGACCTCTGTACATGGTAGGGTAGATTCCACGGGTGTATGGAAATTCGCCGGGTAATCCAATATCACGGTGATAATCATGGTGCGACACGTCAGTAGGATCGTAGATGCGCTTGAGGGGGATCCCTGAGGGATTCTCGAAGGCTTCCCTCCGCTCAGGTGCATTCGCCAACCATTTCATGAGCGTGCCTTGGTTCCATTTGCGCTGATTTCGCGCAATGGAATGGAGCTCTTTGCGGTTGTACAGCGTGGCCTGTTTCTTTTTCGCGGCTGTAATTTGCTCAACTTTCCTGGCCCAGTAATTTATTCTTCGTTTTGGGGGCATTTGTTTCCACACGAACTTAGAAAGTTCAGAGGAGGGGCGTTAATGTTCTTTTGGGTAATCTGAGGCCGTTGTCCTTCAAGGTCATATACGTCCTTGGTTCCTAGGATTGTTCGTCCAACTTTGAAGGAAAAGAAGAGTTCTTCTTCGCCGGCCACGACAGGGAAGCAACACTTCGGCGCGTCAGATTCCAGTCCTCACTACCCCAAAGGCATTCTAGGTGAACCTGGCAAATTTCCATTTACGCGCGGTATCTACCCTGAAATGTACCGTTCGCGGCTCTGGACGATGAGGCAGTATTCAGGGTTTGGTAGCGCAGAAGCCACGAATAGGCGTTTCAGGTTTCTGATAAAACAAGGACAAACCGGGCTCAGTGTTGCCTTTGACCTTCCGACTCAATTGGGGTTTGATTCAGACAGCCCGAGAGCTGAGGGCGAGGTGGGCCGGGTAGGAGTACCCATCAGTTCCGTGGAAGATATGCGATTGCTTTTCCGAGGCATCAAGCTTGGAACGGTCAGCACTTCCATGACCATCAACGCTACTGCGGCCATAATGCTGGCGATGTATGCTGCGGTAGGGAGTTCGCAAGGGGTTCCGCTTTCACGATTGCGGGGAACGACGCAGAATGATATTCTCAAAGAGTACATAGCTCGAAATACCTACATCTTCCCTCCCGAGCAATCCTTGAGGTTGTCCGTGGATATCATCGAATTTTGTGCAGAACAGATGCCGATGTGGCACCCGATCAGCATAAGCGGATACCACATAAGGGAAAGTGGCTCAAGCGCAGTCCAGGAACTCGCTTACGCGTTTGCAAACGCAGAAGAGTACGTTCGCGCTTGCATTAAGCGAGGATTGGAGGTCGACGATTTCGCACCACACTTGTCCTTCTTCTTCGCATGTCATAACGACTTCCTAGAAGAGATAGCGAAGTTCCGTGCAGCACGTCGCATATGGGCGCATATGATGAAAGAAAAATTCCACGCGAAGAATCCTGAGTCTATGAAGCTACGTTTCCATACTCAAACTAGCGGGGAAACGTTGACTGCACAGCAACCGCAAAACAATATTGTGCGCGTGGCCATACAGGCTTTGGCAGCGGTCTTAGGGGGTACACAATCCTTGCACACAAATTCCCTCGACGAAGCGTTATCTTTGCCTACAGAGGAAGCCGTGAAAATAGCACTCCGAACGCAGCAGATAATTGCCTTCGAGAGTGGCGTGACAAAGGCAATCGACCCATTGGGTGGGAGCTTCTACGTGGAATCCTTGACGAACAAGATTGAAAACGAAGCGAAAGCCGAGATTCGTAAAGTCGATGAATTAGGCGGTGCTGTGAAAGCAATTCAGAGCGGATACATCCAGAATCAGGTTCGCGATAGCGCCTTCAAGAGGCAAATGGGCATAGAATCGAGCGCTCACAAGATAGTCGGCGTTAACGTATATGTTGACACGAAACCGTACCATATTACCCTCCATAAGATCGAGTCAGCCGCGGTACGCCGGCAGATCTCTCGCACTAAGGCTTTCAAGCGAAAACGCAAGAAAACTCAGCTACTTCGTAACCTCAGAACGCTTCAGAATGCTCTAGAGCGAGACATCAATGTAATGCCTTTGATAATCAGCGCTGTAAAGTCCGGAGCCACCACCGGCGAAATAAGTGATGCCATAAGAGAAGAGTATGGGGAGTTTCATCCCAAGACCATTATCTAGGAAGATAACGAGGCGCCCACGCTCGTGCCTAAATCGCATGCAAAATCAACGCCCAGCGCATTAATTCGAAAAGCTGTGCATGGGGATCGACGTGCCATATCACAGTTAATGTCGATGGCTGAGAATGACCCTCAAGCGAGGATTACGATTCTTTCTAAGTTGTACTGGCTTACTGGGAAGGCGCAAATCGTTGGCATAACTGGTCCGCCAGGATGCGGAAAGAGCACGCTGATTGCACAACTTGCGAAGCGTTACAGAGATGCTGGCCGCAGTGTGGGAATTGTCGCTGTCGACCCGTCAAGTCACATAACTGGTGGAGCCTTGCTTGGTGATCGAATTAGGATGGGAGAACTCGCCTCGGATCCCCGAGTTTTTATCAGGAGCATGGCTACTCGCGGGCATTTTGGGGGGGTTGCAAGAGCAACGGAAGACGCGGTTCGAATCCTAGACGCTTCGGCGATGGACTATGTGATTGTTGAAACAGCGGGAGCGGGTCAGTCAGATGTTTATGTTAAGCAACTTGCGCATACCACTGTCGTCGTAACTGCCCCCGGGATGGGGGACGAAATTCAAGCTTTGAAAGCGGGCATTATGGAAATCGCAGATATCTTCGTCGTCAACAAGGCCGATAGGGAGGATGCGGACCGCGCGGCGCAAGAAATTCACCAAATGATTATGATGTCCGAACCTTTCCGAGGCTGGCGGCCACGCGTCCTGAAGACGGTTGCGACATCCGGGGATGGAGTCGCCGGACTCGTGGAGACGATAAACCAACATGCAAAGTACCTTGGGGATTCCGGCGGGTTGCGGAAAACTAGAGTTGCACGCCTGCCTTCTGAAGTGCTTGAAGTAGCCAAACAGTACTTTGAGGAGGTAACGCTGAAAGAAATAGCGACATCCGAAATGTTTCAGAAAATTATGAGGCAGGTAACAGCGAACAAAATTGACCCTTACTCCGCGGGCCGCAAATTAGTCAGTAAGCGACTTGCAAGACGCTAGTTTGAGCTTACCCGAGAAGGGAAGAAACTGCAAGATCAGCCCCTCTGGACCCGGAAAATCGTCCATCCATTGGAGGATGCCTCTATGCGTGCGCGCGGCTAAACCAAAGTGTATAACACCTTAACATTGGGGGTATAACACTCGATGAACCGCCTCAAAATGCAGAACGCTTTACATTCACATATCTCTGACAGACATGCGCTCAATCTGGTCTCCCAGATTATCTGCTTGTATTCTTCACGGCAATTCTATGGTTCCATTGAATTGTAAAGTAACCGTCGAAAACTTTGTGAAAGTTAACGACCTTCTAGGCAAGCGTGAACAGTTACAACCTGATTTGACTTCTGGCATGGAAGTCATAGACGGGATCTTGAGGCTCAACTTCGGCCAGTTTGTTACGTTTCAGGGGAACCATGCACATGCTCTCTCTATGTTACTCTGCGTCAGGGCGACTCTGCCACAACCGTTAAGCCCAGATTGTGATTCGGTATTCGTTGACGGAGGTAACCTTTTCGACCCATACTATATCTCAGACCGCTCAGTTGAGCATGGCCTTGACACGGAGAAAGTGTTAGAACGTCTTCACGTCAGTAGGGCTTTCACCCACCACCAACTCGCGTGCCTCATAACCGATAAACTTCCACCCGCGATAAAGAAATTCAGGGCGAAATTCGTCGTCGTCTCTGGCATTACGCAGCTCTACCGCGACCCAGACATACAGGGCGAGGATAAAGAAGATGCACTTCGCATCTTCGCGAAAACTGTAAGAAAACTCGCAAGCCTCGCCAGACAACAAAAATGCTTGATAATTGCAACGAACTTAGAATCCAGAAATACACTAATGGATCACATCCTTGCACAGGCCGCTCACGTTGCTGCAACAATCGAGCAAAAAGACACCTTGATTCGATTCTCATTACGGAAACATCCATGGCTTCCCCCAAGCACCGCTGTCGCATCCTCGCCTGGGATCGTGACTTTGGAGAGTTACCTGTGATGGGGCGAACAATACCGTCATGGAGAATGGTCGTAGAGGCTGAGGTTGAGAAACTGAAAAGATTTCAGGAATTTCTCAGAGAAGAAGACAAAATCATTTTCGAAGATATGTTGAACCAATGTAAGCTGCTCGCGTCAGCGGCGAGTGCAATGGCCTCACCAATAAAACAGGTGCCCTTGATCATTTCTATGCTGTTCGCGCACCACAAGAAAATTATCGAATTAGAGAAGAGGATCGAAGAGCGGGGCCTTTGAAGCATCAAGGCTGGATCCTTGACCTCTACCCTAATGCTGGCCAAATGGTGGTCTGGCTCAAGCAGCCCGACGGATCATGTGTTAGGCTAGTTGACAGGTGGAAACCACGAATCCACATTGGCGGGGAGCTTGACGACCTTCTAAACCTTCAACCATTCATACCATCAGGCACATTCGTCGAGAAATTTGAGAGGGCAGGCGATAAGTCTGAGAGTAAAGTTCTCGAAGTTGAAGTAAACGACGAACCAGAAGCCCAAGCTCTGGGACGAAAAATCCTCCGGCATGGTGGATACTCGACGTTTAGGCTCTACGACGTGGATGTCCCATCAACTCAAATGTACCTCTATCACAACGACTTGTTCCCTCTAGCGTTCGTCGAGGCCGACGCCTCTCATGGCCGCGTTAAGTGGGCTGTCAATGATTCACGTGAAACAATCGACTACGAACTACCAGCGCTTCGAAACCTACGGCTAGAAATTAGCACCAAGAAGACTCGTAGAGTCTCACGATTTGAAGACGAATTAGGCTCCATTAAAATCCAAACCAACGGGGACACCATGATTTTCGATTCAGGCAGTGAACTCGACAAACTTGACAAACTCGTCACAGCATTCCGCGAAATTGACCCAGACGTAGTCTTGACGGAAGGCGGAGACTCCTTCATCTTTCCCTACTTGGCTAGACGTGCTCACCACCACCATATACTCCACAGAATGGTTCTCGGAAGGGAGGAGTCGCCGCTTCGTGTTTATGAGGTGCAAGGCCACAGTTACTTCTCGTACGGGAAGATGCTCTTCAAGCAAACCGCCGCAAGACTGCTGGGCCGGTTGCATGTGGACGAGGCGAATGGTTTCATCAGCAGCGACTGCGGCCTCGAAGGCCTTTTCGAAGTAGCCCGAACCTGCATAATCCCATTGCAGAGGGCCTCGCGAACGACGATTGGCACTAGTATGACGTCCCTTCAACTCTACCACGCCGTCAAAGCCAACGTGCTAATCCCCTGGAACAAGAACGAGCCCGAGGAGTGGAAGAACGGAAACGAGCTCATACTAGCGGACCGCGGCGGCTTCATTTACGAACCAAAATTCGGACTACACGACTCCGTTGGGGAACTCGACTTCTCCTCCCTATACCCAACCATAATGCGCAACATGAACCTGAGCGGGGAAACCGTACGTTGCAACTGCTGTCCAGACTCCGTTCATAGAGTACCAGAGCTGGGGTGGAATGTTTGTGAACGATGGAACGGCATAGTGCCCAGATCGCTCGACATATTACTCCGGAAACGTGCGCTTTACAAGAAGTACAAGAAAGAAGCTACGGACCCACCTACGAGGTTGCGGTATGATCAACGCCAAGCCGCGCTCAAATGGATCCTAGTCTGCTCATAGCCGCCTCGAAAGCGGCGGGCAATTGGATACCTAGGCTTCAAGAACGCGCGGTTTGGGAGAATCGACGCGCACATCGCAACCTGCGCTTACTCCCGGCAGATTCTACGAAAAGCGGTTGCAATCGCGGAATCCAAGCGCTTCCAACTCATACACGGCATCGTGGATTCGATGTGGCTCCGGGAACCTAACGCAACCCCAAGCGAGTATGAGGAACTATGCCGCACGATAGAGGAGCAGCTACGCTTCCCGATAGCGTTCGAAGGATGCTACAAGTGGATTGTGTTCCTGAACTCGCGAATAAATCCGCGAATTCCTGTCCTCAACCGTTACTACGGAATCTTTCAAGACGGGAAACTCAAAGTCAGAGGAATCGACCTCCGCCGCCACGACACTGCCGGCATAGTCAGGCGATGCCAAACGGACGTGCTGACCACACTCTCGAAGGCTGATAACTCAGAGGAATTCATGACGCTCATACCTGAAGCGCTGACGGTAGTAAGGTCATACGTTCACCTAATCAGAAGCGGAGCTATCCCAGTCGAGGAACTCGTTATCGAGAAACGCCTCAGCAAGAATCCCAACGAATACAGAAATCTGGTTCCACAAGCCATCGCGGCTAAACACCTTGCTGCGGAAGGCATGGAGGTACACGCCGGGCAAACAATCAACTACATCTTAACCTACGACAAGTCTAGGATAAACCAGAACAGAGCTCTCCCAACTGAGCTGATGGATGAAGGATCCGACTTCGACTCGGAGAGGTATGTCGATCTACTACTTTCCTCAGTTGTCAACCTTCTACTACCCTTTGGATATGATCTAGCAGCGTTGAAAGACCCTGACAGGCAAATCAGCAAAGCACCAGGTTTAGGTTCGCCTAGGTAACAATTTGCCCCACAATTTCCTTGTGTTGTGTTTCATCAATCGTCCCAAGAGCAACAAGCTTATCGGCAATTTGCCGCATCGTCGTGAAAGTGTGAAGCTTCACCCCGGCCTTTCGAAGGTTCTCCTTAGCACCTTGCTGTCGATCAAGGAGTACAACGGCGTCCTCGACGACTCCCCCTTCGCCACGGATTGCTTCAACCGCCTCTATGATGTTCTTCCCGGTCGTTGCGACATCATCTAATACCAAGACCTTGTCGCCTGGTAGCAGGAGGCCCTCAATTCGACGCTCACGGCCATGTTCCTTCGTTTCCTTTCGGACATAAAGAAACGGTTTTGAGAGGTTGAATGCTAACACAGCTGCGTAGACTATACCGGCAGTTGGTATACCTGCCAAACGTTGAATCCTCTTCGCTAGGCCAGGTTCCACGACGGCCCGGTAGAAATTAATCGCCCTGTGAAACGCCTCGGGGTCGCCTGGAAGAAGACGCAGGTCAACATAATACGAACTCAGTATGCCGCTTGCAAGCTTGAATGTTCCGAATTTGAGGCTTCCAGTTCTCAACAGAATCTCGGTAAAATCATCCTCACCCAGACTTTCGCGCACAGCAGGTACCCCTTCCTTCATAGAATCGCCTCAGCGTTTATTCTTTTGCAGAACACTATCCAATGACGCTGTCCGAACAACGAATTTCGCTCGCCCCATGTAAATGAAACTTTAACCAGCACAAGAGCAATCGGTAACGAAGTGAACTGCAGGAAGGCGCTTTCGGCTCTTGGTCGAGGTTTGGCTCCCATATGGAACATCCGAGATCCCCGTACGCGTACCCGAAGAGAGACTAATCAACATCTTCAGAACACAGAACCCCAACAAACCATTGGACACCCTAACTGAGGCGAGAAAGCTAATCGAATCTAACGAACACTTCCAAACAATCGCAAAAGAGGCTAAACAACCATGCATTGCCCTCGGGCACTGCGGCAACGGACCGCTAGCAACAGATCTGATCAAGGTCCTTCTGGAGAACCTGGGAGCCCAGAGGCCCGCGATTACAATATTGCGCACGCAAAGTGCGGTTGAACTCAACCCAGGGACACTTTCTGAAACCACAGTTTCTGATCATAACCCAAAACTGTCGCCTACCCTTCCAATTGAGGATTTCAGCGGCAAGTTTTCACCGCAGCTGAATGCAGACTTCTTCAAAGCTGACCTCCGGCTCGTAGTAGGAGAACTGAAACCCAGCCACTTTCTCCAATACACCGGAATATGCGACATAGTTTTCCCAGGCCTGGCCTCCGAGAGCTCTGTTCGCAGTCATCTCACGAAC
>JBEKSC010000047.1:0-9298 GCA_049517415.1 Bathyarchaeia archaeon
GATTCTTGCTGAGGAAGTCGAGGACTTCTTCTTCTAAAGTTGGGCCAATTGCTTTTAGTTTCTCAAATTCGTTCCTAGAGATCGGCAACTTAAGTCTGGATTCAGGTGAGCGTTGTAGCTTAAGAATATGGCGACAGAACTGCCAGCTAGATTCGGGACTCTCCTTGGCTTCGACATTGTCGATTATTGGCTCCATGTATCTTACCGAGAACCAAAGAATAACGGTACCTATTCTAGCGACAAGAATGTGGCGGGCCCGCTGGGATTTGAACCCAGGACTTCCGGCTCCGCAGGCGTGCGCGAGATAACGCGTTCTCTCAGCGTCCTAATCCTGACTAGACTACGGGCCCTGAAAGTTGATTGCGGATTGTGGTTAAAGAATTGTTGGGGTGGCGCCGTTTAGGTTGTTTGTTCGCAGGCCCGTTGCAGGGCGTTGGCTACGTTCGCGCTTCCCATAGCTTTGATGTAGGGTCCCAGCCTGGGTCCCTTGGGTGAACCCAATAGAATCGTGTAGAGCAATCTAAAGAAATCCGGTGGGTCAAGTGAATATTTCTTCGCGATATTGAATATCGAATTCTGAATAATCCTTTCGTCAGTCTCGGATTTGACGACTGAGATGAGATCCTCGATGGCCAGCCTCTGAGGGCCGGCTATCGTGATTCGTGTTTCAGGTATCTGGGTGAAGTCCTTCGCCCAGTTCGTGGCATAGTCTAGTCTCTGCTGGAAATCAGGTAAGGGTTGGGCTCTCAAGTAGCCATATTCCCGCAACTTGGATTCGACGTATTCCGTTCTGTTGTCAGGGGGCGCTACGGTAACCAAGTACACAAGTAAATTGTAGGGCACGTGCGTGCCAGGAACTGGGGGCGGCTTCAGGAACCATGAGTACTCATACAGGCCTCTGAGTTTCGCGAGCTCCTTTTCATCGTTGGGCTTCTTAACGCCGAAATAGACCTGTTCAAGATAATCGAGTTCATTCGCATATGTTGGGATGTCTTCAACTCCGACGTTACGTGCGCCCGTAATGCGCTTGAACATTAGCAGATTGAGCGATGTTGGAGATGCGTATTTGAACCATGTCTGAGGCGTTATCACATCGACGGCTGATTTCGATTTGGAAATCTTCTTTCCGCCTTTGTCGAGAAAGAGCTCGTAGCGGACATGGTACGGAGGAGGAGAGCCTAAGATTTCTTCGCAAACTCTGTCGTTAACCCGAACTGAATCTGTAAGCTCCTTGCCGTGTGCCTCGAAGTTTATCTTCAATGCATCCCAGCGGACAGCGAATTCGGCTTTCCATGGGACCTTTCCGTGACCCTCCTTGAAATCTGCTTCGCCCTTGTAACCACATCCCTGAAGCGTCTGCCCTTTAATTTCGGACCCGCCTTCGCAGACGTACAGAACCTTGTCGGTTTTGGATTGAAACTCTAGGCTGCGGGTTGTGTAGATCCTCCCGCATGAACCGCAAATGGGAAAATATGGTAGCGTCGTAGTATACTTCTCCTGACCCACTTCCTCCTTCACAATCTTGCCGACACGGTCGGCTTCGAGGAGTATTTTCCGGATCTGAGTTGTGAACAAACCTTTTCTGTAATCTTCTGTCGCTGAATGGAAGACGTACTCAGCGCCGCACTTGTCCATTGCTTCCCTCAGTAACGAGTTCATGTGCAAACCGTAACTTTCATGGCAATTGTATGGGTCAGGGATTGCTGAGACTGGATGGCCTAGATACTTCTTGAGCGAATCCGGCATGCCCGAGGGGACTTTTCTTAGGCCATCCATGTCGTCAGAGTAGGCTATGAATTCCGCTTTCGTTACCGCACTGTCGAGGGCAAGTTTTACCCCATAAGCTCGAATCACGTCGCCGAGGCTACCGATGTGTGGTATTCCTGAAGCTCCTAGGCCACTTTCCGTTCTCAAGACATCGGCTTTTCTACCAAGTTTTGTCTCGCGCTCAAGGACACGGCGGGCAACCATATCCAGCCATGTTCCACGGCCAACAATCTCGAGGTTCGAGCGCGTCGCCAATTGAATCACACCTCTTCCTGTTAGTATACGTTGATTCAGATATTCTTTATAGCAACACAATGTTACGGTAGCAAAACCCAGGAAATCAAACAGCCGTCAAGGAAGTCTGAACCATGGCCTCGAATATCACCCGCACAAAGTGGCTATGGGCGGTCGGAATCGCAGCGGTCATCGGTCTACTGGACTGGTTCTTCATGTTCTACATTTCATCTTTCACTTTTCAGGTAAAGACACAAACCGTTGATGTGGGTGGCTTTATGTTCTTAATTCCGATTCAGTGGTTGCCAATTCTCGGAGTCTTTTTGGCGACCTTGGTCGCCTGGCTTGAGCTTTCGGACAAGATATTCCCTAGGCGAAGTGGGCCTGAACCTGACCAGCTCGGATACGCTCGTTTGCTTCGTGCAGTTGCCTTTTCAGTCATGGCTTTTGTCTGCGTTCTCTACATCCCCTATCTCCTTGGTTCGAATTGGTTTTGGGCCAAAGTAAGTAAGCTCGGGCATAATATCCCTCAGCTGCGTGATATCGGCCTATCCTTACTCAACACGCAAGAACCCGCTATGACACTTGACCCGCTTTGGCAGTATTCTATATCTCAAGTTCTCGCCACCGCCGCTATGCTGCTGGTCGCTTGGGCATTTAGCAGGACCGCAAGGCGACCAAGAAAGCCTCGGTAAGCGCCGATAGACTCGAGCCAGCCAATAAGGGCTAAAAGCGCCACCTCTAGGTTTAATCGAAGGTTAGGACGAGTCGGTAAAGCGCATGGCCGATCATTGCCCGCTCTGCCAGAGGCCAAAGAAACCTCCATCCGAATTCTGTGCCTTCCATTATGCAGCCCAAACTAACCTCGAGAGCGCGTTTGCGGTTTGGTGTAAGTCAATCGGCCCTAATTTGACGAAAGGAGAATACTACGCACGGTTGGAAAAGAGGGACGAAACTGGCGCCGCCGTGAAGGCATTGATCCAATACCTCCGCAGCAAAGGAGGCGTGGCCTAAGTGCCAACAACCCTCATAGTTACTGAGAAGCCAGACGCAGCACTCCACGTGGCCGAAGCATTAGCTAACGACCAAACACCACATAGAATTAGCGTCGAAGGCGTTCCCTTTTTCGAGCTTCAGAGGGATGGCGGGCGAATACTTGTTTGCTCAGCGCTGGGACACTTGTACGCAGTCGGCGCTAAGGGAACCGAGATACGTTCGCAATATCCCGTCTGGGAATTTGCCTGGATGCCGAAGAATTTAGCGGAGCGCGGCCAAGGGAGGCAGGAGAAATGGATCCAGGCAATTTCCAAAGTGTCGAAGGAAGCTGATCGTTTCATAAATGCATGCGATTTCGATATTGAAGGGTCGCTAATCGGCTATACCGTACTCAAATACGCGTGTGGTGGAGCGGACAAGATAGCGCGTCGAATGAAATTTTCAACCCTGACTGTCAAGGAATTGCGTGACTCGTACCTCAAGATGCTGCCTGAGCTTGATTTGTTCATGGCCTTTGCGGGGATGTGCCGTCACGAGGTTGATTGGCTCTACGGAATCAATTTGTCCCGCGCGCTCACGCAATCCGCCCTCAAAGCGAGCAACCGTTACTTCACCCTCAGCACGGGAAGGGTGCAGGGGCCGACCCTACGCTTCGTCGTTGACAGGGAGCGTGAGATCGAGACCTTTGTTCCAGTCCCATACTGGCAGTTAAGAGCACGAGTGAATGTCGACGGCGATATTATCGAGGCTGAGTACGAGTTCGACAGGTTGGAAACCAAAGCGCAAGCTGAACAAGCGGTTAGCGATTGCGCCGCGAGGAAGGGTGTCGTTGAGAAAGTTGAATCCAGAACGTACCAGCTGTCGCCTCCAATTCCATTTGACCTCTCCGCACTCCAAAGCGAAGCGTACAGGCATTTTGGCTACAACCCGCGTGTTTCGCTTAGCATAGCAGAACGCCTTTACCTGGACCAGTTGATCTCCTACCCGCGAACCTCAAGTCAAAAGCTTCCCCCTTCGATTGGCTACGAAGAAATCTTGACCGGGCTGAAGCAGATCGGTGCTTACAATTCAGGTTCGTCAGGCCTCCTAGCTTCGGGCAGCCTTCGGCCAACCCAGGGAGAGAAAGATGACCCGGCACATCCAGCTGTTTACCCTACAGGTTCAGTTCCGCGAGGAGAACTCGACTCTCGGGGACAGAAGGTTTTCGACTTAGTTGTAAGGCGATTTCTTGCCACATTTGGCACAACCGCGACAAAACAGAGCGACAAGGTCACGATACGAGTCGGAAAACATGCGTTCTTCCTACGTGGTTCACGAATTGAGAAGAAAGGGTGGATCGCTCTCTACGGGCAATACGCCAAGTTCGAAGATGTCACACTCCCTCAGCTGACCGAGGGACAGGAGGTTATGGTGGAGGATGTTTCATTGGAGGAGAAGTACACTCAGCCTCCGCCTCGCTACAACCCGAGCAGCCTTCTCAAAGCCATGGAAGAAGCGGAAATCGGAACAAAGGCAACGCGTGCTGACATAATTGAAACCCTCTACAAGCGCGGCTACGTGAAGGAGCAGCGGATAAGCGCAACTCCACTTGCATTTTGCGTTACAGAGATTCTGATGAAACATTGCCCCAAGGTGATCGACGTAACCTTTACCCGCGAACTTGAAACCAAGATGAGGCAAATCGAACATGGAAAACAGATCCGCGAGAACGTTGTCCTAGAAACCGTAGCCTACTTGAAGCCAGTAATCGAGGACCTGAAGAGGAACGAGCAGGAGGTGGGCCAAGAACTCACCGAAATTATTGATGAAATGCGGCTGGCCTCTGTCAGGTTGTTCGTGCCATGCCCACAGTGCGGATCGATCCTAAAGATCGTAAAGAACCCGAAGACGAAGAAGCGCTTTATCGGCTGCGCCGGCAAATGGACGAAGAAATGCGACTTCGGATTACCCCTTCCACAGTTAGGAGCCCTGAAGCTATTAGAGAAACGCTGTGCCGAATGCGGTTTTCAATTAATCCAAGTAAGTTCAAAGCGCCGGTACCCAATAATTTCATGCCCGAAATGTTATGTGAACAAGCTTAGGAACGTGAAACCAGCTGAAACGGTTACCGTTAAGCCCAAAGTAACAAAACCATCATTCAAGAATAGACCTCCCTATACACCTCAAGCGTCTTTCTCGCCACATTATCCCACGTAAACCGCCGGCAAGTTCTCATCCCTTCCTTCGTTAGTCTTCGCCGAAGCCGCGCGTCTGAAGCAATTCTCTCCATCGCTTCTGATAGCGCCTCAGGATCCGCCGCGGGAACGAGTAATCCGTTGCGGCCGTTCCGAACGACTTCGGGAATGCCACCGACACGTGTGGCGATGACGGGTGTCTCCGAAGCCATCGCCTCTAACACGGTCATGCCGAAAGCTTCAGCCAGCGACGGGAGGACCAGACATTTCGCCATGCCTAGGATTTTCCAGGCTTCCCTCTGCGGGATTCTACCCGTGAACTTGACGCGTTCAAGAATGCCGAGTTCTTTAGCGAGATGTACAAGAGACGGATCGACTCCGCCTTCCAGTCGTTCACCTACGAGCAGCAACGAGTATCTTCGGTGGTTGCCCGCGAATTTCGCAAAAGCCTCTAGAAGGTATCGTAACCCTTTGTGAGCGGTCTGGCGACCAATATACAAGAAAATGTTTCCGCGTTCACGCGATGGCCAGGATTCATCTACGTTCACTCCGTTGTGTATAACACGCACCTTGTCCGGGTCAACATTGTACCACGAAACAAGTTCATGCTTGACGCTGTTTGAGACTGCAATTATAGCTTTCGAGTTTAATGCGAGGTTTTTTTCGGTATTCATTAACCTGCGGTTCATGCCTGCGAATTGCAGATCGAATAATGAAATTGGCTGCTGACGTTGTAGTGCCTCAGAATATTCGGCCCAAACTACGTGGAATGTTGTAACAATCCGTTCCATCCTTCTGGGCAGAAAAGCATGTGGGACGTGGACGTGGATTACTTCCTGGCCGTTCATTCGAACGAGCCTTAAGCCCGTGAGATATTGAGCGAGAAGTAGGGGGAAGCTCCGCGCGTGAATTCGCGCCAGGTTGTTGATTTCGAATTGTTCAATAGGTCTCCCATAGGTGGCGGTCACCAGCCGAAGGTTGACATTGGGACTCAACCTTCTGCATAGATTTTGGACGTGGGTACCTACGCCCCCCCAGCAGGGAGGATATTCAGACGAGAACATTCTGACGCTCAACCTCCGCCCGAGATCTGATGAGTTTCTCTCTGACTCCACAATCCTCACCGGTTCAATCATCTGGAAAGGCTTATACCCGCTGGGGTTAGGCTACGGTTCGTTTCGTCCCTTGGAAGTTGGCTCTTATGAATTGGTTTCCCGCGAACCTAACCAACCTGCAGCAGTTAGTGCTGTTCTTGGTTGCAATGGTCACGGGCCTAATTTCGATTTATGCTTTCAACATCTGGGTTCTAACCATCCTATCGATAAGGGGTAGGAGCAAGGTTGCCGATCCTCCGACTCTGAATTCGTTTCCAAGAGTTTCGGTTCACCTCCCACTCTTTAACGAGGAACGCGTCGCAAAGCGCCTCCTCGACGCTTGCACAAATCTCGATTATCCGCGTGATAAGCTCGAAATTACCGTCATTGACGACTCGTTAGATGGGACAACGAAGATCGCTCGGGACTATGAGGCCAAGTTTCCAGGCTTAGTGAAGGTGATCCACCGAGACGACCGTATCGGGTTCAAGGCGGGGGCACTTCAATTGGCGATGGAGAAAAGTGACGGGGAATTTATCGCCCTCTTTGATGCTGACTATGTTCCGCCGCGGAACTTTCTGCAAAAGATGATTCCGTACCTCTACGTGGATGACAAAGTTGCGTTCGCCCAATCTAGGTGGAGTTACCTCGACGGCCAATTCTCATGGATTGCCAAAGCTATCTCTCTCGGCATCGATGTCTACGCCTTTGTAGATCAGCGGGCTCGGTATGTGGGCAACCTACTTGCCCATTTCAGTGGCACCTGCGGAGTTTTCAGGAGGCGGGCGATTGAGGACGCTGGTGGGTGGAGTGCGGACACTCTTGCGGAGGACCTTGACCTATCAATTAGACTTCATCTGAAAGGCTGGCGCTACATTTACGTCCCTACAGTTGTTTGCCCAGGCGAGATTCCACCGAGCTTTGACAATCTGAGGCATCAACAGTTCCGCTGGGCGAAAGGCTTCTCTGAGTGCTTGCGAAAATACGGCGGCGCAATTGTACGCAGCAAGCGGTTGAACTTCTTTCAGAAAATGGAGGCCCTCTTACATCTGGGAACATACTTCATGTGCCCATTGACGATAATTGGCGTTGTTGTCGCCCTATTGTACTACTCTATCTTTCCACCATCGTTCTGGTTGATGGGGTTCTGGAGGTATCAGGTTGCTCTATTGACCTTCTTCCTCTCGCTCGTAATCTATAGCGCGCCGCTAATTGCGTCGGGGGTGACGTTGTCAGAGTTTTCGCAGCTTGGGATAACAAAGGCCAGAAGGATATTTCACTTAGGCTACTTAGGTGCACTGGTCTACGGCTTGCTGCTAAGCAACACGAGAGCCGTCATAGAAGGTTTGTTCTCCAGAACCTCGTACTTCTATCGCACACCAAAACTCGGCTCGATTCCAAGTGCATTAGAGAGTTAGGCTACTGTTTTGCTTCCGTTTCCGCGGGCGCTGCCGTGAATGGTTTATGCAGCATATCGAGTATCCTGTCGTTCTTGAGTGCATTCCTTCTGTCAATTAACAGAAGCAACGAGAGCGTCAGGAATACCAGGTAAACTACCATTGACGCGTTAAGCAAGGCGTTTGGGATGTTCGGAGACCAGCCGACTACGTTAACTGAAAAGACGAGCGCCCAAGCAAATAGAGCGAACATCAACGGAAAGGTGAAGATGCCAAGCCAGTACGCCCACTTGGATAGGAAATACAGGGCGGCCGCGATGACTATCGAAATGCCGCCCAGAAACAGTAGATGATAAGCTGCTCTATCGAACAAGCCCCAGAATGCCAGCATATAGGCTCCGCCAACGACGTAGAAGACGAGAGGTACCCAGATTCCTGCCGTCCGTTCACTGAACGTTTCTGTCAATCTCTGCGCCCCGCAACTTTTGGGAGTCCTTATTACGCCTAAACATGTGCCATAAAGATGCTGCTTTTTTCCAAGCTTTACGAGCTCACTAAGCTTTGCACCTAATGCTTAGACGTGGTTTGAACGGACGGCCGGCTGCTCAGTTGATGCTCAGGCGACTGCTAAGATGTTTCAAATTCGGTTGCCCGCACCATTAGACCCACACACACTTACTGTTGCTCGCTTCGCCCGCATAACAGGTCTTTTGTTGCCACGTGTTTTGCTGGGTTCTGTTTCGTTGTGTTAGGATGTGTTGGGTTTGATGCTGCGCGCACACACATAATAGAATGATAGACCAGAAGTGGCGAGAGGTTATTGCTGATGAGCAAAGAACGGTATGAACGAGGTTGGAAGAAGCTGAAGGAGATTGATGGTGAAGCAGGTGAACGGGTCGTAAAGAGCCTGGAACCTATCGCCCCTGACTTGGCACGGTACATGATCGAATTTCCCTTCGGTGATGTCTATTCGCGCCCAGGCCTTGACTTGAAGTCGAGAGAAATAGCAACCGTCGCAGCGTTGACAGCTCTCGGTAACGCGGAGCCTCAACTAAAAGTCCACATTCACGGGGCTCTAAACGTCGGCTGCACTCAAAAGGAAATTGTTGAAGTAATCATCCAAATGGCGGTTTACGCAGGATTCCCAGCCGCACTCCGAGCAATGAGTGCCGCTAAATCAGTGTTCGAAGAACACGACCAAAAAGGACAGGAGTGATAAACGCCGACAAGACCTATTCAGCTTCAAACCCTAACTCAAGATTGAAATGCCGTCTGTGGATCGAGTGGGGCGCACACACAAATCACGGTTCAAATTGTGATGCCCGCACCAGCTATACCACACCTATGAAAAGTCTAATCCAGCATGTGATTCTTAGGTGGTTCTTCTGCGTGGCGTTCAGGCCGCGCTAATTATCCTGCCCAGGAGTTTATCCTTTTCTTCGATCTTTTCCTCCATTTTTCTTGGTTGGCCTGAACGCGGCAATCACCTATTCGCGCGTCCTAGCGCATTCAAGGGGCCGCTCCGAAGCTTGCCCATTCACACACCCGACCGATTTCGGTCATGTGGTTCTCGGGCTTACCAACCAAGCGAAATACTCACACGCTAGAACTTAGGACTTTTCATCCTTTCACACAC
>JBEKSC010000048.1:0-8859 GCA_049517415.1 Bathyarchaeia archaeon
CGGAAAACTCGTTTGTACGGGCGCCAAGAAAGAGGCGGAGGTTCACAGATCCATCGCAAAACTGCAAGACGCGCTTGAAGAGAAAGAACTCATAACCTACCCGTAGTCCCGAATCGGAGACGCACTGCTCCCTTCTATCCTTGACTTCTTCACCACAAGCCAAACTTCCCGTTTCATCGTTTGCACTGCGCCTCAATAATCTGAATGATTTTCTTAGAATCCTGATAGTAACTATATATCATTCCTCAATGCTTTCCTGTCGTTTTCCCTCAGAGCGTTGCAGTTTTACGCCTCCAATTTTGCGGCATTCCTCCAATCACTCAACAGCCAGTCTAAAATGTGGAATCGTAATCGAACCAGGGATGGGAGCAGAAAAGAATGTTCAATTCCCATTAGTGGCCTAGCGGAGTTTAATCTACAACTTGGTCTTGCTAGGCGGCCACGTCGTGCCAATTAGGTTCGTGACTTTGCAGCTATTCTCCGCTTATGTTTCAGTGACGGTCGATGTAGACGTTTCACGTTTTCCCATACGCCGTCAGTAATCGGTTTGAATTTCATTCCGCACTCCGGACATTTTCGAGGACGTTTAGTCTTCATCTTAGTCAAATGGTCTCAGGAGAGCATGATTCATTTCGTGTAATAAGTTTGCTCATCAAATAAGCGTCTCTTCCGTTTTCAGTTTTGTCACAGTCCTATGTTTGTGATCGAAATATCGGCTTGGACCGGTCATCGAACGGGCTTTCACATTAGTTCAAGCCCTAAAGGGGTCCTCAAAAAAGAGGATAGGTTTGTGAAGATCAGGGGTGGTTTCGCTGGCGCTGGTGTTTTTCATGTTAAGCGTTTCTACTTAGCTGCATTGTTTGTGGTAGCTCTTCTTCATCAGGAAGCCTTTCCTCTTAACCTCTTGCCCTGAAGGAATCTCCTTCCCACATTTGGCACAGTTTACCATTACAATACCTCGGGAGGGCCGGTGCTGTCACACTGTATTAAATCGTTCCCGTAAGCTTGTCCTATCGAGAGTGAACCCCGACCACAAGTATCCGGACGATTCCAAATTTGTAATGCATTATGAATTCGGTGTAGATTTTCCGCTCCTTTTCTTGTGACGATACCAGTCGAGGTCTCTTTCATAAGTTGCGTTTGGGATTATCCTCTTCCATAGATCAGAAATCTTAGCGTCCAATTGGTGGTAGTACTCATCCCCTACCCAAAGAAGCTCACGTATTCTTTCCACATCGCAGTGAGGATTCCACGCCTTGTATGCCTTTAGTGTTTGATTGATTATCATGCCGCGTGCATTGTATCGGTCCGTCATCAATTTCCTCACGCCTGCCTTTACCAGTCGACTAAGCCCCTCCTCAAGCTCAACCTCAGTCACACATGGTAGCATTGGCGCAATGAAGACCCATGTCTCCAACCCTGCCTCGTTGAGTTGCCTAACCGCCTCTATTCGCTCCTTGACCGGGGAAGCGTGTGGTTCGAAGATCCGTTGTGCTTCTTGATTGAAGGTGGTTATCGTGAAACCTACGTCAACTCTGCTCTTCATGCGTGTGAGCAGGTCGATGTCACGTAGAACAAGAGTGTTTTTGGTTAGAATTGAGATGGAGAACTGCGGGTAGTTGGATATGAGTTGGATTGCGCCTCGGGTCAGTTTGTATTTTGCTTCCACTTGCTGATAGGGGTCGCATACGCTGCTTATCCAAATGCTGCCACTTGGACGTCTTGGGAGTTCTTTAGCTAACACGTCAAGCAGGTTTACCTTGACGTCCACGAAGCTGCCCCATGGGTCTTGCAGGTGACCGGAAAAGCGGCGCATGAAGTTGGCGTAGCAATAGACGCAGCCATGCAGGCAACCTGTGTACGGGTTGACCGTGTAATCGTAGCTTAGCCCCGAATGCCATTAAACGAAGCTCTATGTGTTTGCACTACTATTATGTCATGTAGGGAACCTTAGATGCGTGTTCGCTGGGTTCTTGAGCACCTGAATTTATCTCTCTTTGCGTACTCTGTGTCTAATGTAGTACTCTACGTAATTTTCTCGTTCTCACTCATCAGTTGGGTTTTTCATCGCACTGGAAATGATCGGTGCTATACTCCTGAAGAAAACTAAGATGGAGGCGCCCTAAAAGCTTCTCACCGTTCCTAGCTCGCTCTTAGCCCGCTCTTACGACTTAATTTTCTTTGCCTGTGTTTTGGTGTAACTGTTTGGTTGTGTAGGTTTCTCTTGTTCTATTGGTAGTGCCTTCGTTTGGCTCTATTAGTAGTGTTAGTGTTGTTTTCCATCAGTAGTGCTGATCTTGCTCTATCATTGGAACTGGAGCATCCAGTAATTTTTGCAGAGGTTCGGGTTTGAGTGTAGTGGTTCAATCTACGAATAAAGAAACATCTAGCATAAGACATCGCATCAACCGAACGGTTCCTAACCATGCGGCTTGCGTCTTGGAGACGGTACCTTGTCGGTTGATGGGTAAATCTTACCTTTGTTCCTTGGGGTTGATGAGTGTTCAATACTCTTGCAAGTTCTGTATCTTGCGTGAGGCAACGTTGACGGTGACCGTGAATAAGACTTTCTTGTCCCCAGCTTTTTTTGTATAACTCCCTGTCACACCCATATCGCCGTTTGCGTCAGGGGTCATTCTACCTTCAATCATGAAGTAATCCAGAGCCAACCCAAACTTAGCTTCAAGGTAGTCCTTGAGTAGCCGATCCAGTTCACCCGAATTCATATCCGACTTCAACGAGATACACGCTGAAAATTCTAGCTAAAACTCAACTATAGCGAAGGACACGTAATAAAGCATGAGCGGGTTTTCCTATCTCGACCCTTGATCGCTAATGTTGTGACGTTTGATTGTGAAGAAGAAGTCCCAAGGTCTTCTCTATCAATCATCCTCTGGCCGAATTGTGGTTGGCGAGGCTGCGATTGATGACATTCAAAGGGGGGCTTCGGACGAGCTTGACTCTCACATCATCACTTCATTATGTCCATGCTTGACGCCTTCCAATCTTCAATAACTAATCTTCTCAGCGAGTCCCTTCGGCCTGTCGACATCGATGGAATGATCGGCCCCACCAGCATATCAGTCAGCGCTTGACCGTGGATCTGTTCGACCAGATTGAAGTTTCTGTCAGCTTTTTCTCATAGCGAATGCCATGACTGCAGCTTACGAAGTTTAGGGCCTAATGTAAAGTGGATTCTCTACACCGCACTTAGTGCAGAATTTCTGGAATACATCTATCTGACCTTGGCATTTTGCGCATGTTCCCAAGACTTGTGCGCCGCAACCCGGGCAATAGTACGGTTTGACGGGATCCATGACGGTTGTGATAGCCATCGATATGTCGGTTTTGCATTTGGGGCAAAATGTTCTCGGAAGGGTCAAATTTCGCACTTGCCGCGATTTTGAAGTTGACTCAGTCTAGTTGCGTTCGTTATATTAGGATTACAATCCTTATGGGGTCACGTATAGTAGTTTGTGAAAGAGACCGATAGAATGCCTACACGAACGTAAGCTATAACGGGCTTAGGCTTGTTGATTACCACTCTTCGGTTCCCCAGTAGTCCTTAGAGGCTCAATGAACGTGCTCTTCTTACACGTTCGATATGGTTGGGAGGCCCTGCTCAGTGAAAATCTTTCTCCATACTAATGCCCTCATAGCACTATCCGGTCTGCCAGGCTCTACTATCGCTTGTGATTTCGTCACAAACTGCACCCGTTCCATTACCTATGTAGGTACTGGTGTTTGAACTCTTCCACATGCCTTCGAACTCTCGAGGAGTGAAATTAGAGAGTATACTTGCTACTTGCGGATTCCCTCTAGTTGTATGATGCAATTTTAGAGCGCGTTTTCGTGAGAGGCAGATACGTATGCTAGTTAGAAACTGGTTTATTGGATTCGTATCTTTGCTCTTTTCTTTTCAGGCTTGAGCTCGAGTTTGGGAAGTTTTATTTCGAGGATACCTTCATTCATGCTAGCTGATACTTTTTCTGTATCTATGCTATCGGCGAATCCTATGTATCTCCGGAATGTGGAAAAAGCTCGTTCCCTGTGCAAGTAGGTTCCCTTCTCAACATCCTTCTCAATATCTGATCTAGCAGTCAGTGACAACTCGTTCGGTCCAACCTCAATCTCCACGTTTTCCTTTTTCAACCCTGCAAGCTCTGCCTTCACAACGTACTCGTTGCCAGAGTCGATAACATCAACAAGGGGTATTCGCGTCGGGAGCTCATATTCAACGGGCCATTCGAATCCCCGGAAGGGATCCCATATCGTGTCTAGCAATCTATTGAACTCTTGAATCGAACTGGGTTGAGGTTCCCTAAAGGCAGGTACAGGCTTCTCTACCTTCCTAACGGCAAGGGCTCCCTTTTTCTCTTTAGACATAGGTATTCCTTCATTATTCTATAATCAAGATTGATTTATTATTTGTGTGTGACTTTATGAAAGATGTTACTGGTTGAGTTCTGGGTTGGCCAGTCCGTCTAGACCCTGGTCTACGCGACCGAGTGTGTGACTGGACAGTATCCTGAGCTGCTAGAGTACTGGGCTCTGCGTCCGGATGAGTGAGTGCAGCCTGATGCCAGCCCGTAAACGAAAGAGAAAGATGCGATTCGCAGCGATGATTGTAGGTAAGCGGAGCCTTGGGCCAACCATGACGCTGCATTAACGTCGGAAATGCTTAACCCTCCTGACCAGGAAATCGCGTTCCACCGGCAAGTAGCGATCTGAGAAGCAACCCTCTACATGTTAGCAGGGAATTCGAAGCGCCGCCTCGCGCGGGCCACGTATTTATGCATGCAAGGTTTGAGATTTACTCCTCGGCACCCTGTCTTTCCGCACTGTAGAATTCTAGGTAACGGCATTTCATACACACGAAAACCTCTACTGCAAGACTAGCAGTGACATCGACGCCATGATCGCTTCGGAGCCTCGGTAATGCATGATAGGGCCTTGTCTCATTCAAGGGGCCATTACATTTGGGGCAGAATTTGACCTTGACATTCTCATCTTTGCCGCTCAAACTCACCACGCGTAGTTCGAAATATCTCGTTCGCTAATCTACATGACTATTCAGGCGGGAACTCGGTCGGCGCGGTCGGAATCATACGACATCGCAAATGGTCCACCCAGCTGAGTTCAATGTGTAGTATCGTCGATTTATGGAATAGAGGCAGCAGAACCAAACGGAAGAGACTTTATATGAGTTACCATAGGTAACACGTCTATTGATCGAATATGTCCACACAAGGAATGCAAGTTATGATTCTGAGAGAAGGTTCTCAACGTACAACTGGAAAGGATGCGCAGCGAAACAACATACTCGCCGCTAAAGTGATCACTGAAACCATCAAGACCACGCTTGGCCCCCAAGGGATGGACAAGATGTTGGTATCTGGAATGGGTGATGTGGTCATAACAAACGACGGAGCCACCATAATGAAGGAACTGGATATTCAACACCCCGCCGCCAAAATGCTTGTCGAGGTGGCGAAGAGCCAAGACAATGAGGTGGGAGATGGCACAACCACTGCCGTTGTTCTCACTGGAGAACTCCTAACAAAGGCGGAAAAGCTTCTTGACCAAGACGTCCATCCCACCGTCATCGTGGAAGGCTACAAGAAAGCTGCCGAGAAAGCGTTAGAGATTCTTCAGAACCTATCCATCGACATACGACCTGACGACGAAAAGATGCTTAAACTCGTTGCGATGACCTCCATGAGAACAAAAGCAACTGCAGGAACGAGCGACCACCTCGGAACACTGGCTACAACAGCCGTCCGCCAAATCATGGAAGAGAAAGACGGCAAGATCATCGCTGACATAGACCGAATTAAAGTCTTGAAGAAAAAAGGCGAAAGCATGGAACAAAGCGAACTCGTCAAAGGCATCGTCGTCGACAAAGAAATCGCACACTCCCAAATGCCAAAACAAGTAAAAAACGCAAAGATCGCCCTACTCAATGCGAAACTCGAGATTGAGAAAACCGAATTCGATGCAAAAATTGACATTAATTCCCCAGGCCAGATGAAACTCTTCCTCGACGAAGAAGAATCCATGTTACGAGAAATGACGGAGAGCGTAGTGAAGAGCGGCGCTAATGTAGTATTCTGCGAGAAGAGCATCGACGACCTCGCGCTACACTTCCTCGCTAAAAAGAACATAATGGCAATCAAGAACGTCAGCAGCGGCGACATGGAGAAACTCGCGAAAGCCACCGGCGGAACCATACAAGCTAGCACGAAAGAGATAAACTCCGAAGCGCTGGGTGAAGCAAAACTCGTTGAAGAAGTGAAGATTGGAGACGACAAACTCATTTACGTTCGCGAATGCAAAGATCCCCGCTCGGTCACCGTAATGATCCGAGGCGGTTCCGAGCATGTTGTGGACGAAGCTGAACGCTCCTTCCACGACGCTATTTGCGTAGTCAGAAACGCCATTGAAGACCACAAAATCGTTGCTGGCGGAGGAGCCCCGGAAGCGGAAACAGCAAAGCAACTTCGCGACTACGCTCTGAAAGTGGGAGGCCGCGAACAACTCGCCATCGAAGCCTACGCCGAAGCACTGGAAACCATCCCCCTCATAATAGCTGAAAACAGTGGACTCGACCCAATCGACATATTGGTCGAACTCAGATCAAAACACGCAAACCCAGAAAACAAATGGTTCGGAATTCAAGTCAAAACCGGCAAGATCGCTGACATGCTCACGGATAACATAGTCGAACCACTCAGGGTGAAACAGCAGGTCATCAAATCCGCCACAGAAGCAGCCAGCATGCTCCTGCGAATAGATGACGTTGTAGCTTCGAAAGGCATGAAAGGAGGCGGCCCCCCAGGAGGCCCCGGCGGCGGAATGCCAGGAGGAATGCCTGGCGGAATGCCCCCAGACATGATGTAACCGCCCCATTCTGAAACAAGAAGTGATTACCAGTGGAAACCAAGCCAAAGGCTTCCACGTTTCATCATGGTTTACTTGCGGAACACTGAGCGCCATTCGCTCTTCCATGATCCAACAATAAAGTTTCTAGGCAAACTTGTAGACTATGTGAATTGGAGTAGTGAGGATAGGTACTTGGAGCTGTCTCGCTAATTCTACGCTAATATTCTCGCTCGGTACGGTAAGGAGAAATATCGCTTACTAGTACGAGAGGCGTTTGATAGGGCTCTGGAGTGTTTCTTAGCGAGTGGTCGAGGTGATTAATTTGAGAAAGTCGGAGGCAGCACGAGTGGAAGGGGACGGGGAGGTTAAACGGATTTTCAAAGATGCGGTCTACTGGGTGGAAAGAACCTATCGATATTGCTCGATTCATAATTTGAGTTATTCAACGAAAAGGTACCGTTACGAGCTGAAGTGCAAGGTTGCGGGTTGCCCTCTTTGCGAAAGAAAAGGATCGAGAGGATCATATTATCGGGGGCCTAATCGAGGGCCTAGGGCATCCTGAGGATTCTGTGATTAGGACTTTTCTAATTCGAGGGGATTCAGACTCTGGCGAAGGAATTAGCATACACCACCGGTAGAGAACACGCCATTTTGGAGAAGGATAGCTAAGAATTAACGTGCCTTACACTCGAGAGCATCTGTGTGAAGGCTAACCTTGGACTCTGTCCTCAGGAAAAGTGGACAAGAAGAAGCACGACACACATGTAAGACCGCACATGGCACTAGAACGATAAACGCCAGCAGAAGCCGCAGTGATTCAGATTTGAGGCAAAGAAAGACGGATGGCTAACAATCATCCAAAATGCAAGCTCGTAAATACTTAGTCATCCTTTGACAAGATATGTCCAAAATAACTTGTCCATTATGCAACAGGACTGTTCACTTCCACGATCTAACTACGCACAAGCTCAAACACGAAAACGCTAAGCGCAAACAACCCAAACCAGGTCCATATGGCCGTCCAAAAACAGCCCTTACGTAATATCCCCGTACTATTGGTGCGTATACACACGAAAATCTTGTCTGATTTTAGTGGAGTGCCTCCTAACTACTACTCTTTCACCGATTTGACCACTAGCCAATTCTGAGACCAGTGCACCAACTCACCTCTAGTCTGGGCCGGGGCCTAATTGAGTAGGGGAATCGATAAGGTATTAGTGTATGTTTGAATGACCGATGGCGTTGTTTAGCCATGATGTCCAGGTTCGAAAAGGAAGGACAACGATTTGTGTGCGATAAGTGTGGTTTCGAAACTAACAGTTCAGAAATCTTCCCTTTACACAAGAAGAATTGTCCCAGAATTTAGTTTCCTCTGCCCGGACCATAAGATCGACGCACACGAAAACGTTTGAGAAAAAAATTAGGATTTCCCGTCATTACCGGTCCTTGGATGTTCGCCTAGTATCTTCGATGCTTCTGGTAGCACTCTCTACAGTAGACCGGTTTACCCGACGTCGGCACAAACGGTACTTGCGTATCTGCACCGCACTCAGAGCATTTGACTTGCGTCATTTGCCTCGGGGCCCCGTAACTTCTATTCTGATAACCCATTTTATTTTCCACCGTCCCAATTTTCTAGTTATACGAAAGATAATACTCGCCGCGATAATCGGCACGGGCCTAACGGCCCTCCCATCATTCACGCAGGTAAGATCTCCAGTATACTGCCTGCGCAAGAGGCAAGGCGACTATAAAAGGTGACGCAATACTTGTGGCCGTGCGCACCAAGGGAACCACATGCACAAAGGCATGACGTTACGGGAGTCGTGTCCGGAATGCGGTGCAAGACCTTTAGATCCAGTGATGGCAGGACTCACTTACGGAAGAAGTCAATCGGTCTTGGAATCCCCAGAAACCGGTCGCAATCCGGACAGATGTAATGTTCCGAATAAGCGTCACTAGAATAGAAAATCATTT
>JBEKSC010000049.1:0-8761 GCA_049517415.1 Bathyarchaeia archaeon
TTGCTATCCGATACCTGCATGGAGTAGGTAGCTAACGTATCCTTGCCATCCGATACCTGCATGGAGTAGGTAGCTAACGTATCCTTGCCATCCGATACCTGCATGGAGTAGCATAACGAATTGCACTAAATTTATCATTGTTCTTTTCACTCCTTTGTTGGTTGTTAACACGCCATAAGATGGCATACGTAATAAACGTTTACTGCAAGCCTTAAAGTGCATTTGCATGCCTCTCAATCCTGATGTCACAGGTATGGCGAAATCAATGGCAAAGCCAAAGAACAACGCGATTAACGTAAGTGAGCTGAATGGAAAACAGTAAGCGTCAAGAGGAGAAAAGGAAAGATAATCATCCTGCCGCATTCATTTTGAATGGCAAACAGAAAGAGCCCATGATAAGTCTCGTTACTAGATTGCTTATCGTGGCCGCCGTCTACGTGTTTGTCGTGGCTGTGATTCTACTGGTGCGAGCGAATGACCTAACGTCGCATACGTCCCCTACTGTTTTCGGAATCCTTGCTCTGTGGATAATTGTGCCAGTAGGAGTTAGCTATCTGTATTGGCGTCCACGATACATCACGTTCTGAATAGACATCCGTCGATGCCGAACAGCCGACACGAACAGCCATCAACCGAACAGAGCCTCCCTTAGTTAGCTTCTTAAGCTGAGTAACTCCCAGTTCTTCAATATGGGAGCTAGAGTACGCCTGCAGGTTAAGCGCGATTTACGACTTATTGTAATTGTATTTCTAATTGCATGTATCTTGATACTCGCATATCTCTTGTGTATCTAACTACGTGAAGCCACATTAAGCTAATCCATTCTTCTGAAGAATGAAGTCGAACCCAGCCTCAATCAACTCGGTTATCCCTCAAAGCCCGGCTTAGAATCCGGGCCTCTTCCCGCTAACGCTCCTCTGGGTCCAAGTACTCTGTGTCAGGCTCCGCGAGTGCCTCCTCTAAGCGTTGCAGTTGTCTAGGTGTTAGCATACCCCGGATTGCTTGACGACCTCATTCTTCGAAGACGACGACCCAAACATTCGAATATCGTCTCACTTAGAGCAGAAACTGGATCAGTCTCGCTTTTCGAAAAGTAACCACGGTGTTTCGAAGGCATGGCGGGGCAACGTCTATGCAGAGGGCCTAATGGGCCAAACTCTTATTGAAATGGATCTTTGTAGTTATAGCATGCGACTGAACTCAGGGCTTGACGGTCAACGGGTGTTGGTGACGGCGGCGAGCCGAGGGATAGGTTTCGCTTCCGCGCGTGCGTTCCTGGAGGAGGGCGCCAGGGTTGTTATTAATTCTTCGAGCCCTGGTAGGCTGTCAGAGGCTGTGAAGCGTCTCCGGGGATTGGGAGACGTCTACGGTGCGGTTGCGAACTTAGAGAACCATGACGATCTCGATCGTTTAGTTCGCGAGGCCGTGGGCCATCTCGGGGGAATAGATACGTTTGTGTACGTCACGGGGTCCCCCAAGCCCGGGGTCTTTCTTGAGCAGAGCTATGGCGACTGGGAATCCGCAGCCAGGCTTCTTGTCGTCAGCCCATCATATCTTGCGAGGCGAGTTGCCGAAGTTATGCTCCAGGATTCCGTTAAGGGGAGAATGGTCTTCTTGGCGTCGGTCGCGATCAGGGAACCAATTCCAACGATAGCGCTCTCGAACGTCTGCCGCATCGCCATAGCCGGCCTAGTTAGAACCCTCGCCCGGGAGTTAGGCCCCAAGAACATTCGTGTGAACGGAATACTTCCGGGGTACATTAAGACGGACAGGGTGGACGAGGTGTTGAACGACGCGGCGAGGAGGCGTAGCATCACTCCCGAGCAGGCGTTGAAAGATCTAGAAGGAGAGATTCCGCTCGGCCACATCGGTTCCCCTACGGAGTTGGCTCGAACTGTAGTCTTTCTGGGAAGTGAAATGTCCTCCTACGTCTCCGGCGCACTCATTCCTGTTGATGGAGGCCTTCTTCACTCCGTCGGCTGAATATTACTTCCCCTAGCTTGGGCTTTAGTGGTTGTTGGGCAGCACGGTTTCCTTCGCGTAATCTTCTCGTTCGGGCGTGAAGAAGTCTATAATCACACTGTTCCTCTCTGGGTGAGTCTTTAGTTCATTGAGTAAAGTGAATTTGTTCGCATTAGGAGAGGCTATTAACTTGTGAGGGTCTACCGGGGTCCGTCTGATTTGGAAGACATCTTGAACGATAGCAGGATACCGCACAGACTGCCTGATCTGGAAGATATTGTCGAAGCGCAGAAGAGGATCGCGGGTGTTGCCACTAGAACTCCCCTTGTTGAATCTCCGGCCCTCTCAAAGAGGCTTCGCAAAGAGGTTTACCTAAAGCTCGAGTGTTTTCAGCCGATTCGTGTCTTCAAGATTCGGGGAGCGTACAACAAGATCTCGCAGGTTCCGGACAAGAACATACTCGCCGTCTCCTCCGGAAATCACGGCCTGGCAGTGTCATATGTGGGAAAGCTTCTCGGCAAGAAGACCACAGTGATATTGCCTGAGGACGCCGTTCAGGAGAAGGTGAACATGGTACTGGAATACGGAGCTGAGATCGTAAGGTATCGGGGAGACGTGAGCAAGGGATGGGAGCTGGCTCGTCAAATGGTGAAATCGACAGGAGCAACATTTGTACATCCTTTCAATGACCCTGAGGTGATTGCTGGTCAGGGGACCTGCGGCCTGGAGATCACCGAGCAGCTACCAGACTTCGATTCCGTCATTATCCCCGTCGGTGGTGGAGGAATAATATCCGGAATAGCAATTGCTGTTAAATCGAGAAAGCCATCTGCCAAAATCTTTGGCGTGGAACCGCAAGCAATTCCCAAGCTCGCAGCAGCGATGAAGGCAGGGAGGATTGTCAGCCTGCCCGTCCATAGCACTGCCGCGGACGGACTAATCCCTCCCGCGGTGGGGGACTTGACGCTGGAGGCCTGCGTGAAGCATGTTTCTGGGGTCTTCACGGTCACAGAGGAAGAAATCATTGCAGCGATGAAATTGCTCATCAGAGACGCCCACATCTTTCCGGAACCATCAGCAGCGGTGTCGGTTGCTGCCTTGCTCGCGGGCAGGGAGACTAATGGGCTTGGAAAGAGGATCGTTCTGGTAATCACCGGGGGAAACGTCTCTCTGAACCTACTGGCACGGAATCTGAGCACGTAGCTTCAACAGTTATCTGCGCCGTCCTCCTGCCGGCAGCAGAGCCCTCTCTGGGAACTGCAAAGCGAAGGATTTACAGGCCGACCGAATCAAAATCTCGTCAAAACACAGTTCAATGTTGTGAATGCCGAGAAATGGTCACGAACGATGGTTCGTAGATAATCGGCACACTACCCTTCATCCTGTATGCGCTCCAACTACACCATTCGGGATTGAGGGAGACGAGGCATCAGAGAGACGAGATCCTGGACTGGCCTGCCGGAGCTGAGTCTCGAAGAGACGAAGCGGAGGGTGTGTCCGAATTCCGCCCGGTGCACCAAATAACGTGAGCGGGAGTTTGATTCTCTATAGTATCGCTACGGGCGGTGGTGCATACTGCACAGGGATTGGGAACCAGAATCTGACGTTCTTTACCGGATAGAACACTAATGGCGGTTGGGGCTGGCACTCTATCGGGACCATTATCGGTGCGGCGAAGTATACGTAACTCATTGTTCTTACCTTTCGCTTATAAGCCGCCCGGAGGTCACATAAACGTTTCCGCTTCGCCGTGAAATTTGATGAGTGTTCATCTTTACGTTCCCTCTATAAATCAACAGCTTGGTGTCAACGGGTTTTGACTAACTGGTGCTTGCTTAACCTGCGCCCGGACGGTTACAGGTCCTAATTCAAGCATGTTTTTGCCTACTGAGAATGTGACAATTGTTATGTGATTCGTAAGGCGAGCTTTAGTGTTTACTGAGGTTTCAAGATGGAACCCGCACCTGTCTTTATGCCGGCTCCCGCGATTGTGGAAGATAGATCAAAGCCAGTTGTTATTCGGCCCCCAGAAGTCAACGGGGCACACGATTATGCTGTAATTGGCTACTTGCTCATATTCCTCATGACCATTCCTTGGTTCGTAATTGTCCTCACTATAGGGGCCTTTGGCTTGTTGGCCTCACCGTACCTTCCCTTCCCCGTCATACTGCCTCCTGTCTTGCCCGCGTGGTTAGCCACTATACCGTTGATTGGGGCGCTTCTGATAATCCTGACATTCCCCGGCGTGGGGCTTCAGCCTAGCTGGTTCGTCTACTTGGGCTTTGGCGCGGTAGGCCTTCTAGCTGTCCTGATCTTCCTTGGAATCATTTACTTCGGAACCGTACGCAACATAAACAAGGGCCGATACGAGAGGGCACGTGCTGCAGCGCTATTTTTCGCGGTACTCTTCCTAATCCCAGTCTTTCTAGTTCTTGTTGCACCGACATCCTTCTTCCCCACGGTGGTCTTGCTACTTCCAGCATTTTTCTTCTTCATGACATACGGCAGGCTTGGCGAAGTTATAGCGAAATACGGCCCCGTCGCAGTCTTGGGTGAAGCAGTCCCGGGTGTAGGAATGGCTGGTGGCCCCCTAGGGCCTATGTTAGGCACACCAATGCCGCCGATGGGCGGCCCGTTTGCCGGCCCAGCGATGGGCGTTCCGATGGCTGGTGGGCCGATGGCTGGTCCAATGGGTGGTCCAATGCCTGGTGGACCGATGGGTCAATTTCCGCCGGGTCAGATGGGGATGCCAGCTCCTTCAGCTCCCGCACAACCGCCAAAGACACCTTTGTGCCCCACCTGCGGTAGGGACCTATACTACTCAGCGAACCACAGACGATGGTACTGCCAGACCTGCGATAGCTCTTCCACTCACCTCTAAACTATCCGAACTGTTTCAGTTGCTTAACGTGTCCCAGGTAGGTTCCATCCAGTAGGTGCACCTCCGCATCTTCAACGTCAACTGCACCCGACCTCAGGACGGGCCCAAGGCGTTCGCCCGCATGTGTTTCTTCAATCCTCCGAGAATTCACTGGACGCCCGCCAAGGAAATCATTGAATGGCGGGACGAAGACGCAGCGTGTCGCTGAGAGTTTAACGTGAAACTTTTCTCTGAGAATCTTTTCAAGGTCGCCTTTAGGTTGAATGCCCGCGGCCTTCAAGGTCCCTCTAAGTAGCTTCTTCGGGTCGCATGAAGCCGTGACCCATGCTGGTCTAGTCAACCTGTATCCCAAAGCGTCCCGGAGGGTAACCGCTGGATGAAGGTGTCCTAGAATTAGTGTCTCGCATCCCAATATTTCCGGTGAGGGCCAGGCGTGCCCATGCAGCAACCCAAACTGCCCCCAAAGCGCGAGGCCAGTGGGGGGGACAATTTCAAGCTTCGACGGTGTTAGCGGTTCCAAGTTGCCATCATGGTTGCCCAAAATAACCGTTACAGAGGGAACTAACTTCAGCAGTGCCTCAAAGAATTCTGGCACGTCCCTCCACTCTTCCAACTCCGCACCGGTTACGCTATGCTTCACATCGCCTAGCATGATAATGCGTGAGGGGTGTTCCTTCTCAATGATCGCCCTAAGCCTTTGAAGCATTTTGCCGGTTTGCGATGGAATGTGGATTCCTTGTTGGGATAGCGTGACCTCCCAGCCAATATGAAGGTCGCCAAGGACGACCACCCTTTCACCGCGTCGCCGCAGCAGCAGAGCGGGTTCCGATCCAATTGGTTTGAGCGCGTTCAAGGGCGACACTTCCCGCTAAATTGTGATGTCCACTATGTTATGTGTTCATCCCCAAGGCGAACAAAAGGTTAGATAGTTCGCGTAGATTTTCAGCAGGGCGTAGCCCGGTGGTGTAGTGGACAGTTCAAACCCGCAGAAGCATAGAGGGCTTTGGACCCTCCGACGGGAGTTCGAAAGGCATCAAGTAGATGCCCGAACCTCTCCCCCGGGCTACCAATTGATTCAGGTCCCTACATTTTCAATTCGATTCCGACTGTTCGCTTGATTAGTTGCGCGAGCAAATCCGCTTGGGCCTTCGGTCCTCCCTTGGAGGGTATTGAGACGACTAATGGGAATTCCTTCTTGGTTCGTTCGAGGATTGGTTGGATCCATCCCATGATGGTGTCCGTGACCATGATTAGTGAGATTGTTTCATCGGAATGGACTTTTCTGAATACTTTCTCAGCCTCATCTCTATCCTTCACGGCGTAGCTGTTCTTTATACCTGTCACCTTGAAGTATGCGGAGGTAGGCTTGTCCGCGAGTAGTGCGATTTTGCCCAATGGCCATGACTCCGTTCTAACTCAGAATTGTTTGAGGACATCCTCTCGTTCCATAATGTGGCCGCAAAATGAGCAGCGCAGGCGGATTGGTTCTCGCCGGTCTACTTTGAACTTTGGTTCTACCGGTTCCCTAGAATTCGAGATACACGAACGATTATCGCATTTTATAATTCCTCTAATGCCGGAGGGTAATTCAACTACCTTCTTAGAGGACACAACGTAATTTCGAACTATGTTAATGGTGGCGTTGGGTGCGATTAATGCGATTTTATCAACCTCGCTGGGTTTCAGTTCCCTGTTCTGGATCTTGACAATATCCTTGTGCTGAAGCTGCTTACTCTCGACGTTCATGGCAACACTTACAACCTCACCATCCTTCCCATTTATTCCAAGAATTTTCAGAACGTCAAGCGAGTAACCAGGCGTTATATGATCGATAACCGTCCCGTCCGTGATCTTCCTAACGTACAGTTCTTGGCGTATTTGCAAAACCTTTCAACTGTTCCAATGTTTGCCAACCGTTATTTAACCCTGAAAAAAGTAGAGCCATTTCCGGTTGCCAAGTGGCTAGGCAACGTAACCTACTCTGAAGCTAGAACCCACCGCTTCCTAGGGTCGACGAAATCAAGTACAGCGTTGACGATACGTCACATGCGAAATACTTCAACTAGGTATGGTACGGATTACTAGTTCTAATGAGCTTAATCGGGCTGGTTCTTGGCGACTTAAAGTAAGCATAGTGTTACCTAAGGTAACGCTTATATGAGGTCTTTCCTGAACATATTACCAGACAAGAGATGCGATTAGAAGTACTCCCCTCCTCGCGAAAACGCCGAGTTCTGCCCATGCACGTGGTGAACTACACGGCGTTTCGAGAAGACTTCCGCACAGAGGAGGGCGAGAGTGAACTGCACCTCTTAGAGAAGTTCCACGCCGCCCGAGTTCTTTCCCGGAGCGGTGACGTGGATACCTTTGTCGGACCAATCCTTTACGATCCCGAGAAGCATTCGCATCGGTTCACCGCCGACCTGGCCGGAGTCGAAGGCGGCACCGTGACTGCAGTTTTCTGTGAAACAAGATCGCCTGACGAAACGCTACTGAAAGACTTGGGAGTAATAGATGAGGCCGAGAACTCGAAAGCCGTCGTAGTCTACCCATCTAAGGTAAACTCCAACTCCATAGATTCCAAGTTCCCCGAGGCAATCGACTCAGGCAAGTTCGTAATCGAACATCTGAATTGGCGAGACCGAGGGCTAGAAAGGGCCTTTCGGGAAGCACTAGAACTCATGGACCTGCTATGTAATGAAACACGAGTGAAAATGCTCCTCCCGCTGCTTGAGGCCCCTCAGGGCAAGAAGAATTTCAGGGAAGGAATAAACCCCAAACTCATCTACGAAAACGTCCCGCTCCTGAGAGCGCACAAACTAATCGACGAGCTATCAGACGACCTGTACGACCTTACTCCAATTGGGAAGACAATCCTCGGTGAATACTTAGCATTCGTTGAAAAAGTCAGAGACCTGCTCGAAAAAGAAGGCAAGGAAGAATAGCTCGGGGTTGAACAAGACGAGTACAATGATCGAACGTTTAGACTCTTCTCGCGACTTTAGCGACGTCTTCGAACTCGTTAAGAAATCAGCGGAACTTTCGCTAGGGCGACGTAGAGCTGGGCTGATGCTCTACCTCGCCAAGCTTCCAAAGCACATCGGCGCATATCACACTATGGGAACGAATGGCATCGTAATGAACAGGACAATCCTCGAAATGGTGACGCATGGCGCACGTTCCCTCCGTGAAATAAACTCATACGTGTATTCAATCCTGCTCCACGAGTATTTGCATTCACTCGGATACGTGGAAGAACGTGACGTGCGAAGACTAGTGTACGACGTGTCACTGGAAACATTCGGCCCAAACCATCCGGCTACTCAAATAGCCTCGAAGGGTCCGGGTGCCATGTTCCCCGAAATTTCACTCCACGAGGTCCCAACGGAGACGCCTGATGTCGAAGTGATTCCGGATTTGGAGAGAAGCAGCCAACGGTACATTAGGTAGATACCGTGTAGGATACCCGCCTTTCTACGCTTCTCCTCTTTGCCTCGGGCCAGAGGCTGAAGGGTAGCAGACCGTAAGAAGATCTGCCAAGATACGTGATCTTGTCTGACCCGCATTTGCTGCATTTCGGCGTTATTCCTGGATCCGTGTGGTTGCAGACACTGCACGCTGAATAGTTTGATGTGTAAACCAAGAATTTGCAGCCGGAATCAAATGCTTTCTCTGTAAGCCTCATGAGTGCGGGCGCGGTCGATTCGGGTGAGATGCAGACTAAGCTGAGGTGGCCGCCAGGCGTGACGGATTGAAATCTCGATTCCAAGTCAAGCCTGCTATCGATAGCCATTTTGGTTGTCAGCGGAATGGTCTGTAAGTCGGTGTAGTAGAACAGCCCTCGAGACCCGTCCGCTACGATCGCTGCCCTACCATATTGCTCGATGTCCAACTCCGCAAGCCTTCCCGCGGCTTCGT
>JBEKSC010000050.1:0-7751 GCA_049517415.1 Bathyarchaeia archaeon
AGTTGGGCCAATTGCTTTTAGTTTCTCAAATTCGTTCCTAGAGATCGGCAACTTAAGTCTGGATTCAGGTGAGCGTTGTAGCTTAAGAATCCTTCCGATTGTCATGGTAAAGTTGCCCAAATAATTAAGCGCCATTACCGAACAGTTTTCGAAAAGCGCCCGATTCCGAACAGAGTCAGACGATGTAACGCTAATTACGCGCAGACGCCCATTCGAAAACAAAGAGCCAGTGAAATTGCCCCCGAAATGGACCCTGCTATGTGTCAAATGTCACACTTCATTCGAGAAGATTGGCTGGATTATTGGAGCGAGAGCTGGTATCGGAGGTATTCCAGGCTACGCCTGGTATTATGTCAAGTGCCCTAATTGTGGCAAACGACACTGGAACAAACTCATCTCGAAATAGGCAAACGATCACAATGACATCTGTGTGTGCGCGCACCATTAGACCCACACACCTTCGAAGTTCTTTAAAGTCAGCATCAGCTCACACGTTTGTATGATTACCAATAAAGGATCATCGAAAAAACCCACCATCTTCTATCTCGACGCGAGAAATCCAACAGGTATCAACTTAACGGGTTTGGCTCGGAAATATAATTCTGAAAAGGGAGATACTGCTTCAATGGCCTTCAAGACGCTAGGAGAGTTATCCGAACGGTTATGCGCTGAATTGAGTTCAAAGTATCAAAGAGTTAACAGCGACGGAAGCCCCGCCTCGATGACTTTTGAGAACCTTTGCTGGGCGGCTAGCTTGATACTCTCAAGTTGGCTCGGTTTGACATTAGAATCCAAGTCCATAATGCACTACGGAGAACCGCATCCTGACGAGGAACATCTTCTATACTTTGAGGTTATACCGAGTGTTCTAAATGCATTCAAACAGGGAATAGAACAGGCAATAACTGACAAAGGAAATTGAGCGGAACCACAAAGTATAGCAACGAAAATTAATTGTGAAATCTTCACGTTTTATGACTGACGACAGCGAACGGCTTTCGTTATTCGGCGACTAAGATGAGTGGGCGTCTTCTGCGACGTCGGAAATTGTAGTTTGGGGGCGTTTATGGCTTGGATTAAGCTAATGTTACACTTATAACTTCATGTAACAACGGTTATATATGAGTCACAGGTATATCATACATTAACAATACTTGGAGTTAGTAGGTGAATATAATGCAAGCAAACAAAATGTTCCCGACTTACGTGTTCGCTAAGGTCCAGCGTGACCGTCTGCCACAGGTGATTGAGGAACTACGCAAGTACAGCGAGATAGAGTTCAGCGCACCAGTGACCGGTCGATACGATATTGTCATGCGAATAAAGACTAGTAACCCAGAACAACTAACCAACACAATCAACAAAATACGCACCATCCACGGAGTAAACGTTACCAATACTTTCACAGCAAATGACGGATTCGTTAACGGTCAGAAGCTTGACGCGCAGGGCGTTTGGGGATTCAGTTTACTATCAGTCAATAGGCCATTACCGGAAGTTTTACAGAAGCTGAAGAGCCTACCAGCCATATACGACGCGTGGAGTATCCCAGGTCAGTTTGACATCATCATGAGTTACAAGGCTCAGAACTATGAACAACTCATGAAATCTACGGTCGAACAACTAGGCCATACCGATGGCATCTGGAGAAGCGAAACACTATTCGCGTACCAGCCTAACGTTAAGGCATAAAGCCGAAAGTAACCTGGGGGACATACGCTCCCAGTTACCCCCGTTTTCACTTTGTCGAAATTTTACTCTCTCGTAATTAATGATTTAGAGGAGCTCGTGCGCGGTGCTCAAGGGTTATCGAGAGTGCGCGCACACTCAAAGGCTAAAGATCAAATTTTGTATGGCGTACTGACGTTCCGCGAATACTCTTTGAATGTGTGCATGCTCGTTCATTTGCCTGAACTGCTAAGATCTGTTAGTTGCCTGACTTGGTGAAGCTTGCTACTTGCGCGAATTCAAATGCATCATGTATCTTGGTGAAGGAAAAAGCGTACAATTATACTCGCAATGGGTGTCCGACGGCGACGTTGAAGTGGTCAAAGCTAGCCATCAAGCTGAGCTTTCCAAAATCAAATTCGAAAAAACCCTTCTTCCGCCACCGCGGGAATATCGGCGAACTCCATAGAAAGATGATAAAATAGGTGTGTTGGCTGCTTAACTGAATGCCTTGGTTATGAACTAGTCAGGCTGGAACCCTCGTTTTGTGTGTGTGCGCACCAGCTGACCCACACATACAAATCCACTAAATTACGGAAACGTCGGTTCATGCCCATCTGATCGAAAAGTTCAGATGAACGAAACCAGCTACACACCATACAAAGTGGAAGCATCATGGGCGACTCTCCGTCGAAGGTCAAGGCTGCTGTAGTACAGGCTGCTTCACCACTGTTCGACCGCGCCGCTTGCGTTGAGAAGACCTGCCGGTTGATCGACGACGCCGCAAGCCAAGGCGCCAAACTGATTCTTTTTCCAGAATCTTTCATTCCTGCTTATCCGCGAGGATTTACGTTCGGTACGGTTGTGGGCAACCGAACTGAGGCCGGAAGGAAAACGTGGGAGCAATATTGGCGGAACTCATTAGAAATACCTAGCGAAGCGAGCAATGCTATTGGAGAAGCAGCTCGCCAAGCTCAAACATATGTTGCCATCGGAGTAATCGAACGAGACACAGAATCCAGCCACGGAACACTGTATAATACTCTGCTCTACTTCGGCCCGGATGGTAAGCTACTCGGCAAACACCGCAAACTCAAACCGACCGCCATGGAGCGAGTGATTTGGGGAGAAGGTGATGGCAGTACCCTGACCGTCCTCAACACAAACGCGGGCAGAATTGGCGGGCTGATCTGTTGGGAAAACTACATGCCGCTTGCGCGCATGGCACTATACCAAAAAGGCGTTGAGATTTACCTAGCCCCTACAGCTGACGCACGCGAAAGATGGCAATCAACCCTTAGGCATATTGCCCTCGAGGGGCGATGTTTTGTGCTCGGCTGCAATCAGTTCATGACCAAGTCGATGTATTCATCCGACCTGATAGAAGCCGAAGGCCTCTCAAGTCAACCCGAGATACTCTGCCGGGGCGGAAGTGCCATCGTATCGCCATCTGGGGAGTATCTTGCTGGCCCATTGTTCGACAAAGAAGGTATCTTACTAGCGGACCTTGATCTGGCCGAAGTAGTGCGTGGCAAGTTTGATTTTGACGTCGTCGGACATTATGCCAGACCCGACGTGTTTCGTTTGATCGTCAACGAACGTCCGATGCGCGGCGTCACTCAAGATTAACTACACTCACGTGAATCGTAGTCGCAAGTTGCGATAAGTCACTTCTGGTCAAGCTGTCCTACACACACCACGATTTCAGGGAAAAGGCTCTTACTTAGGTACATAAGAAAGTATGATTGGGTCAGTCATGGCTCTCTGTTATGTTCTTTTGAACGTGGAGCTGGGCTCGGAAGAGAAGGTGCTTAATGAAGTACGTAAGGTTCCAAATGTGAAAAAGAGCCACCGAGTCTACGGAATCTATGACTTGATTGCAGAAGTCGAAGCTGATTCGATGGATGCGCTGAAGGAGATCGTCACATGGAAGATAAGACGGCTTGAGGGCGTCCATTCCACTCTCACAGCGATTGTCATAGAATAAGATCATCGCAGGAACTAACGATGAGTCCAACACGCCCAATGACGTGAACTTTGCACAGCAGCCCAGACAGCTGATGAAACACTAATATATCTATGATGGTACATCACTGTATCGTCGGTCAATATGTTCACCAATCAACAGGCAATACCCATCCTGAGTCTAAAGCGAAGCACCCGTACCCACCAGAAACCACAAGTAGAGATCCAGAACGTTGTAGCCACAGCGAATCTCAATCAACGCCTCGTTTTAGATGCTATTCGCGAAGTGACACCCGGCGCGACGTTCAATCCAGAGAGATTCCCCGCCCTCGTTTACAAACTAAAGAAACCGAAAACCACCACGCTTCTGTTCTCGTCAGGGAAGATGGTCTGCACAGGTGCCAAGTCTTCTAGGTCCGCAAGGACCGCCATAGCGCGAATAATCAGCCAGTTGAAGGGAAACGGAGTTATCATCATCGCAAATCCAGCCGTGGAAATCCAGAATGTTGTGGCTTCGGGCGACCTGTATGGAACGATCGACCTGGAGAATCTTGCTGAACGACTATTCCGGACAATGTACGAACCAGAACAGTTCCCCGGCCTCGTCTACCGCATGACTGAACCAAAAGCTGTGTTTCTTGTCTTCGCGAGCGGCAAGTACGTCTGCACAGGCACCACGACAGAAACCGATGTCGACCTCGCCGTCGAAAAACTACTTGACACATTAGAATTCAATGGACTCATCTCATTCCATAAACCACCATACCCCAACGAGGCAGGTTTGACCGAACTCCTGAACGAAAACCCAGTACTCCAAAGGTGAGCAGGACGCTATGTGCGCTCGGCATGAGTATCACCATACGATGCCGCTAGGCGTTTTGCTGTGCATAAATTGCGGTCATAGAAAACGGGAGTATTTCGCAACACGAAGAGCAATACAATAATCAGAATCTAGGGGATAGGGCTGTCTAGCCACTAGGAGTTTCATGCGGCGTTGTCTCGTTAGCCCCGTCCCAAACCCAATTACATGTGCAGTCTTTCTCTATACAACGCTTTCTTACGGGAGAATTATTTGCAAAATGATTGATGACAGCATGTCCGCAATTCTTGCACCTTCCAACTACATGTTCGAGAGATTGAGTTTGACTTCGAACACTAGGCTGAGGAAGCATGAACAAATGAACTTACTGAGGTGGTAAATGGGTTCTTATATCATATGCGCCATAAATTCAGTCGCAGAAATTCTCCATGATTTACAAGCCGGTTTATTCTCAAACCGCTACGTCTACTGGAAATGCAATAAGAATTCAAAAAGTGAATTCAGTAAGGTCACATGCAGTGTCTTCCTTATCCAAGTCCTTCTGGTAATTCTGACCGCCTACGCGTTGCTCTCGAAGAGAAAAACATCGTAGCCTCGACCGTCTTCTAGAGCGCTAGTGGAAGTTTTAGATCCTTTTTTCAGACAGAATTCCATCCGTCATGAATTTCGTGTGTGTGGGTCCAATGGTGCGCACACACACCTAAGCCGGAATGAACTAAGCGAAGCATGCTGAACGCTGCCAGCAAGGCGCACTTTGGCGACTGTTGAGATAGCGTTAAGGTACTTTCTTTAGAGCCTGTTTTACCTGATCCTCTGGAAACGCTCTGAGGCTCATGAATTTCGCAGCGTCTATTGAGAGCGTGCCGAGGAGCATGGCGAGTGCAGCGTCGTCGTTGGGCACGTCAAGTATTTCAACAGCGTCGTACGGCCCAGCGGTTACGTAGCCCGTAAGCTTGCCCCCGGCCTGCTCGACCGCTTTCTTGAACTGATCGCGGGTCGCTGTGTAGTCCTGTTTAAAGTTCCCCTTACCTTTCTCCGTCAAGTTAACTAGCAATACGTACGTTGGCATAACCCCATCTTATCGCCCGTGCTCCTAAAAGCCTTTAGAAAGAAGCAACCATTAAACTGACTTGACGTTGTACTCTGTTCTATACCGATACGGAGGAAGAGTGATTTCAACCATTGAGCCACCAGTGTAAATTGTGTCACCCACCTAAGATATTTCGATCCATCGACCGACTGCATGAACATCATTGGACGATTCATCGACGATGGTGCTGCAATGTTTGTCATCATTTGAGTCGACTTCACTCAGGATTTCATGGCTGTGCAGTCTGTGGTTGCAGATACTCGAAGAAACAGCAAGAGCGCCTTCGTGAGTAGAACTCCTTCAGGGCGTCGGAAGTTGCTTATTCGAGTGTGAGTGCCATGTTGTATCTGAGAGGTGACTAACGTATGGCAAAGCAGAGTAGGGGAGCTAAGAAAGCGTGGACGGCTGCTAGAGATAAGAAGGTGGCGAAAGCACGCGAGAAGAAGAAGGAACGAAAAGCCGCCCTTTCCACGTATCACTAGGAACACTGTTCTGACGTAGCGGGACGCCTGTGAGGACCACGGGAATAGCAGATTCAAAGCAGCAATCATTCCTATCATGGGGTCTGCTCGTCAAAGGTGACTTGTATGAGAACTTGCCCTAAGTGCGGTCACGAGATAAAATGGAAGAGTTTGTGTTGTTAAAGACTGTACTTGTGACTGTTACTATGGTTTGAAACAACCCTAAGCCGATGAGAATTTGAACCGTCGTTGTGTGTGTGGTCTAGTGGTGCGCACACACACAGATTTGAAACTACGAACGACGGACGACGACGGTTCAAGCCCGGACGGTGCAACATGAGGATAACGTTCGACCGTATCCATTGTCTCTCACATAGAACAAGTTTGAAATACGGTATGGTCTCGTGAAACAATGATGCTTCATGTCCGAAAGATGGTATTGGCTCGATTGGCTTAGAGTGTTTGCCATCGGCGCAATTTTCTTGTTTCACAGCAGCGCGGCATTTTCCTATTTTCCTTGGGACATTATGAACTCGGCTCCAAGCCTGGGGCTTACTATCTTCGGCCTGTTCATCTTAGGATGGGTTATGCCCTTATTTTTCGTGATTTCAGGTATCTCGGCATACTTCTCTCTCGCAAGACGAAGTGCCTCACAATTCACCAAGGAACGAGTTCAACGGCTCATGTTCCCTTTCGTCGTCGGTTTGCTTATCATTCTGCCAGTGGACGCTTACTATCACGCAGTTTCAGGCGGCGAGTTTACGGGAAGTTTTATCCAATTCATTTCCGGGCCGTACTTCACCAAGTTCTTTCCATTTACCCTGAATTTCTCGCCCACCTTTTTCGCAGGCCCAGACCAGGGGATATATCTCTGGTATCTCTTCTGGCTCTTCATATTCTCCGTCATCACCGTCCAATTCTTCAAATGGCTCGCCAAAGAAGAAAACCGCAACAAACTCTCGAAATTATATGCGGTCTGTAACAGGCGCGGAGGCATTCTTTTGCTGGCGATTCCTGTCGTCCTTGTGAATATTGCTGCTGTACCACCTTACTTCATTCTTCCTAATTTGCTCTCAGGGTATGGAGGATGGAAGATTCCAACCTATTTCGCGTTTTTCGTTACAGCCTATGTAATGGCTTGCAATCCTCAATTCGAGAAGTCCGTCGAGAAGAGCAGGCTGCTTGCACTCCCGCTTGGAATTTTGGCCAGCTTCCTGTGGATTGTCGCATTTTTGATTGCGGAAGCCGATCCCTCCGGAATTGCAAGACACTATCTTTCGGTATCCACCTGGCAAGCATTGAATGGTTGGTGTTGGGTAGTGGTGATACTTGGTTACGGGCGCAAGCATCTCGCCTTCAATTGCAGGTTCCTCCAGACATCAAACGAACTGGTGTTGCCATTCTATGTTCTTCACCAATCCGTCATTGTCGCAGTCGCCTTCTACGTTGTCGGCTTGAACTTGATTACGATTGAGAAGTTTCTCCTAATCGTGATTACATCCTTCCCAATCGTTGTCGCTCTACTTTATCCCGTTAGCAAGATCAGCGTGCTCAGGTTTCTGTTTGGAATGAGAACGAAGGCCCGCTCTTCCTGAGAGCGAGCGAAGCGAGCAACAGTAAGTGTGTGAAAGGATGAAAAGTCCTAAGTTCTAGCGTGTGAGTATTTCGCTTGGTTGGTAAGCCCGAGAACCACATGACCGAAATCGGTCGGGTGTGTGAATGGGCAAGCTTCGGAGCGGCCCCTTGA
>JBEKSC010000051.1:0-7502 GCA_049517415.1 Bathyarchaeia archaeon
GCTTCTAACTACAAACGAGGCATAGTTCCGAACTCCATTTCGCGTTGTATTAAGCTCGGTTCTATTGTGAGGATAAGCAAGGAGAAAGGACGCGAGCCTGTTGAATTGATCCTCAAATTTGATTCCGACTGCACCCGACTGTTCCACGGTCGGACCAAATCATGGACAAGAAAGGAGGCGGGCGGTTTCATGTGGGGAGACGTGAAAGTTCAGGGTACAGGCGACTTTCGGAAGCGAGGACTGCGCATATGGTTCAAGAATGAATACCTAATCACGTGGGTGAACAATAGAGCTTATGCCACATGCCCCGACTCGATAACGGTCGTTGACTCCCGAAGCGGAGAAGGGCTTTCAGCTTGGACACCTAATTTGAAAAAACAACTCGGAATAGAAGTCGATATTCTGGGGTTCAAAGCTCACGAGCTCTGGCGAACTGAACGTGGAATCGACCTGTTCGGGCCCAAGCACTTCGGGTATAACATCAAATATGTTCCCGTGGAAAAGGCTGCCAAACGTATCGGCTAGTGGAATAAACCGGTCTGGTGGTTGCCTTGAGGCACCAGTCTCATCGCGGCCCGGCAATTGAGTTTTGGCGGTTGATAATGTTGAATTCTAAAGTTCGATTAAGTCTCGCAGAAGCTTCAGTCTGGCTCGCCCGTCGCTGATCGTCTCACTCTTAGAATAGAATCGTGCTGGACGATACCAACGACTCCGCTAAGCCTCTACTTTAACAGCTGCAGGAACACGCGCTAAATTGACATCTCAAGATGCTAGGGTGATGTTGATCTCATTTCGCGCCGTGTTCATTGGAATCGGCGTCTCTATGTCCGAAACGAAAAGTCCTAATTCAGAACGATTCAGATCTATAAATTATCGGAACTGGTCATTAATTCCTTTACAATTGCGCGAGGTCTCGCAGCATCAAGTAGTCGAGTGAACTGTTTGATCCATAATGGATAGAGGTGCAGTTTTCCATAGAAGAATTCTTCGAAAACGAGATTGTCGAGCAAGCTCATAGCTCGGCGAACCCTCGAGTAGCCGTAGACCGTTGATAGCCGGTCTACATTATCGAGTGAAGGTAGGCTCATGAATTCTGAAGCGATAGTTTCGTACACTCCCATCTGCACTTGCCCTTCTTGTAATCTTCGTGCGTGTAACTTACGTAGAGCCAGTCGCTTAAACACCCGCGACTGCTGCAGCCGCTCTTCGAGAGGGGAATTATTGGATGAATTCATGCGGGGTTCATTCTCACTATGCGTACGCAATGCATTTTTAAATTCATGCATGAACGATGGAATAACTGCCCTCCCATCCTGTCGAGTTTTTATGTCTTCTTGGTAAGTTCCTCGAGAAAACTAACGTAGCCTTCTGCGTTCAACAAGGCCTGCAGGTCAGCTGGCAGGCGCGAAGGCTTAACTATGACAATCCAACCGGCACCGTATGGGTCTTGGTTCACGAGTTCAGGGGACTCAACCAGTTTCTCATTGCGCTCTGCAACTTCACCAGAAACAGGTGAATAAAGTTCGGAAACGGCTTTCACTGATTCAACCGTCCCGAAAGCAATATTTTGAGTTAAGGCCTTCCCCACGTTAGGCAGATCCACGTACACGACTTCGTGAAGCGCCTTCTGTGCATAATCTGTTACTCCGACGCGACATTTCCCATTCTCAACCTTCATCCACTCATGCTCTTTAGTGTAGTACAATCCTTCCCGTACTTCAGAGTTGGCAACCTTCGTCAGTGAACCCTCCGAGCAGTCATGGATGAAGCGATAGCGTATTTAGCAATATGCTCTGATTTCTTGGCTTGCAGAATGCAAAGTGAATGAATCAACCTGTCGAAGATGACTTCTCTCCATGCGATACGTTCTCGCACCCGACAATACACTAATGATCCGAGGTCCGGCATCTTGTAGACTCCTGAATGGGGAGGCTGAAGTTCTGGGCGCCCCATTAGGCCGACAACGCAGATTGGCCATAAGCCGAGACAAACAACTTCCAGTTGAAGCTAGAACTGAGGCTCACTTGGAAATTTTGATGGGCAAGTCTGCCAAAACATTCGAGGTAGAAGGCAGCACTATACCCGCTTCTTGGACAGCGGCTGCAGATGCTTTAGCGGAGATGGAAAAAGGCAGGGTCATGCTGATCGGCATGACCGACGTCGGCAAGAGCACTCTCTCCACCTACCTGACAAACAAATTGTTAGGGAAACTTTTGAGTCTCCGCATTATTGACGGTGACATAGGACAAGCTGATATTGGGCCCCCAACAACAATAGGATATTCCATTCCAACAACTTCCATCTCTTCACTCGTCGAACTCAGACCGGAATCTATCATTTTCATCGGCCACACAAACGCAAGTCAAGTCGAAACAAAAATCATAGACGGTATACGCCGCCTCTCTGACCGCGCCCAAGATTCACTTACAATCATAAATACCGACGGCTGGGTGCTCGACACTGAAGCAATTTCATACAAAATCCGAATGATAGTTGCAACTGAACCTGACCTTGTAATAGGACTGGGTACGGGGGGAGAACTTCAACCCATACTATCTGGGTCACGGGCGCATGCATTGAATGTTGAAACCGCAAAAGATGTGTTGGCGCGTTCTCGCAGCGACAGGCGCGAGACTCGAATCACAGGTTACCGAAGGTTCCTAGAAGGAGCAAGGACGAGATCCATCTCTTTACGAACGGCCGACCTTGCAAGCCCTATTGGGTTCCCCTCAGCTCATGGGCCCAATGCACGGGACTTGAACAGCTTAATCGTTGGTCTCCTAGACGATGAGGATTACATGCTTGAGTTGGGAGTTCTCATGGGTTTCACAAATGATACGGCCAGAGTTTACTGCAGGTCAGTTGAGCGTGTTCACAAGATCGAACTGGGCTGCCTTAAATTGTCGAAGGATGGCACTGAGCTTGGATATTATGAACCACGTGAACCGTTGTGAAACGACTATCCTTTAATGAAACAAAGATCAACAAACAGCGAAATTCTATCCGGAGTGTCGTATGCATTGAGTACCCTTGAAGAATGTAGGGCGCAGATTCGAGAGAAAGATAAACAACTTCTCTCCGTGATCAAAGAGCGATTAGTGCTCGGTGAGCAGGTTGCCCACATCAAAGAGAGAAAACGCCTGCCGACCATAGACGCAGATGCTGAACAAGCTACCCTGTTCAACCTGTCAAATTTCGCTGGCAATTTGGAGATCAGCAAATCCTTCGCCAGAAGGTTAGGAGAATTACTAATCGAGGAAACCGTTAGCGTACAAGAACGAGCACGAACTTCGACGTCGAAGGACCAGCTTTTGAAGGAAATTTTTGAACTCACCCAGAAATTGGTGGCTCAGGGCGAAGGAATAACGAGATTTGAGATTGGGGAGCCAAACTTTTCACCATCACAGCAAGTAATTCGCGGTTTAAGCGATAGCTTCCGAAAGAAGAAAGTGATCGGCTACGGACCAGCAGCCGGCTTGCTCGAATTGAGAAATGCTTTAGCAGATGAGATAAGTGAACAACACCGCACCAAGATTAACCCTGACCAGATATTAATCGTACCAGGTGGCAGATTCGGAGTTTTCGCCACGATTACCAGTTTTCTTTCCCCACTCGAACGCGCAATAATCCCCCAACCCGCCTGGCCCGCGTACGAAGAGTGTGTGCTCTTCGCTAGAGGCCGAGTAATCGCCATAAATTCGACTCTGGATAATGGATGGGAAATCGACATTGAACACCTTGAGTTAGAACTACGAAAAGGGGCCCGTCTCTTAGTCCTGAATAGCCCAAACAACCCGACGGGTAAGATAATAGGCAGAAAGAAGTTTGAAGAAATAGTTGACATGGCACGCAAATACCAAACACTGATTCTTTCCGACGAAGTGTACGACAGATACGCCCGAGCTTCCCCACCGAGCGTACTTGAGACTGAATATGACGACGTAGTCTACATCAACAGCTTCTCCAAGCAGTTCAGTCTGACCGGGTGGAGAATTGCCTACTTAGTAACTACGAAAGAGAAGGCAAGACAGATTCGCCGCGTGGTCCAAACTGCCGTAACCTGTGTCCCAGAATTCATCCAGCGGGCAGCTCTCGTCGCCGTCAAGAAAGGGCGTCAACAAGCGGAGCGCCATATCGGAGCCATAATGAAGAAGGTTGACCTTACTTGCCGCGAATTAGACACAATAGATGTTTCCTTCTACAAGCCGGAGGGAGCCTTCTACGTATTTCCCAAAGCGAACAAACCCAATTTCGACTCGGTAAGATTTGCTAAACAACTTCTGGACCAACACAAAGTAAGCATTAGCCCGGGCCAATCATTTGGAGAGTACCCATCGTTCTTCAGGCTTGCCGTCTCACTACCCGAGCGACAGATTCCAAGCGCTATAAGGGCGATTGGGAGGGCGATTGACTCGTGGCCATAGCAACAGTCATCGGCGGAACAGGCAGAATGGGTGCTTGGTTCGCAGATTTTCTGAGGAAAAACGGCTACCGAATTATCATCTCCGACAAGAACGATCGTAATGGGAGGAACATTGCCCGACAGAAAAGGTTCCGTTTCATCAAAGACTCTAGGCTTGCGGTTCAACCGGCACAATTAGTCGTTCTCGCTACCCCCACGGAAGCGACTAAACGCATTTTGTTGAAGATCGAACCTCATCTCTCTAGCAGCTGCCTTCTCGTTGAGATATCATCAATCAAGGAACCTGTCAGAGCAATTCTTGAGAGCATGAAAAGGCGTGGAATTACGGTCCTTAGCATTCACCCAATGTTCGGCCCAGGAATCAAGAATCTCAATGGTAAGACAATTATTACAACTTTAGTTCCCCGCGGCAGAAGTGCCGCCCAGTTTCTTTCACTCTTCAGGAGAGAGGGAGCCAGGATTATTCGAAGTGACTTTGATCAGCATGACAAAATCGCGTCTTTCACATTGGCCCTACCACATTTCATGAATGTCGCATTCGTTGATGCCCTGAAAACCTCCGGGCTTAGCCTAAACGATTTGAGGGCAGTAGGCGGGACAACGTTCAAACTCCAGCTACTCATCGCCGAAATGGTTTACCGAGAGAACTTTGGAAATGAAATTTCAATTTTGATGGATAGCAAGCGCTTGCTGTCGACGCTGAAGGCTTTTGTGCGGTACAGCAATCGGATACTGTGGATGCTTGGCACTGAGAAGAGGCGCGATTTGCTTCAAAACCTCAGGAAAGGACAACGCTATCTTCAAAAGGATTTGATATTTCCCGGCGTGAATGGGCGCTTCAATGCGGCGGTTGAAGCTTCGAGCGCCCTTTGATGGTTTCATCGGAGTCCTTGTTGCCCAGAACGCGAGCTATCACACCCGCCCGAAGGCAATGGTCAACTAGAACGATCGCAACTGCCGCCTCGACCACTGGAACCGCTTTCGGAACTATGCACGGGTCGTGGCGGCCAGTTACCTGCACCATGGTATCGTGCATTTCCTTCAAATCGACTGTCTTTTGTTCCTTCGGAATTGATGAGGGCGGCTTGAAGGCAACATGCACAATAATGGGCATACCATTCGACAAACCGCCAAGTATACCACCTGCATTATTGGTAAGGGTTTCAACCTTGCCCTCCCGAACTGTGTAGGAATCGTTATTCTCGGACCCTTTCACAGCTGACGCTTGAAAGCCCAGACCAACCTCGAATCCCTTAACGGCTGGAATGCTGAAAGCAATTTTCGCAATGTCTGCGTCCAGGCTGTCAAAGAAGGGTTCCCCAACTCCGGGCGGCACTCCTGTGGCAATGCATTCGACAATGCCACCGACGCTGTCCCCTTCGCGTCGAGTTTTCATTATTAGTTCTTTCATCTTGTCGGCTGTTTCTGGATCCGCGCATCGTACTGAGTTCAAGTAAGCGTTCCGTTTTATGTCTTCATACAACAATTGTCGGTCCAACTTAATCGTGTGAATCTGGATAGCATGTGCGAAGACATCGATACCGACCACGTGCAATAGTTTCTTCGCAATCGTCCCTGCCATTGTCATTGGAACCGTCAACCTACCGCTAGCGCGGCCGCCCCCTCGGAGGTCGTTGAAGCCTCCGTATTTGATCCTCGTGGGGTAGTCGGCGTGTCCTGGCCTAGCGATGAATTTCAATTTGTCATAATCTTGTGACTTCACATCCTTATTCCAAGTGAGCATGGCAACTGGTGCTCCAGTAGTGTAACCTTCGTATACTCCTGAGAGAAACTCAACGTCATCCTTCTCACGGCGAGCTGAAGTCAGACCGGGGTCAGGTGGCATTCTTCGCTCAAGTTCGGCCTGCACATCGTCCACACTTAGCTCAAGACCAGCAGGGCATCCGTCCACAACAATCGCTACCGCAGGACCGTGACTCTCACCAAATACGGTCACGCAGAACTGCTTTCCGAAGGAACTATCGGTCAACTACTTCAACTCCAAGTGATCGCAGATCATTGAAGAATGTGGGATATGATTTGCTTACGCATTCGGCATGCTTGATGACAACTTGATCTCTTGCCCTTATCGCTGCTATGGAGAGTGCCATTGCAATCCTATGGTCACTATGTGAGTCTACAATACCTGCCTCTAGAGAACATGGCCCACACATAATCAGACCGTCTTCGGTCTCCTCGATATCAGCTCCAAGTGTCCCTAGCTCCGAAGCAATTGCTTCTAGCCTGTTTGATTCTTTGTAGCGCAACCTCCTTGCTCCAGTAATCTGCGTTTTTCCTTTGGCGTAGCAACCGAGAACAGCCACTATAGGGCCAAGGTCAGGGCAATCACGCAGGTCAACGTTGATGCCCTTTAGTCTGGCACCTTCTATCAGTACGCCCTCGGGGAGAGAACGTGCGTCAACCCCCATCTTGGAGAGGATTTCAACCATGACTGAGTCAGGCTCGAGGCTATCCATTGAAAGACCACGAATCATTAACTTTGAGTCAGTTATGGCCGCTGCGGACATAGCAAATGCAGCGGAGGAAAAATCGCCCGGGACTCTATGGGAGGCAGGCTTGTACGATTGCATAGGTGGTACACTAAACGTCGACATCTTTCCGTTTGAGTTAACCTCAACCCCATGTTTCTTCATGATATCGATAGTCAGCGAAACGTAAATGTTTGATTGCAGTGGTGAAGTGAGCTCCAATTTCAGCTCTGTTTCCATCAGAGGTGCAGCTAGAAGAAGGCCTGAGATGAATTGGGAGCTAACATCTCCTGGAATGCTAACTCTCCCACCCTTTGGTGGTCCTCCTTCGACGACAACTCCGTTCCGACTTGCTTCCACATTGACTCCGAGTTGTTTCATGGTTTCAGCTAGTGCTTTGATCGGCCTCCCCATCAAGCCCTCATGCCCAGCAAGCCTGATGTTCTCTCCTGTCAGGGAGGCTACGGGTATGGTGAAACGCAAGGTAACTCCAGATTCGCCGCATTGAATTTCCTTTCTGAGCGGAGTGGGGCGTCCGTTACTTTGAATGGCCCAAGCGTTTGGCCCACGTTCGAGTTTTGCTCCGAGGG
>JBEKSC010000052.1:0-6991 GCA_049517415.1 Bathyarchaeia archaeon
CCGCACCACGACTACTGGGAGCTTCAATCGACGCCGCAATCTTCAAGCCCTACGGAATAGGCCTGCTCCTTTTCGACGAACGCAGGATCGACGAAGCTGTTCCTCCGCAATTAATGCAACCCCCAATCTGACGCAGCAAACATCTCAGACCCCCGACCCAGGCCTATTCACCGAACTGGTCACCTTGAAATCGATGTACACGGAAATGGAGAGAACCATAGCCACACTCCGCGACGACCTCAAAACCCTCAGGCGTAATTCCGAGACCCAAACAGATACCAGAGCACCAACGCCTTCCCGAATTGCGCGACATGAACCCACATTTCCCGCCTCCAATCTTTCTGGGTCACAACTTCCGGCGTTCTTTTCGAATAATCCCTGGTTAGATGTCCTTTCCAAACGCGGCAGACTTGGAGACGAGCCAATTGCCGGTTGAAGTAGTCGTGAAAGTACCAATCAGAAGGATCCCGGTGGTCATTGACATGAAGGATCCGCTGTCACCTGAACTTGCCCTAGACGATTTCCGAAAGCTGTTCGGCAAAGATCCGGAACAGAACCGTTTTAGGGTCTTGAATATCGAAGTCATCACATCACCCGACGACTTGCAACCCATGCTCGTGTCCGAATGTGGAAGGTACGCACGTTTCTTGCGTAGAGAATCCGATCACGTATACTTTCGGAAGGCAATTGATTGAATATTGGCTTCAAATTAGCCCAAATGCCCACGTAAAGCCACATCGAAGGCCATTATCGGATGACAAAGTAATAATCCCCATAACTAGACACTTATTCCGTGAAAACGTGCTGGAATTCAACCACCGGAGTAGAAACGCTAGAATCCGACGCAAGCTTTAAATACTGTACGGGCGTGGTTATTATAGCTTTCGGGCCGGATGACGAAGTTCTGAAGCAGAACGACGCCGCGTTGTTCTACTAAGGAGAGATGGTCCGAGCGTTAAGCATCGAAAAAGTTGAAAGAAATTGAGTGCGAGCACAACAACGAAGAAAGTTGGAAAACTAACCAACTGCCCCGAATGTGGGAGCACGAACTTAGTAGAGGACTACGATCAAGGCGAGATAATCTGCCAGAATTGCGGTTTGGTTATCAGCGAACATTCCTTAAACCAAGGCCCCGAATGGCGTGCCTTCACGAAGGAGGAGAAGGATGAACGCGGGCGCGTGGGTATCCCAACGTCATTCTCTATTCATGATAAAGGCCTTTCAACGGTCATCGACCGCGTCAACCGAGACGCGTACGGTCGCCAGCTTCCGCTAGCAACCAGGCTTGAAATGCTTCGCCTAAGGAAGTGGCAAATCAGAACGCGTGTACACTCTTCGGCCGATAGGAATCTTGCTCAAGCAATGGCCGAACTTGACCGCCTAACAGACATGTTGCACATACCAGCCTCCATAAAGGAACGAGCAGCCATAGTTTACAGAAAAGCCCTCGACAACGGACTCGTCAGAGGTCGTTCGATAGCCGCAATTGCCGCAGCATCGCTCTACGCAGCTTGCAGGATTTCCGAAACTCCGAGAACACTGAAAGACGTCTCCGCTGCGAGTAGGATCCGAAAGAAAGATGTTGCACGGTGCTATAGACTACTCGTCCGCGAACTAGACCTCCGGATGCCAGTCGAAGATCCGGTTAAATGCATCTCGAAGATTGCCACGAAGGTCGAAATCTCAATGCCCACACAGCAACGAGCGATTAAGATAATCAATGAAGCAAAGAGGAAGGGAATTGTTGCCGGAAAAGACCCTATGGGGCTTGCGGCAGCGTCACTCTACGTCGCGTGCGTCCTAGAAGGGGAAAAGAAGACCCAGAAGGAGATAGCTGAGGTAGCTAACGTTACTGAAGTTACTGTCCGGAACAGGTACAAGGGCCTCAAAGAAGCACTGAAACTGGATATCTAGGCCCGCTGAGTTAGCTTCGCAGCTGTCTCGTACCTTTCTTTTATTTCTCCAATCAATGCCTGTTCGCTAGCACCGAACACAATTTCTAAGCATTCTGCGACGTTCCGTATAGGATGAACGGACACCGCCTCTTCTCGCAGAATCCTCATTTCATCTCTCGCCGCTTCAAAGTTTGCAGTAGGCAACACCAAATCTGTGACACGTATACGCCTGGACTTCAGGATCCCAACAATCTTCCCAGTCTGAGTTCCGTACCCTCCTAGTCCGCCTACCGGGCCAACGTCATGCTTAACTCCGATTGTTCCTGTAGCAACAATCGAAGGCGAAATCGGAACGCCTGAAAGCTCCGAGAAAAGTGCCAGAACCATCGCCAAACCGGCACTCGGCCCTGATACTCCCTGCCCCGGGGCACCCTCTAACAGGCTTCTAACTTGGAAATGCACGTGCAAACGGTTGAGGTCCAGATTGCACGCCGTCCAAAGCCATGACCTAACGGCTTCTACGGCGTTTTGCGCGCTCTGTAGAACCGATTCGTCCGGCACGACGGATTGACCTACGATCATTGAAGTGGAATTACCTGTTATGGCGACAAGTCGCTCTCCTGGGATAATCGGCCTGCTTGAACACTCTACTGTGATTATTCCACCGGTTCCATCTTCAGTGGCGTAGAGGCCGAATGAAGCCCCAGGTGTGGGCGTGGTCAGAATGAGGGCTTCTTCCATTTCCCGTCGCTGTTTGTCTTGGCTAGATTCTAGCGCTTGAATAGCCCTTTCGAAGTGGTACAGGCGGATTGGGTAACAAGTCTCGTCGACTTTTTCCATCGACAATTTGTGGCCATTCATTTCAATCAAAGAGTGTAGCCGCTTCAGATCCGCTTCGTATCGCCTCTCGACGAAGAGCCTCTCCTGCTCATCCTTAGCTGTCCGAATCTCATCCACTGCACTCAATTCTGAAGCCCATAATCTATGTGCCTCAGAGATAGTCTCGGCTGCAGCTCTCGGGCTCAAGATTCGTTGCATTCTAAACAGCCGTGTGATTTTTGCCGGGTCAATCTCCTGATGTAGAAACCTTCTGAACTTTCTGAGGTGGATTTCCACAACCTCGTTCCATTCACGATCGTTCAACGGTGGATGTACGTAGTACACGTTTGGTTCGAACCGATCCCTAGTAGCTTGGTCGATTAGATTCTCCTTGTTGGATGCGGCGATGATCACAATTCCTTCGTCGGGTTTAATCTCGCTCAACTCGGCCTTTATTTGCGCAAGAATCTTGTTACCTGTCGGGTCGGCTCCCCAGAAAATCGCGTCGGCTTCGTCGAGGAAAAGAATGCAGGGAGTTCTCTGCCTGGCGAGTGCAAATAGATCCTTAATGCGTTTCTCGGGCTCACCTATGTAACTTGCACCGCTCATCAGTTCACCTCCCCTGACTTTGATGAAGGCAACTCGATTCTCAGCTGCAGCAACCAATGCAAGGAGCGTCTTACCAGTACCTGGCGGCCCAAACAGCAAGAACCTACAATTTGAGGCGTAACCGAGCTCCGACATTTTCCGGTTGAAAGCGAGCGATATGTGGTTCAGTACTTTGTTCTTAACGTCATGAAGGCCGCCAACGTCTTCCCTGGAATCCTTCGGCGTCACGATGTAAACCGCATCCATAATTTCCTGTGACTTTTCACGCTCAGCATAGAACTTCATCGTATGCGCTGCCTGAGCGAAATCCTCGAGGTTCACCCTGTACCTAGGTTTGGTCCATTTGGACAACGGGCCTGGCACAGACCTTCGAATTACCTCGAGGAGTGGAACTTCTTTCGCGCGTTTTACCTCCCTAAAAACGCATAGGACATCATTTGGGGTGATGGAACCGTGCCGCCGCATTGACGCCTCTCTTTCCAAGACCGCTAATATCTCAGTTGGTGAAACTCCGTGCCAACTTTCGCGTGACAATTTGTCTTTTATAATCGCCAGCAGCATTTCGTGCGTGACGCCTGAGTCAAGGTCGACCCGCGACAGTCGGCGGCGAATGTCTTCTCGCGTCTGTTCATAGGAATTTGTAGCGACAATTACCAAGGTGCGTGCGTCGTTACTTAGGATCTTATCGAGCCATCTGTTTATCTCGTCCTGAACTCGTGTGTCTTCCAGTTCTGTGCCGGAATCACCTCTCACCTTCCTTCCAAAACTCTGGAACTCATCTATGTAGATCACTGAAGGGGCTGAAGCAGCACGCTCCAATAATCGACTCAACTGTTTAGTGCTCCGCCCATAGTATTCTGAGAAGACGTCGGATCCCTTGATGATTATTGGTGAGAGCAGTACACCATTCGAGTGGGCTTCAAGTAGCATTTGCTTAAGAGAAACCATCGTGAGGAAAGTCTTACCGGTTCCACTTTCTCCGGTCAGGCAGATGGCCTTGGGAAGTTCGTCTTTATCGAACCATTTTCGAAGCATCGGGTGTTTTAGCACGTGGAGCCTGAAAGAATCCAACAGGAGGTTGTATTCTTTTTGGCGCCCGATGAGTTTGGCTGAGGAGAATTTGTCGGGGGGGTAGAGCTTATCCAAGTGCTGTTGTATTTTTTTGAACTTCCTCGGCGATATTCGCGACTTCCGCCATTTCGCGTAATCCTTGTCGACAGCACGGAGTGGCACGTAGTTCAAAGAACGAAGTATTCTGAACCTGCGCCACCACTCCAGGTTCTCTTCAGGTTCTGAAGGCGCTTGCACATATCGTTCCAAATCATCGAGTTGACTTGTCATAACTACTCATCTTCCACAGGTTTGAGGTCGAAAACCTTCTCAAGGCCAAATCGAATTAGGTAAACAATTATGATTGCTCCTGCCGCAAAGCCAACGACAAAAAGGTCCCACAAAGACAAAAGGTCTAGAGAGGCAAGGAACATGAAACGAAGTACAAACAATAAGAGAAGTTCACCGCCCATAATGGCGATGATTGCAGAAAAAGAGACCACCAGGAACTTGTAGACGACGTCTAACCATAGGTATGCCTTGTCGCCCAGGTCAAATCGCTGCCCTGCTGATTCCTTCCTTTTGGACTCACGCGCGATCCATAGGCCGCCCACAACAAAGAATTGGAGACCGAGCGCAAGATAGAGTCCCTTCACCCATAACGGAAACGCCTCCCCAAACTTTCCAATCCACTGAAGAAAACTGTCCCAAGGCGACAGAGATGGGACGGCAATCGGGGGAGCGTTAAGCCGCGCGTTGAAGATCGCACTTACGTCAAGCTCAAACGAACCGCCCGACAAGTAGTAGGTCGTGCTGTTCCCGGGCGAACTTGGATTTGAGGACCTAGTGAGCAGGTTGATCTGATACTCAGTAGGATAATTGAAAATGAATCTCAACTCGAAACTGCCTGGATTGAATGCTTGAATCTCGTAGTCGCTGACAGGATAATGGGCGGGTCGTGTCATGTTGGTCGCTGAAAAGTTGCCCTGGACAAACACCTGCTCTATGCTTTCCCTATTACTTTGAACGACTAAGGAGTCCCCCGTGCTTAGCTGCACGCTTAGCGTGCGTGTGAGAGTTTGATCGGCCGATGCGGTTTGCATTCCAGCGAATGCGAGAGCAACCAGAAGAACTACGGCGACCCACGGCATGAGATGAAGTTTGGTTTTTGAGTTCAGTGAGTCCAGCCGCTCCAATTAGGTCTACGGCTCGTAGACCAGGAACGGGCAGTATATTAATGTACCGTGAATGGTACACTAATGTATCATCATTTCTTTTGGTCATCGCTCTCTTCTTCAAGCTCAAGAATAATGCCGCCAACATAACCGCATTCCTCACATGCGTACACTGCCGGCATCAACCAGCCATTCAACGAACCTTGATGCTTGACCTTCATACTCCCACACGCTGGGCAGACCTTAGGCGCAGGCCCAGAATGTTTGAGATTTTTCATGATGTCGAAGAAAGCGCCCATCACAAATACCCTGGTCTAATAGGGTCAATGAATCTCAATTGAGCCTTCCGGGAAGCCAGTCTGAACAAGCAGTTTCTTGACTTTATTCCTGTGATCGCCCTGAAGCATTATGAGGCCATCTTTGGTAGTGCCACCACAAGCACAATTAGTTTTCAACTTGGCACCGAGGTCCCCGAGGTTAACACTCTTCGAGTTTATGCCCTCAATAATTGTTGTTGCTTTACCCCATTTCCTCGTCTCTAGGCGGACCTTTACAAGTTGCTGTTCCATGCTAATGGTTCCGCAGACGCAGAGATCTTTAGGAAGCCCGCAAGTAGGGCACACTTCCGGCATTATTTCGTTCGATTACTCCTTTTTGATAAATTGATTTACTCTTCGGATTGTATTTAAGCGTATGTCTGAACCCATGAATTTTCATCATCCGAAAAGTGTCTCACAGCAGGCCTTACTAGCAAGCCAAGACCGACAGGGTATAGATCAGAATGTCTCATCAGCACGACCATGAAGGAATTACTATCGAGACATTATCAACACCTCCAATTCGAATTTACCCAGCGCCGTTAACGAGGCGGATCGTAGCTGGAGCAATCGACTCACTCGCCGTATTCTTGCTATGGCTCACCTTCATTGGCGGATGGAACAAATCCTTCATTTCTTGGACAACGGCGCGTGCCGGGCCAGTGCCCCCGACAACTCTAGCTTACCTAGTCGGTACTACCTTCGTCTACTACTTTGTGCTAGAATGGATCTTCGCTTCGACGATTGGAAAGTGGCTGCTTGGATTGCGTGTGGTGGGAAAAGACGGGGGCCCGTGTTCACTAGACGCTTCACTCAAACGGAACCTGTTGCGATTTCTAGATTGGTTGCCACTGTTCTACATTGTTGCCGCTATTTGCATACTTGCATCTCATGATCGCCGGCGACTCGGCGATAGGGTTGCGTCAACCATGGTGACGAAGGTTCCAGAAAAGGACATAAATCCGCCCCCTGCACCGTTCCTCTTCCATTAAACCCCAAGCAGACGAGAGGCGTTGCCAGCAAACCTGACAGCTGAAGCACAGGCGAAGTGGCAGGAAGCCCAGCTAGCAAAGAATCTCCGAGAAAAACTCCAAGCCTATCAAGAATTTTATTCGGCCATACCGAG
>JBEKSC010000053.1:0-6326 GCA_049517415.1 Bathyarchaeia archaeon
ATGTTTGTCATCATTTGAGTCGACTTCACTCAGGATTTCATGGCTGTGCAGTCTGTGGTTGCAGATACTCGAAGAAACAGCAAGAGCGCCTTCGTGAGTAGAAAGAGAGCAGGGCGTACAGATTTAGTTGGGCGAAGTACGCCCATATAATTTTACTATGGTACGGAATGGGTACCTGTAGTGTAGCCTTCGCGTCTTTGAAGTCTTATAATTTATATTTCATCGACCTGTCGTCGTCGTTCGTATTAGCGTCGTCGTGTCGTCGTCGCGCACCAGCTATCCCGACGACGATGCAATTTTGTCAGTGAATCGCTATTGCGCGGGAGATTTGGGAGCGTGGTTCCAGTTTCTAGGGCCCTTTGGCGCGTTGAACACGATAGAGGTTACTGTACTCCTTATACCCTTGATCTTCAGAACCTTATTCTTCAAGAAGTCTCTAAATTCATCTATGTCCGCTACTGACACAAGTGTGACAACATCGAATTCCCCAGTTACTTCGTAGAGTTCTTCCACATTAGGCAATTTAGAAAGAGCTTGTACGACTTCGTCCAAACAAGGGGACTCGACAAAAATGTTTACGAAGGCTAGAAGTCGTGGCAAAGCTAATCATCGATCTTAAGTTCAGACTGAGTTGAAACTGCACCGAACATTATACCGCAAATTAAACATTCTCGATGAATAAACCGGAATTACTCAGATGAGCATAACCACAACTTGTCAAATTGAGATACGCATAACCCGGCTAGGTTCAGTTAATTTCGTGTGTGTGTCTCTCTCTTGGTGCGAGCACTCGAAATTGAACCATCGTCGTCCATCTAATTTTCGTCTCTGTGGGTCACTTGGTGCAGGCGTCGTGTTTTGAACAGCCGTTCGTCAAGAAAGGGCGGCTTTGCGTTCTTTCTTCTTCTCGCGTGCTTTCGCCACCTTCTTATCTCTACCAGCCGTCCACGCTTTCTTAGCTCCCCTACTTCTCTTGCTTGCCATACATTAGTCACCTCTCAGATACAAGATAGCACTGACACTCGAATAAGCAACTTCCGATGAGTAAGAGGAAGGGCGAAGATTCGAACGCGCCGCAATGGGTCAAGGTTTTGTGTGATCTTGTGGAACTGCGCGACACGACGCTAATAGTATTCTCCGTTATTAGAGAATACTATGTAGTTTTCTAGCATTCAACAATTAGCCGTCGTTCGTCGTCGTAAAAGTGTGTGTGTGGTACTAGTGGTGCGGGCGCTGCAATTTGAACCGGTATTTGTGTGCGTCCTCTACTGGTGTGCACACACACAATTATTGCGGCCTAAAAAAGAGAGAAGATAGGAACAGGGTTTTGCCTGTTTAGGCTAAGTTGTAACCGCTAGTTTGTTCTCGACTTCAGACACGCCGGGAGCACAATAGGCGGCGTATTCGGCTTCATCATAGTCTGCCCAGGAGCCTACGCTGCCATTTAGAATCACTTTGCTACCTGAAATTTCCACCCGAATCTTGTCGGCAACTCGAAGCAATCTGGCATTGCGCTTAAGTGCGTTTTCGATTCCGCTCTTCACCTCGACCGCTTTCACCGTCCGCACCGGAGGTTTAATGGTGATCGAGTTAGTGACTCCCTGAACTCCTATCATGTGACGTACGGCATCCTCTGCATACTCTTTCTGGTAAAACCAATCCACATCACCACTCAGAGTGATCCAACCCTTCTGCACCATCACCTTGACGCGGTCACGAGGTATCCAAAAATTCCATTCGAGAACGTTTGTCGCCGACCGGGTAATATCTTCGTCGCTACGCCTGTAAGGGTCAGGCAGCCTGACCTTGATCTCTTCAGCCAATTCCATGACACCCGAAACCCGCCTGACAGCGCGCTCGGCAGCCCATTTCATACCGTAGGTGTCAACGTCGCCGCTTAGCGTCACCACTCCATCCTTGACAGCAACACCAATCTCCGCCGAATGAATGCTGGGCTCCCACTTGAGCTCAGTCATAACATCTCGTTGCAATTCTGAATCTGTTTTCACAACAATTCACCTCCCTCATCGCCCTCTAATAGCCTGCCGCGGGCGTAAAGGTATTGTTATGGAACGATGCGAACAAGATTATCCTAGTCACTCGGATAGATTATCATGGACGAAGAGAAAGACGAGATCTGATAGCTACTTCAAGTGCTGTTATGTTACGGTCATGATCGCTTAAGTTGAATAGCGAGTGCCGCAAGATTCATTTATTATTTGTGTGCGGGGCTACTGGTGCGCGCGCACCCACATTTTCACGAACGGACGGTTCGACTAAACTCTCTTCAGTCATTCACACCAGACTCGCATACTCGACCCGTAAACCTTGAGGAGTATTTCGGTATCTAATTTCATGTCAGTCGACTTGGAACAGCGATACAGGTTAAGGTTAGTGAGGAATGAATGAATCTGCAATGCCAACCGATTTATAGCGCGGTGACTCCTACACGCTGGATTGCTTATGAAACTCGGATTTTTCCTTCCACAGATAGGCCCTGCTGCTAACGTTGATTCGATTGTTAAGGTTGCGAAACGAGCTGAGGAGTTGAAGTATGATAGCCTTTGGGTGACGGATCGATTACTCTACCCTACGAATCCTCAGACACCATACTATGGCGGTCCGCTACCTGACCCCTACAAACGTGTTTTCGACCCGTTGGAGACGCTGACGTTCGCTGCTGCGCATACCAGTCGAATAACGTTAGGAACGAGCGTGTTGGACATACCCTTCTATAATCCAGTGGTCTTAGCGCGTAGCTTAACCTCGTTGGATGTTTTCTCTGGTGGCAGGCTAAGAGTTGGGTTCGGGCTCGGTTGGTCGAAAGATGAGAATGACGCCGCAGGTGCCAATATGAAAACACGTGGCAGACGCGCAGATGAGTTCATTGGCGTACTTCGTGCAATATGGACTACGGACCCCGCGGAGTTTCATGGCAAATACTTCCAACTTCCAAAATCCATTATCCAACCGAAACCAGTCCAGAAACCTCACCCTCCGATTTACCTAGCCGCATTCTCCCCAGGTGCAATGAAACGAACAGCCATGCTGGCTGACGGATGGATGCCGGTAGGCATGCCAATCGAGCAACTCAAATCGACTCTACCTCAACTCAGAGGCATAGTGAAAGAGGTGGGACGCGATCCAGCTAATGTGAAGGTTATTACTCGATACAACTTCGCCGTTACTCCACAACCGCAGGGCAAGGATAGAGCGTTCTTCTCAGGAACGCTAGCACAGATCAAGGAGGACGTGGCAGCAATCAAAGCGTATGGACCTGACGAGCTAATTCTAGACCCTACGTTCTCGCCAGACACGCATACGGAGAAGGACTTCCTCCGGAACATGGAAGAAATCCGCAAAATGCTCTAAACCAGTCTCTGCCTGCTCGCCGAAATATCGGGTTTAGAGAGATCTAGCTCTAACGGTGCAGTTACCGTAATGAACCGTCAATTGTGTGAGGCGTCAGCTGGTGCGGGCGACTGAATTCGAACTGTGTCAAAGTGTGTGCGCGCACCAGCATATCATGTTAATGTGGCAACTCGAATTGTATCCCACAAATGGAAAACTAGCGGAAGCTATTACGCAAGAACTCCTTCAGATTCTCTTGTATGGCAAATGTCTGCTAAAGCCGTTGTCTATTTCGGATCAGTCAGGGCACCAACTGCGAGTCCAGAGCATTCTTTCGTCGGCAAATTCGACAAAATCATCGAGCTGCTCGACATTTCCCAGTCAGTGAAGGGCAAGCCAAGAAAGGAAAGTTAGGATTAACTGACATGAACGAAGTATGGAAACAAGTTCTTAGTTGATCATGATGTTTGAACTTTGGTTTCTGTATGTGTTTTCTTCAGTTATCATTTTCGGATTCACAACAATAATTGACAAGCTCATGCTTGCAAAGCGCCTCAGCTCATTCTCGTATTATGTGACGTTTGTTCCTCCTGCATTTGTGTTTTCGATATGCGTGTTGTTCTTTTTCCCAACAAATGTGTTTTCTATCCCATCTTTCATTGCGTTCGCAGCAGGGATGATAAGCTGTGGAGGATATTTTCTGTACGCAATTTCAATGAAGAAGGAAGAAGCTTCGCGAATATCAGCTTTGACGTCGCTCTCGCCAGCTTTCGTGGCAGTTCTCGCGGTCTTTCTTGTCAATGAAATCTTCTCAGCACAATCTTATGTTGGGATAGCTCTAATGATTTTGGGAGGTGCACTCATCTCATACAAGAGAAACAATGTGAAAAAACTCATTCCTATTTCGCTCGTATTCATTTTAATCGCAACAAATTTGGCGTACAGTTTAGACCAGACTTTTGCGAAAATAAGCCTTGATGAAATCTCTTTCTGGCCGTTCTTGATGATGTTTATGTTCGGAAGATTTGTTGCTGTTATTCCGGGCTTCGCAATCAACTCGGCGAGAAGAAAATGTTTCGCGGAAATCGGAAAACTTGAAAGAAATTTCGCTTTTGCACTGGTAGTGGGTTCGATTTCGTGGACCGTTGCTATAGTATTTTTCTTTTATGCAGCCTCGTTGGGTCCAATCACTCTTGTCTCAACAATCAGCATAATCTCCCCATTATTCACGCTTGTCTTCGCAACTCTTCTGAGCAAACATTTCCCAAAAATTCTGAAAGAAGAAATTGACAGAAAGACACTTGCCCTCAAATTATTTGCATTGTTGCTGATTTTCATAGGCACATATCTGATTATCGCCTGAAAATGATTTTAGTAAGGAGGCAAAATAAATGCTAAATAAATGAGAATCCGAAGTCTTGAAGCTCGGAATATGCGCCACATACACAAATAATGGTCGTACCCACTTGCATGTCAGCGAGGCGAGTCCAAGTTGACGGGTAAGTCGTTTGCATTCTTTACTTCGAGAACAATCGTCGTTCACACCGTCGCCTATTTTGTCGCTGGCATGTTGGCCTACTTCATTCAATGGGGCGGTGTGTACGGCGGATCTGTCATGCGAACATACATGAAGACTCCGAGCGAGTATGCACCCTGGGTCATTCCTTCTCAGATTCTGCGAGGATTCATTTTGGCAGTGGCGCTGTACCCGTTTCTAGGCAGAATTCTTGAACTGAAACGTTGGGGTTGGCTGTCCGTCTCCTCGCTCTGCCTCTTGATAGGCACAATAGGAGGAAGCGGCGGAATCATCGAACACATCGTCTTCACAACCACTCCCGTGTTCTTCACCTTGGCCACGCTCCCAGAGATAACCGCGCAAGGATTAATGTTTGGATATCTACTGGTGCTATGGGAGCGGCGATCTCATCGCACCTGAATTGCCGATTTGAACCAGTCGATTTGTGTGTGGTATCATGGTGCGAGCATCAGAATTTGACCTCGTTTTCTGGGCCACTAAGCGCAAGCTATGCCAGGCCTGTTGCCTGGTCCCTTACCGGCCTTTAGGAACCTTCGTGCTTTCAGTATTGTTCACGAATTAGAACAGCCGCTGGTTTGTGTTCTATTGTCTAGACTATTAGCACAACTCAGCGATGATCCAGAGCGATGTGAAATGCAAATGAAGAAGCGTGCAATCACGATAGGTTTGGTCGGCTTAGTAATTTTAGCGTCCTTACTGTACTTCGTCGTCATACCAAGAGTCAATGTCACTGGAACGGGAACGGTAACAGCCTACCCCAACGAGGCGCAGTTGCTGTTTTCAGTTCGAACCCAAAATCAATCGGCAGTAAACGCAGCAGCGCAGAATGGGGAGATAATGACCAACGTGTTCGCCTCATTGTTTGCCGTGGGCGTGAATAAGAGTGACGTCAAGACAACTGGATACTCACTCTCGGCCGCTTATGATTCATATAATTACAGCAAAGTCGTGGGATACGTCGCCGTCAACTCTGTGGAAGTCTTGGTGAATGGAACTGAGAATCTGCCGAATGTCGGCAAGATTATCGACGCAGTAGTGAAGGCAGGAGTGAACCAAGTAGACGGAATCTCCTTCACATACAACGATTCGAGCTACAATGACTTACAGGCACAAGCGTATCGCAAAGCAGTCCAGGACGCCAACTCACAAGCGTCAGCCATCGTCAGTGGGCTCGGTGGAGTAATCATTGGAGTAGCGTCTGTTTCTACGAACTATGGCTACGGTATCATGCCACAACCAATTAGCTATGGAGGAGCAACTGAAACCAATTTGCCTACTCCAATAAACTCAGGCCCACAACAAGTAACTGCAACCGTGAACATCACATACCTATACATTTGACCTACTAGGAATTTTGTCCGTAACTAATGCATTGACAATGCTTTCTAGATGAAGTGAAGTATCAGACCCAGCAACCCGCCCAATAACACTAAGATAC
>JBEKSC010000054.1:0-5915 GCA_049517415.1 Bathyarchaeia archaeon
GTCTGAATACCGATGTGCCTTCCTCGGACCCTTCATCTTTCCCACTTGGACACCTCCTCCTTAGTTAGGTCTTAGTGTCCACTTTTTCTGGGGAAGTCCCGATTCCAAAGGATTGTTTCCCATAGTAAGCCTGAAATTCTCCTTCCGGGGTGATCTTAATTCCATATGAGTAGTTCTTAGATTCAAGAACATAAATATCGAAAGCCCGATTGATTATGATATGATCAATCTGAGCTACTTTATCTTCATGTTCAATTCTTAAATCGTGAATGACAGCCCAGTTCTTTGATCTACCGAAGTAGAAGTCTATGTAGTATGCTGAATCCTGCTCACCATAAGTCCCAGCCCTCATTGCTTTCAGCTCCCTTTCAATGAGAAATCGTTGTTTGGGAGTAAGGTCCTCATTGAGTAATGATGAAAGTTCTTCTACCTCTGCCTGCTTCTGCTTTGAGTCTATTCGTTTTATAATCATCAACAACTCCAAAGAACTCTAATCCGGGTAGAGTAGAGGACCGGGGAAAAAGCGGATAGATTTATTGCGCATTGTCGAACGCAATATGAAAAATAAATGTCCCCTTTTTCTCCTGCTCCATTGGGCCATGAGCCCTTTATAAAGCTCATAATCCTTTTTGCAGAAAAAAGTCTTCTGTCTGCGGTTTCCTCGCTGAGTGATATGATGAGGATAGCCAGGTACGATCACTCTTGCTATTCTCGCCATTCCAACCTCCCATAAATTTCAACTGCATATCATTTCTTAAAAAACTAGTATGGTGTCCCCGGATTTCCCTGAGAGGTCATCAACGCACATAGATAGACTCGCTGAATTAATCATTTGTAATGAATTTCCGAATCGCCGTCATGACCTCATCATCAGCCATCTCCGTAGCCAACCACTCTCGTTTCGTCAAACGTACCCACTCTTTCAGTTGTTCGTCTGTCTCTAGTGCAGGCGGTGGGAATCGTGTTGCGAGAAGTCGGGATGGACGCCTCAGCCTCACGCCAAAACGGAACCAAGCAAGCGTCTCCGGTGAATCGCAACCGTACTTGATGCACATAGGTAGGCTTGCAAGTGCAAGGGGCACTTCACCATCTAAGATTTGCTCGGCGATAGCCAAAAAACCACCTGCGATCAATGACAGTGATGACCATGCGCCTTGTGATACGGAAAGCGCCTTGGGGAGTGGCTTTCCGGCTGTTCTATCATAGGAAATGTCCTCAACTGGATCACCCGTTATTATGCTGCCGATTTCAAGAAAACTTTTCCCTGCCATCCAAGCATCCAGAGGATCATTAGCGGTTTTCCACGCTTCGGCCCATAAATCAGGTGGCTCCCAATCCAGTTTACGATTATTGAAAAGAGCCTCCATATCTTCCACGATCTTCTTAAACTGTTTAGAAATATACTTTAGTTCCACTGCAGGGAGTTGTGTCTTAAGCAACCCGGGTGGTATGTGAACAATTAGTCGCAGAAGTTCTTCCCGCCACTCGACAACACTCCAGCGGTTAGACTCCTCCGGTAACGCCGAACGCACTCGCGCCCATGCCTTACTGATTGCCAGTGTTAGGAAAAAATCTAGTCCTGCGCGTTGTGCTGCAACTGTCAGCCAAACCGGCGCGCCCGTTTCTGCTATGAACTCTGTCCCCATTCGCACTAGATGGTTTGCGTTGTCCTCTGTTACCTCAGCGGCACCCGCCTTGCGCCGGAGATAAGCGGCATAGGTTCGACGTAGAACTTGCGCCGGCTCGATCTGATTGTCATCTCCACCGGCCAACAGAGACACGACCTGAAGTTCGATGTCGTCTGCTTGGTCGGACCGCAAAGCATTCTGGCAAACCGAATCGAGAAACGCGGTCAGACCGCTTTGAACCCTTACCGAATCATCGCTCTGCTGCAAGTAGTCAACCTGCTCTCGGGCTCGTTTGACAGATTCAAAATCGTCAAATGCAACTGGCTTATCCGGGATCGCAATGACGAGACCTTGGTTGGCGAATCCAGCGCGCCCAGCGCGCCCTGCCGCGTTGAGCAGTTGCGAAAACTTCCTGCGCTGTACGATTGTCTGGTCTTCGCCTCTCGTATCACCAATCCTTGATCCGGCGATAATGACTGCAATCGCAGGCAGATTTAGCCCCTGTGCAAGAGTTCCTGTTGCAAACATAATCGGCACGCTGCGTGCTCGGAACATCAACTCGGTTGCGATTTTCTCAGGTTCAAGCATCAATGATGTGTGAACTGCGACTCCCGAATCGAGAAGCGAGAAAACCTGAGACTCACAACCCAATTCATATTCTGACAATGTCCGGCACACAGAAACGAGATTAGGTCCAGCTGGGAGGGTGTCTAACAATTGGTCAGTGAGCCTTACTTTCTTGCCGTTTGAGAAAGGATAGTGCTTGCTTGCCGGTGTGAAGATCAGTGTTTGAATTCCAGATTCTGCGAGCGTTGTCCCTAGGCTAGTTGCACATTCGTTGACCCAACTGTCTCCTTCCCAGAAGTATTTCCACTTGCCCAACTGTTTTTTACGGAATAGCTTAAGAGGCGCTTCACAGTTGACTGGTGTTATGGCGTAGTCTTGCATTTCCTCTGACTGCCAAGCTCCTTGTAAGCTCACAGCGAGCGCGCATTCTGAATTAAAACCAAGCCTTTTGATTTTTTCTGAGCGTGTTTGCAGCTTCTCTATCGCGTCCTCTGCGCGCTTTTGAATAGAGTTATTGTCTAATCCGAGCACGGCTCTTAGAGTTCGCGTGGGTCGCCATCGAATCGTAACCGCTTTGCTGCTGTTTCCCGTCGCGTCCGCTAGCCATTCTGCTAACTCTTCGGGATTCTGAACGATGGCGGACATCAGTAAAAACCTACAATCTGGTGCACGGATCATCAGTTGCGTCACTACAAGTTCAGCAACCGGCCCGCGTGAAGAGCCCGTGTCGCCTAGCAGATGGCACTCGTCAAACACAACAAGTCGGCAGTCCTTGAATGTGTCTGGTGACAACCGAAGAGCGAGGGCACATTTTTCTGGAGTCATTACGGCGACCGAATTCGTGGGCATCTGATCAACTCGTTCCGCGGTGAAGATCGAGTATTCCTGATCCCCAATGAACGCAAATATCTGTGTCTGCAGATCCTTCAGAGCTTTTCTAAGATCCCCGCGTACTTGCTCAGTCAGGACGTTGGTCGGAGCTAGATAGAGTACCCATCCACTGTATACCGCCTGCGACACAGCCAACTCGGCTACAAACGATTTACCACTCCCTGTCGGCATAGCTACGACAGCGTGCCTTGTATCACCGAGTAGACATTCCCTGACGTATTCAAATGCGGATGGCCACAGAACCGGGCGCCCAAGTGAGTCGGAATCACCGGTTGCTCTTGCCCTCAAGTACCTGCGATACAAAAGCAAGTCGCCATTCGGCGGATGTGGCATAACATGGATGAGTGCTCGTTCCCCTATTGCCGGGAAGCATAGCTGCATCAGCGTAGCCAGATGAAAGATTCGGCTGAATTCGTAGCCAAGCAAGCTATTGTCGGCGTTTGCATCTTCGATGGAGAGCGCTTTGATTATCGCATCGAGTCTCCCCGTTGCTGACGAAAGTCCGTCTTGTTCACCACCGAGCCATGAAGCGAATATGATCGCCGCCTTACCAAGTTCGACGAATAGCCTACTAACCGTGTCCGCTTCGAGTTCTTGCGGAGTAAGTTCATTGGCAAATGAGAACGAGTAGTCAAAGTCGCTGCTCAGCGACGGAAACAACGCAAGACGACATAGCCTTTCAAGTCGATCGAAACACCACGCTGCCGCCCGATCGACCAACAATGCATCAGCGTCCGCCACAGGTGGAGCCAAGCTCAGTACACCGGAAGCGCAGGCATCGTATCTCGAGAATAAGTAGAGGAGTGATGATTCCACTCTAGCGATTCGTTCAGCCGATCGAATTTCATCAACCTTATCAACGCCGCTGACATCGCGTACAGCCGCCAGATAATCTGCCATTAAGGCAATTGCTTCATCGGCCACGAATCCTGCTGCCTGACGCTCAGAATATTTACGTCCTTCGTCAAGAACTACATGGTAGATCAGAGTGTTGGCTAAGCGTCGAAGAAACGACTGTACTTTGCCAAACTCGTCAATCCCGTCAATCGTTCCGTTGACGCGGTACTGGATAATGGCAAGATATGCAGACGACAGCGCGCGAAGGGCGTTATCACGAATCAATCCGTCAAACTCTGGGAAATCCTGGAAAAGTGATCGCGCGTAATCGTCAAACATTAATTGATCACTCCTTTATGGAAACGTATGACCTCATTATGTAGCTAATTGCATCGAACATTTTGCGTGCTTCCGGTAGCGACAATGGAAACAGGAACTTCCGCGATACAGGAATTGCAAGTCGATTAAGCGATTGTCGTTTTTGTGTCCAACTACATGCGTGCTCACTATCACAACAGACAAACGGCAGATAACTGCGTTCGTCCCGCCAGAAAGCACCTGACAACTTCTCCTTAGCGTCTTCATCCAACGCGCTACGGAGTTGATTTACTACCGACCGGATCTCAATATCCCTGACGCCTGCGTCGATTTCACCTAGTTTGTTCGACGCATCTGTGATGCCGCGTGACGGATCGTCGAAGTAGGCTTTGCATTCTCCAGCGGATATTCCGAGATTGCTAGCCTCATAGATTGCGATGACATCAAGTCCGTGATCATGCACGTCATACTTGATGCTTGTTTTCACCAGCACGCGACCGCTTGGGTGGAAATCGGGATCAAATCGCGACAAGTGAATCAACATGTGGCTAATGCTCTCCCAAATCCACGGATCGCGAACCATCTTCTTGAACTCATCATCGACATTGTGTTCGCCAATGACATTAATTACATCACGTTCAAGCTCGCGCGACATTTCTGCTTCTCCAAACAGCGCCTTGCGGATTTGTAGATTCGCCTCGATAATTTGTGCGATTGCAGAGACCAGATAGATTGCGGTTGCTTCTAGCACCTCCTCACTGTCGAAGTTTTGCACAACTAGCAATGAATGCGATTCACACTCGGTCAGTTCGATGGAAAGACGGAGAGCCAGTGTCTCAAGAGACGTGGTAATGTCCTCATGCAAGTAATACGGGCCACGGTAACTTGAACTGATTACAAATGTATTGGGCATCTCAAAGGCTCTCCGCTATTGAAAGCAATGATTCTTGTTGTTGCACTGGCACATTATGACCCTAGCTTTCCTCACCACAGGACGCTCAAAGTATTCATCTCATGGATAATAGAAGAAACCTTGCGATAAATTTCATACCGAACGGCGCACTTCAGGGAGAAATCGGGGATGGTTCACATTAAACTAACCCCAAACTTATAAAATATGAACCCATCCCCAGTTTCTCCCTATCATCTCTTAAAAACTTGTATGGTGGCCCCCGTCCTAGGAAGACCAGTCTAGGTATGAATTAAATTCATTGATGACAACACGGGATAATGGTCCGAGGCTCTGATTATATGGTCATGAATGACCCGATTACCATGCAATTCTTGTCCTATAGCAGGATCAAGGGAAAGAAATTTGGGCCCCGCAAATATATAGTCCAAAGTCAATGTCGGATCATTACTTATACCTTTAGCTTTAGTACCATGCCCATATCGACTATTTTTCGCTGGAACAGTATCAATAAAATTTATCCTCTTGATATACTCGTATTCTGCAGATTCTTCTGTGAAATTAAAATCGCCTGCTATAATCCAAACAGGTGAATGCCGTTTAAACGTTTCGTCCTCCTCTTCCTTTCTTTTTTCGCCTCGCTCACGATATCCGCTCTGTCGCCACGAGTTGTAACGTGAAACAATTCCGTTAAAGATAACATCCAATTGGTTCATTCTGATTCTCACTGCTAATGCATCAGTTTCTGGCACACCTTCTCTCTC
>JBEKSC010000055.1:0-4568 GCA_049517415.1 Bathyarchaeia archaeon
AAGGTTCTGCCCTCAATCCCACCTAGGAGGAAGAAAACGGTCTGACACCGTTTCCCCCTCTCGGCAACCCCAAGGAACTGGCCGCTCTCCTCAATCAATTCTTCTCACACACCGAGCCGGATATCGAAGGCTTTGAAGAGGCGGTTGACGAATTCAAGGAGCGCGTGCCCGACCTCGCGCGCGGGCCTTTACACTGCGGAACCTACTGCTTATACTTCTACTGAGACTCAATTGCGATTGAGGCAGGCTTGCCAACTTCCACCTTAGAGACAACCGAGAACGCCTATCGAAAGCTATCCGCCTTGCTTCGGCAGAACTTGGACTTTGGTTCCTCCGACAGCGGGTATGCATCGCATTCGATTCACCCCTTCGCGGCGAAATTCCCCCCCCAAATACCGCGTCTGTTCATCGAGGAACTTACTGAAAGCGGCGACTCCGTGCTAGATCCCATGGCAGGGTCGGGGACAACAATTGTCGAAGCGGTCCTCCTGAAACGAGAGGCCTTTGGTTTTGACATCGATCCGCTTGCGCTTCGACTTTGCACCGTGAAGACGACGTGGCTGGACCCGCAGGAGCTGGGGAAGAAGGGGCTGGAGATCATACAGGGTGCGACAACGACTGCCAATTCGGAACGTTTGTTACGGCGTGAACTCGAAGCTCGTTTTGACCCGGAGACGAGGGAGTTCCTTGACTATTGGTTTCTAAGCGAAACTCAACTTGAGCTCCTGTCACTAATCCTTACTATTGAGAAAACGACAGAATTTCCCGTGAGAGGCTTTTTCGAGTTGGTTTTCTCTTCTGCCATTATCGCCAAGACGGGGGGGGTGTCGCTAGCGCGCGACCTCGCGCACTCCCGGCCTCACCGTGACATGGAAAAGAAGCCGCGCAATGCGATCATAGAATTTCGGCTCAGATTAGGTAAGATCCTCAAGAAATTTCAAAACCTACCGCAGCGCACGAAACGAGTTTTTGTGGCGGAGCGAACCGCTAAGGATGTGCCGCTACCAACCGAGTCTATCGACTTAATAGTCACATCTCCCCCATATGCGAATGCTATCGATTACATGCGTGCCCACAAATTCAGCTTGGTATGGTTTGGACACACCACGGGTGCCCTCAGTGCCCTACGAGGTCGATACATTGGAAGTGAAAAGTTCGATCCGCAATACTCCGAAGACCTAGCGCCAAAGGCCCAGGCAGCAATTCAAAGCCTTGCGCATAAGGACGCCAGCAAGGCGAGGGTTCTCCGGAAGTACCTACTCGAGATGAAACAAGTCATTTCTGAGATGAACCGGGTTTTGAAGCCCGGCAAAGCCGCTGTTATTGTGGTAGGGCCTTCAATAATGCGAGGGCTTGAAATCGCTACTCATGAATACCTTGCTGAAATTGGAGAGACCTTAGGATTTCGAGTCGCGGGCATTCAAAAGCGGAACATAGACCGAGACCGAAGAATGCTTCCAATTAGCTTCGGGCGTAACGGCGATTCGATGATAGAGCAACGCATGCATGAAGAATTTGTTGTCGGGCTTGTGAAGGGACAATAATCAGGGGGTCCACTTGTCGCAGCCTTCAATTTTGGATGAGCTCCGCTCAGACTACCACGCGAGTATTCTTGAGAATATCCTGGGCCGGCGAAGAAAGAAGGGGGAGAAGGAGGGGAAGTTCTATTACTCAAATGCCGATTCAGGAAATGCCGGGAGTATAGCCCTGTCTGAGCGGGTGGCACTTAAGTTAAAAACGAATACGGGTCAAGAACCCTGCCAAAGTCCGCCAAAAGAGCAGACTGTGGGAAACGTGTTTGCATCCTTAACAAAGGACTTTCTGGACAAAGCCTTCAAGCACCTCCACCATCTTCGGCCCGGAAACTGGACATTCTCTACAAGCCAAGAAAAGGAGGGCATAACGAAACACTTCCAATACGAACATCTTGCTGACTTGCAGGCTGTCATCGAGAAACACCCTGAACTTCGTGCCACGCTAGGTGGCGATTATTTGGTCGTGCCCGACATAACGATATCACGCCAACCCGTGGATGACGCCGAGATAAACTCGGTGGAAAAGTTCGTGTGCGAAGCGGAGCAGTTCGGGAAATATACGCCGTTACGCGCCAGCGTAAATCCGAAGAGCATCTTGCACGCTAGTGTTTCGTGCAAGTGGACAATTCGAAGCGACAGGTCACAGAACACTCGGACAGAGGCCCTGAACCTTATCAGAAATAGAAAAGGTAAGGTTCCTATTGTTGTAGCAGTTGTCTTTGAGCCCCTGCCAACCCGCATCGCATCGATTGCCTTAGGGACGGGCGATTTAGATTGCGTTTACCATGGCGCGCTGAACGAACTCCGCGAGGCCATTGATGAGTTAGGGAACGAGGATCAAAAGGAAATGCTCGACACCCTCGTCCAAGGCCGCAGGCTTCGAGACATAAGCGACTTGCCCTTCGACTTGGCGACTTGAACCCACGGGCTGGCGCAGACCTGTTTTGAATGTCTGCTAGACGACCCCCATTGATAACAAAAAGGCGCGGACCTGAACGACAGGTCCAACCTACCTGCTGATTGGTCGTTTGGTTGTAGCTCCGCCCCGCTGCGCTACCTGCTTGACTCGCCCACCCAGCGAGGTCAATATGTTAGCGGGGTTGCTCGATCACCCCAGCAACATTATTTACCACACGGCCATACGTTAGCGGAGGTCGCACCACTATGGACCGCATCACTGAAACGTACCTCGGCGAGTTTTCAAATGAGCATGGGCTTGCTCGTCTTAATGAGGCGAAGAGATTTGAGCATTTCGCTTGCTTTTCAATTGTTAAGCAGCATCATAATATTCATTTCGATACAGAGGACGTCGTCACGGGAGACGGTAATGCCGACAAGGAAAAGGGCAATCAGGGTGGCGACACAGGAATCGACGGCATCGCTATAATTGTTAATGGGTCACTGATAACTGATATTGACGTCCTGGAGCAATACTCCAGCGCCAGCGGAAGCCTCGATGTGCAGTTTATATTTGTGCAGGCGGAGCGCAGCCCTAGCTTCAGTTCGTCGAAGATTGGGGATTTTGGTGCTGGTGTGGTCGATTTTTTTAGTGAGTCCCCAAAGTTAAGCCGGAACTCTCGCATTGCGGACGCGGCGGAGATCCAATCTAAAATCTACCACCTAAGCAGCAAGTTCGATAAGGGCAATCCTTCTTGCAAGCTATACTACGTAACGAATGGGAAATGGGTAGGAGACCAGCATTTGCAGGCGCGCATAGACATCGTAAAAGAAGACCTTCGTAGCTCAGTGCTGTTTTCCAGCGTGGACTATATACCGGTTGATGCCGAGCGGCTGCAAACCTTGTACAGGCAGACCAGGAACGCCGTTTCTAAAACTTTTAACTTCCCAAACAAGATCGCAGTTGGAGACATCGGCGGAATCAAGGATGCATATATTGGGTTTTTGCCGTCCACTGAATTTGTAACGCTTATCTCCAGGGACAGCGGCGAGATGCTCCCCGGCTTATTCGATAGCAATGTTAGAGATTGGCATGGATACAACGAAGTGAACAAAGAGATTCAGGGAACCCTGAAATCCAATAGCAGCGATATGTTTGTTCTTATGAACAACGGGATTACCGTGATCGCCAGAAAAATAGTCCCGTCAGGCAACAGGCTTAGCATCACCGACTTTCAAATAGTCAACGGATGTCAGACGAGCCACGTTCTATTCGACAACCGCGCACTGTTGACGGACAAGGTTATGGTCCCGGTGCGAATAATCGGAACGGACGACGAAAACGTCATCAACGCTATTGTAAGGGCTACCAACCGTCAGACTGAGGTTAATGAGGAACAGTTCTTTGCACTACAGGAATTCCCAAAGCAGCTTGAACACTATTTCCAAACGTTCGCTGAGCCTAACAAGAAATTGTATTACGAACGCAGGATGTGCCAGTACGACCGGCTTCCAATCGAGAAGGCTCGGGTGATTACTGAGCCTAATGTGGTACGGTCTTTCGCATCCATGTTTTTAGACGACGCACACAGAACAACAAGAAACTATAAAAGCCTGAGAGATAAGATAGGTAAAGAGATTTTCTGCAAGGGGCACCGCCTTGAACCATACTATACTGCGGCACTCGCGTACTACAGGCTTGAGTCCCTATTCAGGTTGCGACGGATTGAGCCGAAGTACAAGCCAGCTAGGTTTCACATTTTAATGGCAATTCGGCTGATGGCCAGTAAGGAGCCACCCCCTCGAACGAATTCAAATGCAATGGCATCGTATTCCGAGGAGTTGCTTAAGATACTGTGGAACCAAACAGAAGGCGAGCAGCTTATCTTGAGTGCTGTGGATGTGGTATCAGCGGCCGCTGCGGGTGATTTCAGGAGGGATAGCATCCGAACCGAGCCCTTTACAAAGAAGGTAAAAGCTGTGGCAGCAGCCAAGGCCAGTAACGTGAAATCATGAAAGCAAATTGGTCCTAATTTGAACGATTTGATGCCGCGGGGAGGGAAACGGTGTCAGAGGGAAACGGTGTCAGGTACCCTTTCTCCTCCCCGGGGTTTAGGTGCTGCTACTTGGGCTGTG
>JBEKSC010000056.1:0-3996 GCA_049517415.1 Bathyarchaeia archaeon
CAAAATCGAGAAGTATATTCCCTCACCAAGTAATGGTTCGGCGAAACCCGCAGAATCTCCCGCAAGCAAAATCCGGTCATTTGCCGATGGGACCTTCGCAACACCTCCCAACGGAATCAAGTGAGCCTGCGGCTTCGGGATTTCGCGTCCCGCAAGCTGAGGCACTTGCTTAACAAACCCATTCAACAAAGCGTGGGCGTCGCGGAGCTTGCTCAAACGACAACCCACTCCCACTGTAAGGTGGTCATCCTTTGGGAAAACCCAGCCGTACCCGGCAGAGGACACGCCAAAGTATACGTCGAAGTAGGAATCTGAGCCAATGAAATCCTGTACGCCCTTCTCTCCAACGGGAACCTCACTCTCGATGGCATAGGCGACATGGTGGGGTTCCCACCGATCGTAGAAACCACCGTAACTCGCTGTTGGACCGCCCATCCCATCGGCGCCAATTATCATCTTAGCTTGAAACCCGGAGTTCGCGGCCCGCACCTGCACGTGGGTACCCGCATTTTCAATTCGATTCACGCAGGCTCCGTCCCTGAGCTCAGCGCCTGCTTCCACAGCCTTCTCCGCCAAGAAAGCATCGAATCGAATGCGGGAGGTCATATATACCAGCGGGCGGTCCGTTTCGAAATTGAAGCAGCTCTCGCCCACGTGTATCCTAGTCGATTTGGCTGCGCATTCCACGAGATCATTAGGCAGGTTAAAGTCGAATAACTTCAGAACCTTGGGCGTTACGCCTCCGCCACAAAGCTTGCTTCGCGGTAGCTTCTCCTTTTCGAGTAAGAGAGTTTTCAATCCCAGCTGGGCCGCAGCCCTCGCGGCCGACGCTCCCGCCGGACCAGCCCCTACCACGATAAGGTCATACATGCAAATCCTGACTCAAGCTTCGCACCACATTATTTGAGGACAGTTGATTTAAGCGATATCCATGAGCCGCGCGGATGACATGGTGCGGAGCCAAATGAGGCCGAAATACTCTTCCGAGAAAAAACGGACTAGGAAACAATGAAACAATGCCGCCACATGACGAGAGCATTAAATCTATCCGGCTGAAGGTGATTTCTAAGTTAAACCGCGAATGAATTTTGTTAGATGTATTTTGTCGGATTTCGATCGAACTCTGACTTGCAGGCAGCTGAGCAGAAATAGTATTTCTTGTCGTTCTGTGAACTGGTGTACTTCGCTTGGGATTCCTGGACGTTCATCCTACAAACTGGGTCGACAGCCATGCAATCATCATCGTGCCATATTGTGGTAATTGAATGTATGTAAGCTTGTTGCCAAACGCGATTCCATGGATTAACGATACCGTTAGGCCCTTCGCTGAATAGTTCTCGAGGTTGGGCCACAACCTTAACATTCCAAAGAACTTTTGTCGTCCTCTGAACGTCCATGCCACCCAAAGCTGGCAAAAGCAGGACAGTCCCGAAATCCTTCAGAGTCGACGAGCCCGCACTTCAAGCGATTGAAAAAGATGCGGAGGCACAAAACGTAAGCCTTAACACTCTTGTGAATCAGATTTTCAAGCAATACGCTGACTACGACCGATTCGCTCGCAAGATAAATACTGTAAAATTGAGCAGCTCTACATTCCGCGGTCTACTCTCCTCTCTCGACACGGAAAATGTGATTGAAGTAGCCAAGACGTCCGGCAGTGGAGTCCCACAGGCATTAGCCACGGCCAAAAGTGGGCGGGTTGACATGAAAGCCCTGCTTGACCATATGCATTATCTTGCTACCTATGCTCACCTCTGCGAGATGAGCGAAACGGTCGACCCACAAGGACAAAACATATCCCTAATCCATGATTTTGGCCTCAACTGGTCAATTTTCTTGGTACACTACCTGACCGCAATGTTTGGATTGATAGGAGTAACCCCGAAAATAGAGATGAGCGACAGATCGGTGTCAGTGACGATCCCCAACATGTAGGCCCGCAGGACAAAACTGGCTATGCCTTGGACTGCGGCTTCCAAGTCACTCCCAGTATTCCGCCAATAAGTCCGAGAATGAGTCCTATTCCGAAGCCGCCCATTGCGCTTCCGAAGACGCTGAGCACCGAGAAGACTATGATCAATATGCCCCAAGTCGAGTGTTGTTCAGGTTTGCTGTTCAACATGAGAGCGCTAATGATTACTATGAGTCCGAAAATCAGGCCCAGTACCCCAAGGAAAGCGAAGCCGTACTCGAGACCTCCCATCATTCCGAAACCCGGCCTCATCATCCCGCCCCATCCACCATAGCTGCCCATCATCCCGTAGCCGTAATTGCCCATCCACGAACCAAGCATTGTCATCGCACCTCCGCCTAAGAGTATGAAAATGCCGCCGATCAACGAGAGAACAAATGCGGTGCCTGGTTTTTCCACTTGTGTCATTTTGCGATTTCACCCCCGCCTGCTTAATCAAATTCGACCTCTTGGATGAAGTCGCCATGCCAAGAGTGATACCAAACTTGGCCGGTATTTCCGTTTACACTTAGCATTCCAGCAATCTTCCCGTTCACTGTGAAGTCGAAGGTGTAGTAGCCGTAGAACTGAGTAGCCATCTCAGTCTTGGCGTTCTGAAAGCGCGCGTTAAGGTACGCCTGGGCGATTTGCTCGGCTTGGCTTTCGGAAACTGTGACGATTGAGGACGGTTGATTTCTAGTTCCCATAATCCCAGAGCCCATGTAGCTGTATTTCGTATTCCACATCATGTTTGGACCTGGTTCAGGCATGATGATACCTGTCGTAATTCGTGCGTTTATCATTCCTCTGCCCATCATGCCGGAAGACGAAACTTGTTTCCAAATGAGCATCTCGAACGCCCCTAGGCCAGTGTCTTTCTCGTAGTAGATTATGTAGAAGTTGTTTTGGAACTCCATGATCTCCTTAATCGCCAAGTTGGAGTTCCCTGTTGCAGTCAGATATTGCTGCGCAATCTGCTTGGCCTGATCTAGCGTGATAACTGCGTTAGAGGAGGATTGAGGTTGCTGAGACCATTGCTGCCATTGTCCCATCATGTACTGGTTCCCGTTTCCGCTATTCCAATTCGTGGACCGCAAGTTTGACGTAGCCGTATACGCTGAGTAAGCCAGACCCAGCGCCAGACTCCCAAGACCGACTACCAGAAGTACGATAGCGAAAGTATTCGTGTTCTTCATCTTAATGCACGCCATTCATCAAAGGGCTGGCCGTGACGTAATTAAGGGACGTGTCCACACTGAAACACAAAGTGTTGCATCAAGCCAGCGAATGTGAAACCATTAGGACTTCAAGATGCATCGAGCTAATACGTCTGACGACCGTTTGCGACCAACGACTTCTATGATGTAGTATTCACTAGGCAAGGATGGAAATCTCAATGCCCCGACATTCAACATCGAAGCAAAACAGAACCTCATGAGTTGCCTTTTATTCCGCTTTGAGATTGCCTTCTCAAAGGGCGATTGGTTATAAAAATCAAACATCAGAACGAATCGGTCTACACGTGTGAAATCTGCAAGTTGGGATATGCGGACAAACGAACCGCTAACGATTGCGAAAACTTCTGTAAAACCCACGACGCTTGCTCACTAGAGATAACGAAGAAAGCAGTCTACAAACCCTAACTGCAACTACTCCCCGAAACGAAAAGTACCAACCCCGAAAACCAGCCTTACCAAACGAAGATGTACCAGAACCTCATATCGGAAATAAGCAAGACTCTGTATTACACTGTGGACGCTCCGCTTAAGGCAACTCTGTAACCGTATGAGCTCCAACTGGAGCAAAGTACGTTGGTTGAATGTGAACGTTGCCACAAGAAATTCGTGTCTTATGCTGGACTGTCGCAACATTTCGACACAAAGCATCACAACGCGCAAAGGCCACGTGAGCTGGAGAGGCAGCTAGCAGTCGAGAAGGACCTGGACACATACAAGGCTACGGTTCACTACGCACATGGCCCTTCAAAGACCAAGCTGGCAGTGTTCCTTCTCATTCTAATTATCGCTGCGGGCGTCATCGGATAT
>JBEKSC010000057.1:0-3068 GCA_049517415.1 Bathyarchaeia archaeon
CCATGCTTCCCGTTACAAAGTGGCGTCGGGAAACGGCGCCGGGCGAGCGACTTGGCAGGAAGGAGAACTGGGTGTTCATGAACAACTCCATTCGTGCCCGATGCCCCTGATGCGCTCAGAAGTCTCGGGCCAGGACGTAGCGTGACTGGCGCGCATTATACACCGGAATGAGTGCAGGTTGTTAAAGACCGCAGAGCTGGGTGGTGGGCTAATTCCGTGTTGCTGATTCTATGGGCCAAGGTTCATCTACCGCATCTATTCTGCGGAAAACTCCTAAGGCCCTCTGCAATCTAGTGATAGAATCAGTCATGGAACGAGGAGTCTTCCATGGCGGTGGACAAACAAGAGAAGAAGCGAACAATTACTACGGCATGTGTGTTGTTGGGAGTTCTGGCCGTTCATGCACGGGCACAGAACATTGATACGGCTCGGCTCTTCAAGCAAGACTCTCCCGCCGTCGTGCTGATAATTAGCCAGAAGTCTGGTACGCCAATCGGCTACGGCACGGGGGCTCTCATCAGCAAGGATGGAACGATTCTTTCGGCGTTACACGTCGTGCAAGGCGGCGATAGCGCAGTGGTCAAGCTCAAGAGCGGGGACGTTTACGATAAAGTCTCCGTCATCGCCTTCGATGCCCGAAGAGATTTGGTGGTCCTGAAGATTTCGGGCTTCGACCTCCCGTTATTGCCTCTGGGAAACTCCAACGACGTAAAAGAGGGAGACCCAGTTGCCATGATAAGCAACCCGAAGGGGCTCGAAGGGTCGATCTCGCAGGGCATTGTAAGTGCAGTGAGGGACATTGGCGACTTAGGCTTCAAGGTCATTCAGACTACCGCCGCAGCCTCACCAGGAAGTAGCGGGGGAGCTATTCTGAACGCAAACGGCGAGCTAGTAGCAATGCTCTCATTCAAGATCGTTGGCGGAGAGAATCTCAATTTCGGAATTCCGGTAAACTACGCTCGCGGGATGCTTGACACTCACGAGTCTTTCCCGTTGAGCGACCTTGCAGGCCGCATCGGTGTGGGGTCCGTAAAGCCGCTGTCTCAGCTCGCGGAAGCAACGCCGACGGATGTTTCCGGCGAATGGAAGAGCCTCCTAAGCGGAAACACATTCAAAGTGCGGCTCGAAGAAGGGCACGCATACGTCGAACAAACTCTTACAGACAAACAGCGCGCTGCGGGGATCTTCCAGTTGTGTGACCTGAACATGGAGAATGGGCAGTATCGCGGAGTTTGCAGGACGCAATCCCCTGTCGGTTGGAAGAGATGGACAAAGCTCTCAGGTGTATATGAAAAGGAACACAAACTGTGCAGCTTCCAAGGACAAATGGAGATTACGAAGCAGAGTCCAACTCGCGTCGAGGGCCGGGTAGAAAATCGAACCACGCCAGTTGAAAAGTGGTCCTTCAACGACTACAAGGAATGCGGCAAACGATTCAAGCTTGAGTGGAAGGACTTCGTTTGGATCAGGCCCAACTGAGCGACGCTGTTTGGGAAGGGGGTGTGTCGTCACCATAAACCCCGGCGAAGAAACCACCGTCAAGATGGCTTCACCAACAGTGGCACGTGTGGAGACGGGTGATTGAGGTGGAAAAATGACTCTAAACCTTAACGTTTTGGCGGAGAAGGAGGGGGTCGAACCCCCTCACGCTGCGCATGCAGCACAGCTTAGAATTACGAGCCAACACACCCCGGTCCCTTGCTCCGCTTTCCCTTCGACTTAGATTTCGTCTTACCCTCCGCCTCCTCATTGAAAATCTCAATCTTGTCCCTCGGGATTCTCATGGCCGCCCGGGACGATGTGCCTTTTTTCTGGCGGGGTCTGTAACGCTGCTCGCAAGGCTTCATGCATGGCTAGGGGGGTAGAGTGAAATAAAGTTGGAGCGTTTTTTGGTCATTCTCCTCAATACTCCATATTGGCGGGTATACTGAACCTAACATAAAGACAAAAGCCCCATCTAATGACGGGGCTTTTGTCTTACGAAATCAAGGCGGCTGGGAGACTAGCTCAGGGTCAGTGTTGGACCGGCCCATACCAGTCGCCAATGGAAATATACCACTCTCAACGTTGCTGTGTCAATAGGGAAATGTACGCTCAGAGAAAACTCTTGCTTGCACACGTTGGGCCAATTTCTGAATGTTGACGTCTTGCTGACAGTCCCAGCGGTGCAGAGCGTATAAACACACATCACAAAACTGAATATGCGGGGATTCATCTGAACCCATAAAGTGAACGGTGTCTATGACACAGGACAAGTCCACTCTGTTACCAAAGGGAGGACCCATAGTTCGATAATCATCCAGAACCTTCTTTGATATTCTCTTGGAGAAATAACTACCCTCGTCAGCAACAAGAAGTGCGAGCGAACCTTGCCCGTTTGAGTATGTAGCTATCCTTTCCAAGCAAAGCCAAAATGCAATGAGTTGAGGGTGCTCTGGATAAGCATATCTTTTCTTTAGGAGTGCTTTGTTACAACAGCCAAGTACAAGCCGCAAGTCAAGTTCTTCAATCGCTGTTATGCAGTCCTCGTAAATCTGCATTCTGCTGTTGCGTAAAACACCCTTCCATTCCTTATTCCCATTGAACAAAGGTTGACCATGCAATTCAAATTGCTGTGCCGCGTATCCGTTGTTGCGTGCATATGTTTCTATTTCTTTTGCCTTGTTCCTGACGGCCTCCCAGCATTTCTCTGGGACCAAGAGTGCCCCCACCCAATGTTTGGGTTGAGATAAATCGTCAAGATTTGAGCCGGTGTTCCCTGAATCATCAATGTAGGCGCAAATCACCATGCGATACTATCACATAATCAAATTGGATTGTGCTTTTTACCAGTCCTCAGTCCATGGAGGGACGGCGGGACCATAGGGTCGAACGCCCGTTCATATATAGGACCCCGTAGCTGGGAAACCGAATAGTCAGGCTGGCTTCTTTTCCTGCTTTAAGGTGTACCCCATTGTCAGCCACAGTATCACAGCGCGGCCTAGTGGCCGCAACCAAAGACCGGGGTTTCATTGCCGATTGTCGATTGCCGATTGGCGATTGAAATCCCAAGGCGTTTCCCGATCTGC
>JBEKSC010000058.1:0-2851 GCA_049517415.1 Bathyarchaeia archaeon
TAAAACTGCCTGTGAGCGTAGAAGACGGGTACCAACCCAACCTTGAGTTACTCAAATCGTTGGTGACCAAACGTACGAAGGCTGTTGTCCTCCTGAGCCCGGACAATCCCACGGGCCGGATAGTCCGACCTGACTTCGTCAAGGGGCTAGTTGATTTGGCGGTCGACCACGACTTTTGGATCATCAATGACGCGACGTACCGCGATATCATCTACGGAAAGGATAATCAGCCCAGAATTACAACCCTGCCGGGTGCACGAGAGAGAGTCATCTCCGTCGGTAGCTTCTCAAAGGAAGCATCCGCTCCAGGCTTGCGGTTGGGGTATGCGCTAGGACCAGCGGACGTGATTGATGGCATGGAAAAGGTAAAACAGTACACGACTCTCGCACCGAATACCCTGAGCCAAAATGCAATGATTCGCTTCTTGAGCGATGGGGTAAAGGAGCGATACTTGCAAAACATGGTAATTCCGACATACATGAAACGGAGAGACTGCATGGAGAAAGCGATCGAGGAATCCTTGCCCGAAGCGAGAACTGTCAGGCCAGAAGGCGCCTTTTATTTCTTCGTCGACATGAGGCGATACCTGAAGTCCATGGAGCGAGACGAAGAGGAATTCTGCAACCGGCTGATGTCCAGGAAGGGAGTGGTCGTTATCCCGGGGTCGTTCTTCGGCGAAAAAGGCGCAGGGCACGTCAGGATGACATTCGTCAGTGAGCCCGAGCAACGTATCGAACAAGGTGTAAAACGCATCGGTGAGTATGTCTTTTCATATGCCTTCTCGATGGCAAGGTAGTAGTTACACTCAGCCTTTCGAATATGCAGTGCCTACTTGGCATAACTCTCTATATTAGTAAACGATAGTACAGGCTATGACAAACAATGCTGAAGTATATATTCTAGTGACCTAACGTTAATTCTGTGCAAAAATTTGGAAGCTCGCAAAGTTCAGAGAGTCGGCTATTCCACCTTAACCGTTTCACTTCCGCGCGAATGGGTTGAAGACGTTAAACTGAAAGCGGGCGACATTGTCTCAATCAAACGCGAAGACGACGGAACACTGAAACTCATCCCGGGAACCGAACATAAAAGGGAGGAGATTAAGGACTGTATTGTCAATGCAGACCTCTGCAATTCACCGAACTTACTGACCAGAGTCATAACGGCGAATTATATTCTCGGCCATGATACGATACAAATCGTGGCTAAAGATGAGTTGAAGAAAGTTCACCTTGAGGAGATTCGGGGCACAACTCAGCGGCTGACAGGCCTCAGCATTGTTGAGCAGACCTTGAAGCAAGTCACGCTGCAGAGTTTCGTTGACCCTACCCGGTTTCCGATCTACGGCCTTATGCGGCGGTTGCATATCATAATTAACTCCATGATCGACGTGTCGATCAAGGCACTTGTCGAAAGAAGGCCTGAACTTGCGGCCGAGGTAACGCACATGGAGGAGGAGTCCGATCGCATTTATTGGCTCATCGTTAGGCAACTACTACTCGCGATACGGGACAGAAGCGTGGGAACAAAAATAGGCATCGAGTCGCCGATTCACATACCAGGCAACAGGGTGGTCGCCAAGACCCTCGAAGAGATGGCTGACTCAGCAGAAAATATCGCCAACGAAGTGCTAGCGCTGAAAGACCGAGCAATACCGACCGAAGCTATACTCAACGACATATCAAAATTCAGCAACCAAATAATCAAGACTTCAGATCACACCATGAAAGCGCTCATGACGGGCGATATTTCGATGTCCAATGAAGCTGTTGAAATGGTGGAAACCCTTGAGGCCGACGAGAGAAAGTTGACACAGAAGGTTCTTGCGAACGTTAGAGACGTCGCTGCAGCGGCGAGCATAAGAATCATAATCTGGAACCTCGGCCAAATCAGCAAGTATTGCCGCATCGTCGGCGAAGTCACAATAAACCGTATCCTTGAAAAGCCCTCAAGCATCTGCGATTATGTGCCCGTTCCTGAAGGGGCTGTAACGTAAACGTAGGATAGACCCCTATCCTTTGAGTTGCTTCCCAATCATCACAAGGTCGGAATGAACCTCATAACCACATGACTTGAAGAAATTGAATGATTTCGTATTCGATCGATAGATTTGGGCGTTGACCTTTCTTGCCCCTTTTCTAAATAGGCGCTTCTCAAGCTCTCCAACGAGAGCGTGACCTATTCCTTTTCGTTGATGGTTGGGTTTGACTGCAAGGTGATTGATCCAGCCACGCCTTCCATCCCAAGCGCCCATGACAACTCCAACGATCTCGCCACCATCCTCGGCGACTAAGAATAGGTCAGGGTCTCTCCCTAACTTCGTCTTGATTCCGTCAAGTTCATCGCCTGGACGCAGAATTAGGCCGGCCGTCTTCCAAAGACCTAGTACATCTTCATAATCTGCGACTTGAAATTCGCGAATGTGCAACTGGCTGAAGGCAACTCCTCTCATTCACACACGTTAGCGCAGAATTTGTTGGCGCCGCCGGCAGGGCTCGAACCTGCGACCAACGGGTGTCTGCCCGTTTAACAGCTTCAGCCCCTTTCCAATAAGGGTCCGCTGCTCCACCACTGAGCTGTCGTCTGCGAGAATGCGCATACGGCGGCTAGTGTGATCCGTCGGCGGCGTTCGTGCCATTTCGCTCTGAGGCCTTTATTTGTTCTCCGGAATCGGCTGGGCGAGGTCGAAATCAACCAGGCGGACGTTGGCGTTGCGGGTGACGAGAACGTTCTCAGGCTTGAAATCCAGGTGCATGAAGCCGTTGTCGTGCATGTGTTCCAGCCCCTCGGCCATGTCAATGAGGATCTGGGCGACGTTCTCCAGCAGCACCGGGTCATGCTGCGCATAAA
>JBEKSC010000059.1:0-2782 GCA_049517415.1 Bathyarchaeia archaeon
CCCGGCGCTATGGATGACTTGAACCCTGCCGACTTTACCGCCCTGCAGCCTTACCTTGATCCCGTGCGGGTGAAACGGGGACTTCGTGAGAAGGTCCTGGACGATGCCTCGGGTCTGTTTCCCTGTGGGCTGGTCCTCTTTGAGGACAACTGAAACGTCTGCTCCACGCGCCACGTCACTTCGGTTCCGTCCATCCATGAAACTTGCCCCCTTCACCGCCTCCTCAAAAACTCCATTCGGGCTACATATCACAATAATCCATGGGCACAACAAAATCATCCCGGCCTCGGGGCTGATGGTAAATCCCCTACCCATAAGCTAAAGCGAACACCCAGCCATTTCGTTATTCACGCTTTACAACTGATGGAACCGGTTAAGAAGGCCACTTCACGGTGTCACACTGCGTTCTGCAGTCGACCTCAGATGTGCTCACGCAGCGGGTAGGCGTAGCTTGCCTTCATCTGGTAGCGCAGAAAGCGCACAACTCTACCAGCTGATCAATGATCTCGTCTCCATGATTCTCCGATGAGTTTGTCTATATTGTTCAATGACAGAGCAGTACGGTCATAGACCCGATCAAGTGCCTCCCCCCAACCAATGCGACACTGCGCCTCATCAATTCCGAATACCTCGAGTGCACGCGAAATCTTCGTGGGAAGTGACGTGGAAGGGTTATGTGCGTCAGCATTGCGGAGTGTGGATAGGGCGAACAGCGGTTGAAAATCGGCGATGATTCGAGTCGAATCCCAGCTTGAAGAGATGTGGCCACAATCAGAAACCAAATCGAAGCCGCCTTCAGTTGAGACTGTTGCCAATTGACAGATTGTTGCGAGCAGTTTTATGCCTGCAAACGCTGCTATGCCTTCCTTCTTCAGTCCGAGTCGAACCAAGATTGGACGCAAAGCTGCTTGCTGAAGATTCTCAAGCAGTTTGAAAACCTCCTTGCAGCGGTTCAGAAATTCTGGAAATGTAAGAGCCAACGGAACGACTTGGCCTAACGATTTCAAATTCCCAAATGTCCACCAGCCTCTGTAAGTGATGTCTGTGGCACTGAATTTGCCGATGTCCTCCTGGCCAAAGGCCAGTCCGATTGCATCACCTAACTGTGAGAGTGTCGCCGTGACTTGCAAGAATGCTTCGACCAACTCCTTGGCTCGAATGCCGATGTGGCGTGTTCCATAGATTTCGGTGTCCTTTTCTGCGACCGTGGACTTCACTGCGAATCTGTTGAAGTGTTTTATGACATCGATTGGTGCCCCTTCATAAAGTTTGCGGAGCTCAAGCTCAATGTGGTTCCGTCCAAACCGACGACAATGGCTAACGGACCACCAGTTGCCGTATCTGACAAACCCACATTCTGGAGAGATCTCGAATTCGTCGTGTTTTTCGTATTCGGCTAGAACCTCGTCGCGAACATACGCAAGTTCAAAAGGCTCGAATGACACCTGTATCCCACTTCCCTTAATAGGCAAAGCCCGGTCGGGCCAGGTCAATTCAAGTTCGGGCGGATTGGATATTGGCCGTCCGGCAGGGATCAATAGCAGAGCGCATCCCCATACTTGGGAGACTTGATTGGCATTGTCGAGGTGCATGGGCATAAACCATAATTCACGGCCTGCTTGTCGGAAACTGGCCCCCCTGTCGCCAACAAGGGCCGCAACTTCTGGGTCATCAGAGGAATAACGTTCGTCATAGTACGTTACAACGGCAGCGCAGCCTTTTAGGCTAAGGTAGTCCTCAAGATAGTCGCGGTGGATTGTCACTCGGGCAGTTGTATATTTCATCTCAATCGTGTAATTCGATAATGGAGCGACGCGGACGACGTCATATACGGGGCCTGACGGGTCGTCCCAGGAAATACTGCCATCCTTCATTATTCGTGGGGTGAGCCCGTAACACATTAATAGAGAGCTGTCTGGGAGAAGGACATTCTTATTGTTGTTATGCCAAGTATGGATGAGGCTCTCAAAGCGGTTCGAGCCGTCAGGGCTGTCAATCCAGAAAGCCGGAAGATACTTACCACCCTCTCCAAATACCGGATAAGTAGCGTTAGAGCTGACTCCATGGCCCATGCCGCCTGCTGCCTTAAGAACAGAGTCAACTTCTACTAAGGGCACCAAGGCGGTGTACAGCATTCGATTTCCGGCGAATCCGTCAATCGGCTCGCTTGTAAGTTCAGCAATTGTGATTTCCTCGTCGGTGTCGCTAACGAGCGGAAGCGCACAATGACGAAGAGGCCGAGGCCAGAAATCATCTGCTAGTTGAGCTGGCATGTTGTGCACCTATTCGAGGCGACCCTATTCGCGCCGCTCACTTTGAACGGCCTCAATACGATGAGTCATCTTTAGATGAGAATACGCGCTTCACCTCATCAAGTGCAACTTCGTCATTGCAGTCCAGCGCACATCGCAGGATTCGGCCTGAAAAACGCCCTTCCACGCCGGAATCTAGCCCAACCGGTGGGCTAGTTGATGGGTATCCGATGAATCGCTCTCCTCGATAGATCTGGTAAGTTTCCTTCCGCTATCAATCCTACCACTCCGAAGTGTGCCAAAGGACTCTGATGAATTCCTTTATGAAGTGGCCTCATGATCACATTGGGTTGATCCGGCTTGTTCTTTTGCTGTTCGTCGGTCTCAATCTCTTTTCCGCCCATCGGATGTTTCCTGTGTCCCTACTACTGGTTCTCGCCCACATCATCGTGGCCGTCGTCCTCTTGCTGGGAGTGATTCTTATTCACTAGAGTCGGCCCCACGAAATGTTCCTTAGAAGGAGTTGAGTG